>ONDA01000083.1 GCA_900316475.1 uncultured Prevotellaceae bacterium
CACGCATGGCATCATCCTCCAGTGTCGGACTGTTCTTTTCGACCTGCTCATATAGCGAATCGTATGCCTTTTCAAGATTCTCTTTCATGCCTGTCAGTTTCTCTAACTGGGTCATGGCAGCTTCGAGTTTTGTTTTCTTGTCGTCCAACTTTGTCTGTATATCGTTAAGTTGGTCTTCTAACTTTTGTTTCTTCTCTTCAAGTTCATCGATGGGAATATGACCATTCTTGTATTCCTCTTCAAGACCACCAATCTCTGTGATGATTTTCTGCTTCTGTTCCCGAAGATTGATTATCATAGTGGTCAATCCCTTGTAGCGTTTCTCGGCTCTTTTGATTTCGGTTTCCAGATTGTCAAGTCTCCCTTGATTTGCCGTAATCTGTGTGGACTGTTCGGTCATCTTCTGTTCTTGCTCATTGAGGGTTACCTTGCCGGAATCAATCTGTTCCTCCAGCCACTGCATATATGACTTATGCTTGGCATTGGTTGTGGCGATGCTGTCACCACGTTCCAGTCCGTACTTGGCATTTACCTCGGCCAACTGGTCGTGCAGTTCCTTGAACTTACGTGAGCCATCCTCCTTGTTACCGCCAAAGAACTTATTGTAGGAAAACTTGTTCTTTTCTGTGTATTTGTCGGCCATGAAGTGATACATGTCCTGTGCCCACTTCTCAATTCCTGGGCAGCGGGTGACCTGAGAATTGTCTGATCCACGTTTGAAATTCACTTCCTGATTGCCAAAGGCCAACTGACGCATCACGTCTCTTGAACCTTCTAATATGATATTCGCAACCGTCCGACGGCGACGCGGATCATCCTCAGAAAGCCCTGCATTGGGGTCGGTGATACCCCTTGCCTTCAGAATTTCTCTAATACGGGTGGGGATGGAAGTATCTTTATCCACCTCTTTTACTATGCCATCACGGCCAATCTCGAAGTTGAGATGCTCGCGGGTGGGGTCTTGTGTACCTGATACCTTCTTCATATAGGCGTTTTGCTGTCCTACACGAAGGTGTTCGTTACTTTGAGCAACGGTTATACCTTTTCCTGCTCTTATATCGCATACTTGCTTAGCCATGTTTTTATTCGTTTATTAGTTCAAATGGGGGTCTTGGGGTGTGAACCCTGAGCCTAACCGTCCGAGAGCTTGCTCCAATTCGCTTGCGATTGAGGACGGGCATCTTTGTGGGGCATCTGCCGACAAAGTGCGTATTAGGCTACACCCTTCTGCCCAAGGGCAGTGTGGCACGACCTGGGGCAGACGCGCAAGCGCTCTCCGTTTCAGTCGTCGTACACACTAAAAATCGTTGTCTGTGATATAGTTTAACTTGATTGCCTTTCGGTTGCCTGCCAAGGTCATGGTGACGATGCCAAGCTCCTGTAACTTCTCCAAGAAACGGCTGACCGTATCGCGGTCCCATCCCCAGGCTTTCGAGAACTCGAGGACGCTGCCTTTCATGAACTTTCCGTCACCCGTAAGCAGCGCGATGCGCTGACGCTCCATCAGGTGTTTCTTCACACCCTGCAGCAGCAGGTTCCAGAGAGCGATGTCTGTGACTATTCGCACCTGGTTGTTTCTAACTGTTTCCTTATCCATGTCGTAATGCTTTAGTGTTTATGCCAGCACGGCATCCCGCATAGTGGACTGCGGGATGCCGCCTCCTGTTATGTTACCGATACGGTTGGGGTAGATGTATGCTGCAAGCAGCACTATCTCCAGCATCTCGGTGACGATGATGTAGCGGGGCGAGACCATGGCGATGAGCATGGCGACGGCTGCCACGACGAGGAAATGCTTCGGGTGGTTGTGGAGGTAGGTGAGCACCGTGTCGGCCCATTTGTACGAGAACATGGCCAGGCTCATCACTGCGGCTAAGAGTGTGGCGTAGGGGCGTGTCATCAGTGCGCCGTAAAGGCCGATGGTCTGTGCGGCATCAGCTGCGGACAGATGACCGTCGTGCATCATCGTGGCAATGGCTGTGGATGCCTGGAAGTCGATGAACTCGAGGGCTATCATCACCATCAGGATGACGAGCGTGAAGAACTTGCGGAAGTTCTCGCTGCGCTTCATGCCCTCATAGAATCGTGTGGCGAATGCAGGTCGCCAGCGCATAGCGAACGTGAACGGCACGGCGGCCATCACGAACATCAGAATCATTTTCAAGTCTATTATACTCATGTTGCTTTATGAATTTGTTAAGTCGTTTAATCTG
>ONDA01000082.1 GCA_900316475.1 uncultured Prevotellaceae bacterium
CAAACGCACGTTCACCAATGGAAAGCCCGTGACGGTGATGATGCCGTTCAACTTCACGAAGAGCGCCTTCAAGAAGAGTGGCTCCAGCGACGGTCTGACGGGTCATTTCTATGAGTTCAAGGGCATCCGTCTGGATGTGAATGTGTCGAACAAATGGGTGGCCGTGATGGGAGAGCCGGACAATCCCGAAACGACTACGATGAAGGCCAACACACCATACCTCTACGTACCTGACGAGGAACCGCAGTATTGGTACATCGATAATGGCGGCGACGGCGTCAACATCTTCACCGAGGGCAACGAAGGCGGCACGAAGGTAAAGCCGTATGACGGCACTGCGGATTTTGCCTGGAACAAATGGAACTTCATTGGCACCTACCAGCCGCGCTACTGGAGCGACAGCGAGAACCCTGAGGAAATCGGAAAGGTGTATGGCTTCGCAGGAGCGACCAAGGAGGTGGACGAAAAAACCGTCGTGGCCGGCGACTTCGTGAGGGCGAAGAGCGGCGCGAAGATCCGCCCCACGTCGTGCTACCTGATGTGGGCTGGCAGCGAGCCCAGCAATGCCCGTGCCCTGACCCGTAGCGCAGCGGCTACGGAGGAACTGCCACAAAGCATCACCGTCAAACTGGTAGGAGCCAACGGCGAGACTACCGCCATCGGTACGCTCGACACCAAGACGGGCGAAGTGACCTTCGACAGCGAAGCATGGTACACCCTCGACGGCATCCGCCTCAGCGGCAAGCCCAGCACCAAGGGCATCTATATCCGCTCGACCTCTGGTCGCTTGCAAGGCAAGAACAACGGAAAAAAGATTGTAATCAAATAACAAATGGAGGACACAGCAATGAAAAAGAGAGCATACGAGAAACCTTCAATGAGAGTAGTCGAGCTGCAACATAGGACATGCCTGCTTCAGGCAAGTGGCACGCCTCCCAACGAAATCCCCGACTACGACGACTGGTTGGGATAATTTGAATGCTAACATGATGAAATGACAACTATGCCCAAAGGCATCAATTGGAATGAACAATTCTACAAACTCCTGCGCCTGTCATTAGGGCTGACGACTCCGTGATTCCCAAAACCTCTGAACATTTGTTCAGACTTTCACCCTCGGCAGACACTTTTCGGTCTTGTCGGGGGCTTCTTCGTACGTTTTTCCTCGCTCGGCTTTGCCGCTTGCCATAGCAAGAATTTTGCACAAAAAAATTGCCATAAAGGGTTTAGTAAATCGATTTTCATGTGTATTAAGAATGTATGACAGATCAAAAGAAACTCGAAAATTGCGATTCAGCGAGTGCAAAAGAAACTTGTTTCAATGATGCCGAGCGAAAGCAATTTATTCAAAAGCTGTTTCGACAGCATTACCGTCAGATGTATCGGCTGGCCACCATACTTCTGCACGACGATGTTGAGAGCAAGGATGTGGTGCACGACATCTTTGCCCATCTACTCCGTGAGTCTCAGGACCTACGGGAAGAAACGGCCGAGCACTATCTGCTTACAAGCGTACGAAACCGATGTCTGAACGTGATTCGTAGCCGACAGATAAAGGAACGGGTGGAACACCTCTACTTGCTTGACCTCGACACGACCATCACACCGACGGAACGGTTAGAAGAAGAACTGAAAGCTCTATATAAGGGTATCAACCAATTAGAGCCACCCGTTTGCCGCGACATCATTATGCAGCATTTCCGCGATGGAGTAACTTTTAAGGAAATTGCCAATCGTCTGGGTGTCAGTGAAACCACTGTCTATAAGCATCTGCGCCGTGCGCTAAATCAATTACGTACATATCTTAATAACAAATGAGCGTATGAACAAGACCGATCTATTGCTCCAGATGATGGAACAGCCCCAGCGTTATACTGAAGAAGAGTGGCAGGAGATACTTGCCGACGAAGAGTGCCGTGAACTCTACACGCTGATGTCGAAGACCCAGAGTGCCATTTACGCTACCCGTGCCGATCAGGAAGTCACTGACGACATGATTGATGCCGAATGGCAACGACTGAGTGATGAAAAGCAAGAAGTGAGAAACGA
>ONDA01000079.1 GCA_900316475.1 uncultured Prevotellaceae bacterium
TCTTCGAAGAACTCTCAGCCTACTATAACGTCAAGGTGGTCTATCAAAACGAAGATGCCCCCCGTCTCCGCCTGTTCTATCAATGGAAGCCGGAATATACACTGGAGAAAGTTGTAGAGATGCTGAACAACTTCGAATGGATACAGATCAAGACCGAGAATGATACTCTATTCATAAGAACCACTGCCATCCCCGCCAAGGATTGCTAAAACGCTTACTATGATGAAAAGACTATCATTCATACTATTGCTGTGCGTCATTGTGTCAGTTGCAAGCGCACAGAAAATCACGCACACCTTTCAGGACAATCCCCTTTCCGAAGCCCTGAAGTACATTCAAGAACAAGCCACTGATTACAACATCACCTTTATCTACGATGAACTCGAAGACTTCCGCGTAACGACTCATATACGAAACAAGTCAGTTCCTGAAGCCATCCTGCAGATTGTTGGCTTCTATCCAGTCCGTGTGGTCAAGAGTGGAAAACATGAGATTTATGTAGAATGTACCCATAAAACTGAGCGCCACCTGACGGGCACCATCATCGACGAGCAGGGCCAGCCTGTGGCTTACGCTAACATTGCAATTCTCAATCCTACAGACAGCACGCTGCTTAGCGGTGGTGTGTCTAACGAAAGTGGTTACTTCGTTGTTCCCATTGATCAGCCAAATATCATCGCCCGAATCTCCTATATCGGTTACAAGACGATTTACAAGCAATGCGACAACACGGAACTTGGCACAATACGGATGCAGCCCGATACGCAAACACTTGGTGAGGTCGTAGTGAAGGGCGAACGTCCGCAATATAAGATGACCACGGGAGGCATGACCATTGATATTCAGAACTCACTGCTGAAAGATGTCGGCACTGCTGACGATGTGCTGTCGATGCTGCCACAGGTACAGGGTAGTGATGGCAACTTCACCGTCTTTGCCAAGGGTAAGCCCGAAATCTATATCAACAACAAGAAGGTGCAGAACGCACGTGAACTAAAACAGTTAAAGTCCACCGACATCAAGAGCGTGGACGTGATTACCTCGCCTGGTGCCAGGTACAATGCCGAGGTCGGTGCTGTCATTCGCATCAAGACGAAGAAGCATCAGGGCGACGGCATCAGCGTAGAGGCATATAGCCAGGTGGTGTATAACGAGAAGTGGACGACTTACGATGATGCTATGGTAAAGTATCGAACGGGAGGATTGGAAGTGTTTGGTGTCGGAGTTTTCCGGAATGGCAACCATTCCGAGGATAATACGCTGACTACTGATACTCGTGCCAATGGCAACCTGATACACATTTCCCAATATGCCCCCAATAGTTTTTGGTACACCAATCTCTCTGGCAAAGTAGGTGGTAACTATGACCTCAACGACAGCACATCACTGGGAATGACTTACGAATTGAGCGGATCACCATACGAAAGTGGCGACGCACATACAACACAGACTATTTTGCGCAACGGCAAGCAGGAAGGAACTATCAGTCAATATATGAGCAGGAAAGACGAGAACGGCCCTTCGCATGAAGCCAATGTCTATTTCATTGGCAAACTCGGGCGGCTCGGCATTGACTTCAACGGCTCGTATCTGTGGAACGAGAGTTCTATCGACATGCTGTCACAGGAGCGTAGTGATGACCTGCCGGATTGCGATGTGACTACCCATAGCGAAAGGCGAAGCCACATGCTGGCAGGGAAACTGGTGCTGACCTATCCTGTATGGCGAGGTGAACTGAGTGCGGGCACGGAGATGACACACTCCAACAGCCACGGCATTTACAATAATGTAGAGCAAATCGTGAGGTCATCCGATGACGAAATCAAAGAGAGCAATCTGGCAGGATTCGTAGAGTATCATTTACGACTGGACAACTGGAGCATTGGTGCAGGATTACGATATGAGGCCGTTACGTCCGACTACTATTCTTTCGGACAGTATCAGACAGATCCGAGCCGCAAATACCACGACCTGTTTCCTAATCTTTCCGTCGGCTGGCAAAAGAACAAATGGGGCATCCAACTGAGCTATAACAAGCGCATCAGAAGGCCGAGCTATTATCAACTTAATTCCAACATCCAGTACGACAACCGCTATGAATATGAAGGTGGAAATCCCTTGTTGCGACCTACTATTAAACAGAGCGTCGACCTCAACGTCACTTACTTGTGGCTAAATTTCACTACAGGCTATAGCCATAACAAGGACGTAAGGCTAAGTTTCGGAAGTCTGTATCAAGAGGGAACGGAGATTACCATTTGGACGAGCCGCAACTTCGATAAATTCGAGAGCTACTATGCATCGCTGACTGCTTCGCCCAAGTTCGGTTTCTATCAGCCAACGCTGACCCTCAGTTACTTTCAGCAGCAGTTCGATGCACAGGCGTATGGTACTGTCGTGTCGCTTGATAAGCCACAGTTCGAGGTAAACTTCCGCAACTGGTTCACCATCGGCAAGACCGCGAAGGCGATGCTCTATCTGCATTATTCCACCAGCCACGACTACGGCTTTAACCACTATGCCCATGAGTTTAACATCAACGCCCGAGTACAGAAGGCTTTCCTCGACGGCAATCTCACCGCAGTCCTCTTTGCCAACGACATCTTCCGAAATCTCCGTGAACGCTGGACGGGCTACTATCCCGTCACCACGATGGGCAAGGATGCCTATGTCTATACGCAGTA
>ONDA01000078.1 GCA_900316475.1 uncultured Prevotellaceae bacterium
ATAGCAATAGTCGCCCTGCGTAGCAAAGATGCGATGTGTATCAAATCCAGCCATTTCGAACTGACCGTCAACATTGGTGGTGATAACGAAATAATCTTTCCCGTCCACCATCTTCAGCAGTTTCTTGTATAGCGGCAATGCCCCTGTCCGATAGCGGCTGAACCAGATGTGCTTTGCCCACATAGCCCAGCGTTCCTCATCGGTCTTGAAGGGATAGAACCCTGCACTATAGAGGTCGGTGATGCCGTAGCGGTCTATCCACTCTCGGAACTCCCGTCGGAAGTCCTCACCGGCATAGTCGATGCCAGCTTCAGTGGTCAGTCCGGCTCCTGCGCCAATCAGCACGTAGTCGGCTTCGGCAATCAATCGCTGAAGGTCTGCAAGCCGTTCAGAGAAGCTGCTGGTAGATGTCGCGGTCTTTGTCGAGGAAAACATTGAATACAATCGTTTTAAGAGCATGTCGGGGATATGACTTGACAGTCTCTATGGCAATCCTTGCCGCCTGGCGGTTAGGAAAGTGGAACACGCCCGTGGAGACCATCATGGCAGCTGCCATCATTGCGAAAAATACCTTTTTCATTGTTCTTACCTTTTTATTATTAATACTCGTTGCTTCTTGATTGCGAGTGCAAAGGTACGGCAAGTTTTTCAATCTCACAAGAAGGCATTTTTTGGTGTCATAGTTACCAATAAGTAGGAATTGTGATGTTATCGGACTTCTGCGAAAACCGCTTTAACTTAGATTAACCAAGTATAATGCTGTTACTTGGTAACTATTTGTTACCTTTGCTGAGTAAACTCAGCGAGAACAGGCTGCACCTCAGCAATTCGAGCGAGCTCGATTGCATTCGGTTTGCACTGTCCTTGCACTAAAATCATGAATTATGGCAGATATCAAAGCAGAGTATTTAGCCTGTCCCATCAGGCAAGTCATCAGTCGTTTCGGCGACAAGTGGTCAATGTTAGTGCTCTATATGCTTCACACCAGCGAGACCGGCGTATTGCGCTTCAATGAGATTCGCCGTCTGATGACGGACTGTTCCCAGAAGATGCTCTCGGCTACGCTGAAAAACCTGGAGCAGAGTCACCTTGTTCATCGTGAGGTCTATCCAGAGATACCACCACGAGTAGAATACTCTCTGACGGAAACTGGCCGTTCACTGATGCCCGCCATCATAGCCCTCATTGACTGGGGGAAGGAGCATTTCGATGAAGTGGTAACCGATTGAAGGCATGGTCAATCAGCATAAAGACCTGCTGAAACCTGGCGACCAATGCATCGGTGGCGGCTATTATCATTTCGACATGTCAGCGAGGAATTAGACATCGAGTATTATGACTGACTTCGATACTATCTGGCGCACTCGAGGATGTGACTAATGCTGATATCGAGCGGCGCGTAGAGCCATGTTCTCGCGAAGCTGGTCGCGATAGAGCCAGATCTCCCGGGAGTGATAGTTGCCCTCAACGCCCAGCAGCGGCAGCACATAGTCCTGGGCAGTGAATCCTTCAACGATGAGCAGCCCCTTCGTCGTGTCAAGGTGTACGGTCATCGTGTCCTGCTTTTGCTCCGCTACGGGCAGCAGGGGCGATGGCTCAGTGATGAGTGTGGCGCGAGTGCTGTCGGTCTTCCAGTTGACGGGATTGATGGCCATGATGCTCCTCTCCCAGCCTCGCATGGTGCAGCTTGTGTCGCGGACCGAGTTGTAGCAGATGGTGACGCCCGTATCGTCGGCCCTTTTGGCAGGCACGATGTGGGGAGCCGTCTCATGAATAGCGATGCCGATGGCATAGGCTGCTATCAACTGCTGGTAAGTATGGTCGTCCATCTCCTTCAGTAGCTCCAGCATGATGTGTGCACCCTGGCTGAACCCTGCCAGGATGAAGGGGCGACCGCCGTTCTGGTGCTTCAGATAGTGCTTGAAGGCCCGTCGCACATCGTCTGTGGCCAGGGGCATGCGTTCAGCCGTCAGACTGTCGCTCTGGAACGACTGTAGGGAGCATTGCCTATAGTAGGGCGAGAAGAAGTTCAGCCGTCCGCTGATCAGTGTGTCCACGCCCAGCATCTCGGCATAGAGTGGTGCGCGGAGGCTGTCGCTATAGGTATCGGCCCAGTGGCACATCTCACCGTTGGGAAGCCTGTAGTCGCCCGTCTCGGTAGAGATGATGTAGAATACGTCGGCAGCGGCCTGCCGGTTGGTGACATACCATTGTGTAGAGTCCTGATAGTCGGGGGCTGCAGGGATGCTCTTGCCATCGCTGCAAGCGCTGAGCGACATCCCGCCGGAGAGGGCTATCGTGGCGGCTACAGCCATCTTCAGCGTGAAGCGGAGGCGAGAGAAATGGTGGAAGGCGAAGATCATGAGTGCCTCCACGAGATAGGCGATGAGATAGCTGTACCACAACAACTCCGGCGCCCACCTGGAGACTGCCCACATGATGGGAATGACCGTCAGCGAGAGGGCGAAGGAGATGAACAACTTCTCTTCTCTTGTATGCAATCTTTCCATATTGAGGAACAAAGGTACGAATAAGCGAGCAAAAAACAAAATAAATTACGATTTATTTTAATTTTGGAGCGATAACGCTTGCTAATAAAAATTTTTATTCGTACTTTTGCGCCTCAATTGGGAATGACGGTAATCCAAACGGACTCTTCCCTTTTCAGGAACATGTTCCTGTGTTCCACAACGTTCTGATTCCATACGTGCACCAGCTTCAGAACGTCTTGCATGAACACAATGAGAACATCAGCATCCACATGCAGATATTCAAGATTTAACTAGTTATCAGAATTAGACTTTTAATGACTCTTGTTTCCGCCTCCGTCCCAATGGGGGATGGACGTGGAAATGATGTCATTGGCATAAAAAGAAGCCCGGCTTGCAAATGCAGGTCGGGCTTTGATTTGTGTTTTGAGTCAGCATGTTATGAGACCTCAATGGCCTTGGTGACTTTCTCCTTCGGCTCGGTCTTCGGCATGGTGATGGTCAGGATGGTCAGGATGCCGTCCTCGACCTTGGCAGAAATCTTGTCGCGAACCACATCGTCAGGCAGCGAGTAGTTCTGCTCGTAGTTCGAGTAGCTGAACTCACGGCGCAGGTAGTGACGGTGACTGTCCTCATGCTTGTGTTCCTGTTTGTTTTCGATGGCGATGGTGAGGTTGCCGTCGTCATTGATGCCTACGCGGCAATATTCCTTCTTGATGCCAGGGGCTGCAAGCTCCATCGTGTAGGCCTTCTCACTCTCC
>ONDA01000077.1 GCA_900316475.1 uncultured Prevotellaceae bacterium
GCTCTCATTACTAATCAGTGTCATGAGAACGCTTGGATTGCTTGAAAACCTAGACTTGCTTGTGCCAGAGCAGAAGCCATCGCCAATGGAACTGTTGAAGATGCAGGGCAAGCAGGTAAAACGCGTAAGAACAAAGAAGGATTAAACAATGGGAGAAATACCAGTAATACAGATATACCTGTGGGGCAACCTTGTGGGAGCCATGTCGTGGGATGATGAAAGAGGCTATGCGGATTTCCAGTTTGACGACCGCTTCCGCAGGTCAGGCTTAGATATCGCCCCACTAATGATGCCATTGGCAAGAACCAGAGGCGTCGTCTCGTTCCCCACCAATGCTAGAACAAAGTGTTTCAGCGGTCTTCCTGGTTTGATAGCTGATGCCCTTCCCGATAAGTTTGGTAGCCAACTTATCACGGAATGGTTCGCGCAACAAGGTAAAACGGAGGGTATGATTACTCCGCTCGACCGTCTGTGCTACGTTGGGAAACGGGCTATGGGTGCTTTGGAGTTTGTACCCGCTGCCAATGTGGAAGGTGTAAACGAATCGACAGAAATCTATATACGCGAACTGATGGCATTATCTGATTCAATCTTCAAGGAACGAAGCAGGTTTCAGGAACTCATTCACCAGAACGACAAGTCGATTCTCGACATCCTTAAAGTGGGAACGTCTGCAGGCGGCGCGAAACCAAAGGCGATTATTGCCTACAAAAAAGAAACAGGAGAAGTACGTTCTGGCCAGGTCCCTGCGCCAGAAGGATTTTCATATTGGCTGTTGAAGTTCGACGGAGGCACTTATAGCGAGCATAATGAGATAACCGATAATCCGCAAGGCATCGGAAACATAGAATATGCCTACTACAAGATGGCTACTGCCTGCGGCATCAGCATGTCGGAGTGTCGTCTATTGCCTGAAGGTGACTGCAACCACTTCATGACGCGCCGCTTTGACCGAACATCAACAGGTGAGAAAATCCATATGCAGACAGCGGCTGGTATTGCCCATCTGGACAGAGACGTGCGCCATTCATACGAGGAACTATTTGGCGTATTACGACGACTGGGACTGAACTACAAAGACTTCGAGCAGTTGTATCGCCGCATGGTGTTCAATGTTATTGCACGCAACCACGATGACCACACCAAGAATTTCTCCTTCCTGATGGATAAGGCTGGAAAATGGTCGTTTGCCCCAGCTTATGACTTATGCTATTCATACAATCCTGCAGGCAGATGGACAAGCCGTCACTTCTCTCCACAGTAGCATCCTGGCCTGATACAGCTAAAGACTGCGGTGTAAGACCGGAGCATATAGAGGCAATCAGCAAGACGCTCCTGCTATATATATAAATAAGAAACTTTCCAACATCAAAAGGCTGAATAAACAAATATGAAGACAAGAACAATTATCAATATACTTTTGATAGCTGCATGCACAAATGCAGCATATGCTACAGATTTTGTAACCTTTAAGCGGCACTCACTATCCGATATTGAACTGACAAGAACATCGGACACCATTACATACGACCCTCTCGACTGGAAGGGGGTAAAAATGGCTGTAGAGAATCTGCGTCACGACCTCAAAGCCAGCGCAAATGCACCTGTTGTGGTGGCCACCATAGGGAAGAGCAAACTGGCCAAGAAATATAAGTTGCAATCAAAAGAACTACAGGGTAAATGGGAGCAGTATTTGATTTTTACGGACAAGGGCAAGCTCGTCATACTGGGTTCTGACAAGCGTGGTACCATCTATGGCATCTATGAACTGTCAAGACAGATTGGAGTCTCACCCTGGTACTGGATGGCTGATGCACCCATCCAGAAACATGAGCAACTCTTTGCCAAGAGCGGCGTCTACACAGATGGTGAACCCAAAGTAAAATACCGCGGCATATTCATCAACGACGAGTGGCCGTCGTTCGGCACGTGGTGTAAGAACCAGTTTGGTGGTATCAACTCTAAAGCATACGCCCGCATCTTTGAACTCATGCTCCGTCTGAAAGCCAACTACTTCTGGCCGGCCATGTGGGACAGCCGTTTCAATGAAGACGACCCTCTCTCGCCTCAGCTGGCCGACGATATGGGCATCGTCATGGGTACCAGCCATCATGAGCCGATGATGCGTGCCCACAAGGAGTATGTATATCGTAAAGACAGTATAGGTGCGTGGGATTATGCGACAAACAAGGCCAATCTTGACAGATTCTTTGAAGAGGGTCTTGAGCGCAATAAGGCATACGACAACCTGATCACCATCGGTATGCGTGGTGACGGTGATGTGGCAATGGGAAATGGCAATGATGAGGACAATATGAAGACGCTGAAAGACGTGGTGGATGGTCAGCGCGAGATTATTGAACGTGTGTATAAGAAACCAGCCAGTGAGGTTCCGCAATTGTGGGCCATCTTCACCGAGGTGCAACGCTATTACGATGCAGGCTTCACCGTGCCAGATGATGTCACCCTGCTTTTCTGCGACAACAACTGGGGATACATCCGTCGCACAGGACCAGAGAAGGAACAGGCACGCAAGGGTGGCATGGGCATGTACTACCACATTGACATGAACGGTGGACCCTGGAACGACCGATGGGTAAACACTACGACTGCCGCCAAGATTCGCGAGCAACTGAATCTGGCATACCAGACGGGCATTGACCGTATCTGGATCATCAATGTAGGCGACCTCAAACCAAAGGAAATGCCTATCGACTTCATTATGCATTATGCCTGGAATCCTGACGATTATCCTGCCGACAAGATAGACCAGTACATGGTAGATTGGGCACGAAGCATCTTTGGCGGTGAATATGCAAGAGAAATTGCCGACATCGTTACGGAGTATTCAAAGATGAATCTGGAGCGCAAGCCAGAGGTGCAGCGAGTGGGTATCTACAGCGTTGAGACTGGTGAGGCGCAACGCATGTATGACCGCTGGGATGAGTTGGAGAAACGCACCCTTTCACTCAGCAAGAAGATGCCTGCGGAAATGCAGGATGCCTTCTATCAATTGGTAGAATACCCGGCAGTGGCAAGTGCTGGAGTGGCGAAGATATATCTGGCGGCAACTTTGGGTGATTCGATTACAATGCAGACGCTTTTTGAGCGTGACAAGCAGATGACCGACTGCCAAACGAGAACACCCTGCCTCAGGTGGCCAAACCATCGGGCAAAACTGGCATAACCGCCAGCGAGACAGCCATCATGGCGCATGACTACACACGCCGAACAGCCACAGATGATGCCCGCTGGGTGTTTCTGCCAGGACTGGGACGTGGCAAGGGCAATATGGGCATTGAACCCGTTACGGCAAAAAGCCGTCCTCTGGGTGATGGCGCAACATTGGAATATGACGTCCACTTCTCACAATCAGGCAAGCAGAAACTGGCACTGGGAATCTTGCCCACCAACGATGTCAACCCTGCACGCGGACTCCGTATCGGTGTTCGTGTCGATGATGGCGAGATGCAGACCATTGATGCGCGACAAGGTTATGTGGACACTTTCAACGAATATACAAAAGAGCAATCATACCGTTAAAGTTGTGATGATAGACCCGGAAATCGTCGTTGAAAAATTAGTCATTAATCCTGATAATGAACATCCATCCTATCACGGCAAAGAATAAACAATTATGAAATGTGTACTTTTGCAATCCGATTATAATAGTACGCAACAGTAAAAATCAGCCATTTCCGAGCTTTTTTTCTGAAAACGGCTGATTTTTGCTTTGCTTTATGATATTACCAACCTGGTGGCAGCACGATATTCTCCACGTCGTGAGCCTTCTCGAACAATGGTGAGATTTCATCATCAGTAAATCCAGCGATGCCGCAGCCAATGCGAGTTACAAGGAACGTCAGGTCTTGATGCTCCTTAGCGAACTGGATGAACTCGTCCACATACGGACGGATGGTTTCTACCCCGCCCTGCATCGTCGGGATGCCGTAGCTTTGGCCTTGCAAGCCTACGCCCTGGCCCATAATAGCTCCAAACTTACGGTAGGCGATATACGCCGCACCACCGCCGTGCATACCTTTGAGATTGCTGCCAAACACGAAGATTTCGTTCGGCTGCAGCTCTGTAATAAACTCTGGTGTAGTTCGCCTACCCGTAGCCTTTCGCTGATAGTACATAACTCGATATTTTAGCTGCAAAATTACAAAAAAATCGCTTCATCGCTTAATTTTTCTGCAAATTCTTCTTCAAAGAGATAAAAGACGTCTTAAAAACAGAGTATTCACAATTAAAAATGTACGATTATGCAAGCAAATGATGTTAAGACTAGGGCGAACTCTTTCATGCTGTTGTTGCGCCATACTAAGAATTTTGTGTTTAAGGGTGCCACGGTGTCACGACCCGCATAAACACAGGAGGTGCACCCTGTTTTTGAGGGTGACACGGGTGCCACAAGGGTGCCACGAGGGTGACCGGAAAGTCCTTACTGCTTCAGGCGGGGCGTTGCTAATCCTACGTCTGCCTCCTGTCAACAAGCGCCCGCCGTCATAGTACTGAATTCTCTCGAAAATTCGGAGGTTTCCCGCCTGTTGGTGCTACCGGCTCACTGAGTTTGTCTTCAATTCTCTCGAGAATCTAACGGCGGGGAACGCTTCCTTTCGCCTTGCCAACACAGATTTGTTAGCCTAAGGCACGGGCAAGCCAACCCCTTCACGCCTATGGCCTATGTGCGTGCCAGTATGTGGCACCCTTGTGGCACCCGTGGCACCCTCAAAAAAGGGTGCAAACGCCCTGTACATCGGCGTTTGGGCACCGTGGCACCCTTTTTTGCGAAAAATCCCGTACGCGCGTGTCGGCTCGCCTACGATACGAGATATGCATTGCCGATAAGACACCTGTGTACCTCACCCTCATACACTCATACCATCTGCTGACGTGTGCTCCGGTAGGGGCTGCCACGGAAAAAACCGGGTACGCCAATATGGCTCTTAACACCTTTACGGGTGCAAAGTTAGCAGAATGCGCCATCCACCAATAACCAGTCGCCGGCTCCCTATCCAGAGGAATTTATCTTGCGTGAATTAACGATTCACTATCGCATTGTTGTTGATTTCGTGTGTTTTTGGCGGTTTTTCATGTTCATAGAGGTGCTATATCGATAACAATTCGTATCTTTGCACGAGATTTTGGATGCAGATGAAAGTCATTCATGTGGATATGGACCAGTTTTTCGCGGCTGTAGAGCAGCGAGAAAACCCTGAGCTTCGTGGCAAGCCGATAGCGGTGGGACACGATGCCGAACGGGGTGTGGTGTCAACAGCCAGCTACGAGGCACGACGGTTTGGCGTGCATTCGGCGCAGTCCATTCAGGTGGCCAAGCGGCTGTGTCCACAACTGATAATCGTGGAGCCGCACTTCCAAAAATATAAGGAGGTGTCGGCACAGTTGCACGAGATTTTCCACGACTATACCGACCTGGTAGAACCTATCTCACTCGACGAAGCCTTTCTTGATGTGACAGAGAATAAGAAAGGGATTGAGTTGGGGGTGGATATTGCGCGGGAAATCAAGCAGCGCATCCGTGAGACGACTGGGCTGACGGCATCGGCAGGCGTGAGCTACTGCAAGTTCCTGGCGAAGATCGCCTCCGACTGGCGTAAACCCGACGGGCTGACGGTGATTCATCCAGACAGGGCCTTGGACTTCATCGCACAACTGAAGATAGAGAAAATCTGGGGTGTAGGTCAGAAGACTGCCGAGAAGATGCACCGCATGGGTATCTTCACGGGTCTTGACCTGAGAAACATGTCGCTGAGTCGACTGACGCAGGAGTTCGGCAAGATGGGCCAGGTGTTCTATGACTTCTCTCGTGGCATCGACAATCGGCCTGTCATCAGCGAATGGGAGCGGAAGAGTGTCAGCTGTGAGCAGACCTTTGAGTCGGACATCAGCGAGAATGCTGCCGTCACCATCCATCTGTATCATACGGTGCTGGAGCTGGTCAGACGCATAGAAAAGAACGCCTTTGAGGGTCGTACCTTAACGCTGAAGGTAAAGTTTGCGCATAAGCGAGAGCAGACGGAAACTCGCTTCCAGTCTGCCGAGCGTGAACAAACTCGGCAGTATGCCAAGTTCCCGGACTTCCAGCAAATCACCCGAAGCATCACCGTTGACTACATCCTCCGCACCAAAGACGAGATCCTGCCGTTGGCCAAACAGCTAATGCAGCAAGTGGAGTTCTTTGACAAGCAAAGCGGCTACGCCGAGCGCCACTCCCACCCCATCCGACTGTTAGGCCTGGGCGTTTCCAATCAAAAGAACGCCACACCACAGGAAGAAAATCAATGGATTGAACTGGAATTGGAATTTGAGCCGTGGCCAGAGGAATAGCTAAATTTCCAAATTATTCTTAATACGCATATACTAATCCGTACTTCTCATGGAGCTGTCGGAGGGTTCCGTCAGCCTTCATTTTAGCAATGACGGAGTTGACAAGGGCGAGGAGATCGTCCTGTCCCTTCTG
>ONDA01000074.1 GCA_900316475.1 uncultured Prevotellaceae bacterium
TTGAAAACAATTGAACCGATGGAAGTGCACAGGAAGTCAAGAACGATGTGTAATACAGAAACTTCAAAAGTGATCAGTAGAACCGACCCCATGATTTGATGTACGGCAACCGCTACGGCAAGTCGCTCTGCCATGCTTGGGGAGCATCGCCTATCTATCTGTTAGGCAAATACTATCTCGGTGTATGTCCTACAAAGCCTGGCTATGCCGAATGGGAATGTCGTCCCTGTTTGGGCGACCTGAAATGGATGAAAGGCGACGTGCCTACTCCTCATGGGAATATACATATAGAGATGACCCGCAAGCAAATAACCATAGATTCTAAGGGGTGTGGTCCAGGCAAACTCATTATCGGGCAGAAAGAAGTAATGGTAAATCCCGATCAGCGGATAGTGGTCAGCCTTCGTTCACTTCACCTGAGGTAACGCAACGCAGTAAAACGTTAAATTCCAATTTAACGAACTGAAACAAATATGGATTTCAAGGATAACTTTGCAACCTAATTTCATCGTCTCACGAAAGCAGAAACGTCAGATATCAAGAGATTGAATTTTCAGTTAAAAGGAAAGTGGAATGAGAAGGGGAGAGTATAAATTGGTTCATCTTCAGTAAAAAGAAAATTATATAAGAACTTCTAAACTTAAACCTAAACTTATGGCATAGAATACCTTCCATTTTTCTTTTAACTGAGACAAATTGTGCTAATATGGGATGTCATTTCGTCTTTATATGTTAAAAAACAAGTATATTCTGCAAGAAAAACGTGCAGAATGAACGTAAATCAGAAGAAATCATTAACTTTGCAAACAAAGTTTGCAGAGTGTTTCTGAGGCTATCAGTAAACCTAACATGAAGACTACAGCCCTTGTGCTGACAATTACAATATATATATGAGAAAGACAATATTTACCATTCTGCTCCTGTCAATATCAGCGATGTCAGCATGGGCCTATCAGAAAGAAAAAATCTACATTAACTCCGGCGGCAAGCAGCGCAACATACTTGTCTATACACCCGACGAACTGCCAGCAGGCAGTCCGCTCTTCATCACCACTCATGGCATGGGCGGCAATTCAGAGAATCAGGCAGAGCACGACAGGATGTACGAACTTGTTGACACAGCCAAGTTCGTCATGGTCTATCCTCGCGCAGATGGCGACTACTGGGATATTAGCGGCACTACAGACCAGAACTTCATCATCAAGGTTATCGACGAGATGGCAACACGCTACAAGATTGACCGTAAGCGCGTCTATTGGTCTGGCTTCTCCATGGGTTCAATGCTGTTGTTCCACTGCATGCCCAACATGCTCGACAAGATTGCTGCCTTTGCCCCCACCAGCGGAATACAGTTCAGTGAGGAGCCTTGGAAGAAATGTGCAAAGAAGGTGAATGTCATGGAGTGCATTGCCTATAACGACAATGCTTTCACATACAACAAATACAACATTCGCGGCTATATGGAGAATATGGCAAATATGAATCGCTATACTAAATACAAGAAGCAGTCGGGCTATCGCACCAAGAACGGCACGTCATGGTTCGACGGCGACCGCGAACTGTGGCTCAATGAAAAGACTGGTCACGAGGTGGTGCTCTACTCCTACAATTATAGCGGTAAGGGGTCGCACACACCAGTTGCTGAGAACTCCTACGAAATATGGAACTGGTGCAAGCGGTTTACACTGAATCCTGATGCTCCGGGAAACTCCACACAAGAAGAGGCAGAGGTGGTTCATTACAACGCAACTGCCAAGAATGCATGGGTTGCCACTCCAACCAGTGGTATTCCGAGCGGGTCTGATATTACCTTCAATGGTGCAACAGTAACTATTGGAGCACCAGACGACGCTGTTACTTGGGCTTGGCATGCGGGCAACCAGGGGCTACTACCGTCGCAGATGCCCTCAACCGGCGGAACCATTGAGACACTCATCACATCGTTCTCCGACACTGAACCATACGGCGAACTACCCACTCATGGTGCTTTTCTGAAGATAGCACCTTCTACAGCCAGTAAAATTACCATCAGCGGCAAGGCTTCGGCAAACGCTGCACAGCCACTGGTATTCGTTGCTTGCCAGAATAACAACCCGCTATCCCCCGAGTCAGTAAAAATAACACCATGGGATAACGACGTGACACAATGGACGTATGAGGTCGATGCAAACCATGTCTATTACTTCTTCCAACAGGCATACCCCGGACAACTCACAGCCTACCGCTTCACACTCCGGAGCATTTCGTTTGAGTGTAACGTGGAGGCATCGGTCACAGATTTGCATTATTCAAGAAATCAGCAGAATGTCATCTACGGACTTGACGGCATTCACCGTAACGACGTTCAGCGTGGATTGAATATCGTGGTAACAGCCGGCGGCAGCATCAAGAAAATTCTCAGCAGATAGCAGATTATATATAAAAGAAAGAACTATGAGAAAAAGACTGTTTATAGCAGCAACGTGCCTGACGGCGACAGTTAGCCTGATGGCACAGGGCGGTCCCACGATGGGCTGGAGTTCGTGGAATACCTACGGTGTGAACATCAGCGACGCGCTCATCCGTCGGCAGGCAGACGCGATGGTATCAAAAGGATTGAAAGATGTGGGCTACAATCATATCAATATCGACGATGGCTTTTTTGGTGGACGCAATACGGAAACTGGCGAACTTATCATCCATCCCACACGTTTCCCCAACGGACTCAAACCCGTAGCCGACTACATCCATTCAAAGGGTCTTAAAGCCGGAATCTACAGCGATGCCGGTGCAAACACATGCGGTAATATGTACAATGGCGATGTGCTCAGCGTGAATGTCGGACTCTACAACTACGACCAGCACGATGCCGACTTCTACTTCAAGGAGTGCGGTTTCGACTTCATCAAGGTGGACTTCTGCGGCGGTGACGCTCCACAGAACACACAGCATCTGGCTCTCGACCCGCAAAAACGCTACACTGCCATCAGCAACGCCATCAAAGCTACCGGTCGAAACGATGTGCGACTGAACGTATGCCGCTGGGACTATCCCGGCACATGGGTTCACGACGTGGCATTCTCCTGGCGCACCACCCACGACATCTGGGACGGCTGGCCATCAGTGAAGGGTATTCTTGCTGAAAACCTATACATGAGTGCCTACAGCTACGACGGCCGCTTCAACGACATGGACATGCTCGAGGTGGGACGCTCCATGACTACCGAGGAAGACAAGACCCACTTCGGCATGTGGTGTATCATGAATTCTCCACTGCTCATAGGCTGCGACCTCGAAAACATCAAGACCACAACACTCAATCTGCTGAAAAACGAAGAACTGATAGCCCTCAATCAGGATCCGCTCTATCAGCAGGCATACATCGTAGCACTTTCCAACAGCTGTTACATTCTGGTGCGAGACATTGAAGAACTGAACGTCACCAAACGCGCCTTCGCTATCTACAATCCCGACGATGCTTCCAAACAGGCAACCGTACGATTTGCCGACCTGTGCCTCGGCGGAAAGGTGAAGCTCCGCGACCTGTTCCAGAAGAAAGACCTGGGCGAGTTTTCCGACAGTTACAACGTAACCATCCCTGCCCACGGCACCCGTATCTACACCGCTGAAGGCGAGCAGCGGCTGGAGCGCACCCGCTACGAAGCCGAGACTGCCTACATCAGCAACTATCAGGAACTGAAAAACAATCAGGCAGAACATACAGGCATATATGAATATGCCGACTACTGCTCATCAGGACTGAAGGCAGGGTGGCTCGGCAACAACGAAAAGAACGACCTTGTTTGGCGCGATGTATATAGCAACGACGGAGGTGACTACAAACTTACCATCGCATATATCTCAGGTGAGAACCGAAACATCCGCATTGACATCAACGGGAAGCGCGTCAATACAGTCAATGTCAACTCTGGCGGTTGGAGTACAGTGGCAAGAAAAACCATCACCATACACCTGGAGAAAGGGCGCAACACCATCCGCCTATCAAATAGCACCAACTGGATGCCCGACATCGACTACATCGACCTTGTGCCTGTGGCAACACCCGACGACATCGGAACGGTCAACGCAGACAAGCACCAGGATTCATACGCGTTCGACACAGCTGGCCGTCCCGCCACACAGGCAACACGACTCCGCATTATGAAGGGAAAGAAAATGCTTGTACAATGAAGGGATGGCTGGAAAAGCATAATCTATAATTGTAACGAATGATCATGGGGTCGGTTCTACTGATCATTTTTTACGTTGAAAATTTGGATGTTCGAGAATAAGTTCGTATCTTTGCTTTCGCATTTGAAAACAATTGAAAAAGTGATCAGTAGAACCGACCCCATGATTTGAAAAAGTTTGTAAAATACGCGCAAACGCCCCGTTTTTCGCAAAAATTTTGTACCTTTGCACCCGATTTCCGAATAAAACAGAACGAATTGACGATGTTTTTCGACGATATATCAGGCAATGAGCTGATGGCGTTTTCCATCATCTACGGCGTGACGGCAGTGGTGCCGCTCATCGCCGCGCTTTATCTGCTGCTGCGCCGGGGCAATGCCTTTGCGCCGGAGGTTACGCCGCCCGTGAGGCTGCGCCGCTGGGCAGCGGCGTTCTTCACGGTGACGGCACTGGGCCACGTGTGGTGGTACATCCTCTACGCCCTTTCCGGCGACGTGCGGAGCGAGGCCGACCTGATGCGCACGGCGGGCTACATGGCAGCGGTCGTGCTTGACATCGTGACGCTGCAGACCACTATCGCCGGTACACTGCTGGCCATGCTGCAGGATCGCCGGCGGCCCGTATGGCCTGTCATCGCAGCCATGTTGCCGACCGTGGTGCTGGGCGCGGTGCTCCTGGCGCATCCCGCTCGTCTGCTCATGCAGGCAATGATTGCCTATGTGGTGCTGCTATACGTTCTCTTCACGGTGTATGTGGCATTTGCAGTGAGGCAGTACGGCCGGTGGCTGCGCGACAACTATGCCGACCTGGAGCGCAAGGAGGTGTGGCTGAGCCACGTGCTGTCGCTCGGGTTCATGCTGCTGCTCATCTTCTACACCTTCACCGAATTCGACATCTGCTGGCTTTACCTCCTGCATTTCAGCGAGCTCGTCTTCTTCGTCTTCCTGCTGTGGCGCGTGGAGACGCTGAGCGACCTGAGTGGTTCGGGAATACAGGAAGACGAGGAGACGGGAAGACAGGAAGACGAGGAGACGGGAAGACTGGAAGACGAGGAGACGGGAATACAGGAAGGCGATGCAGGCCCGTCGCCCGACACGCTTTCCGATGACGCCTACGAGGAGATGACCCTCCTGCTGCAGAAGCACTGCATCGACACCGGGCTCTACCTGCAGCACGACCTGAACAAGGCGCAGGTGGCCCAGGCCATAGGCACCAACCGCACCTATCTCAGCCTGTATTTCATGCGGCAGGAAACGCTTCAGCCTCGCCTTCAAGCAGCGCATGGACCAGAGCGTCACGACATGGATGCGCAGGGAGAAAATCGAGGCGGGAAAGGACGGTAATTGAAAACCTGCCTCAACGACTTCGGACGTGGACTGAAGCCACCGGGTCTTAACGCTACAACACATCCACATATACGCCGCCGGTACATCCCAAAGGATGGGCTCGGCGGCTTCTTTTTTACCCATTCCATCGGGTGTTCTGACTCTCAATTAAAATTGACAATTCCGACTTTCAAAATTGACAATTTCCGGGGCCGACTCTCAAAATTGACAAAACTTGTCTCAAAATTGGCAAAATCTTTCGGGGGCGCGGCCTCGCGTGCGTCATAAGCGGTGTCTTTTTGCTACCTTTGCGACTGATTTTTGAACTAAAACCCAAGCAACTATGTACGGACAAGAAAGTATTTTCGACCCCTTCTTCATGGCGCTCTACGGAGGCACGGCGCTGCTGACGCTCGTGGCCGCGCTCTACCTGCTGCTCAGGCGGAGCAACGCCATCGCGCCGGACGTCCGTTCGAGCCGCGTGCTGCGGCGGTGGACGGCGGCGTTCTTCCTGGCCTCGGCGCTGAGCCACCTGTGGTGGTTCGTGCTGGGCACGGTGTGGCTGACCGACGACCGCCTGGTGCGCAACCTCACGGCCATCATGCTCGACCACCTGACGCTGGTGCCGCTGGTGCTGGCCGTGCTGCTGGCCATGCTGCAGGACCACCGCCGCCCGGTGTGGCCGTGGTGGCTGATGCAGGTGCCGGTGGTGGTCATGGGCGCGGTGGGCATCGACCGGCACGACGTGTTCTGGGGCTACACGCTGCCCCACTGCTGGCAGGTGGCGGTCATCGCCGCCTTCGTGGTCTATTACGTCTTCGCCGTCAGGCGCTACGGCCGCTGGCTGCTCGACAACTTCGCCGACCTGGACCGCAAGGAGGTGTGGCAGAGCCTCGTCTTCGCCCTCGCCCTCTTCGCCGCCTACGAGGTGTACACCACCAACGCGGGCGAACTCATGAGGGAGTATCTGGCGCAGGTGCTCACCCTCGTCATCGTAGGCTTCCTCGTCTGGCGCGTCGAGACGCTGGAGGAGCTGCAGAATGAATGGGAGGGGTAAAAATGAGGAGAAACCATGTTGCGGATTATACTGACCTCATGACGAATAGCGAAACAAATACAAATCATTAATTAATATAAGATGGAAACAAGATTCAAGAAAGGAGCCAAGATTTTCGACATCATCGTCACTGCCGTCGGCGGTACGCTCTCCGTCGGGGTGATGCTCTATGCCGTCTTCCACTTCGGTCTGGCCGAGGTGTGGCCCGAACTGGTGCTCAACCTGTTCTACATCGCCTGCCTGACGATGATATGGATGTATTTCTTCAACTCGCGGCGCTTCACCACTCAGCAGTTTAACTACTGGTGCTCCGTGTCGGTGGGCATGACGGTGCTGCTGCGCGACATCCTCTTCGCGTCGCCACTGGCCTATTTCGCGCTCCACCTGGCGTGCCTCACGCTCTCGGTGCTGCTGCTCTGCATGCTTACGTTCTTCTATGCCCGCAAGGACTGGAAGAGCTACACCAAGCGCAACCTGTGGGCCATCTGCGTCATCGACATACTCATAGCCACGCTCTACAATGTGGACATCTATCTGGAACCCATCAACGAGTACACCGACTATCTGCTCATAGAAATATGGATTCGCCCCACCATCACCTACGGCCTGGTGGCCTGCTTCGTGACGGAGGCATCGGAGCCATAGGCAACCGGAAATCATCCGATTGCCAAGTTGTAACGAATAGTATTATATTTTCAATTAGACTCAGAGCAATGAAAAAGAAGATTCAGATTTGGGTGCTTGCCGCCATCCTTATCATATGCACCGTAACAATGGTGTTCACTTCATGCACGGACAATGCAGACAACGCAGTAGCAGAGCCCGAGCAACCGCTGAGTGACAAAGAGATGCTGATGACTCTGTATGGTGAGAACAAAAAGATCACCGACGGCAACTACGACAAGTCGCTGGCCGTGAAGTGCATCAACGGCACCTTTGTGGGGAAAAGGTCAGGAGGCATCGTTGCTTACAAGGGAATCCTGAACATCTGGAAGGCTGAAGGCTCGTCGGCCGCCACGAAGCCAGTCATGGTATGGATTCACGGTGGAGCTTTCGAAATGGGTGGAACGGTTGACCCACTGTATGAGGGCCACAATTGCGGACATTCGGTGGAGCTTCCGGTAATATTTAATCATCATGAAATAACCTTGGAGATGGGGTGGACCTTCGACGCCACCTTCTCAAAGACCATGCGCCGCATGTGGGTACAGTTTGCCAAGACCGGCAACCCGTCGCTCAGCGCCGATCAGTCGCCCGATGGCAAGGCCAAGGAGTGGCCGCTCTATGACCTGGAGAACAAACAGCTGATGATCTTCGACGAGTTCAACATCCACCCCGAGAAGGAATCGCAGCGGAAAATCCTCGACTGGGACCGCACCTATTTCCTGACCAAGTATTAT
>ONDA01000072.1 GCA_900316475.1 uncultured Prevotellaceae bacterium
GAGGCGCGCGTGGTGGCCTCGAAGGCGTGGCGGTAGTCACCCAGTGCCTTATACAGGTTAGCTTTGTTGATGAACAGCGTGCGATATATTTCGCTGATGGTGTCGTCTTGCTGTCGCAATTCCTCCTGTCGTTCGCTCAACTGCTCCACGCGGGCCTTGTTACCCGTCTTAACGTAGTAGGGCAGAATGTTGAACTGTCCTGAACGTGTCATGGCGTATGCTGTCTTCTCGAAGCTCTCGGCAGCGCGTCGGGCCTCGTCCATGTGTCCCAGCTCCGCCTCGCAGCAGGCCAGCACGCAGTAGGCACCGCCCCGCTGTTTCTCGTAGTAACCTGCTGGCATCTTAATACCCTTCTGCTCCATCTCGTCGATAAAGGCCAGTCGCTCGCGGCACACCTGTGCCCCTTCGGCATATTTCTTATTCTCGCCAAGCCTCTGGGCCAGCAGACTCATATAGTACGACGCTTTAGGCTGGGCACCTGCGTCGTCCATACTTCTGATGATGTCGATGGCTTTCCTCAAATACGCCTCACCCGAACCGGGGCGCTGCAACTCCATAGCTGAGCCTGCTGTGGCGTAGAAGGATGCCTCCTGGCGCTTAAAGCCGCGCTGGCGGGCCAGTTCGATGCCTTCGAGTGCTGCGTTCAACGTCTCTTCGGCCTTTCCCTCCGTCATGCATAGCGTGCTGTAAGCATCGAGTGTAGAGATATAGACATCACTCGTCTTATCCAGTCCTTCGCGGTCCAGTACCAGCCGCATGTAGTGTCGGCCCTGCTTGCGGTCTTGCATACCCGTGTTATACACATAGCTGCGCATCATGTTACAGCTGTCCTGGGTCATCGTCCCCTTCATCTCGGCAGTATCGATAAGCCCTAGACACCGTTCCGGCTCCTTCACGAAGTGCATTTTAATAAAATCATAGGTATAGATGCTGTCGGCATCCGATACCATAACGGCGGTTGGCTGACTCTTTTCCTGACAAGCGCCCAGCGCCAGCAGTGTCGCAAAGAGGAAGATAAGTTTTTTCATATTTCAATCTACCTAAACAATGATAATCGGCATAGACACTTCCTGTTTGTAAGTGTTAAGCAGAGTAAACATTTCTTGTATGCAAAGATAGTGTTTTCTATCGAATTAGCCAAATTTAAATTCCGATTATTCTGTAAAATTACAATAAATCCCGAATTAGGGCTTGGGATTTCTTGCCCAAAGTGCAATTTGTGCGCCACGAGAACAAAACTGTGCGCCACGAGAACATGCTTTCTGGTCTTTTCCCGTAATTTTGCACTCAAAATCAAAGATTTTAATCTCTATAAACAATGAACACAAAAAGATTTACGTTCTTCTTTGTCTTCCTGCTATTCCTTGTGCAGGGAATCTGGGCACAGCACGTGAGCCCGGAACAGGCCAAAGAGATTGCCTCAAAGTTCCTGAAGGGGCAGAGTACTAAACAGGGCGGCAGACGCAATGCTCCATCAGCAAACATGCTGAAGACTGCAGTGGTGTTCAATGCCAAGGACACGTCGGGACAGCCCTATCTCTATGCCGTCACCGACACACGGCAAAGCGGTTTCGTGCTGGTCAGCGGTGACGAGCGCTTCAATGCCGTGCTGGGCTACAGCGACGACGGCACTTTCGACGAGCAGAACATGCCCGATAACATGCGTGTCTTCCTGCAGGGCTACATCGACGAGATGAAGTATCTGGAGTCTATCAACTACCAGCCCACCAAGGCCGCTCCACGGCGTTCTATGAGTAATGTTGGTGTATTGATGACCACTACTTGGAACCAAAGAGCACCCTACAATAATCAGTGTCCTTTGGATAACAGTCAGCGCTCTGCAACCGGTTGTGTGGCTACTGCGATGGCTCAGGTGGTGAACTACCACATCCAAAATGATAATGGTCCTGCCGCCACCATCGCGGAGATTCCCGGATATACCATTCCCAATACGACTATCACAGTGAGTGCCATTCCATCTGGTACTGCTATTCCAAGCAAGGACTTGCTGCTGAATTCGTATGCCAATAACGCAGGGACAGATGCACAAAAGACCGCTGTTGCCCAGTTGATGCTCTATTGTGGCACTTCCGTGCAGATGAAATACTCCAGCGGTTCGTCAGGCACGCAGACTGCTTACGTTGCCAATGCCTTGATCAATTATTTTGGCTTTGACAACACGACTCGCTTCGTCCGCCGCATAGATTATTCTTATGCCGATTGGGTAAACCTTATTTATAATGAGGTAGCGGCAAGTCGTCCTGTCGTGTTAGGCGCAGGCAGGGCGGCTGGCGGACACGCCTTTGTGGCCGACGGCTTTGACGCAACCAACACATTATTCCATATCAACTGGGGCTGGGGAGGCTATCTCGACGACTACTTCGCCTTGTCCGTCCTGAACCCCGACGACGCTGGTCAGACGGGTGCTGCTGCTGGTACTGATGGCTACACCATTGACCAGCAGGCTATTGTCGGCATCCAGCATGTCGGAGCATCAGGAACAACAGATCCAGCGAGCTTGACCATGGATAGCTACCGTGTGGCAGGAACGGACATCCATTTCTCGGCAGGCAACCTCACAGGTACGACCAACAGTTTTGATATTGGAGTAGGCGTTTACGACGGCAGCTCGATAACGCTGTTTAAACTCATTGCCAGTCAATCTATATCTACTGGTAGCGCTTTTCCTGACGTGTCTGCAAGTGCTATATGTGCTGACTTTGCCAACCAAACCAGAAAGCTGATCCCCATGTCCAGAGTCTCAGGGACATCTACCTGGATACCCGGTGCCGACCCCGACATCAATTATTTCAGCGCTGTCTACGATGCCTATGGTGTGCCTACGCTGACGGCTCATCCTGCGCCTGACTTCCAGAATACCGCTTTCTCTATTCCTGGAACAGTATTTGTCAATACGCCACAATATACCAACGTCACATTCACCAACAACGGTGAGGAATACTACGGCATGGCTTACTTCTTCGTCAGCACCGATGCCAACAACAAGGGGAATTATGTGGCCAAACGTGGCCTTGGTGCACCGACGGGTGTTCCTTCGACTGTCGAATTCGAGTGGACACCGACCTCAGCAACCACCTATTACATCTGGGCTACTACCGACGAGGCAGGCACGAATGTGATTGGCTCAACCAGCGTTACCGCGACAACCGATGCCAGCCTGGCAGGAAAGACGCTGGCGATTGTGGATTATCAGTTAGAGGGCCAGGACGACCAGTCGTTCCGGATTGACGGCAACGGTACCCGTAGTATTGACGTCTATGGATCAAAGCTGAAGGGTAAGGTGACGATTAAGAACCTCTCAGCCTCTAATTATAATTATAATGGTAAATATATTACCCTTACCTATAAGAAATGGAACGGTTCCCAATTTGAGATGATTGCTCATCCCTATGACATCGGTGTTCTGCAGCCTACACTGGCAGGTGGTGCCGAGTATACATTTGATGTCAATAGAGATGGGCTGGAATCCGGTCTGTACCAGATTAGTTTGACTACCTTTGAAATTAATGGTGGTTATGTTGAAAACAGAACGGAATTGGACGAACGCTATTCCATCAACCTGAAACCGATTGGCATGACCATTGCCAGCGCCAGCGACTGGGAAACCTTCTGTACGAATGTGAATAACGGAACCACTTATTCGGGTAAATTGGTCAAGATGACAGCCGACATCACGACCAGTTCTAGGATGGATACTAATCATACATTCTCCGGTGTCTTCGACGGAGGTGGTCACACGCTGAATATCACGATTTCAGGAGGTTCATGGAACATGGCACCCTTCCCAGTAATCTCTGGAGCCACCATCAAGAACCTGACCGTCACAGGAAGTGTGACAAACACTTCAGACTACACAGGCGGTCTGGTAGGCCAAGCAATGGGTAATAATAATCTCATCGAGAACTGTGTGGTGAACACCGATGTCACAGGAGATTGGCGTATCGGAGGTGTTGTGGGTCAGCTCACTGGGTCCTTGACCATCAAGGACGTTGTGTATGGTGGAACAATCACACAAACCCCAACTTCTTATGAAACTGGGGGCTTCATAGGATGCTATAATAATACTGACAAGAGTCTCACCATGACCAATTGTCTGTTCAAGGGAACGTATTCTGGTCCAGGTCCCTTCCATCCAATTGGCATGAAATATAATGCTTCAAAAACCTTCAGTACCCTCTCCTGCACGAACTGTTTCTATACTGCCAATCCTCAAAACAATCCCGATGCGGGTGTTGTTATTGCGGATGGCACCAAGGTCAGCCAGCTGAGTCTTGGACAGGGTGTCAGCATCCTGTCGGGTAGCACTTGTTCGTTCCTGAACGAGGTATTCCATTATGGCACGGTCACGCTGGGCTACAACGACCCTGAGGCAGTTGTGACCTACAGCCTGGACGGCACTCCGCTCCCAGGTAACAGCTTCACCATTAGCAAGGATAACGCTGCGTTTGACGACGGCACCGCCACCATTACTGCCGGCTATAGTTTTACCATCAGCTATAATCTGGACGGTGGCACGGTGGCAACGCCCAACCCCACCACTTATACTTCGGCCAGCAGCGACATTACGCTGAACAACCCGACACGCGCGGGCTGGACATTTACAGGATGGACGGGAACGGGCCTCAACGGTGCCCAGATGACGGTCACCATCGCTCAAGGCTCTACGGGTCACCGCCACTACAC
>ONDA01000080.1 GCA_900316475.1 uncultured Prevotellaceae bacterium
GCTGTTTTGTTAATTACTGTTTATTATACTGATTCTGTTGACTTATCTCTCTGATCAGGTTGTCTGCTTTCCTGCTTTTGTTGTCCCTTTTCCCGGGTTTGTGGACTTTGTACTGGAAACGTTGACCTTTTCAACTGAGAAATATGACTTCGTACTGGATTTGTTGACCCGCCTATGGTGAAGCCCTCACCATGAAAAACACTCAGGGGGTGCCATGTAGTGGATCACTGAATAATCAATAGAACCGACCCCATGATTCTTTAAAGCTGTAAGCCTGATAGCCTTTTTGATTAAGCATCGAGATGTAGTCGTTGATTGTTGTCTCGTTCATTTTAATCTCCTGGGCCAGCCCTGCCATTGCGACGAGGGCAATCAGGAGGAAGAGAAGTTTTGCTTGTTTCATATTGCTTGTGATTTTATTATATGGGGCAGCGTCAGCACGAAGGCTGACGACTGCCCTAACGAGAGAGAGTTTATAATCTGTTCTTTTCATCGTTACCGGCACCTGTACCCTTATATTTGCTTCGGGTCGAATTGAATTTATACGTCAGGGAAATGCCGAACTTCTGCGTATAGACGTATGCATCCTTAGTCATTAATACCACGGGATAGGTGGCCTGCCACTTTTCACGCAGCGTCTTGAATACATCGTTGGCAAAGAAGATGGCTGTAAGCCTTTCGCTGAAGAACGACTTCTGCAAGTCGTTGCTGGTGACATAGCGGAGATAGAGCATGGCCTTTGCGGTCTCGTCAATGATGAACCAGTTGCGCAGGCTGAAGGTCCATTCAGGCTTGTCGAGACCGATTGTTACGCCGGAGTACTTCGTCGGGAAATGCTGCTGCCAGTAACTCAACGTCAGCGTAGGCTGATAGAATCCGAGTTTCGGGGAGGCGACAAGCGACGCATGCCATGCCTCCTGACGGTCGAAGTTCCGTCGTGTCCATATCGTCATGTCACTGCCTTGCTCGTATGGACTGCCATACGAGAAGAAGATGTCTTTGTTCTGCGTGTAACCCGCTGACAGACTCAGCCATGAATAGTTAAGTCGCAGGTCTATATCCTGCCGATTGGTGGGTCTGAGCAACGGATTTCCGCCCTCCACCTCGTAGCGGTTGTCGTATTGGACGTAGGAGCTGAGCATATAGTAGGAGGGGCGCTTGATACGCTTGTTGTAACTAAACTCTGCTCCCCACTTGCCTTTCTTCCATCCGACGGAGAGATTCGGGAACAGGTCGCCATACTTACGGCTGGGTTCTTCCTGATATACACCGAAAGAGCGATAGTCGGTAGACACCCGCTCATAACGCAAGCCTCCGTCAAAGCTCCAGTTGCCCAAATGCAGGGCGTATTCGGCAAAGCCAGCAATGTTGCTCTCCCTGATGTCATCGTCTGATGACTTGACGTAATGCTCCTCGTTCTCGTTGGTGCCATAGCTGTGGGTGCGGGTCACCTCGGAGCCGATACTCAGCTCGCCCTTCCATACGGGATAGGACAGCACCAGCTTGCCTGCCAACATGTTACGGTGGTCTTCATTTCGCAGATGGATGTCACGGTCTTCGATTTGCAGGCTGCGCTCCGTCTCAACGTCACTTCTGACTTTCTTGTTCCAAAGCCAGGAGCCGTTGAAGTCGATACCCAGTTTACCTATCTTGCCGACGTAATAGGCATTGGCCTCATGAATGGGACCGTCAGTCTCCGTCGTTCCCATCCACTGGTCGACGATTCCCTCCAGTTCGTCATTTCTGGTAATAGTCTGTACGCAGTTTGCCTCGCCTCCCATATAGAGTGAGCCGTTGAGACTATATTTGAAACCTATCGAGTTGTTGGCATTGATGTCGTAGCTCATACCAATCTCGCCACTGAGGTCTGTAAACCAGAAAGTGTTTGGGCAAGTCTGGTCGAGAGCAATGCGGTCACCATTGATATTTGATTCCCAGCCGACTCTGTTGTCCTCTGAATGGTGGTTATTGTAGAATGTCATGGTGCCGAACAGCTCCAGGCCACCTTGACGGTATTTCATTTCCAAATCGTCGTAAGTCGTCCACTTCCTGTTGTTGGCCACTTGGCTGAATGCCTCTATGCTAAAGCCGTCACCCTGCGGAAGAATGGTCTTGATGCGGATAACGGCATTCACCTCGGCATTGTACTTGGCACCAGGCGAGGTGATGATGTCCACACTCTTGATGTTGTCAGACTTCAGCTGTTTCAGTTCCTTAGCACTCTGCACTTTTTTGTTGTTGATGTAGATTTCGGGCGTGCCTTTGGCAAAGACGGTGAAATTGCCTTCGCTACCCTGCACGCCGGGCAGCATGGAGAGAACATCGTCTGCTGTTCCGACATCTTTCAGCATCGAGTTTTGAATATCCACGGTCATGCCGCCCGCGGTCATCTTGTATTGAGGAATCTCTCCCTTTACTGTCACATTCCCCAAGGTATATGTGTCGGGCTGCATCCGAATGGTTCCGATGTCTGAGGTCTCACACCTTTTATATATGGTTTTGTA
>ONDA01000071.1 GCA_900316475.1 uncultured Prevotellaceae bacterium
GTGATGCTTGCTGCATTCTCCCTCGCCTCTTGCAGTAGCGATGATGACAATAATGTTTACGAAGCAGCACAACTTAGTGGCACATGGCAAAAGGTGTATAACGAAGGTGTGGCCGATGCAGGCACGGTACAGTACACATTCCATCCACAGTCTGTGAATAACGGCACCGTTGATATATTCACCTCCGACTGGGCAGCAGGCGACACCATAGTTTATCGCATCTACACCGTAACGGATGCTGGGCATCTGCATATTTCGCCCAAGCCCGATGACACCTCAGAAGCCCTCACTGTGGATTGCGACATCCGCCGCCTCACCAGCACGCAGATGATTTGGAACAAGCCTGGTACGGTTCAAGAAAGTGATGTGAAAAAGGATCATGGGGCCGGTTCTTCTGATCATTTTTCAAATTAAGTGAAATGCGAATGAGACAAGTACATAGAGATATCAGACTCTTGAAAATGATCAGGAGAACCGATCCCGTGATTCCTTCATCGCTCTCGTTACCCTGCTGACGGTTGTCATCCAGAGCTGGCGCACTGCCAACGAGAATCCTGTCAACAGCATCAAGAATGAGTAGGCGGAGACGACTATCCAGCCTGTTCTGACAATAAAAGAGGGGAGTATCGCGTTTCTCAATAAAGTAAGAAGATATTGTATGGACCAAGAAACCTACGAGAAACAGAAAGCCTTTGCCGGCGAGAAGGTCCCTTCGATGCATCGCCGTATGGTGGGGCACGACTATCAGGAACGGCAGATGTATATGATTACGATGGTGACCGAGGACCGCCGCCCTTTGTTAGGGCAGGTCGTAGGCAGGAGCGACGGGCAGCCAGGCTCCCCAAACCTTCCGCGCACCGAGCCCACAGAGCTGGGGCGTTGCGTGGAGCAGTGCTGGCATGAAATAGCCCTACGCTACCCGCAAATAGAGGTGCTGGCCTTTCAGCTGATGCCCGACCATTTCCACGGCATCCTCTTTGTGAAGGAGCGCATCGACAAGCCGCTGGGCAAGGTGCTGCTCGGCTTCAAGCAGGGCTGTAACAAGGCTTTCCGCGCCCTCGTTCCCTCTGTTGCGTCTGTTGCTGTACTACAGCAACAAACAGGACAGACGAAGGATGACCGCAAGCACGGCCTGCTCTTTGAACCGAGCTACAACGACAAGCTCCTGCTGCAGAAAGACCAGCTGAAGCGTTGGAACGACTACCTGCGTAATAACCCGCGCCGGCTGCTGATGAAGCGCGAGCACCCCGACCTCTTCCGCGTACAGAGGGGCTTGACCATTGGAAACATGTCGTTCTCTGCCATCGGCAACCGGTTTCTCCTGCAGCGGCCGGTCTTGTTGCAAGTGCAATGCTCCCGCCGACTGACGGAGGCTGAGATACATGAGCGCGTGGCTTACTTTACGAAAGCCGCCGCAAGGGGCGCTGTGCTCGTCTCGCCCTCCATCTCGCCGGGCGAGAAGGCCGTGATGCGTGCCGCCTTTGAACAGGGCTTCCCCCTTGTCTATCTGCAGGAGAACGGCTTCACCGACCTGGCCAAACCGGGCGGGCAGCGCATGGAGGCCTGTGCCCGAGGGCAGCTGCTCATCCTCGCGCCGTGGGAGCATCACAACGAGCGCACAACCATCAGCCGCAGCCAATGCCTCTCCCTGAACGACATGGCCCGTACTCTCTGTTCCGTATGTTGCTGTAGTACAGCAACAGACTAAAACAGCAACGAAAGGGAAAGGAGCCCGCCAAACAGGGAGCAAACCTCCGCCAAACAGGGAGCAAGCCGCCCTCTTGCCAGATTCGGACGGACGGCCACACATCTTCGGGCGGCCGCCCTTATCAATGCGGGCGCACGGCCTTATACGTGGGGGCGGTCGCCAAAATCCACTTTTCTATCTTTTGATGTTCCCCCTCGGAAGGAGTAGGCGGAAAAGAGACCATGTACACAATAAAACAATGTTGCAATGCGTTTAACACATAGTAGTTGATTAAATGAGAAAGACTGTGATGAGAAAATTCTTCTTTGCGCTGTTGGTTGCCCTGACCTTCGCAGCCTGTAGCTGCGACCCTGTGTTTCACGGCATGACGACGAAGCAGAAGGAGGACTACGCCAAGGCCATAGCGGGCGAATACAAGGGAACCTATGTCATCGTCTATAACGGTGGCGGCAGCGACACCAAGGCCGTTAAGAAGGAGGGCGTGCAGATGACGGTCACTGACCTGACGATGCACTCCGTCTGTTTCCACGACTACCCTGTGAGCCTGCTCTCGAACGTGGTGGAAGACCGGGCTTTGGCTGAGGCTCTGGCCGGCGCTCCCAATGTGGACTTTCTGGTCGACTATCGCTTCTACAGTCTGCAGGACAACGGCGATGTCAACTGGGGCTTCGAGCCAGCGGCCATTCCGCTCACGCTCCATTACGGCGGCACAGACCACCATCTGATGCTGAAACTGAACTCCCAGACCTATTTCCTTCTGACGAAAGCCAGTCTGGATGCGGGTAAGCCGTTTGCCAGTCACGGCGTCTTCCAGTTTACGGTTGATGGCATATACGAAGGCGACACGCTGCTTCAGAGTTTCGACGGCATCTGGCAGGATAACGGGACGGAGTATCTGACCTACTTCCAGGTCGGCGAGGACAAGGCACACTGAGGGGCATAGGATAGGGTGTCAAAGAATCATACGCCGAACTGTCTAATTATTAGACAATCTGCTTCCGCCAGGGTGGAAAACCTTGGCGGATTCGTTTTTATGGGGTAACTTTGCATCACAAAACAAATAAAACGTATGAACGTATTGAAATCACTCCATCAGCGCGGCCAGCACAACTGGATTAAGATTCTCTGTCTGGCCACCGGACTGGCTACGGGCATTGTACTGATAGGCAAGGCTGGGTTCGAACAGTCGTGGGACAACTTCTTTCCAACGAGCGACCGCATCTATGTTGTCTATGAGGATGTTATCCGTAATGGCGAATATATACACTACTCACAGACGCCTGGAGCTGTGGCGCCTGGGCTGAAGCGCTACTGTCCGCAGGTGGAGGCTGCCACACGCTATACAGGCTTTGCTTGGGACATGCCCTTGGTAACCGACGACGACAAGCGAGTGCGCACCAACTTTAGCCTTGTGGACAGTTGTTTCTTCGATGTGTTTCCCTTCCGTGTGCTGGCGGGTAATGCGAAGAAGGTGCTCAGTCAGGTAGAGTGCTGCATGATTCCCCTTTCGCTGGCCGAGAAACTGGCGGGGGCTGCCAACCCCCTCGAACTTGTCGGCAAGAAAGTGTTCTATAACAAACGAGGCGGTTGGGCGCTGACCATAGGCGGCATTTACGAAGACGTGCCCCTGAATTCGCGACTGCATGGCCTGGAGGTGATGGTGTCGATGCCCACTATTACAGAAGTGATATACGACGGTCGTGACAACTGGGTGGGCAACGACCGCTATATGGCCTACGTCCGTCTGGCTGAGGGCATCACGCCCGATGACCTGAAGCCTCAGATAGAGAAGATGCGGCACGACAACATGCCTGAGGACCAGCTGAAGAAGGCTGGTGTGGACCTCGGCTTCTCCGTGCGTCCGCTGCGCGATTACCATAAGAACGACGAGGGCACACGCCGCATGACGTGGATTCTCTCGCTGCTGGCCACCGTGCTCATTGGCTGTGCCGTACTCAATTATCTCCTGCTCGTCATTGGCGGCATCAGCCGCAGGGCGCGCGAGATGGCTGTTCACATGTGCTACGGTGCTGAGGCGCGCCATATATACCGTATGGTGATAGCCGAGAGCACAGTCCATCTGCTGCTGTCGGTAGCTCTGGCAGCCCTGTTGCTGCTCCTGGCCAAGGACACGGTAGAGGAACTGGTGGGCGCTCCCTTGGCGGTGCTGCTGACCACGGGCAGCAACGTGTGGGTGATTGTCACGACGTTCATCGTCGTGCTGCTTGTCACGGGTCTGGTGCCGGGCTACATCTATACCCATGTGCCCGTGGCGGCTGCGTTCAAGCACTACCGACAGAGCTACCGTCTGTGGAAACTGCTGTTGCTCGGCCTGCAGTTTGCTTCGGCTACGTTCCTCATCGTGCTACTGATAGTGGTGGGCCGGCAGTACAGGATGATGGTCAACGACAATCCCGGCTACGACTACGCCACGCTCGGCTCGGTGCTGAAGGACGGCGTAAGCAGCGAGCAATGCCAGTTGGCGATGGAGGAATTGCGGAAGTTGTCGTGCGTGAAGGGTGTTACGATGGCGTATGCCAACCTGACGGAGCACCAAAGCGGCGACAACATCTATCTGCCTGGCAGCGAGCGAGAGAATATGAACATCGCAGATCTCTACTACGTTGGCGACGGCTATTTCGACGTGATGGGCATCCCCATCGTCTCGGGCCGTACGTTTACAGAACAGGCCGACACGCTGCGCGAGGTGATGGTGAGCCGGCAGTTTGAAGAGCGCATGAAGCAGATTGCCGGTTGGGACCGCGCCGTGGGCAAGCAGATTATCTGCACCTCGTTCGAAGGCCCTTACACCATCGTCGGCGTGTATGAGGACACCCGCATTGGCAGCATCACCAGTCCAGATACCCGTCCCAGCTTATGCTACTACAGCCGCAAGCCTGACCAGATGCACTATATCTTGATTCGCTTCCAGTCGATGGAAGGTCTGGAGGAGGCCAATAAGCTGGTGAAGGAACTGATGACCGACAATCCCGACATCGCCGTCACGCCCTATAACCAGATGGTGACTGAGCTCTATACCGACGCCCACCGCTTCCGTACGACGGTGATGATTGGCGGACTGGTGGCCCTGCTGATAGCCCTCATCGGACTGGTCGGCTATCTGGCTGGCGAGATAGGGCGCCGGCAGAAGGAGATTGCCATCCGCAAGGTGAACGGCGCAACGATAACCGATGTGCTCAGGCTGTTCCAGACCGACATCCTGCGCGTGGCTTTGCCTGCCGTCGTGATTGGCGCTGTGGGGGCTTGGTATGTCGCCCGCCTGTGGTTAGAGCAGTTCAGCGAGAAGACCGCGCTGTCGCCCCTCATCTTTATTGGCGGTGCTTTGGTAGTGATTGCCGTCATCCTCAGTGTGGTATGCTTGGGCTGCTATCGCGTGGCCAGCAGCAATCCTGTCGATTATCTCAAGAACGAATAGAAGACCCTCCCCCCAGCCCCTCCCTAAAGGGCGGGGAGTAGTTACCTGCTAAACAGAAAAATAATATAAACAATTTAGAAAATGACCCTATAAGCCTACCAGTAAAACTATTCACTCCCCTCCATTCAGGGAGGGGCTGGGGGTGGGTCTCTTGATTATGATTAAGTTAGAAAACATTCAGAAGGTGTTCCGCACGGAAGAGGTGGAGACCGTAGCATTGGGCGGTGTATCGCTCGAAGTAAAGAAAGGTGAGTTTGTGGCCATC
>ONDA01000067.1 GCA_900316475.1 uncultured Prevotellaceae bacterium
TAACCGTAAATGAACCCTCACCTCTCGCACCTCTCACACCCGCCTTAGGTGCGGGAGGTGTGGGAGGTGTGGGTTGTTTTCTCCTTGTCCCTATTATAAGGAATCACGGGGTCGGTTCTCCTGATCATTTTCAAGAGTTTGATTTCTCTATGCTTTATTACCTGTCTCATTCGCATTTCATTTAATTTGAAAAATGATCAGAAGAACCGACCCCATGATCCATTTCCTCTGAAAAATCTATGAAAAACACCGAGGGGGTGCCTCGCGGCAGGGGGCTCGCAGCCCCCGAAAGCGTCTGCCTACTCAGTATATCATTCCGTTAGCGACTGCAAACATAGTAACTATGATCGCAGCAAAGTTACGCTATCCGATTGGTGCTGCCATTTTACTCTATCCAGTCGTCGTAGTCGGGTATTTCGTTGGGAGGCGTGCCACTTGCCTGAAGCAGGCATGTCCTATGTTGCAGCTCGACTACTCTCATTGAAGGTTTCTTGTATGTTCTCTTTTTCATTGCTGTGTCCTCCATTCGTTATTTGATTACAATCTTTTTTCCGTTGTTGATATAGATGCCCTTGGTGCTGGGCTTGCCGCTCAGGCGCACACCGTCCAGCGTGTACCATGCCTCGCTGTCAAATGATACTTCGCCCGTCTTGGTGTCGAGGGTACCGATGGCGGTAGTCTCGCCGCTTGCCGAAATGAGTTTGACGGTGATGCTTTGTGGCAGTTCCTCTTCCGTAGCCGCTGCGCTGCGGGTCAGGGCACGGGCATTGCTGGGCTCGCTGCCAGCCCACATCAGGTAGCACGACGTGGGGCGAATCTTCGCGCCGCTCTTCGCCCTCACGAAGTCGCCGGCCACGACGAGTTTTTCGTCCACCTCCTTGGTCGCTCCTGCGAAGCCGTACACCTTTCCGATTTCCTCAGGGTTCTCGCTGTCGCTCCAGTAGCGAGGCTGGTAGGTGCCTTTGAAATTCCATTTGTTCCACGAATATGTGCCATCGCTGCCGTCGTACTCGGTCTGCTTGTTACCGCGCTCGTAACCCTCAGTGAAGATATCGAAGCCTTGGTAGTAGTCGTCCCCATTAGTGAAGTAGACATATTTAGCTTTCTCACCAGGCATGAAGAGATACGGCGTGTTGGCCTTCATCGTGGTCTCAGTCGTTTCGTTAGAGCCTTCCACGCCCACTTCCTTCATCACGGCAATCCACACGTTAAACGGCACTTCCTCAATGCCTGCGAACTCGTAGAACTTTCCCACCGAAATGTTGTCATATTCACCCCGCCTGATATCGTTCTTGCGGAAGTCGAACGGCAGCATGATGGTCACGGCCTTGTCTTCGGTGAACGGACGGTTGTAGCGCAGGTATTTTGTACTCTGTTTCGTCTTGACATCCTTGATGCCGAGCGGCATGTCATCGTACTCGATGATGTAGCTCTTATCCCCGCTGTAGCTGTACGTCTCCACCAGATCACCGTATGTCGGCGTATAGTACTTGCCGTCGAAGACCATGGTGTGGCCATAGACCTTCAGGAAGCCGTGGTCGGTCGGGGTGCCAAAGTGGGCGAAATTGTCGGGAGCGTCGGCCGATTCCACAGCGGGCGAGCCTTGCTTCAGGCCGCGCGTGCCGACGTAGAAACAGTTTTTCAGCGTGCCCTCGCCGTAGCCGTTGCTGCGGTGGAAGAAGGTGCTGTTCCTGTCGTTGTCATATCCCCAGTAGAGTTCGCACTTGTTGCCATTGTTGTCGTACTGGCCGTGCAGGAAGAGGCAGTCAGTGAGGTCAACATTCGCATACTGTGACATGGAACCGATGAATCCGCCGCAGCCATAAGTCTGGTTCCAGGTGTTCGAGTTGTAGATGAGTCCGTCATAGACGCAGCCCGTGATGTTGCAGTCCACGAGGTAGTTCGTATACTGTACGTAACCCACGAAGCCGCCGTGCTCCGCTTCACCGTTGATGGTGCTGCTGATTTGGGTGCTGACGCGACAGTTCTCAATGGTGAGGTTGCCGCTGGCAGAGCCTACCAAACCGCCCATGTAGTGCCAAATGCCGCCTTCTATCAGACCAGTTGCGTGCAAGTTGCGGATGGTGGCACCGTTAGTGGTGCGGAATGGGGCGCAATTAGGCATATCGGCAGTATAGTTGAAGGTCAGCGTATGGCCGTTGCCGTCGAACGTTCCTTTGAACGGGTATTTTCCGCTACCCGCCATCGTTGTCACGGTGATGTTGCCAGCCAGCATCACGGTCTTGCCACTGAAACCGTTCAAGTCGCCGTCCACTTCCAAGCGCTGACAGAAGTAGTTCCAGCCCTCGGCAGTCTTGATGGTGTAGGTGTCGCCGCTCTGCGTGATGTTGTTTTCATTCAGCGGATACGTTGCCGCTTTGGGTGTAGGTGATGTTATTGCCCGATGTCGCGCCAGTCAGGGTCAACCCATCGAGGCTTTCGTCCATCTGTTGCGTGTAAGTGATGGTCATCGCTTCGCCCTCCAAAGCCGAAATCTTGCTTGGCTTGAACTGTGAGTAGATGTTGTTGACCTTATATCCTGCCAAAATACTGAAGTCCTTGGTCAGCGTGCAGTTGTAATTGTAGCTGTCGCCGATAGTGACGGTAGCGGTTACTGTGTAGTCGCCGATTGCGGATGGTGCCATATTGCTTTCCTCGCTGGTTGCCCTATTCCGATAAACGAAGGAGGCAGTAATGTCAGTAATGCCCGTCTCATTCATGAAGTCTGTTAGGTTGAGCGATGCATTGTGTCTTTGCGAATCAAAAGATGCATCATTAGCAGTCAGCGTCAGTGTGGACTTACGCTCTGTAAGACCGCATTTGTGGGCGGCGCTGGTGCTGGTACATGTGGCAGTCAGCGTGTTGTCGGTCTTACTAAATGAGAACGTATGACCAGGGTCTTGTGTTTCTTGTACCTCGACTTCATAGGTAATAACGATGGTGCCGTCATTAAATTTGAAAGTGCCGAAACTCTTATCCGGATCGCCAGCAAACATGATTTTCAACTGATTTGTTGCGCTGACATCAAGATTGCCCACAAAGGTCGCAGAGTTTGTTGATTCGTTGGTGTCATTCGACGGGAAATCGTAGTCGTTGGTTGTGCCTTGTAGATGCAGCAAGGTTGAAGGGTTGGTCTTATCAAGGCCAACGTACATTTGCATGCCACTATTGTAGAATGTGAAATTAGTGAGTTCCACGCTTTTCACGGTTCCCTCCAGATTGGTAAACTTAATGTCTGCCTCGTTTTGAATAACACTCAAACGGAAGTTCGTAATCTTTCTACCATCATTATTGGTTAGTTGAATGTAATTGCTTTTGGGAACATTGCTCGAATAGTAGAGCACCATACCCCCGCTAACCAGTGTATGGTCGTCCTGAAGTATCGTCCTATCCGACGTGCAACCGTCCATGTAGAACGTCACGGTTCTCGTCTCGATTTTCGTTCCTGCCCACGCCGTCTGCGCCATCGTGAGCATCGCGGCGAGGATGAGGATGAGATGGAATGATTGTTTCATGTGTTTGAGCGTTGCTCGAACATTGCTTTCCCCTTCGGCCAGCGACCGTTGGTTCTCATATTCGGCAAAGCTAATCGAATGTTTCATACTCCTCATTTTGTTCCTTTTTTAATTGTTCTTGTATTATGGTTGCTTTATAATTCTCTCATCAAAGTCTGGTAGGGGGAAGCACTATCGGTATGGGCATAAAGAAAGCACAGACCCCGTCCCATATATCCTGCCAGGCTTGCGACAGCCCCAATACTACTATGGATGAAGTCTGCGCTATGGTGCGCAGCTTCAATGTAGTATTGTTCGCTCTTAAATCCCTTTCGAGGTCGCAATTCGGCAGGATAATTGAGCAACAAAAAGTCGCAATTGTTAATTGCGTTGCAAAGATACTAACTTTCCATGAAAATTGTTCACGGAAGATGCTTTTTTTAGTCATTTTTACCGATTTAATCATATAATTCTGCATGAGAGGCGCCGGACAGAGAGCCTTCACGGGAATCACGGGGTCGGTTCTCCTGATCATATTCAGGAGTCTGATATCTCTATGCTTTATTACCTGTCTCATTCGCATTTCATTTAATTTGAAAAAAGATATTCCACAACAAATTCCTGACATATCGATCTATTCAATGATAAATGATGAACTAAAAGGCTTGAAGAAACAGCGTCCTTGAAATACATCCTAAAGGACAGCAGGAAAGGCAGAACATACTCGATAACTTTATAATCGTATAGGGTAAATTGACTAAATCGCCAAAAAAGTTAGTGATTTAGTCAATTTTCTTTTAGCAAAGCCTTGTTGTTTCAAAATATTTGGCTACCTTTGCAAAAAGATTAAGTTCGCATGATTACAAAGAATGACATGATGATTGGCAGAGAGCGTGAGAAAGCAGAACTGCAGCGCAGTTTGGAATCAGACCGCTCGGAGTTTGTTATTGTATATGGACGCAGACGTGTCGGCAAGACATATCTTGTTGACCATTTCTTCAATCGCGCCTATGACTTTTCGTTTGTCGGTGGTCATAGGTTACCCAAGACAAGGCAACTGCGTAACTTTGCTAAGTCGCTGAAGAAATATGCCAATTTGGAGAAAATGCCAGTCTTCAATGAGTGGTTTGACGCCTTTGATGCCTTGGAGGAATATCTGGAGTCACTTCCGGACAACAGGCGTAAAGTGATTTTCTTCGACGAAATGCCATGGATTGATACTCCCCATTCAGAATTTGTGGATGCTCTGGAAATGTTCTGGAACGGATGGGCTGCCAGGCGGTCCGATATTGTTTTTGTGGCAAGTGGTTCCTCAACATCATGGATGGTCGATAAGATTGTGGAGAACCAGGGCGGCTTGCACGGGCGAGTTACCAACAACATCTATGTGCGTCCTTTCACGCTATACGAAACAGAGCAATACCTGCACAGTCGCAATATAAACTGGGACCGATACCAGATACTACAGGCCTATATGGTCATTGGCGGTATACCGTTTTACTACAGTCTGCTTGACCCTCGTGAAAGCCTTGTACAGAATATCGACCGTCTTTTCTTCCGCAAGAACGGAGAACTACGAACGGAATTTGAGGAACTTTACAATGCCCTTTTCACGCATTCCGAGAAATATGTCAGCGTGGTGCGGACTTTGAATGCAGTCCGTGATGGGATGACACGTGACGAAATATCCAAAGCTACAAGTCTGAAGGATGCTGTGCTGACAAATGTCTTGCGCAATCTGGAGAGATGCGACTTCATCATCCGATACTCGCAATATGGCAACAAGACCAAAGGTGCCATCTATCGTCTGGTGGATTTCTACACCTTATTCTATTATAGATTCGTAGAAAGCCATAACGGCAAGGATGAGCAATGGTGGAGCCACCATTTCCAGTCCCATTCTGTTGAGTCTTGGCAGGGGATGTCCTTTGAGCTTATATGCTTGACGCATTTGGATCAGATAAAACGTCGGCTTGGCATTTCGGGTATAGCGGCAGAAGCATCATCGTGGAGGAATGCCGTATCAAAAGGGACTGACGAGAAAGGTGCTCAGATTGACCTGCTGATAGACCGTGCGGACAGAATCATCAATCTGTGCGAGATGAAATTTTCTGTCAATCCATACGTCATATCCAAGGACTATGAGCAGACCTTGCGCCAGCGGATGGCAACTTTTAAGGAAAAGACGAATACCCGGAAATCATTAGTCAATACTTTTGTCACGACCTTCGGCGTGGCAGACGGAATACATCACAGCATAGTGGACAGCGAAGTCTTAATGGAAGACTTATTTGAGCCATAGGATTGCCGGGAATCACGGGGTCGGTTCTCCTGATCATATTCAGGAGTCTGATATCTCTATGCTTTATTACCTGTCTCATTCGCATTTCACTTAATTTGAAAAATGATCTCGACATTGTCTCACTTTGTCTGTTATTCTCATTTTGTCTTGTATATATATGGTAGGCTAACAAGAAAACACCCCACCCATGTCGCCCATGTCGCTCCTACGCTACGGGTGGGATGGGCGACATGGGTGGGATGTTTTTCGGTTTCGCTATCATAATACGCGCACAAGAGATAACTTATTTTAACGTTTCACGGTGCAAGATTCTGGCCTTTTTGGATTTAATCTATAGAAATAATACTAATTTTGCACCATTATGAAGAGAACTATGATGTGGGCCATCATCGCCCTAACGATGATCACAACCCAGTGGGCATGCAGTAGCGACTCGGACGAGATGACTGAGCCGACACATACGATATGCCCGGTAGAACCTGCTGACACTGTAGCCATTCCAACCACGCTGACCCTGACCCGCAGCGAACAGGAGATGGTCAACCAGAGTAACCAATTCGCGTTCAGACTGTTCGAGCGGATAACCGACCCGGGGTGCTTCGGCACCTACGATGGCGCCAAAGGCATCATCATCTCGCCCCTCAGCATCACCTATGCCCTTGGTATGCTTAACAACGGGGCGGCTGGCGAGACACAGCAGCAAATCAACGAGGTGTTAGGCTTCGGAAGCCAGGGTGCCGACAGCATCAACGCTTTTTGCTACAAGATGCTGAAGAGGGGGCCATCGATAGACTCGTTGACAAAAGTGCTGATTTCAAATACCATCTTCCTGAACAAAGACTATACGCTGAAAACCGACTTCATCAACAAGGCAAGGCAATTTTACGAGGCTGAGCCCGAAACCCGCGACTTCCGCGACGGCAACACGCTGAACGTCATCAACAAGTGGGCAGCCGACCATACGGAGCAGATGATTCAGAAGGTGCTTGACGAGAGTGAATTCAATACTGAAGCCGTCAGCTACTTGTTGAATGCCATCTACTTCAAGGGGGCATGGACCTGCAAGTTTGACAAGGCAGAAACCGTACAAGAACCCTTTAAACATATCGGCAATACTAAAGACATGACGTACTGTCAGATGATGCACCAAAGGAGAACGTTCAACTACGGCGAGACCGACGACTACCAGATACTGCAACTGCCCTATGGCAACCAGTCTTTCAACATGACCATCTTACTGCCTAAAGGCCAGACAAACAGCATGCCCAATATACCGACAGCAGAGCAGTGGACGGAACTTAATCGCAGACTGTTTGCTCATCTGGTTGATGTCAAACTCCCATGTTTCGAGAGTGAAACCAAATTGCACCTAAATGATATTATGTGCGATCTTGGTATGCCCAATGCCTTTTCTGCTCGCAAAGCAGATTTTCGTTATTTCGCAGACCGGCCGACCTTTATCGCCCTTATGAAACAGGCGGCAAAGATCAAGGTCAATGAGGAAGGCACTGAGGCAGCAGCTGTCACCGTTATAGGAATGCAAACCACATCTTTAGAGGAGCCACTGCACGACGAGTATATAACGTTCCACGCCAACCACCCGTTCCTTTATGTCATTAGCGAAAAGACGACGGGTGCCGTCTACTTTATCGGAGTATATACGGGCTATTAACAGCGGGTGTATTCTATAGGGACACAAGAACAGCGATTGGTCAAGCGCCTGCAGGACGGCGAAAAGGGTGCCGCCCGGGAGTTCTATTCCCTTTATGCCGACTACTTGGCAGGCGTCTGCTCCCGATACATCGTCGATGAGGACGATCAGAAGGATGTGTTTCAAGACGCTCTCGTTCACATCCTTTCCCACATCGGCGATTTCCAGTATCGCGGGGCAGGCTCCCTGCCGGCTTGGGCCACACGGGTGGTCGTCAACCAGTCGCAGAAATTCCTGCGAACCAACCAGCGGCATGAGTTTGCACCACTCTGTGACGACATTGCCGACGAGCCAGAGACGGACGACCCGCCCATCAGCGACGTTCCACCCGACGCCATCCACAAAATGGTGAGCCGACTGCCGACAGGCTACCGCACGGTGTTTAACCTCTACGTCTTCGAAGACCATAGCCACAAGGAGATTGCCCGCCTGCTCGGCATCAGCGAGCGCACTTCGGCCTCGCAGCTACACAGAGCCAAGAACCTGCTTGCGAAGATGATTCAACAGTACCACAACGACAAAAGCCCACGACGATGACAGAACAATGGAGACAGCAGATGCGCGAGAAGATGGCAGACTACCGAAAGCCTGCCCCAGAAGTGGCGTGGGATGAGATAGAACAGGCGGTTGCCGCCTCGCGGCACGTCGCCTCGACAAGATGGCTGCGCCGCGTGGCAGCGGCGGCCCTTGTTCTGTTGTTGGCAGGAGCAGGGGGCTATTGGGCGCTCACGACAGAGCAGACGGAAGAGGCGTCCAACCCGTGTCTTGTCGTACGGACCGTGTGTCCTATGGAAAAGCCGGTTTGCGATACGGTGGCACCAGAGCCTCAACAGGCTGTAAAGCCTCGCCTGTCGAGAACGACCGTCCGTCAAGTTGAGTCGCATAGCGTGGCTGTGGCTGAGCCCGAAGAGGGACTTCCCGTTGCCGATACGGCAGTCGTCGCTCCCGCGAAAGTTCCTGAAAAACGGGCAGTGCCACGCAGACATCAAAATATCAAGGTCGTCTATCCTTCCAACCTGCATCGTTCTTCTACCAATCGGCTGACGGCAAAGGTCTATATGGCCAATATCATGGCAAACAGCCGTAGCGAAACGTCATCCCGCCGAATAATACCAACGACGACCATTAACGAAACGACGGTGACAGAAGATGGGACTGGATCTGGAATTGATTTTGATGGTGAAACTGCCGACTGGGATAAAGAGGGGGAAAACCCTGACGATAATCCCGCCCCCCCTCCCGATGCGACTTCCCCCCATACCTATACAAAGTATGACACCATTACCACCTACAAAGAACTACAGGAGGGGGAGACTGTCCGCCACTATCAGCCCGTCCGCTTCGGTGTGTCGTTGCGCTACCAGTTGGACGACCGGTGGAGTTTGGAGGCCGGTCTGTCGTACACCCGCCTGACCTCAGAAATCACCAAGAACGTCAACAACGTCTTCACCACGACGAAAATACATACGGACTACATTGGTATTCCCCTGAACGTCGCCTATCACCTATGGGCCACCCGCTATATGGGCATCTACACGTCGGCAGGCGGCACGGTGGAGAAAGCAACAGAGGGTAGCCTGTGGCAGTTCTCGCTGAACGGCGCTGTCGGCGTAGAGTTGAAGTTGGCCCGTTTGTTCAGCCTTTATGCAGAACCGGGACTGGGCTATTTCTTCGACAACGGCAGTTCGGTGCCAACGCTCTACCAGGAGAAGCCGCTGAACTTCAACTTGAGCTTTGGTCTGCGGGTGCACCTCAAATAGACGCGTGCGGGGTAAAAGGAATCACGGGGTCGGTTCTAGGGTGTTAAGTTAACTGGAATCACGGGGTCGGTTCTCCTAATCATATTCAGGAGTCTGATATCTCTATGCTTCATTACCTGTCTCATTCGCATTTCATTTAATTTGAAAAAAGATCAGAAGAACCGACCCCATGATCCCTTGAAAATGCAATGAGACATAGGAAAAACTCGATAGAAAAGTTAAATCTATGGCAGAAATTGATACTTTTTCGGGCAAACAGAGCTGAATATCAGAGAAAAATGTTACCTTTGCAGCCAAAGGCTGCGAGTAAGCGAGAGCAGGCAGATAATTGATTAACAATTAAAGAATGGATAGAAGGACACTTACCCGCGACGAGGCTCTCGAACTCGTCCGCAGATACAAGCGAGTCATAAGCGCCCGCTTCGATGTGGAGCCGAAAGTGATGATGTTTGGCTCTTACAGCAAGGGTTACGCCAACCCTGACAGTGACATTGACGTGGCCGTTATCGTGCCTACCTATGGCAGCTGCAAGTTCGAGCTCTCCAAGAAACTTTGGCGCGACGTCCGCGAGGTCAGTTTCCTCATCGAACCAGTGCTCATGGCCGAAGACCGCCAGTCACCGCTCTACCACGACGTAATGCGGACGGGCGTGACCGTGTAATATATCATTCAATTCCCATTGTTTATGCTGTATTCAGAGAGACAAATAAAGTTTGTTAAGGACACCGAAAAAGTGCCTTTAATATTTGGCTGTCTCGAAAATTTGCATAACACACACACACAATTAGCGCTACTGGCGTACAATACTTTAAATACGCGAGTCCGCGCGCGTTAATATACGGCTTTCTTTGCAGAAATGTAAGGGAGGCCTGCATGTTTTTTCGCCATTTAGCGGAAACTATCTATGAATCGGCAATAACATATCAATATTACATAATAATAACAATTTAAATTTATAACGATTATGACAGAAAAAAAGAAATTTGAGAAGCCCTCGATGCAGGTCGTCGAGTTGCAACAACAGCAGCAGTTGCTGGCCGGCAGTAACCCTGCCTCAAACAGCGCAACAATTGATGACTATGAGGACGGAGAGTTCACATGGCAAGTATTAACCCTTTAAAACAGTTGAAGACAATGAAGAAATACATGTTTATGGCTGTGGCAGGCATGCTTGCACTCAGCAGTTGCTCGAACGACGACAACGATATTCAGGACGTACAGAACGCTCCCCGACAGATGACCTTCACCGCCGGATACAACGACGGTACTACGACCCGCGCCTCGCTGGACGGTTCCACCAAGAAGGTCAGCTTCGACGCTAACGACAAAATCAGCATCCTCAGTGCCAAGAACACGAACACGCAGTTCACCACCTCGGCGGGCGGCGCATCGGCCACGTTCACAGGTACTGCCACGGACGACTCGAAGTTCTACGCCGTGTATCCCTACACCGCAGGCCTGACCCTCAGCGGCGACATCATCTCGGGCATCGTGATTCCCACGAGCCAGTGGAACAGCGGTTGGAAATCGACAAGTAATTATTCAGGCTGGGACCCGAAGTCTCCCATCGCCTATGCCACCACCACAGGCTCCTCCCTTACATTCCATAACGCATGCGCCATCCTGAAAGTTACAATTACCGGCTATGGTACCTATGCTATTTTTACGATATCAGCCAACGAGCCACTGGCAGGAACTTTCAGCCTCGATACTTCAACAGGTACACTTACCCCGACATCTGGAAGCACAACTGTTTCTGTCGGAAATGATTTTTCTGGTAATTGTTTCAACACTGACGGCGGTAATAAAACCGCATATATAGCCATTGCCCCAGGCACCTATACAAACTTCAGGCTTCATTTATACAATGAGGATGATAAAGATAAGCCAATAACGAAAAGCGTTAGCGTCACCTTCGAGGCTGGAAAGATATACGACTTGGGGTCATATAATGTAGATTATTTTTAATGGTCTTAAGTGATCTATAGACTCGAAGAGGCAATACTCTTCATTAGCCCTGCGGACAGCAATGTCCGCAGTTTTTTTGTCATCGCTGCAGCCTTGCCTATGGTCTAGCCTGCTCATGTTAGCTTTTTGACCACTGTCAAGAAGGAATCGTCCTTCGCGACATAATGATATATCTTATCATCCTACCTTTCATGTAAGCCATTCCGCCCCTCATGTAAATCGTTTGCTTCCTCCAAAAATCCGCCGTATCTTTGCATCGCAATCTTACAAAAGAGATTATTAACAAGGCGGTTCCTGAAAAGCCTAAGATAGAGTAAGGAGAAATGTAGAGGAATCACGGGGTCGGTATGTATGCGTAGCGGTTGTGCATAAAGGGATTAGCGGAGATTATCGTAATGAAGGTCGTTTGAGCAATATCATGTCGCGGAACATGAGACGCGTTTCCAATCGTCCGTCTTTCTCTATGTCCCAGTTGCGATATTCCATCTCCTGCTCCAAGGAAGAGAAGAACAGGTTCAGACCGTTGCGCTGGTAGAACTCCAGCAGGTGCGGCTCGTCGTAGGCATCGACAATGAGGTGGCGGCAACCTGACTTATTGTCAGGCGATGTGAACCAATCCATCACGAAGTCGATGATTTGTGGGCCAAGGTGCAAACCTCTGTACTTGACATCTACACCGAGTTGTGCAAGGAGGATGGAGGGGTAATTGATAAGTCCCTTTTCATGATGCACCTCGCGGCCTATCTTTTTCTGGCGAGCATTAGGCAACCGCTTGGTAAAGATACTGGCATTGGCTACGGTGAAACCTGCGACCACCTCTGACGGGTTATCGGGCAGCACCCAATAGTAGGTTTTACCGAAAAGTTCGTCCTGATAGTCCTGTGCTTCGTTATGGAAGAAATCATTGACAGACTTCCGACCACAGTCGAAGGCCTGAATGTTCAGCCCAGGAGTTCCCTGAGGCAGAAAGTCGAGATCATCGAGTGTCATCTAACCCCAAGTTTACGTTGCAGTTCCAAAGAACGCTCCATGATTCTATTAAACCTGTCTTCACGTTCCTGACTCCATTCCGACCCTGCCAGATGCTTGGCATTGTATTCACACTGCTCGATGAAGCGTTCTGCCACCTCACCTGTCAGTACTGGTATGTTTGTAACTGGTATTGCCATGACAATATCTCCTTTATTACTTTAGTTCCGGCTTCGTTTTTGAACAGACGCAGCCATTGACTTTCGTCGAGCCTGCTCACGCTCTGCAGAACAAGTGAGCTTGCTCTGCTCTCGCTTACTCGCAGCCTTTCGGCTGCAAAGGTAACATTTTTCCCCGACAATCCGCCATTTTTTAGCGAAAAAGAAGCATTTCGTGCCTGAGATTTAACTTTTCCACCGAGTTTGGAATCACGGGGTCGGTTCTCCTGATCATATTCAGGAGTCTGATATCTCTATGCTTTATTACCTGTCTCATTCGCATTTCATTTAATTTGAAAAAAGATTGATCCCCATCTACTCAGTTCACCACCTGGCCCTGCCCTTTCGTACTTCGGTGTGACAATTGGTCTATGTCCAGCTTCTTGTTCAGGCGACTCTTCGTAGAGCGCAGGGCTTGCTCCGTGCAGCAGAAACACTGTGCTTTCTGCTGGTCGGTCTTACCGTAGTAGTGCATGATGCAGTAGAAAGTCTCCTTGGGTGTCAGTTCCACGGTGTCGATGACAGCGGCTAAATCGGGTTCTACGATGTGCAGCGTCTCGCTGACGGCCAGTTGCTCGCGCTTGCCCATCTGTGAGATGTTCTCGTCGCGCAGGATGGCGTAGAGCACGTCGGCACCTTGTTTCGTCTTTACAATATCGGCCCTGACAGCAGGCTGCGACACCTGTTGCATCAGCAGGTTTACTTTCTGTTGGAAGGCTGCCGTGCGTCGCCGGTTCCACCAGTAGCCGCCGCCGACAGCCAGTAGCAGGGCACCAACGAGACTGCCAAAGACGAGGCGCTCACGGCGACGCCTCTGGTCGTTGGCCTGGTCTTGCAGTCGCACGAGCTCCATCGTCTGCTCACGTGGCAGCACGGCCATCACCATCTCAGCCTGGTGCTCCTTGCCCTCCAGCACATAGACCAGCGAGAGCATGGTCAGTGCATCAGCCAGCTCAGTGGAGTCGACCGATAGGATGGCGGCGCTGTAGGCTTTCCGTTCGGCCTCGTACAAGTGGTGACGACCCATTGCGTCGAGTGCCTCGCCCATCAGTTGCTCGGTGTCTGATGTTTGTGGTACTGTAGTGGTGCAAGCGGCTGCCAGTAGTAGTGATAACAGTATGACTATCGGTTTCACGGTTGCAAAGTTACACATTTATCATGGAATAACCGTCTTTCAGCGTCAATTTATTTCTGACGGGTATGTCAACAGGGGGTGGCGACGACTCTGACTGCGATTGATTATCAACGACTTACGTCAGACAACGCGTGTCAATGGCTGCCAAGGGGTTGTGGGAAACGAAAAAAAGAGCTAACTTTGCAAGCAGAAACCTAAAAAGCAATGAAGACTATGGTAAAAGGAAAATCTACTTGCAAGACGCTGAAGGCCATCCGCAAGCAAATAGCCGAGGCCAACGACATTAAGTATGAACCGCGCGAGTGCCACTACGACGGGCCGTGCCTCGGCACCTGTCCCGCCTGCGAGGCCGAGGTGCGCTATCTGGAACAGCAGCTCGGGCTGCGGCGGCAGTTAGGACGGGCGGTGTCGCTGATTGGCGTGTCGGCCGGGCTGCTCTCAGCATGCACTTCCGCTGGTACGAAAGCCGTCACCGAGAAACCCAACGGTGCGAAGAGCAACATAGAGGTTGAAGAACCAGCTGCCGGCTGCGACTCGATGGTGGTGGGCAAGGTCGCCGTGCCCGAAGAGCCCGACACGGCAAGTTTTGTCAAGGAGCAACAGTCAAGGAAAGCTGCCCCTGCCCCGAAGGCTCCGCTTGTGGCGCAGGAGGAAGATGAGCAGGTGTTAGGTGGGGTACAAGACCCCCGCATCATGGCCGAGTTGCAGATGATGGCGCCCGATACCACGAAAGTATTTGGCGACATAGCCGAGCAGATGCCGATGTTCCCGGGTGGTGACAGGAAGCTGATGGAGTATTTGGCGAGCAGCATACAGTACCCGCCGGAGTGCAAGGAGAGTTGCATTCAGGGCCGCGTCATCGTGACCTTCGTAGTAGAGCGAGACGGCAGCATCAGCCAGGCAAAGGTCGCCAAGAGCCTCGACCCACGGCTTGATGCTGAGGCGCTACGCGTGGTCAATGCCATGCCCAAGTGGATTCCCGGCCGACAGGGTGGCGTGACGGTGGCCGTGAAATATACCATACCCGTAACGTTCCGTCTGAAATGAAAGTACCGCTCATAGGCATCTGCCGTCACCGTCTGACTACCGACGGCACGGGTGTCACCACGCTGGTGGCCTTCCACGGCTGTCCGCTCAACTGCCGCTATTGTCTGAACAGCCAGTGCCTGCGTCCCGACGGCGTGTGGCAGCGGCTCACGGCAGAGGAAATCCTGCAGCAGACGGCCGTCGACGACCTCTATTTCCAGGCCACGGGTGGCGGCATCTGCTTCGGCGGCGGCGAGCCGTTGCTGCGCAGCGACGTGATAGCCGACTTCTGCCGACGACGCCCGCCTGAGTGGAACATCTACATGGAAACGTCGCTCAACGTGCCGCTCAGTAGGCTGCAGCAGGTGGTACCCTACGTTGACCACTATTACGTGGACGTGAAAGACCTCTCGCCCGACATCTACCGCAGCTACTGTCAGGCCGACAACGCCCAGGTCATAGCCAACCTCGGCTATCTGGCCGCTCAGGACCTGCAGCCGAAGGTTACCATCCGCCTGCCCTTGATTCCTGGTTACAATACCGACGATGACCGCCAGCACAGTCGGCAGCAACTCAGTCAGATGGGCTTCAGCGATTTCGACGAATTCGTCTACCTGACGAAAAAATGGAATCACGGGGTCGGTTCTCCTGATCATTTTCAAGGGTCTGATTTCTCTATGCTTTATTACTTGTCTCATTCGCATTTCACTTAATTTGAAAAATGATCAGAAGAACCGCCCCATGATCCATAATTATGCTGTTATTCCGATACTGCTTTGGGCGTTTGTGACTCGCCTTGCTTTAGTTGTAGATGCGGGCGTTCCCAGATTTGCCAGTCGTCTATCTCTTTGAAGAGACGGGTAAGGACGTCTTTATAATCGTCGGGATAGATCATCGTATAGACGAACCATAGTTTATGATTGGCCATAATCTTCGTGTAATAACTATAGCCCTCGATGCGACTACCGTTTTCGTACTGTGGGCCAGAGAGGATGAAGTAATCGCTGCCGAGTTTGCGGTCTGTCGCATAAAGCACTTGTGCCAGCGAGTCCATACCGTCCTTTAGCGACTGGCCGTTGCCCGGCATCACATGGCTCTCGATGACGACGGTGATCCACTGGTCGCCGTACTCGAAGCGCATGCGGCCTTTTTCCTCCTGAAGGGAATCGGGTTGGGCTGTGAAGAACGACGGGACGCGGACAACGTATTCATAATCGGTATCCTTGTACTCGTACATATCAGCGTATGTGATTTCCCGCCCGAATACCTCCTTGTGCGACTTCAAGCCGCTACACGAATGGATCCAGTCGATGCTCGCAGCCACGAGGATGATGGCAATGAATATGAAGATAGCCTTTCTCATTGCTTAGTATGTTTTCATAATGGCACTGTTGATGTGCTTGTCGATGTCGGTATCGCCACGCTCAGACTTCTTGCCGTATCCGAGGCTGTAGGTCACAGTCAGGTTGATGTTCCTGCCGTCGGCCTCGCCGTAGTTCCAGATGTCGCGGCGGTAGCA
>ONDA01000066.1 GCA_900316475.1 uncultured Prevotellaceae bacterium
CCTGAGTACCGCCCGCTACCAAAGCCGCGACAAGAACGTCTCATTCCTCATGCACTCTACTGGCCACCATCCCGCCGGTTCCGAGATTGATGCCAGCATCGTCTATGCCGACTACTACTATATTGAGGCATTACTAAAATACAAGAACTTATTACAATAATGAAGCCATATAAGTTTGAACCTTATCTGAAGACCACCCTGTGGGGAGGCTACCAGATTGCACCCTTCAAGGGCATATTCACCGCCCAGCCCAATATCGGCGAAAGCTGGGAAATCAGCGGCGTGCCGGGTCACGAGAGCCGTGCCATTGAGCGCGGACTCATCGATGACGTGGATGTGGGACTGACACTCACGGAGCTCATCGACAAATATCAGGGACGACTGGTGGGAGAGAAGGTGTATAAGAAATACGGCAACCAGTTCCCGTTGCTCATCAAGTTCATCGACTCACGTCAGGACCTCTCCGTGCAGGTGCACCCCGATGACAAGTTGGCCATGGAGCGCCACGGCTGTGCCGGCAAGACGGAAATGTGGTATGTCATCAAGAGCGACGTGGGCAGTAAAATATATGCAGGCCTGAAGAAGAGCATCACCCCTGACGATTATGAAGAACTGGCCACGGCAGAACCCATCAACGGACATTCGCCCATGCAGGACGTCATTGCCACCCACGAGGCACACGACGGCGACCTGTTCTTCCTGCCTGCCGGACGCCTGCACGCCATCGGCGCAGGTAACTTCCTGGCCGAAATCCAAGAGACGAGCGACATCACCTACCGCGTCTATGACTTCGGACGTAAGGATGCCAACGGACAGCCCCGCGAGCTCCATATCGAGCAGGCTCGCGATGCCATCGACTACCGTGTGTGGCCCGAATACCGCAGTAGCTACGACAGCACGAAGCCCATCTCGCAACTCATCAACTGCCCCCACTTCGTGGTTCACCGCGTAGTGGTACAGGTAGCGTCGCAGGTCGACTTCCATTGTGACTCGTTCGTGGTGGTTATGTGTCTGTGGGGCGAAGCCAACATCAACGGTGTTCACATCCGTCAGGGCGAAACCATCCTCGTCCCTGCCTGTGAGAATGTCCTTTATATTTTTGGAAATGCAACATTCCTCACTGCCACCATGTAAAAAGATATAGTCCTATGAAACGAATATTAGTTACTGGCGGAGCTGGATTTATCGGTTCTCATCTTTGTGAAAGATTAGTTAGTGAGGGAAATGATGTTATTTGCCTGGACAACTTTTATACAGGCAGTAAGGAGAATGTATGGCATCTGTTGGGTGAGCATAATTTCGAATGATCAGGAGAACCGACCCCGTGATTCAACGATCCTGACTCTAAAGAGAACACTTCAGGGAACATTGAAGGGTATTGGGGCAATGTCTCTAAGAGCGTAGGCGGTCGAGTTCGTGCCTGCCTCGCATTTTGACCTATTTATCCATTTTCCCATTTATCACATGGGGATAGTCTCCACCGTGAGATAATGAACGACGGTACAGTCAGGAAAGTGGAGTGAAATAATAGCAAAAAGCCCTAACAACTACCTTTTGGAAACCCCTTTATGGAAAGGGAATCTGAGAGATGAAGGTAGGTGTTAGGGTTTTTTCTTAAACCTTTATCTTTTCCAAGCGTCTATAGAGTTGTATGGAAAAGAAACTATTTGGGAAAGGCCTTCGGCCATTGTACTGTTTGTTAGCGGCATTCCTCATCACGTCGGCTGATGTCTATGCCCAGTTTGGAGGATTTGGTATGGGAATGCTTGGAATGCCAAGTATGTCCGGTATGCCTGACATGGGGAATATGTTTCCCCAGGTGAAGCACACCAAGGTGGAACAACTCAAGTCGAACCTGCCCGTGATTACCATCACCACCGACACGGCCCTGAATGCCCGGCAGAAAGTGACGGCACACATGAAGACCAAGGACTACGACGGACCTATTGGCATCAAGCTGCGTGGTAACAGTTCGCTGGGCTTCAACCAGAAGAAATACACCCTTGAGACTCGCCAGGAGAATGGCAAGGAACAGGATGTCAGTCTGTTAGGCATGCCGGCCCATAGCAAGTGGGTGCTGTTGGCACCCTACAACGACATCTCGATGATGCGTGACCCGCTGGCCTTCGAGCTATGGCGCGAAATGGGGCATTGGGGACCTCGCACCTGTATGGTGGAACTGGTGATGGATGGTGAGTATCATGGAATCTACATTCTTTGCGAAGCCATCAAGCGTGGTGCGGAGCGTGTGAACATTGATAAGCTGAAGAAGAGCGACGTTTCGGGGCGTGACGTTACGGGAGGCTATCTGTTGCGTATCGACACCTTCAATGAAGACGATGCCACCTTCACCTCAAAGGTGCCCGGCATTGGCAAGGGCTCTATGACCAGCGAGATTATTTGGTCGTGTATCTATCCCAAGAAGAGCAAACTGCAGCCCGAGCAGTTTGCCTATATCCAGAACTTCGTCGATTCGATGGAGCTGGCCATAGAGTCGGATGATTTCAGGGACCCGGAGAAAGGCTATGCCCACTATATCGACGTGCCTTCGTTCGTGGACTATTTCATACATACCGAGCTGAGCCTGAATGCCGACGGCTATAAGCGCAGTGCCTATTTCTATAAGGAGAAACTGCACAAGGACGGGACGGGAGGAAAAATGCAGGCTGGGCCTGTGTGGGACTACAACCTCGCCTATGGCAACTGCAATTTCGCCAATGCCAACAATTTGGAGGCCTGGTGCTTTGAGGGCAGCAGCAACAACCCGACGCCAGCCCTATGGCAACGACTATTGCAGGATCCCGACTTCCGAAAGGCCGTCAAGACCCGCTATCAGGAGTTGCGCAAGGGCATACTCAGCACTCGCCATATCAATGAATTCATAGACCGTCAGGCGAAGCTGCTGGCACAGGCCAAGGACCGCCATTTCAAGGAATATCCCGAACTGTTGGTCAGCGAAGAGAAGGCCAAGGCGTCGCAGAAGGCCACCAACCCTCAGGGCGGCTTTGGCATGTTTGGCGGCTTCGGTATGGGCGGTGGCTTCGGAATGGGTGAAGGAGGATTCGACCAGGTAGGTATGTTTGCTGCCTATCGCGTCAGCTCCTATGAAGAGGAAATCGGCATCCTGAAGAAATGGCTCTCCGATCGTCTGGCTTTCCTTGATAAGAACATCGAGCGCTTCGACAAAGACTGGGAACCCAATATTCAGGAACCGGTAGAAAGAAAGATGCAGTTCCCGTTCTAACTACATATCACGGTCTAAGCGTCCGCGCCAAGGATCATGGGGTCGGTTCTTCTGATCATTTTTCAAATTAAGTGAAATGCGAATGAGACAAGTAATAAAGCATAGAGATATCAGACTCTTGAAAATGATCACCTTTAAGTTAAATGGTGTTCCATTTTTTCTTTATCCTTAATAAATCCCAAAAGTTTCTCCCACATCAGCGCGATGCGGGAGTTTTTTTGTGCCTTTGCACTAGAAACAACTATAATATAGATGTACTATGTCATCTCGCACAACGGACTGGACTTCTCGCCTTTGAACGGCGGACGGCCTGTAGTCGTTGCAGATACTATCAGCGTGAGTGGTGAAAATAATATGAATTTATGGGATGTCCGGTGTCTGTGAGGACTGAGTATGGCTGATGCGATATTCCATTGGTGTGCAGCCAAAGTGTTTCTTGAAGTACTTGCCGAAGAAGGAGGTGTTCTCAAAGCCCAGCCGCAGGGCCACCTCCTTGACACTAAGGTCGGTGGAGAGCAGCAAGTAACGGATGTCCTCGTTCACCATATCAGCAATCCACTCGTGGGCCGACTTTTGGCTGCAAGCTTTGCAGATGGTGGCAAGATACTTGGGCGTGATGCAGAGCTGCCGGGCGTAGTATTCTACCGTCTGCTTCTTGACGGTGGCATTCGTTAGCGTGTCGAGGAATCTTTTGAAGTGCATATGTCCAGTACTGGCATCTTCGTCCATGTCGGTCTGCCACTCGCTTTGCTCCATCATCGACAGAATCTCGTAGAGCAAGGCATGAATGATAGTACGGATAATCTCCTTATGATAGGGTTCATTGGGAGTCTGTAGCTTCGACTCCAACAGATAGTCGTAGTAGGCCAATTGCTGCAGGTGTTGCTCTGACAGATTGTTTACCTGTCTCTTGTTGATATACAGCATACGGTTCCACTGCTTGATGTTATTGCGCATCAGTTCCTGTACCAGCCTTACAGACAGCCGCACCACGTTGACCTTGGTATCGGGGCTTACCAAGAGGTGGTCGATGTGCTGTCCTGGCATGCAGACGATGAATGTATGCTCGGCGATGTCGTGCGGCTGTCCGTTGAGGTGAAGTTTCACCAGTCCCTGACGGCACATAATAAATATGTAGCCGTCAGCTTGTGTATGGTTCAGACGCGACAGGTCGGTAATGTTCCGCATTTGCGTGATGCACTCGTCGATATAGTCTATGTCTTTTTTATCCATTATCGGTTGCAAAGGTAATGAATATTTTTCTTTCGTCGTGTCCTATACGTCGAAAATTGTGTGCTTTTTCCGTGAAGTTCGCCTTTTAGCACATTTCCTTCGCCGTATGGAATATCATTGCATGTTCCTTTTGTGCTACTTTTGCGCCTACAAAACAAAAATCGAGTTATACAGGAGTCAAAAAGTATGAAAAAGGAAAATCATGTATTAATGATGTTCGCGCTACTGGCACTGGCAAGTTGCGGCGGGCAGAAAGAGAAACGGGAGGCGGCTCCCGTGCGAGTGACCACAGAGAAAGTAAGTCTAGGGACGGACTACGCCCAAAGTTCCTACGTGGGACAAGTTCAGGAGGCATCAAGTACTGCTGTCAGCTTCATGTCGGCAGGCACCGTGAGCCGTGTCTATGTAGAGGAGGGGCAGCGTGTTAGTCGTGGCCAGTTGATAGCCGAGATGGATAACACCTCCGCCCGCAATGCCCTGCTGGCCGCCGAGGCCAGCCTGCGGCAGGCTAAGGATGCCTATGAGCGCATGAAGCAGCTGCACGACGACCAGACGTTGCCCGAGATGCAGTGGGTGGAGGTGCAGAGTAAGTTGCAGCAGGCGCAGTCGGCCTACGAACTATCTAAGAAGAATGTCGCTGACTGCCGTCTGGTGGCTCCCGTCAGCGGCATCGTCGGTCAGAAGTTCGTCGATGCCGGTGAAACGGCCATGCCCGGCAGTCCTGTGGTGACACTACTCGACATATCCCATGTCAAGGTCAAAGTCTCTGTGCCTGAAAACGAAATCAACGGCATTCCGACCTCTGTCGCATCCACCATCAAGGTAGCGGCACTCGGCGGCGAGACTTTCCAGGGCGGACGCATCGTGAAACACGTTGCCAGCGATGCTATGACCCACAGCTACGGCATCCAGATTCACCTCGCCAATCCCTCGGGGCGCCTGCTGCCTGGCATGGTCTGCACTGTGAGGTTCAACCATGTGTGCAACCCGCAAATAACCGTTCCTGTCACCGCCGTGCAGCGCGGGCAAGGCCAGTCGCTATATGTCTGGACTATCAGCAACGGGCGGGTACGACAGCAGCCCGTCTCGACTGGCGAGACCTACGGTAGTCGCATCGTCATCACCGACGGCTTGAAGGAGCGCGACAGCGTGGTGACTGCTGGCTGGCAAAAATTGAGTAACGGAAGTAAAGTGTCGGCGTTATGAGCAAGGAAAAAAACAGCCGGTGGGTGGCGTGGATGATGCGCAACTACCGCCTCACCTTTCTGGTCGTGGGGCTGATGTTTATTCTGGGCATCTACGGACTGGGCAGGATGCCGAAAGCTGAGTTTCCTGATTTTACCCTGCGGACGGGCGTTGTGGTAGGCATCTACCCGGGAGCCACCAGCGAGGAGGTGGAAGAGCAGCTTGTAAGGCCGCTCGAGCGCTACCTGTTTACTTTCAAGGAGGTGAACCGTTCCAAGACCACCAGCACGAGCCAGAACGGGATTTGCAGTGTTATGGTGGAACTGAACGATGATGTAAATAACAAGGATGAAGTATGGAGCAAGATCAAGCACGGGCTGAATGCATTTAAGTGTACTTTGCCGAAAGGTGTGGCAGACGTTGTGGTCAATGACGAGTTCGGCGACACGTCAGCGCTGCTTGTCGCCGTTGAAAGCGATAGCCGGGATTACAGGCAGCTGGAAAAGTATTGTGACCTGATTGGCGACCGCCTGCGAACATTGCCTTCCGTCTCGAATGTGCGTATTTTTGGGAACGTGAAAGAGCAGATTTCCGTCATCGTCGATTACGACAAGCTGTCGGCATACGGCATCGGCAGCCAGCATCTGGCCGACGCATTGTCCGCGCAGGGCTTCACCACTGTCAGCGGAAGTGTGAGCGGTTGGCAGAAGGATATGCCTGTCCATGTGTCGCCCGCCTTACGGGGCGAAGATGAAATATCCGAACAGATTCTATACAGCGATGCCGCAGGCCGGGTAGTCCGAGTAAAGGACGTGGCGCGTGTTGAACGCGGGTACGACCTGACGGATGGTTTCATTGAGTACAACGGGCATCGCTGCGTCATCATCTCGATGGAAATGCTGGCAGGCAACAACATCGTGCAATATGGGCGAGACGTTGAAAGCCTGCTGGCAGAGGTCAAGGCCGCCGAACTGCCGGATGACGTGGCAATACACACCATCAGCGACCAAGCCAGTGTGGTCAGTGCCAGCGTCAATTCATTCCTGCGTGACCTATTCGTCTCGATGGTAGTCATCATCCTCACGATGATGCTTCTTTTCCCGTTGAGTTCGGCACTGGTTGCTTCCACCGCAATTCCCGTGACGACGTTCATCTCGGTGGGCATCATGTATCTGGCCGGCATCCCACTCAACACGATTACGCTCGCAGCTCTGATTGTGGTACTCGGTATGGTCGTGGACGATTCAGTCATTGTCATCGACGGCTATCTGGAATACCTCAACACAGGGATGAGTCGCTGGCACGCTGCCTGCCGGAGCATTTCGACCTATTTTATGCCCATGTTGTTGGCTACTGCCTGTATCAGTGCCATTTTCTTCCCGCTGTTGCTTACCTGTACTGGGCAGAAGGGAGATTTCCTGCATGACTTTCCGATTGCCATCGCTATTAACCTGATGACCTCGCTGTTCGTGGCTTTGGTCGTTATTCCGATACTGCTGGTCACTCTTATCCGGAAGAAGACTCATAAGGAAGGACGTAAAAGCATTACCGACTACGTGCAGGAAATATACGACCGACTGCTCGGCTGGGTATTCCGTCACGCATGGCTGGCACTGGGCATGGCCGTCGCCGTTCTGCTCTCCACGGTGTTCTATGCCGGAGAGGTCAAACGGCGCATGATGTCCTGCTCGGAGCGCGACCAGTTCGCCGTGGAGATCTACCTGCCTAAAGGAACGGGACTGGCTGAGACGGTACAAGTGGCCGATTCTGTCTATACTGTGCTGGGCAGCGACGAGCGGGTGCGAGCCATCACCTCGTTCAAAGGTTGTGCATCGCCCCGTTTCCAAGCCTCCTACACCCCTAAGCAAGGTGGAAAGAACTATGCGCAGTTCATCGTGAACACCATCTCGAACGAGGCTACGGAGCAACTCGTGGACGAATACACGGCACGACTTTCGGAAGCCTTCCCTAATGCCTTTGTCAAGTTCAAGCAGTTGGACTCCCAAGTGTTTCAGGCACTGGAGTATCGCTTTTATGGGGAAAATCTGGACTCCTTGCATAGTGCTGCCGGGCAGCTTATGGACTATATGCGCAGCAATCCCGACTTGATGTGGGTGCGCACCGACTTCGAACAGCCGGAACCGATAGTGGAAGTTACACTCGACGAGATAGCCGCAGCACAGTTGGGTATCAGTCGCCAGTCTCTTTCGCTCGGTCTGATGTCACAGATTGATGCCCGTCCGGTAACAACCCTGTGGGAGGGGGATTACGGAGTTCCAGTCATGTTGAAGGACGACCGTTGGGACGATGCGGGATTCGAGGACTTCGGTCATATCCACCTGCAGCCGATGACATCCCCCTCGAAGGTGCAGTTGAAACAGGTAGCCGGAGTGTCACCCAAGTGGAGTGAGACGAAAATCGTCCACCGCAACGGTGTGCGCTGCATGACGGTGACGGCCGAACTTCCACGCACCATGACAGCGGAGAACTTCGCCCCCGACTTACAGCGGTTTGTCGAGGAAGAGATGCGCTTGCCCCAAGGTGTAACCACCGAGTTAGGCGGAGAGATAGAAAACGACAAAGAGAGCATGCCGCAGCTCGGAGCGGGACTGTTCATCGCCATGATTATCATTTTCTTCTTCCTGCTGTTCAATTTCAAGAAATACAAGCTGACGTTCGTCTGCATGTTCGCTGTCATACTATTCATCCCCAGTGCCATGTTCGGCCTTTTCATTACCGACACCACAATGGGACTGACAACCATCTTCGGGTTCATCACGCTGATGGGGCTGATTATGCGTAATGAGATTCTCATTTTCGAGCATGCCGAGGGAGGAATGAAAAACGGGCTGTCGGCACGCGAAGCAGCATTCGAAGCGGGCAAGCGACGAATGGTTCCCATTTTCCTGACAACGGTAACGACTGCCGTAGGCGTCGTGCCGATGATTGCTGCGGGCTCCGCCATGTGGAAGCCCGTGGGCATCACTATTCTTTTTGGCGGCCTGGGTGCGCTCGTGCTGGTCGTCACCGTGTTACCGGTCATTTATTGGAAAATTAACGAAAAAAGAGGATGAAAATGAAATACTTATCGAAACACTTGTCAATACTGCTATTGTTGCTCCCCATAACAGCAGCAGCACAGCCATACACATTAGACCAATGCCGCGAACTGGCACTGAAGCGAAACCGTACCCTACAGTCAGCCCGTCTCGATATGTCGAAAGCCGACGAAGACAAACGCAAAGCCTTTACAGCCTATTTCCCTGAAGTGTCGGGCATGGGTGCCGCGTTCTGGGCTGATGACTATATGATTCAGATGGGGCAAACGGCAATGTTGAAAAACGGAAGGATGGCTACCCTGAGTGCCACGCAACCCCTGTTCGCCGGTGGGCAGATTGTCAATGCCAACCGTTTGGCGAAGGTACAGCAAGAGGTGTCGGCGTTGAAATACCATCTCACAGAGAACGAAGTCCTACAGCGCGTTACCGAAACTTACTGGCAGATTTTCAGCTTGCAAACCAACCTCACTACGCTCGACAGTAGCGACCGTCTGCTGGCTGAACTCCTGCGTATGACAAACAGCTATGTCCGTGCCGGGGTACGCCTGCCGGCCGACACGCTGCGCTTGCAGCTGCGCCGTCAGGAACTGGAATCCAACCGACTCTCCATCGACAACGCCCTGCGCCTCTGCCAGATGTCGCTGGCCAACATGATGGGTATCGACTGGCAAAGATTCTCCATCGTCGACACCACCTTTGCACAGCCTGCAGACCCCGTCACAGCTTTCATTCCTGCCGACGATGCTGCCACCCAGCGCAGTGAGTATCTGCTGCAAGAACGCGCCGTCGATGCAAGCCGACTTCAATTACGTATGGAACGTGGAAAACTGCTGCCTACGCTTGGTGTCGGTGTGAATGGTATCTATGCTAACCTGATGGAGAAGAATGAGACACACGGCATTCTCTACGCCACCCTCAGCGTCCCCATCTCCGCATGGTGGGGAGGCAGTCATGCCATCCGCAAGGCACGTTATAACCGCCAGCAGGCTGAACTCGCACTGCAAGACACTCGTCAGAACTTGCGCTTAGACATTGAGCATGCATGGAACTCCCTCGTGGAGTCCTACCGGCAAATCGATGTCGCCCGCCGCAACGTCATCTCTGCCCAGGAGAACCTGCGCCAGAACCAGTCCTACTACCGTAACGGCACCACGACAATCAACGACCTCCTCGATGCCGAAAACCAACTATTGCAATCCCAAAACCGACTAACCTCCGCTCTTGCGACCTACCAAGTGCGTCTGGCCGATTACGGGCGGAAAGTGAAATAGAACCCAAGGAGACCCTACACGGATGCCGACCGTCATTCCCTTCGCCACCTATGGCGGCAGTAGCATCAAGAACGGACGGAGCAGCGAGAGCCGCCAAGCTCGCTTGGATGGCCGAGTCGTGACGGACGAAGGCGAAGCCAAGGCGTGTGATAATTTGAAAGCCGCCTATCCTGATATAACATGGAAGGAGGGTAAACTTCTAAACAATGCCTCGAAGAAGGTACTTGAAGATTGGGTAAAGGCATATCAGTAGAATTCAAAACTTCAAAAACATATCAGGCATATTCATCTGAATAGATTAAATCAAAAACGGCAAAAAGCACTGGTTCTCAGATTTTATCTTGGAAATCAGTGCTTTATATTCTCAAGCGAATGTCCCGGATCCCGAATTACCAGTTTTAGAGCTTCCGTTAAGGTCAATCGTACCAATGCTTATGTGTCTGTTACTGCAATATCCTCTGATATAACTGAGTTTGCTTTTTGTCAAGATTCGATATCTTTATCTGAACCTTAGACGGACGTGATATATTGTCAGAAAAAGACGAAAGGAGTCTCGTGATTACCTGCTCAACATTGGTAAATCCTGAGTCCTCGATTACAGATACACACTCACCACTGACGAATGCCTCTCCGCGGATAAGATTATACTTTGACATCCTCTCAAAGGAATTATCGGAATCTTCACGATTGACTACTATATCCTCATTACTGAAGAAAATATAGTCTATGACTTTCTCATTCAATTCCCATGCAGGTGAGTAATCTATCTTTGTATATACTCTTGCCATCTTGTAGGTAGAGTGATTGAGAGCAAAGTCAACGTCACCAAGCGAAGCACCGCATCCGTTCTGTGCTATCGTTGCCCATGAATGCCGGAAGGAATACAGACTGGCATGGAAGTCTGGAGAGACTTTCTTACAGATTTGGCTGATATTCTATGTTTTTGGACAAGTACTTCTCGAAAGTGGGCTTTATAAATTGTGGCACCATTATCTCAAAGTATGCATTATCGGAACGGGATTTACTTGTTTTTCTTCTGTTATAGTGGAAGACGCCATTGTGATACTGACTCTTTTTCGCAAAGAATAAATCAATGCTATTGATACCACACATGCAGAAACTTATCAACGCAACATCCTGACCAAGTTCCTGGAGCGGATGGGTAAATCTGCTGAAGTCGGGAACAACGGCGAAGAACCTGCGAAGCATATTGGGGCTTATCGCTCTTTTGTTCGGTGTATCTTCTTTGGGAATTGTAATCTTGGGCCAAGGGTTTGTGATTAACTGAATACCTCTTTCTTCATCGTTGTACTCCAACATAGCAGCTTTGTGAATCTGTCTGATGTTGATTGGGTATTTGTTTTTAGACCTTGCCGTCTGGGAAAGAGAGTCTATCCATCGGGAAAGGAATGAATATGTCAATTGGGAAAACATGACCTCATTATTTCCCGCATACTTTTCCAAGCTATAAAGAGCCCACTTATAATCACGTGAAGTCCTTTCCTGTCCTCTGGCAATCATCTTGTCTATATGCTTACGAGCGTATAATGAGAACGAAACTCCATTCTTTCCTATCTGAATATAGTCAACGATTTCCTTGACCGTCCAATTCTGTGTGTCAATCCTATTCAGCTGTTCGTAGTACTGGACTATTAATTTTGACGTTTGCTGAATGACTATAGGATCTATGATATCCTTTTTATTACGACTTATCCCTTTATCGTTGACTAACCACGATGTCCTCAGATAAGAAACTCTCCGGTTGTGTGCAAAACGTATGTACACGACATACATACCATCTTTCCTTTTAGATTTTACTGTAGCTTTTAATGTTGCCATATCAAATTTATATTATATGTTCACGCGCAATAGTGCGCATTCATATAATATAATTCAGACTCAGGAAGACATTCTCTATTTTTTGGGGTTTAATGCTATCTATTGGCACACAGAAGAGAATTATCAGTAAAGGTATATCTGGTACATATAAGCTGTACAATATTGGTTTCAAAAAATGTACTCAGATTTTTGGTAAACAGGCCATATTTTTGGTAAACAAATTTGATGCAGAATTACCTATTGGCACACGGAATGGTATTTATGAAAAATGCAATTATTTGTGTATCAACGAGTTGTGCTTTTGAAAATGTTTCCCCAAAAAACACGTTTTTTAGGGATATAAAAAACGCAAGTATCTAATTAACAGACACTTGCATTTTTAGAGTATTAAAATTTCAAGAAATTTTTAGTCTTCGAGTGCGCCCTGGGCGGCGGCTAACGGGAACTGATTATCAGCACTTTACGGCGAATCTGGGAAACATTTGGGAAACATTATGAGCATATACTGCACATTCTGCACCCGATTT
>ONDA01000070.1 GCA_900316475.1 uncultured Prevotellaceae bacterium
GAGCACAGGATTGTTGGCATGGCTTTCGGCAAAGATGGTCTTACGGCCGCTGAGGTCGATGGCGACACCGTTGGCATTGACGGACTGGTACTCGGCGAAACGTGCCGGCCAGCCCCCGCTCATCTCGTTCCATCCCTCAGCCTTTGGGGTGACGTTCATACGCGTGTCGATGAACACGGCGACGGGCGTACCCTTTAAACAACTTTCAGAGATGCACCCCGTGCATATAGCAGAACACTAAAGGTGGCAAGAACCATTGCCGACAAAACTACAAGGTCATCACTCATGCGGGAATACAAAAAAGAGGTCATACGACCTCTTTTTTTTGTCCGTTCTTTTAGTGTTCAACGTCCCACTGTACGGGTACGTTCTTGAACGTGATAAGTGCCTCGTGACCATCATAGTCTGCATGGCAGAACAGCTTCAGCGACTGGAACATCGTGGCACTCTTGCGCACGTCGACAAACTCAGCACCATCGTTGAGAGTGACCTTCACATAGGTGCCTTCCTCTACGTCGAAGGAGTGGTAAATATTGCTTTTCATCTTGTAGACGTTGCCGTCAGCATCGGTGGCCATCGTCGACAGGTCGCTCTTCTTACCTCCAAATGACACCGACGACTTGTTGAGTTTCATGTTCACCTTCATCACCACCTCAACATAGCCGTAGTTCGTACTCGTCGAGACTCCATAGACGCCAACCAACTGAATGTCAAGCCACTGCGAGGCGGGGTTATACATCATGCCACCGCCTGGAAGCTCCACGCCAGCCCCAGTAGCCACATCTATCTTATTGTTAGCATTTTCCAGGGTCTTGTTCACTTTGTCCAGTCCCTTGCTCAGTTTTCCAAGGAATCCCTGTGCGCTTACTGTCTGCGACATCGTCAGCAGCGCGGCGGCCATCAGGCACGCCATCATTAGTTTCTTTTTCATGTTTTAATTCTGTTTATGTTAATCAATAAGGTTATTTGCACACTCCACGTATCATGCCTGGACAGGAAGGGGGAGCCGTACCAGCACCAACAGACGCCCCAGAGCCTGCAATAATGCCACTCTGGCGGAGCACCAGTGCGCCAATGTAGTTCTTGTAATTATAGATGGAAGCTGAGCCACTCCAGTAGATATCCGAACCACTATCAGAGAAAGGCAGGAAGATGCGGTTGCCGTTAGGGCCTGTCAGCATGAGTCCCGCACGCTCTTTATAGGTCACCAGCTTGCAGGTACACTGAGTAGCCAGCTCTTCACACTCATCACTCGTAGGCAGGCGCCAACCGCCACCCCACGTCATGTGAGCTGCATCGTAGTTGGTACTACAGATATTGCTGCCCAGCTCATTCTTAGCCTGCGTCAATTGTCCCAGTTTACCTTTGCCGCCATCTTTTATCTTGTCGGCATGCTCGTAATCGCTGCCATCGTAGGTCATGCTCACGTTGGCCATACCCCAGCCACAGAAGCCGCCTATCTCCTCGGGACTGCTGGCTCCTACGTTCCACCCGGCCCACTTGACGCTAAGTCCGAGGTCAACAGCCTGACCAGGGGTCGGCTCTTCGACGTCACTTTCTGCCTCGATGGTGATTTTCTCTTGCTCGCCCAAACTCTCGAAGGTCTGCCCTAAATGGTCGGGGATATCGGCTGCTGCCATGAAATAAAGCGTCCCGCTCTCCACACCGTCCAGGGTGGCTGTAAACTCACCATTTGTCCCCAGTGTAGCCTGCACATACGCTGACGTTCCGGGCATGAGTCCGATGGCCGGTCCATAGTAAAAGCCTGCGTTGGATGTCGTCGTGCCATAGACTTTTCCCTTCAAAATGACCGTTTCGCCGTTTTGCGTTGCATCGAGGGTAGCCACCTTGAAAACAGGAACAACCGGTGCTGCCACCAAATCGTACCCCATGATGTTAATGACAGGACGTGCCGTGTATTGCCCGCCCGACAATCCGTTGACGTCAATAGAGAAGGGCGCACGGTCTGTCGTATAGCTGGCCGACGAGTAGACAGCAGACTGAGGCTGATTCATCACATCATAAAGCTGGAAGCCAAGTGTGAGCGGCAGCAGACAGCGGCGGGTGGCAGTAGCAAAGCACCAGGCCGCACTGTTGTCGCCAGAGTTGCCGCGGGCATAGACGTTGCTGAACAACGGCAGGAAATAGGTGTCCTCGCCCAACTGCGGCGGATCTTCCGGTTCTATTGGCTTTGACTGCTTTTTGTCCTTGTCGTTTACATCATAGTCGTCAAACACGTTCATGCTGCCTTGAGCCATCAAGCTCCAGGACAGGGTTGTGCGCAAGTAGCTGTCTTTCACCGTCTCATAGAGCGAACCATCTGCAGCCCCCTTGGCATCAAAAATGAAATTGGCTGTTTCGCGGATTCCGATTTTCCCCGTCACGCCAAAGCTTACTCCACTACCGTTGACAGAGAAGTCGATAACAGGCTTGAGTCCCACTTCTACCGAACCATCCAGACTCAGCCGAGACACATCCACACCGGGGTCATCTTTCATGGTATGCGGAAACTCCCATTTCTTGTTATAGTAGACGAACGACAAGGTGTCTGTACGGATGTTATGGGTGCTGAAGTCGACACTGACCTTGCCACTGACCCCCCAGTAACCAAACATCGAGAACTTCGGTTCCAGCCAGAACAGTCCCATCGTATAGGGGATGGGAATCCTACCGCAAGTGACCGTTTTTCCTATCTGCTTGCTCCATTCTTTATCAGCACTAATCTCACCATGGTAGTCCATCGTGGCCGTGAACTCGTTAGCCAGTTCCACTTTCACATAGAGCGGTGTGAAAAGCGTTTTACGCACAGTCAGTCGCATGGAGGCGACATCACGACCGCCCAGTTGCAGTTTGGATTCATCCTCGCCAAATTCCGATTTCCAGCCGAAATCCCAAAGGTCGTACTTCTTGTCAGCCTCCAGGCGGTTGAGCTGCCGACGTGAGCCAAAAATGGAGTCACCTTCTTGAACAACGACATCGTCGTCGCTATCGGTAAAATCATAACGGTTGCCCGTCCCTAAGCGTTCATAAGCTACCAGCTGGTCGAACACGTCGTCAAGGGTAGCCCGCTTACACATGTAGCTGATGCCTGCCGACGTCGTACTGACGCTCTGCACCAAAGCCATGATGCCGTCGGGGAAAGCATCACAGTCGGCAGTGGCCACCACGATGTTGCCCACCTTAGGCCGCATGTCCTCAGGAGCATTCGCACTGAGTATGAAACTCTCGGTACTGCCATTATTAATATAAGGTGTATGCGCTGCCGTCAGCGGAAACACTTTTTCGTTGACAATGGTCTGCGGCGTCAGGAATGCCACACTGTCAATGGCAGCTACAGGGAACTGGTAAATGCTGTCGGGGGTACAGACACGCTGAACGACCGTGTTTTCATCGGTAGTGGCAAAAGTAATACTGTCTACCTCATGTCTAAAGAATGCCTCAAATCTACCGTCGCTCATATAAATATAGAAAGCCTCACCTATGCTCTGTGCACAAGTGGTCAACGCCGACATCAACAGCGTCATGGTGTACAGAACTTTTCTCATGGGCGTATGAATTTTGCGGTTCGACCTTTGACACTAATGATACTGACACCCGAAGGCAGGTCAGCCAACGGCAGGACTGCCTGACCGTCGGCCACCGTCAGACGCACCGGCCGGCGTATGCCACGACTGTCATAGACGACCAAGTCGGCAGTCGAGGTGACACCGTGGAAGACAATATTCCCATGACGCTGCTCGTAACTGGCATCTGCCGGCAAATCGCTAACAGCCGTATCATCGGACTTGAATGAGTAGCTCACCACATCGCCCAACGTGAACTGCATATCAACCACAGGCGACTGTATGTGCAACTTTTCGCCCTCAAAAGTCACCTTAGGCGCGACAAACAGTTTCACGTCAGTCGTTGAACCATCAGCGTGGTGTAGCACCAGTGTCTGCCCCTGAGCGGTTACCGTCCACCCACAGCAGATAACAAGCATGAATCGTATCAACACTCGACTCATCGGTTTGATTACTTTCGGCATTTTTATCATAAACATAAAAAATTTGCGACAAAGATAGGAAAAAAGATGCCAATCGGCCTATTCCCATATTGACAAAGATGCGTCAAAGAAACAAAAGGTTGAGCCTTTACGTCAAAAAGGTGCCTTTTTATCGGAATAATTTCGTACCTTTGCCCGCGATAACACGAAATCGTCTATGCAAGGCATCAACTTATCAGCTTTTTTTGCGGGAGCCTCGACAATGTATTTCCTGATGTGGGCCGTCATGACGCTGACTCGGCGCCAACGGTCACGCTACCAGACCATGCTGGGATGGACATTCGTAGCGTGGACACTGTCGAATCTGAAGGACATCATCATTACCTTCCCCGAGTTGTATACCGAACAGGTGCAGAACTACATCCTGATCGTCGATGGTTGGATGGCCATATCCTTTACCATACTGATTTTCGAAATTACCATGCCCGGCTGGACCACGCGCCGCCGCTTCCTGCTGCTGGGCATTCCCTGGCTGCTGTTCACCGCTGTTTACATCGTCTGGCCCTTACAGGCGGTTATCAGAGCCTACATCGTCTACCTGTGGTGCTACGCCTGGGTCATTATCGCCATTGCCTATTTCAAGGGACGTAAGTACATACGCTACATACGTAACAATTTCTCAAACATCGACCAGATAGACATCAGCTGGCTGAAGTACTTCTTCTGGTTCTGCATCGTCTGTCAACTGTCGTGGCTGGCCACTTCGCTCATGTACAACGTTTACGCCGACAGCATCTACTACATCTCAACCATCCTTATGTGGCAAATGGTTATCCATTACAGCTACCACTTCACCCCTATCAGCATTGAGCCACAGCAGCCGCTGACCGCCACACAAGTCAAGGACTATACCTTCGCTGAGAAAGTGGACGAGATGGTGGAACAGGAGAAACTCTACCTCAGTACGGACCTCTCGCTGGAGGAGCTGGCCAATCGCCTTCATACCAACCGTACTTATCTGAGCGACTACTTCAACCGCGTGAAGCAAACTACGTTCTACGACTACATCAATCAGCTGCGCATAGAGCGGATAGCCGTCCCGATGATACAGCAGCACCCGGAGTACACCATAGAATACATAGCGGCGAAAAGCGGTTTCAAGTCGCTCTCCACCTTCCGCCGCTCATTCCTGAAATTGAAGGATGTCACGCCAAGCCAGTATCGCAGCCAGTTTAAAGCTAACAATATTACTTCTTTTTCCGATTGACAGCGAAAAAAGTAGTCAATACCATTGGGTCATCCACGGACTTTTCCCCCAATAGAAATGAAACTTCCAAGAAAGATACAAAAATTCTCCGAAGCGGCGGGCTTCGGAGAATATGGCTATTAATGACGTTGAGCGAAATTTACCTGTTAAGGTATTTCCGGCCCTGCGTGATAATCAGTCCTTTGCTGCTGTCGGCGACGCGCTGCCCCTTCAGGTTGTACTTCGGCTGGTCTGTCGTCATGTCATGCTTGACGTCGGTCAGGGCCGAGGCGCCG
>ONDA01000065.1 GCA_900316475.1 uncultured Prevotellaceae bacterium
AGAGGCCGTGAGAGATTTACGAGAGGCCGTGACGTTTTTACGAGAGGCCGTGAAATTTTCAGGTGCAGTTTGCTGATGTACCGGTGAGCCTATCGTAGTGCGAGGGCACGGTCCTCGGCAGCCTCCATAAGCTCACGCTCACCGGGGCCTTTGTCGTTGATGCCGCCGCTCTTCCCGCCGCTGATGTAGTAGAGCTTGGCGCGGTCCTCGATGCCGAAAAGCACGTTCACCAGTGCCGACAGTTCGGCTGAGGGCTGCAGCACGGCGAGGGCGTTGAGCACGTCGTAGGCGCGGCGGAGAGGCTCGTTTCTGTCCTCCAAGTAGCACCGCTCACGGCGGAGAGGCTCGTTCCTGTCCTCCCGGCAGCACCGCTCACGGCGGAGGGCGACCGCTTTCATAGACCGAATGTTTAGCCATACTTCATTGTTGTGTGTGGGGGCAGAATGTGGGCCGTCCGCTTGTCCTACCAGATGCTGCCTTTGTCGGTGATGATGTCATCGTCATCGTCGTAGGTGTCAAGTGGTTTTGACATGCTGTCGTATGGACTGCCTGCCAGCAATTGGTGCTGATGTTGCAGCATGACTACCTGCATCGTGGGTTTCATATATTGCTTCTTCATTGTGCTGTCCTCCATTTATTTGATTACTACCTTACGTCCGTTGTTCACATATATGCCGCTCTTGGTGGGCTTGCCTTGCAATTTGCGGCCATCGAGGGTGTACCACTCCTGGAGTGAAGAGTGAAGAGTGGAGAGTGAAGAGTCTGCTTCCACATTCTGAATGCCCGTAGCGTCGTCGAACACCATCGTCAGACTGCGGGCCAGGGCCTGGTTGCTGCCGCTGACCAGCACGAATGCCTTGCGGGCAGCCATCTCCGAGCCCTCGTACCTGTGGAAGCCGAAGTGCTGCTCATTGTTGACGGTGGTCATGCCCAGCACGTAGAAGGTGCCGGTGCCGAGGCTGCTGGTCGGGGTATCGACATCCACGCCGCGCAGATGATTTGTGCCGTCGAAGTCATTGAGCGTTGTCTCCGTCATGCTCACCTCGTTATTGTCGGCCACGATGATGACGGCTGTACCTGCGGGAATCTCCTTGCCCTGATTGTGCAGCGTCAGTTTGCCGTCGGCATAGGTGGCGGTGTAGGCACAGGCGTTCTCCTCTGCATCAATCGTATAGCCCGCGTCACCGCAGTAGAACGTCGTCCAGTAGTTCTCGTCGGGAGCATGATTAGCAGTGAGGGCGAGTGTTTGCGCATCCCTCCAGTAGGCGGTGACGGTGATGGTCTGCACGTCGGACTCGCTCCAGATGTAGGGCGCGGTGAAGTAGTCGCCGGGCTGCTTTATCGGGTTTTCTTGGATGCCCGTATAATCTACCACCCAGTGGTCGAACACCTTGCCGAGGGGGGCGGTGAAGCCGCAGGCGGGCAGGGTGTAGTGCTGGCCCTTGGTGGCGACGTCGCTGGCCATCGTGCCTGTGCCACCGTTGGCAACGAACACGACGGTGTGGTGCAGTTCAACGACCTTGAACTGGAAGGTCTGCGAGCCGCCCCAGTCGCCCGTGCCCTTGACGGTGGCATTGTAGAACTGGCCGACAACGTAAGAATCGGCAGACTCCACGTCGAGGCTATAGTCCGTGCCAACCTTCAACTTCGTATCGCCATTCCACACCTCCACGTTTCTTTCCAAAGGATAGTACACGCCGTAGCCGTCGTTGTAGGCTTCCAGCGTGCCCTTAATCTCGCAGTTGGCGATGTTGAAGGGCGTGATGCGGAACTCCCGGGTGTTCGTGCCCACGTAGCCGCCCATGCCAGTGACGGTGACGGTGGCGGTGACCATCTGCGTGGCGCTGCCCGTGTTGTTGGTTATGGCGAGGGTGTAGTCAGTGCCCTCGGTCAGCACGGTCTCGCCGTCCTTCACCACGACGATGGGCGTGACGGTGGGCTGGCTGGCATCGTAGAAATAGGCCACATCCGCCCACGATTCAAAATCGTCCAGACAGATGGTGGTGTAGGCCATCTTCTTGACGCTGGTCGAAGTGATATACACCTCCTGGTCGGGCATGACGAAGGTGTTGGTCTCAGTGTCGAGCGTGATGTCCGTGCCGTCCTTGCCCTTCACGTAGATGGTGTACTCGCTGGTGCCGTCGATGACTTCCACCTTCACCTTCTCGCCCTTGTAGGCCCAATAGACCTGGTTGGGGGTGCCGACATTGTAGCAGCGGAATATGGTATTATCGTAGTTGTAGCGGTGCTGCAATCGCCACTGCGCGTAGAGCGTCACGGTGCCGCCCTGCTCAGCGGTCAGGTTCTGCACCTCCTGCTCGTCCTCGTAGTTGGTGCCGCTGCCGTCACGCTCGGTGTTCCAGCGCAGCCACTGGCCCGTGGTCGTCGAGAAGGCGTTCTTGGTCAGCGCCGTGGCCTCCTGGTCGTAGGTCAGGGTCATGTCGGCCATCGTGCCATTGACGGGGATGACCGGGTCGAAGTGTACGGTGTAGGTGTTGGCCGTCCACTGGGCGTAGAGCGTCACGGTGGCGTTGTGCTCGGCGGTGATGTTCTTCACCTCCTGGCCGTCCGTGTAGGCGGTGCCGAGGCCGTCGGCCTGAGTGTTCCAGCCGTTGAAGTGGTAGCCCGTGCGGGTGTAGGCGCAGGTGGTCAGGGCCTTGGCCTCGTCGTAGTAGAAGAGTTCGTTGTACATCGTGCCGTCCGTCGCGCCGTTGCGGTAGAAGGCGATGGCGTAGCGGTTGGCCGTCCACTTGGCCCACAGCTCCACGTCGCCCGTCGAGCCGGTGGCGATGGTGGTCACGGCGTCGCCGCTGCAGTCAGCGCTGGCGTACCAGCCGCCGAACTGATAGCCCGTCCTGGTGGCTGCGCCGAGGGCGATGGCTGCGCTCTCGACGGTGTAGGTCGAGGGGTTGTCGCCGTGGTTGGTGCCGCCGCCGAGGTTGTAGGTGATGGTGTACTGCGTGGGAGTCCACTTGGCCCACAACTGCACGTTGCCCGTCGAGCCGCCGCCGATGGTGGTCACCTGGTTGCCCGTCAGGCCGCTGTTGGCGTACCAGCCGCCGAAGGTGTAGCCCGTGCGGGTGGGTGCGCTGAGGGTGATGGCCGGGCTCTGGATGGTGTAGGTCGCGGGGTTGCTGCTGGCGTTGGTGCCGCCACCGAGGTTGTAGGTGATGGTGTAGTCGATGGGCGTGCGCGTCACCGTCACGCTGGCGTCGGCGCTGATGTCGAACGTGTTGCCGCTGATGGCCGAGCCGTTCACGCTGTAGGCGTAGTTCCAGCCCGTGAGGGCGGCGCCGAGGGTGATGGTTCCGGCGTAGTAGCCCGTGCCGCCGTAGGTGAAGGCGGGCGCGGTGCTGGTGGTGATGCCGCTGGCGAGGGTAAGGGTGTAGGCGCGGCCTCCGGTGACGGTATGGTTAAGGGGATTCCATCCTACGGCACCGACGCTGCCTGTCGTGTAGTAGTAGCAGTCTCTGACCTCGCACCATCCACCGCCATTGATGGTTCCGCATATCGCTCCTTTGTAACCTGCGCTGAGCGTGGGATTGATGACGTTGCAGTTCATTATCGTGCCGGGCCTTATCGAGCCGACGATGCCACCGGCTCTTTTGTCACCCGAGCCGCTGAAAGAGCACGTGAGGCTGGGATTGACCATCGTGACATTCCTGATGCTGCCGCCCTCCATATAGCCGAACAGTGCGGCGTTTCGTGACGTGGTGTTCACGGTGAGGCCGGTGATGGCGTGGCCCTTGCCGTCGTAGATGCCGTTGAATGGGTTATCGTAGCCAATCGGCGTGAAGTTTCCTGCGCTGCTCATGTCGATGTCCTGCGTCTGCACGAAGTTCAGGCCGCTGGCGTTGTTGCCCGCGTTGACGTAGGTGGACAGCAGGGCCAGCGCCTGCGGGCTGCCGATGGCGTAGGGATGGTCGGCGGTGCCGTCGCGCCCGTCGCTACGTCCCCAGAGGTCGGGCTTCGAGTCGCTATAGGCCGTGCCGTTGAACGTCGCGCTGGCCGTGATGCTGCCGCCCGCAGACGTCACCGTGGCCTCCACCGTGGCCGTCAGGCTCGCGTCGTCGGTGCAGGTGAACATGGCGGTGCAGGTCGTGTAGTCTGCCGACCAGTTCCATGTCGGCGCGTTGGCCGACAGGCAGGTGACGGTGCAGACTTTCTTGAAGCCATCGGCGGTCAGACTGGCTCCCGTCGCAAGGTTAGCGTAATTTGTATAGCCGTCGGAACTCTGCCCCGGCGTGAGGCCCGTTATATGCGATGACTTCCAATAGGTCGATGCTGATGCACTCACATATAGGGATATGATGCCTGTCTCGCCGTTACTTAGTGCTTTCAAATCACCGTAGGTTGGGTTGTAGTAAAGTAGCACTGACGTTGTCTGGGATGTGTTAATCCCCGTCCAGTCCACTCTGTAGAAATGGTCGCTGAAGGCGAACCTGGCCGTGGCCGTGCCCTGCGAGGACACCGTCACGAAGTCCGTGAGGTCTCCTTCCTCCGCCCCCGCCGTCTGCGCGGTGAGCAGGGCGAGGAGCAGCACGGTGGCTGCCCTCGCGGTGTGTCGGATGATGTGAATGATGTTGTTCATACCGTTGTTTTTAATGATTTATTTGTTTATATTTTGTTGTTTCGGATAATATTTGTATCTTTGCGCCCAGAACCAAACATGTTAGGATTATGACAGCATTACAAATGAACGCGGAACTGTTCCGTGCAATGGGCGAGATTGCCGACGACGAGACGATGATGGCGAAGGTGCTGAAGTACGTGAAGAAGTTGGCTGCCCAAAAGGCAGACCCGACGCTGATGACGAAAGAGGAGTTCTTTGCCAAGGTTGACAAGTCGCTGGAGCAGGCTCGGCAGGGACGGGTACACAGGATTGAGTCGAAAGAAGAGCTGGGCCAGTTCTTGAATAGTCTTTGAGCGTTATGTACAAACTGGACTATACCGACGAGGCGAAGCTGGACATGCAACGCCTGAAGCGCGACGAACCGAAGGCCTTTCAGAAGTTGGGTAAACTGCTCGGCGAACTGATGGACCATCCGCGCACAGGCACGGGCAAGCCAGAACAGTTGAAGGGCGATCGTGCAGGACAGTGGAGCCGCCACATCACGAGGAAGCACCGCCTGGTGTACGAAATTCACGATACCGAGGTCATCGTTCTCGTTCTCACCGCCTACGGCCATTACGATGACAAATAGCCTCGTCACCCGCGACCACGACACCATCCCCTGCACCGTCTGAGGTGCGGGGGATGTTTGCGTCTGTATGTTTTGTAGTCGTGTCATTGGTTGCTTACTTTACTTGCCACGCAGTGCCTGCACCAGGAGCACGAAGAACCATATCCACATCGCAGCGAAGACGGCGAAGAAGATGATGGTGAGCCACAGGGGCGTTTCGGCAATGAAACGGGTCAGTTCGTCCATGAGCGGTTCTGTTTGTGAATGAATTTTGGGCGCAAAGATACATCGTTTGCCCGAAAAAGGGTGTGACAATTTTGCGATAGGTGTGACAATTTTGAAGGTTTTGGCCATTTAGGTGTGACAATTTTCAAAATTGTCACACCCCAAGGGCTGTTTTCCGCTCAAAAATGTGTAATTTTGCAGCCGTTATGATTACACTCCAGATGATGCAATTCACGGCAGTGGTGCTGATGCTGCTGCTCACGGTGAAGCTGCTCTTCCTGCGCGAATGGCGCATCAAGAGCCGCCAGGCACGTCAGGCCCGCTGGCTGATGGCAGGAGGCACGGCGCTGATGGTCGTCCACTTCGCCATACAGCTGAAGACGGGACTGAGGCTACAGGGTGTCACGCAGTCGGTGATGCTCAATCTGGCGATGCTCATCCCCGCCTCCTACCTCTTCGCCCGTGCGATACTGCTGTTGCAGCGGCGCGGCGAACTGACCTTGGCCGACCGATGGACAGGTCCGGCGGTGTGGACGGTGACGATGGCGATGCTCGCCGTGGCGGCACTGACCGACGGCGAGCCGCTACTGAGCAATACGCCGGAACTGCGAATAGCAGAAAAAGCGGGAGCCGTGCTCTACATGCTGATGCAGGGCTACTATACGTGGCGGCACTCGGTGAGCCTCGTAGCCATGCGCCGTGCGCTGCACAACTACTACGACCGCGACACCGACGGCATGTTGCGCTGGATGCAGTATAGCATCGTCGGACTGATGCTGCTGGCACTGCTGGTGCCTGTGGCTATCTTCAGCTCTGGTCCGGGAATGCTCATCGTCGCCTTCGCCGTCTATTTCTTCCTGTTCTATCTGGTCGATAGTTTCTGCTTCTACCTCACCAGTCCCGCCCCTGAGCGCATGCAGGCAGCAGAGCAGAACGCCGACGAAGTGGAAGAGGAAGCCAGTCGTGAACAGGCACTCATCCCGTCACCCCGAAGAGCAGAAGAGGACAACAGCGTTGCCGTACTCTCGCCAGAAGTGATGAACGAGGTGGAGCAGGCCGTGGAGGCTTGGAAGGCACGTGGCGGCTACTGCCAGACAGGACTGCTACAGCCCTTGGCAGCCCAGGACATCGGCATCACGCGCTACCGTCTGACAGCATGGCTGCACCAGCGCGGACTGAAATACACCGAGTGGATAGCCCTGCTGCGCATCGAAGAAGCCAAGCGGATCATCGCCGCCCATCCCGACTGGTCGAACGATGCTGTCGCCCAGCACTGCGGATTCACCGACCGTACCGTTCTGCAGCGCACCTTCAAGAAAATCGAGGGCATCACGCCCCAGAAGTATCTGGAGAACCTAAGTAAGGTGGAGTGAAGATATAGAAAAGCGGGAAACTTTAATTATATATAAAAGGTGTTGTTACCTCTCTTGTAGGCGAGTGCCTGAGAGAGAGTAATCAAATTATCGGTAATCGACTTTGTCGCTTCGCTCGTCGAAGCGCTCGACCTGTGGTCGCTTGCTACTGAAAGGACGCAAGAATGACCAAGAAAATAGCCATTCTTTTTGACATAAAGTCTTCCTCCGTCGCGAGTCATCAAGTCAAGCGGGTTCATAGGGTTCAAATGCTGAATTACTGACGTTCCAAACGAATCTGTCTGATTTCTTCATCTGCCCTCTCCTGCCATTCGTGCTTCTTGCGGATGGACTCGCGGAAGGCGGCGATAATCTCGTCGCGTGTGCGGTTCTTGAATGCTACTGATACCATAATAAATATGTATTAAAGTGTTATGTCGGCTACAAAGGTACAAAAAGTTTCGCAAACTTGATGCAAACGGGGCGTTAAAAGTGCAAAAAGGCGGGCGAAAGTGCATTTACTCCCTGAAATCTGATGGCTTGGCGCCTAAGTTTGTCTGTACATATCGGCTGAAATGTGAGAGTGACGAGAAGCCGAACATATCGCTGATGTCAGTAAATGTGAGGCTCCGGTCTCTCAACAATCGGCTGATGTCAAGCGACGTATAGCGGGTAATCCAGAATGCTGCAGGCAGCCCGCTCACCTTCTTGCAGACCTCGCTGAGATATTTCGATGTGACACAGAGCTTGTCGGCATAGTAGCCGATGTCACGGTTCTGCCGGAAGTCACCACGTTCCAGCATCACCATGAACTCCTCCATCAGCTGATGTTGCTGGCTGCTGATCTTGTCTGCCGGATAGAGTTGGGCATGGAAGTCGAAGAAGTCGATGATCATACACTCAATGGCATTCCTGAGTGCATCGTGACGAAAGCAATGTCCTGTCTGTGCCAACCTACGCTTCACGGCCTCGAAATTCATGCGGCACACCGCCTGCTGCTCTAAGGTCAGCTTCATGATGGGATTCTGGAACAGCGACAATTGCCCACGCATACCATAGTTCGACTGCGGTGTGCTCAGTTCGATGAACTTCTGAGTCACGTAGATGACATCCACCTGAAAGTCGTCACTCTCCTGTAGGTTCATCACCAAGTCGCCCCTACGGGCAATGATCATACAGTCGCCCGCCTCGAAGCGGAATGTCTGCCCATTGCGCATTCCCGGGCCTTGCCCGCCTACCCGTGGCCTTTCAAATGTGCAATGTCCTCCGTAGCAATAGGCATGGCAGAGATAGTCGGCAAATGCTGTTTCGCCAATCCTCTTTAATGTGTTGTCAATGATGATATGCTGTATAAAATCGCTCATCGTTTTTGCTTGTCGTTTTATTTATTTCCTATGGAGATACTCCCATTTATTCATAAATCATCCTAAAATCAGGCACAAAGTTACTCAAAATTTGTGATTTTTTCGTGGAAGCTCTGCAATAATCATGGGATTTCATCAGAATTAACTAATTTTGCAACATACTTCCGGCAACAGCTGAAAAAAGGTGGCTGTTATGATTCAAAAAAACAACTGACGAAAAACGAAGCGACTTTCAGTGTTGTTCTTACGTCTAACAGATAAATAACTTTAAAAGTAAACGACAATGATACTATCAACAACCCCACAGATTGAAGGTCACACCATCCGCGAGTATAAGGGCATTGTGACAGGTGAAACGATTATCGGAGCTAACGCTTTTCGTGATTTCTTTGCAGGCATCAGGGACATCGTTGGTGGCCGTGCCGGTAGCTATGAGAAGGTACTGCGTGAGGCCAAGGACACCTCCATGCAGGAGATGATGCAGCGGGCACAGGAAATTGGTGCCAATGCCATCGTAAGTATCGACATCGATTATGAGACCATCGGTGCCAACGGCTCCATGCTGATGGTTGCCACCAGTGGAACGGCAGTCGTGATTTAAAGATCACCATCATCGGCATCCCGTTCGGAAAGATGCACTTCCGACTGGCAAAACTCTCTCTCTCACCTTTTGGAAAAGTAGTGGCAAAGCCGTCAAAGTTTAAACGAGTTTAAGAAATTGTCAGCATAGTTTAAGCGAGTTTAAATTCCGTGCCAGATTGACTTTCGCGATTGTCATTCTGGCACGGATTTGTCTGATAGGCATGAACTTTGCATTATCCTTAGTGAAAGCCGAGGCAAACAAGCTGAGGCGATCAAGGCTGCGATTAAGCGAGAGAAGTTCAAAGCTCGCTTTGAATCTTCCGAGCGAAAGCAGACTCGACCGAAAGGTCAAAAACAAATACGTTAAACTAAAAGTATAATTAGGAGGTAATGATTATGTTGAACGGATTAATGAAAAGCAATGGTTGGTTCCCAACGATGTTTGATGATTTCTTTAACACTGATTTCATGCCTCGTGCCAACAGTACAGCACCCGCAGTCAATGTCAAG
>ONDA01000064.1 GCA_900316475.1 uncultured Prevotellaceae bacterium
AAACATTCTCGAGGGCAAGCCCTACGAGAAGGAAACCTTGCTGATGTCTGCCCTGGTGACTCGCGATAATGCCCAGGTGCTGCTGATGCAGAGCGAGGAACTGATGCGCCAGGCTCACCGTCTGGATCAGTTGCATGACAAGGCCGACAACTATCTTCACAAGCTTGATACCCAGCGTGTCGTCAATTGGATGACCATCGGCATCATCACATTGCTCGTCATCGTCTTCGTACTGTTCTACCTCTACCATCTGCGGAAAATCAGTATGCAGCAGGAGCGCGTGGCAAACACGCTGTGGAATATGGAGTCCCCAAAAGCCTCCCCAAGCCCCTCCGAAGGAGGGGATGTTCAGATAGATGATGCAACGAAAAACTCCGTCTCTTCAGGTAACCAAACATCCCTTCCTTCGGAGGGGCTTGGGGAGGCTTCTCCTTTCCTTTCCCGCTTCCGCGAGGCTGTTGAGGCACGCTTGGAAGACAGTGACCTGAGTGTCGATGACTTGGCTGCCGATATGAACCTCAGTCGTGTGCAGCTCTACCGCAAGGTAAAAGCCGTTACCGGGGCGTCGCCCGTCGAGCTGTTGCGTACAGCCCGCCTGCATCGTGCCTATCAGCTGTTACTCACCACCGACAAGAGCGTCTCCGAGGTAGCTTACACCGTCGGCTTCACCGCTCCTTCCTATTTTACCAAATGTTTCAAAGAAGAATACGGTAAGGTGCCGGGCGACGTGAGAAAGAATTGATAACAGAAAAATTAAGAAATATCGTTCATTCCGTGGCAATATTGTTACATTGCAACAATTATTGCACGGAGTGAACGATATTTTTATCTATTATAGCCATACAGTTCGTAATTTTGCCTCAAATTTCATTATTATGAACTAAAAACGTAAAACAAATGGAAAGACTTAGGAGATTTCTGTTGAGCATGACGCTCATTCTGGTTGGCACGGCAATGTACGGCCAGACAGAGATTACCGGTACGGTGGAGGACGAGATGGGTCCTGTCATCGGTGCAACGGTAAAGGAGAAAGGAACGTCGAACGGCACTGTGACCGACTTCGACGGTAAGTTTAAGTTAAAGGTGAAGGCGGGTGCCATGCTCGTCTTCTCCTACGTTGGTTTCCTCAATCAGGAACTGCCTGCCCAGAACGGCATGAAGGTGATGATGAAGGAGGATGCCCAGTCGCTGCAGGAAGTGGTTGTCGTGGGTTACACCACGCAGAAGAAGGCCGACCTCACCGGCGCCATCTCCACCGTCAGCGTCGACGAGCTGGCCAAGCAGAACGAGAACAACCCTATCAAGGCCCTGCAGGGTCGTGTGCCGGGTATGAACATCGCTGCCGACGGTGCCCCCTCGGGTTCGGCCACAGTGCGTATCCGCGGTATCGGTACGCTGAACAACAATGACCCGCTCTACATCATCGACGGCGTGCCCACGAAGGCTGGCATGCACGAGCTGAACGGCAACGACATTGAGAGCATCCAGGTGCTCAAGGATGCCGCCTCGGCCTCTATCTACGGTTCGCGCGCTGCCAACGGTGTCATCATCATCACCACTAAGAAGGGCAAGGAGGGCAAGGTGCGCATCGACTTCGACGGCAGCTTTGCCGTGCAGACCTATGCCCACAAGATGGAGGTGCTCAATGCCAAGCAGTTCGGACAGGTGATGTGGCAAGGCTATGTCAACGACGGACTGGACCCCAACCAGAACGGTCTGGGCTACCACTATGACTGGAGTTACGACGCGCAGGGCGTGCCCGTGCTGAACAACATCACGATGAGTAAGTATCTCGACGCTGCCGGCACAACGCCCGCCGCCGATACCGACTGGTTTGACCAGACCACCCGCACGGGTAACATCCAGCAGTACAATGTGTCGCTGAGCAACGGTTCCGAGCGCGGCATGTCGTACTTCTCTTTGGGCTACTATAAGAATAAGGGTATCATCAAGTACAGCGACTTCGAGCGCTTCTCGGCACGTATGAATGCCGACTACAAACTTGTCAAGGTGGGCGACCGCAACTTGGTGACCGTTGGCGAGAACTTCACCCTGAACCGCACCAGTGAGGTGCCTGCTCCCGGCGGCTTCCTGCAGAATGTGCTGCAGTTCAACCCCTCACTGCCCGTCTACACCACAAAGGGCAAGTTTGCCGGTCCCGTAGGCGGCTATCCCGACCGCGAGAACCCCCTTGCCCGCCTGACGCGCAACAGCGACAACCGCTACAAGTACTGGCGTATGTTTGGCGACGCCTACCTGAACATCAACCCCATCAAGGACCTGAACATCAAGACCACCTTCGGCATAGACTACGCACAGAAGGAGCAGCGCATCTTCCAGTACCCCATCACCGAGGGTACTGTGGCCAATCCCATCAACGGCGTTGAGGCGAAGCAGGAGCACTGGATGAAGTGGATGTGGAACGTTATCGCCACCTATAACTTCGAGTTCGGCAAGCACCGTGGCGACATCCTCGTGGGTACAGAGCTGAATCGCGAGGACGACACATGGTTCAGTGGCAAGAAGTACGACTACGTGGTGCTCAATCCCGACTATATGTGGCCCAATGCCGGTGTCGGCGAGGCCGAAGCCTACGGTTCGGGCGAGGGCTACACGCTCCTCTCTTACTTCGGCAAGCTCAACTACACCTTCAACGACCGCTACCTGCTCGGTCTGACACTGCGCTACGACGGCTCCAGCCGATTTGGCAAGAACAGCCGCTACGGCACCTTCCCCTCCGTCTCACTCGGCTGGCGCATCAGCGAGGAGAAATTCATGGAGAGCACCAAGACCTGGCTCGACAACCTGAAGCTGCGCGCCTCATGGGGCCAGACGGGTAACCAGGAAATTTCGAACATCGCCCGCTACACGATGTTCGAGAGCAACTACGGCGAGGCTGGCTTCGGCGGCCAGAGCTACGGTACGAGCTACGACATTGCCGGCACCAACGGCGGTCAGACGTTGCCCTCGGGCTTCAAGCGCAACCAGTTAGGCAACGACGACCTGAAGTGGGAGACCACCACGCAGACCAACCTCGGTCTCGACTTCGGATTCTTCCACAACGCTCTCTACGGCAGTTTCGAATGGTACTTCAAGAAGACCAAGGACATCCTTGTCTATATGCCCGGCATCGGCGTGATGGGCGAGGGTAGCAGCCAGTGGATTAATGCCGGCGAGATGGAGAACACTGGTGTAGAACTGAATGTGGGGTATCGTGGCAACATCGGTGAGTTCAGCTATGATGTAGCCGGCAACATCGGCACCTACCGCAACGAGGTGACCAAGTTGCCCGAGACCATCGCTGCCAAGGGTACTTTCGGCGGCAACGGTGTGGAGAGTGTCGTGGGCCATCCCTTCGGCGCACAGGTGGGCTATGTCTACGACGGCATCTTCAAGAGCCAGGACGAGATTGACAACCACGCAAAGCAGGATGGTGCCGGACTGGGCCGCATACGCTGGAAAGACCTCAATGGCGACAACGTCATCAACGAGAAAGATCAGGAGTGGATTTACTCGCCCGTGCCCGACTTCACCTGGGGCCTGAACATCTACCTGCAATACAAGAATCTCGACTTCACCATGTTCTGGCAGGGCGTGCAGGGTGTCGACGTCATCAGCGACCTGAAAAAGGAGACCGACCTCTGGAGCGGCCTGAACATCTCGAACCTGAACAAGGGCCAGCGACTGCTCGATGCCTGGAGTCCCGCCAACATGGACTCAGACATCCCCTCCATCAGTACGATGGACAACAACAACGAGAAGCGCGTGTCGAGCTACTTCGTCGAGAATGGCAGCTATGCTAAGCTGCGCACCATACAGTTGGGCTACAACTTCCCCGAGAGTATCGCCTCGAAACTCTATATGCAGCGCCTGCGTATGTATGTGTCGGCACAGAATCTGCTCACCATCAAGTCGAAGAACTTTACCGGCGTAGACCCGGAGAACGCCAACTTCGGCTATCCTATCCCTCTCAATGTCACCTTCGGACTCAATATTTCATTCTAAGACAACGAATTGCACGTTATAAACGAAATTGTAATTATGAAAACAATATATAGAACTTTCCATTCTCTCTGCGGCCTCTGTCTCATCGGTGCCCTCTGCGTTTCCTGCTCCGACTTCCTCGACGAGCATACACCGCAGGGCGTGCTCAGCGACGAGCAAGTTAAAACCTCAGAGAACGCCGAAGCTATGGCAATCTCTGCCTACGCTATATTCACTTCGTCGGAGGACATCAACTCCTCTTACTCCATGTGGAACTTCGACGTCCGCAGCGACGATGCCTACAAGGGCGGTTCCGGAACGAGCGACGGCGACGTGTTCCACCAGCTGGAGGTGCAGCAGGGTGTGCTTACCACCAACTGGAACATCAACGACATGTGGGTGCGCCTCTACAACAGCATTTCGCGTGTAAACACCGCCATCGCACTGCTCAACACGAGCGACTACGGCATGAAGCAGCAGCGACTGGCTGAGATGAAGTTCTTGCGTGCCTACGCACACTTCCTCCTGAAGCGCCTCTACAAGAACATACCCTTCGTGGTGAACGAGAGCCTGACATACGACGATTACACCAACCTCTCGAACCGCACTTACACCAACGACCAGGGCTGGCAGCTCATCATCGACGACCTCATGGAGGCATACAACACCCTGCCCGAGACACAGGCAGAGAAAGGCCGTCCCACCAAGGCTGCCGCAGCCGCCTTCCTGGCGAAGGTTTACCTCTACAAGGCTTATCACCAGGACGACGCTAACAGCAACAAGGTGACAAGCATCGAGAAAACCGACCTGGACAAGGTCATCGAGTTCACTGCCCCCAACCTCTACGCCAACTACGGTCTGGAGGATGACCTGCACAACAACTTCCGCCCCGAAGAGCAGTATGAGAACGGCAAGGAGAGCCTCTGGGCCATCCAGTATTCGCGCAATGACGGCTCCACATACGGTAACCTGAACTGGAGCTACGGTCTTATCCCGCCCAACATTCCTGGTGCCACCGACGGCGGCTGCGACTTCTACAAGCCTTCGCAGAACCTTGTCAATGCCTATCGTACGGGTGCCGACGGTCTGCCACTGCTCGACAACTTCAACCAGAAGGACTACGACAAGGCTAACGACAATGCCGACCCGCGACTCTTCCTCACCGTGGGCATACCCGGACTGCCCTATATGTTCAACAAGAACTATATGATGGAAGAGAGCAGCATCTGGAGCCGCTCAAACGGTCTCTACGGCTACTACGTCTCGCTGAAGCAGAATGTTGACCCCGCACTCATCGGCCAGTACCTCATCAAGGGCAGCTACTGGGCATCGTCGATGAACCGCATCGTGTTCCGCTTTGCCGATGTGCTCCTCATGCGCGCAGAGGCATACGCTCAGCTTGGACAGGCCGACGAAGCCGTCAAGCTGGTGAACCAGGTACGCACACGTGCCGCTCAGAGCACCCAGATGATTGGCAACTACCCCTCGCTCTACGGCGTCAAGTTCTACGTCACCAACTACAAGGGCTCTTATTCTAAGGAGCAGGCCATTAAGATTGTGAAGATGGAGCGCCGCCTGGAACTTGGTATGGAGTGCGAGCGCTTCTTTGACCTCGTGCGCTGGGGCGACGCTGCTGCCGTGCTCAACAAATACTATGCCGAGGAGGTGCCTCACTGCGCCATCTACTCACAGGCTCACTTCACCGCCGACAAGGACGAGTACCTGCCCATTCCCTTCGAGCAGATCTCGGCCTCCAACGGCCACTACACCCAGAACATCGGTAATTGGTAAACTCAAATAACAGAACAACTATGAAGACTAAAATATTGAATATCATTTACAGCTGTCTCGTATGTTGCTGTATCACAGCAACCACCGCCTGCAGCGACGACAACAGCAGCGACATGAGCCTCAGCGGCGACTGCATGGTCACCGCCTTTGCGCTCGACAACTTCCAGGGAACCATCGACCTGACCTCCCGCACCATCGAGGTACGCCTCCCCGAGGTCTACGACACCAAGGCCATGAAGGTTACGGCTCTTACCATCAGCGACGGGGCTACTTGCAACGTACAACAGGGACAGACCGTCAATATGGATGCCGCCAAGGTGCTACACGTCGCTAACGGCGACACCTACCTTGACTGGACCGTCACCGTGAGACACGACGAAGCACGCATCTACGCCTTCGTACTCAATGACATCTATCAGGGCGCTATCGACCAGACGGCTAAGACCATCACCGTCTATGTGCCTGTCTCAGCTGGCATCACAGCCCTCGTGCCCACCGTCACCTATAGTCAGAACGCCACGATTACTCCTGGCAGCGGCCAGCCGCAGGACTTCAGCCAGCCCGTGCAGTATGTGGTGAAGAACAATACGGCTGAGGCTACCTACACCGTCACCGTCATCGCCATTGACAAGCCCAAGGCGCTCTTCGTTGGCTCGGCTGCCTCGATGAACGACCTCGACCCCGAGGCCAAGGAGGCCTGCCAGTGGATGCTTGGCAACATCGGAGGCTCGCTCTATGCCTCGTTCGCCGACCTGCGTGCCGGAACGCTCGACCTCTCTGAGTGCAAGGTCATCTGGTGGCACTGGCATACACAGCCCGCTGTCGACGGTCATGACCAGTTCCTGGCTAAGGGCACCGACGCTCTTGACACGAAGAACGAGCTGCGTGCCTTCTATGAGAACGGTGGTGCACTGCTGCTCACACGCTACGCCACCAACCTCGCTTCCTTCATCGGAGCTACGGGCGACGACGACTGGACAACGCCCAACAACTGCTGGGGCGGCGACGAGGAGTCGGCAGAGCTTTGCGGTGGTCCGTGGGACTTCAACATCTACACCGGGCAGAACAATCACCCGCTATGGCAGGGACTGGTAACGGGCGACGACGCCAATAAAGTGTACTGCACCGATGCTGGCTACCACATCACCAACTCCACCGCCCAGTACCACATCGGTACCGACTGGGGTGGCTACGACGACCATGCTGCATGGGAGGCCCGCACCGGCGGTAAGATTCTCGGCGTGGGTGGCGACGGTGCTGTCGTGGCCTGGGAATACCTGCCCAAGGACGGCAAGGGAGGCATCATCTGCATAGGCTCCGGCTGCTACGACTGGTACTCCTACACCTTCGAGCCTGGCTATCAGGAGAACTTCCACAAGAACATCTCTATTATCACTAAGAACGCTTTCAATTATTTAACGAAGTAACGCCTTATGAAACAAATGATTAATATCCTCCTCGCTTGTTCCGTATGTTGCTGTATCACAGCAACCACAGCCTGTAGCGACGATACCTACGGCCCCGACCCCGACCGCAACTGGGCCGGAACCACCGAGTTCTTCAACTCCACCGACGATGCCGGGTTCAACACCTACTACAACCCCGCCATCGGCCGCTGCGGCGACCCCATGCCTTTCTACGACCAGAAGGCTGGTGAGTACAAAATCCTCTACCTGCAAGAGTACGACAACAACGGTGCCTGCTACCACCCCTTCTGGGGCATCAGCACTAAGGATGGCGCCACCTACCAGTCGCTCGGCGAGGTGCTGCCCACTGGTACCAGCACCGCCCAGCAGGACGCATCGCTGGGTACGGGCTGTGCCGTCTATAACGAGGCCGAACAGCTCTACTACATCTACTACACCGGCTACAACGTGCTGCTACCCAACCATGAAGTGGTGCTCCGTGCCACCTCGCCCGACTTCAAGACTTGGACGAAGGATGCGCTCTGGAGCCTCAAGGGCACGGACTATGGCTACGATGCCAACGACTTCCGCGACCCCCAGGTGTTCAAGGCCGACGACGGACTCTGGCACATGGTCATCTCCTCGAAGCTGAAGTTTGCCGAGTTCAAATCTTCTAACCTGAAGGACTGGGAGCATGTGGCATCGTTCCCGATGGTTTGGGACCGTATGTGCGAATGTCCCGACATCTTCAAGATGGGCAACTACTGGTACATCGTCTACAGCGAGGGCTACCGCGCCCCCTGGAGCCGCAAGGTGAAGTATATGATGGCACCGACCTTCGATGCCCTGAAGGCTTGCTTCAACGACCCGGGTGCCAACTGGCCCAAGGACGGCAAGGAGGGCGTGCTCGACAGCCGCGCCTTCTACGCCGGTAAGACTGCCTCCAACGGTACCGAACGCCTCATCTGGGGGTGGTGTCCTATCCGTGTCGGAGCTACCATCCACGAGAAGAACATCAACGTAGGTGCCGAGGGAGAACCCGCATGGGCCGGAGCACTCGTCTGCCACAAGCTCATTCAGCATGAGGATGGCACCCTGACACTCGGCGCTGTTCCCGCCATCGCCGCAAAGTACGGCAAGGAGGCTGCTGCCAGCATCGTGGACAGCAAGGGCTATGCCAACGGCACGCTCAGTGGCGACGGCGCATACGTGCTCTACAGCCGTCTTACCACCCAGAACCACATCTCCTTCACCGTGAAGACAAGCAACAACTGGGACAAGTTCGGCTTCTCCTTCGTTCGTGGAACCGACTCAAAGAAATATTACACTATGGTGGTGAATCCCGAGAATGAGAACTGGCGCAAGGTGAACTTCGAGCAGGAAGGCGAAGAAGGCAAGGGCTTCATCGAGGGCATCGACGGCTACGGCTTCGCCCGTCCGCAGGACAACGTCTACAAAGTGGACATCTACACCGACAACAGTGTACTCGTGCTCTACATCAACGACAACGTTGCCTACACCCAGCGCATCTACGGCATCCAGAAGAACTGCTGGAGCATCAACAACTATGGTGGCTCTGTCACCGTCAGCGACGTCAAAGTCACCCGGCAGTAGTCGCTGTTAATACGCTTTCTGTTTGCCGCCCAAGGCTTCCTTCTCACGGAGCCTTGGGCGGCTTTTCATGAATAATCGTTCAGTCATGCAGATAAATGTTACATGAACGATTTCTTTTAGCCAATGAAACATCTTTTATTATCTGGTTGGCCAGTTTGCTGTAATTTTGCACTCAGAAAATTTCAAGTGTCAAACCCTTTAAACAACAACATGATGAAGAAAGCATTTTTACTCCTTTGCCTTTTGGCAACAACCACCATCGCTACAGCCACTGATCTGTGGGAAGGTACGCACGCAGTAGATTGGTCAAACACGTTGACTATCGAGGCTACTAAGTTTGCAGACGCTCAGGTAGGACAGAAAATCGTCGTTGAATTCAAAGATGCCACGGGAGAAGTTATTGAACTGCACTCGAACGGCGGCATGTTGCCAGGCACACGCTACGCCCATTCCCTCTATGCCGACCAGCACGAAATGGAAGTGTTCATCACCCCGGGCATGCTAGCCTGTCTGAAAGAGCACGGCATGGAGATTTGCGGCAAAGGTTTTACCGCAACTAAGGTATGGTATGGCGACGGCAAGGACAATGTCGATGGGAACACAGTATGGACAGGCTACTTCTGGATGGACGAATGGAGTACGTTAGAGGTGGCCAAGTGGTATCAACTGGAGCAACTACAAGGCTATCCGCTTCTATTCAGAGGCTAACCGAACGGATTATGTCATCAATGTGCTCACCAAATGGGATGAGGGCGGCAAGTTAGGCGATCAGACCACGATGACCATGACTAACGAGTATGCCGAGCTCAACCTTGAGGGCATCGATATGGCTGCAAAGCTGGCTGACGTTGACAGGCTCATGGTTCAGTGCAACAAGGAAGGCGGCAATCCCTTCAACTTCACAGCCATCGTGCTCGTCAAGAAAGAAACCACGGGTGTCAGCGCTACGCTAATGGATAGTGAGAAAGTGGATGGTAAAGCTTATAACCTCGCTGGGCAGCACGTAGATAGTCCCAGCAAGGGCCTGTATATCGTCAACGGGAAAAAG
>ONDA01000063.1 GCA_900316475.1 uncultured Prevotellaceae bacterium
AGTGTCCAACATTAAACATTAAAGATTAAACATTAAACACTCGCTTCTTGTACTACTTGTCTCTGTTTATGAAAATCTTTCAAAGAACTCTTTCTTCAGCGCTTGTCGAGTGGTGTTCTCGAAAGCGGGTGCAAAGGTACGCACTTTTTCGATACCCTCCAAATATTTTTGCAATTATTTTCCCAAAAAAGTAACTTTTTCGTGTTTATTTACAAAGCAAGGGATACTATACCTTATTATATATATAGCACCCCTTGCTCCCTTTTTTTTGTTTTATGATGGCAAAAATCAGTCGCGCCTCGAGCCTAAGATTCGCAGGAGATAGATAAACAGATTAATGAAATCCAGATAGAGTGACAAGGCGCCAAGCAGAGCCACTTTCTGTGCTCCCTCGCCAGCATCGGGTGCTTGCATCAGCATCTGCTTGATTTTTTGGGAATCGTAAGCCGTTAATCCTACAAAGACCAGGACTCCCAGATAATTGAGGATAACAGCCAAGCCCTCACTTTTAGTGAAGATATTGACGATTGTTGCAATAATAATACCAATGAGCGCCATCATAAGTATTTTGCCCCAGGACGTCAGGTCGGTCTTGGTGAAATAGCCGAAGAATGCCATAACAGCAAAAGTTCCTGCTGTGATGAAGAACACGTTGGTAACACTTGAGGCCGTATACACCAGGAAAATGAATGACATCGTAGCGCCATTGATGACTGAATACAGCACGAACATCAGCGTGGCAGCAGTCAGTGACAGCTTATTGATAGCAGCACTCAGCGAGAACACCAGTACTAATTCTCCGATGACAAGTCCCCAGAAAATAATCTGGTTTGAAAAAAGAGCCATCATCAGTGACTCGCTGGAAGCCACATAATAAGCAGTAAAGCCAGTTATGACCAAAGCGAGTGTCATCCACAGATACACCTTCCGCATCAGTATAGGGAAGGCAGTAGACATTTCGAGTTCTTGCACGCGATCACGTGCCGTGACATTTGTAAATTCTTCGTAATCCATAATATGTTATAAAGTTTATTTTGTTTTTAGAATCGGAAATCAAGTTCCACGTCAACCATATTATAGTTATGCTTGGCTGCCGTTCTGTCGTTGACGCGAGCGTATTCGACATTGACTTGGAGGTTCTTGTTGAAAGCATAGTCGGCCCCTACCTCATAGAGAGTCTTGGAGCGGTCCCACTCCTTCGCCTCACGATAGAGGTCGTAGCGGGCTTTGACATGCAGTTTCTGCTTCACCACAGGAGCGATACAGAGTGCGTAGATACCATCGGCTTTGTCGGAATCGAAGCCGCTGTTCCAACCCTGGCTATGGATATATTCCGTTCGGAATGTCCAATCATTGTTAGCATACTCGCCAGAGAAGGCATATCGGTTCTTTTCGCCAACGCCAGCCCTGCTTCCCGTCCATCCGAAAGCGCCAATACGTAGTCCCTTTAAGGGTGCTACCCAGATTCCTCCGATGATGTCCTTGCGGTTGTCGCGGTCCTTCTGGTTGATGCCCTCGCCATTGAACACGCCCACCTGATAGTGCAGGATGTTTCTTCCGTCGCCATTTTTCAGGAAGTCGCCCTGAACCTGCAAGCCGATGTCTCTGCCGTTGGAGCCATGTTCTCCCGTTCGGTCGGAGAATCCTGCAAGTTTCGTAACGTTCTGTGAGTAAGACATAAAGCCCTGTGTGATGGGGTGCATAGGATTCTCGAAGGTAAAAGGTCTCTTGAACTGTCCCGCCTTCACCTTGAAGAACTCATACTTCTGCCATTCTCCGAAGATGTCGACAAGTCTGATGTCGGTCTTTGACTTATCGGGATCATAGGTATTACCATTAATCTGCATTTGCGTCTTCCAATAGAAATCCTGATGGACCCGTCCCTCGAGAGAAAGTCTTACCAATCTGAGGTTAAAGGCGTTGGACTCAGCGTCCTCTTGGTCGCTGGCCTGGTACTGCACCATTCCGTAGCCGCTAAACTTAATGTTGTCATACCATTTCGTAGTCTTTTCCTGGGCACTGACATTTATCGCAAATGCCACCAAGACCATTGTCAATAATGTTTTTCTCATAATTACATATATATATTATTCGTATATTTTCCGCAAAGTTACAATTAATTTCTGACATTCGTCTTTTTTTTTCTGAAAAAAACATTGTTATTATTACTTTTTTTCGTATATTTGCAACGATTATCAAAAACAAGCTCATACAAATTACTAATCCAACGTCAACAATTATATGAAGATAGGACTATTTATACCCTGTTACGTTGATGCGGTCTACCCCGAAGTAGGCGTGGCGACCTACAAGCTACTCAAACACCTGGGACTCGACGTGGAGTATCCCGAGAACCAGACGTGCTGCGGCCAGCCGATGGCCAATGCCGGTTTCGAGAAACAGGCCATTCCTTTGGCACGGACGTTTGAGGAGAAATTCTTCGGCAAGAAGGGCTATGACTACGTGGTAGCGCCCAGTGTGTCATGTACGGCATTCGTCCGCCTGAATTACCCCCGACTGCTCGACCACGACTGTGAGACGGCAAAGCGGGCAATGGACGTGGTTGAGTTTCTGCACGACGTGGTAAAAGTGAGGCAGTCGTTGGGTACGTTCCCGCACAAGGTGAGCCTTCACAACTCCTGTCACGGTGTGCGGGAGTTAGGTCTGTCGTCGCCCAGCGAGATGCACGTCGGTAAGTTCAACAAGATTAAGGACTTGCTGCAGCTGGTTGACGGCATTGAGGTCGTTGAGCCTGAGCGCCCCGACGAGTGCTGCGGCTTTGGCGGCATGTTCTCCATAGAAGAGACGGCAGTCTCCGCTCAGATGGGCAAGGACAAGCTGGAACGCCATATAGCTACAGGGGCAGAGTACATCACGGGTCCCGACTGCTCGTGCCTGATGCACATGGCTGGCATAGCCCGTAAGCAAGGGCAGAGCATACAGTTCAAGCACGTGGTAGAGATATTGGCGGCAGGGTTATAAAGGGAACAGTGAAAAGGGAACAGTGTAAAATTTTACCTTAGATTATGAGTACAGCACATTCAAAAGCCGCCAAGGCGTTCTTGAAGAACGAGAAATATGCCAAGTGGCACGACGCCACGTTCTGGGCCGTCCGCTCTAAGCGCGACAATATGGCCATGGAACTCGACGAGTGGGAACAGCTGCGCGAGAAGGCTTCGGCCATCAAGCGCCATACGATAACGCATTTGGACGAATACTTAGACCAGTTCTCTACCGCCGCCGAGAAGAACGGGTGCATCGTCCATTGGGCCAAGGACGCCCATGAGTTCAACGAGATAGTCTACGGCATCCTGAAGAAGCACGACGTGAAGAAGATGGTGAAGTCGAAGTCGATGCTTACCGAGGAGTGTGAGATGAATCCCTATCTGGAGGCTCGCGGCATCGAGGTGGTAGAGACCGACTTGGGCGAGCGTATCATCCAGCTGAAAGGTCAGAAACCATCGCACATCGTGATGCCCGCCATCCACCTGAGCCACGACGACGTGGGCGAACTGTTTGAGGAGAAAGGCATCTCAACGGAAAAGGGGAACCACGACCCCACCTATCTTACATATAGGGCACGTCTCTCGCTGCGCAACGAGTTTCTGACAGCCGATGCCGGCATGACGGGCGCTAACTTCGGCATAGCTGCGACGGGCGACATCGTGGTGTGTACCAACGAGGGCAATGCCGATATGTCGACCTCCTGCCCCAAGCTGCACATCGCCGCCATCGGCCTGGAGAAAGTCATCCCCAACTACGACTGTCTGGCCGTCTTCCAGCGTATGCTCTGCCGAGCCGGCACAGGTCAGCCGACGACCACCTACACCTCGCACTTCCGCAAAGCGCGCCCCACGGCACACGAGATGCACATCATTCTCGTGGACAACGGACGCTCGGAGTGGATAGGCAACCCCGAGCACTGGGAGATACTGAAGTGCATCCGCTGCGGCTCGTGTATGAACACTTGTCCCGTCTACCGGCGCTCCGGCGGCTACAGCTACAGCTACTTCATCCCCGGTCCTGTGGGTATCAACCTCGGCATGCTCCGCGACACACAGCAGCACTCCGGCAACGTCTCTGCCTGCACACTGTGTCTCAGCTGTCAGACGGTCTGTCCCGTGAAGATAGACCTCGGCGACCAGATATACAAGTGGCGTCAGCAGTTAGACGATTTCGGCACAGCCAACCCTGAGAAGCGTCTGATGTGCAACGCCATGAGCATCCTTTTCGGCAGTCCGGCCATGTACAAGATGGCGACAGCCGTTTCGCCGTTGGCCAACATCGTTCCGTCGTTTATCATGAACACGAAGCTGAACCCCTGGGCCGAAGGTCACGAGATGATGAAATTCCCGAAGAAACCGTTCCATAGCGTTATCAAAGACTTACAATTATGAGCAGTAAAGAAGAGATACTAAAACGATACCGGGCGAACGTCAAGCAGAAATATGACATGCCCGACCTGAGCGACATCAAGGCTACCACCTACCCCGAACCGATAGTGCAGTTTGTCAAGATGAGCGAGGCGGTAGGCGGACAAGTCATTGAGGTTGACCCCGACCGCGACATCAACACCTTGATTCGCGAACTCTTTCCCGAGGCGAAGGAGATAGCCTCAAACCTGCCCGAGATAACCATTGCCACGCGCAACCCCGACACGATAGGGCGTGCCCGCGACCTTAACGGCACCGACGTGGGCATCATCCGCGGCATGTTCGGCGTTGCTGAGAACGGCTGCGTCTGGATACCCCAGCAGATGAAGGAGAAGGCCGTCTGCTTCATCTCCGAGAACCTGATTATCCTGCTGCCTAAGTCGCAGATAGTGAGCAACATGCACGAGGCTTACCGCCGCATTCAGTTCAACGACTACGGCTACGGCACGTTCATCAGCGGTCCGTCGAAGACGGCCGACATTGCCCAGGTACTGGTGATGGGAGCGCAGGCAGCACGCAGCGTCACCATCCTGCTGATACCAGAATAGGTGACACCTCTTACACCTGGCACTTAAATAACTGAATATCAGAGTGGTTCCGGTACGGGTTTGTCGCACCAAGTGGTGACACCAGTACCCACACCAAGACCTTGACAACGTCACGGCCTCTCAGAAAAATTTCACGCCGTGAGATTTTCACGAGAGGCCGTGAAATTTTCACGAGAGGCCGTGAAATTTTTCTGAGAGGCCGTGAGATTTTCACGAGAGGCCGTGAGAGTTTTTGGGCTTTGGTGCTACTGTTGGTGCGACCATTGGTGTCACCACTGGTGCGACCAGTGCCACCTGAAAAGCATACTGTATATCAAGCAGTTAAGTGCCAGGTGTAAGAGGTGTGGGTCATCTGAAATTATTCAGTGCCACGATGACGGCATTGGCGTCGTCGTCGGTCATTGCCTGATGGCAGGGGATGGAGAGTTCCTGTGCCGAAATCTGCTCGGTGACGGGCAGGCTGAGGTCGTTCCATGCCTTGTAGCACTTCTGCTTGTGTGGCGGAATGGGGTAATGTATCTGCGTCTCGATGCCGTTGTCTGCCAGAAACTGTTTCAGCTCGTCGCGGCGGGTACTGAAGACAGGGAAGATGTGGTAGACACAGTCGCGCGAGGAACGGGCCATACGCAGGAGCTGATTGTCGACCTCGTGTTCATAGCGGGTGGCAATCGCCTTTCGTCGCTGGTTATCGGCATCAAGGTGTCGCAGTTTGACGTCGAGTATGGCAGCCTGCAGTTCGTCGATACGCGAGTTGCAGCCCTGATAGTCGTGTACATATTTCTGCCGACTGCCGTAGTTGGCTATGGCACGTATGATGTCAGCCAGTTCGGCATCGTCAGTCGTTACGGCACCGGCATCGCCCAAGGCGCCGAGGTTCTTGCCAGGGTAGAAGCTGTGGGCGGCGGCATGGCCAAGGGAGCCGGTAAGCCTCCCAAGAGACCTGCAGCCGTGGGCCTGTGCATTGTCCTCGATGAGCAGCAGACTGTAGCGGCTACAGATGTCGGCAATGTGGTCGGTATAGGCGCAGCGGCCATAGAGGTGGACAATCATGACGGCGCGAGTGCGCCCGTTGACAGCCGCTTCGAGGCGTGTGTCGTCAATCTGCAGCGTGTTAGGGTCGGGCTCTACCAGTACAGGCTGAAGGCCACAGGCGGTAATGGCGAGAATCGAGGCGATATAGGTGTTGGCAGGCACTATGACCTCGTCGCCAGGCCTCATCACGCCCATCTCGATATAGGCAGTCAAGATGAGTTTCAGCGCCTCGAGGCCGTTGCCGCAGCCTACGCAATGACGGGTGCCGATATAGTCGGCGTAGTGCTGTTCAAACTGCCGGGTAGCCTCGCCCCGCAAGTACCAGCCACTGTCGAGCACTTGGCTCATGGCTTCGCGTATCTCGTCGTCGTAGAGACCGTTGACAGCCTTCAGGTCAAGATATTTTATCATAGCGTCCACTCGTAGATGTCGTAACAGATGCCGCGTCCGCCGTATCCCTCCTTCTGGAACACCAGTTGCTCATTGAGTCCGCTGCCGTCGGGATTTTCCGTCGAGCGTCCAAAGTCGAAATAGGGTATGCCGTCACAACAGGTGTTCATAATGTGGTCGTAGAGGAAGTCAATGGCGCCCAGCTTTTTTCCTACAGGCGATGCTGAACTGTACTGTGCGTGGACCACGCGGGGCGTCACATAGAGCACGATGCCGGCAACGACCCTTCCGTCGCCGTCCTTAGCCACGTATTGCACGATGTTGTCTGGGAAACGGCTGTGCAGCAGTTCTATCTCACTGACGCTATGAACGGGACGCACGCCGTACTTCGTACCGAGATTGTCGGTAAGCACCTGCCAGAAGGGGGCAAAGTCGTCGGAACGCTCCACAGTAAGGCCTGCGCGCTGCGCCCGACTGACGCCGCGCCGCCTGACGCGCTCCCAGCGCAGCGGGTTGGGCATGAAGATATTGGTGGCATAGTCGCGGGCCACGATTCTGGCCTTGCAGACGTGGAACAGCGCGTAGAGGTCTTCCTCGGCCGTCATCCGATGGTATATCCACGGCACGGCCTTGTAGACCACCTTCGCAAAGCCCTGCTGCGCCAGGCCGGCATTCATCTCGCCGAAGAGTGCCATGGTCTCGACCATCGTCAGCTGAGTGCTCATCACCAGTCCGCCGTAGGTCAGCCCCTGGTGCGAATAGAGCACACCGCCGTTGGCATTGGCAGGCAGTACGGCCACCAGTCGCCCGTTGCTGTAGCACATCAGCGAGTGGTCGTGGAAGCGGTCTTGGTGGTAGTCCATATAGCGGCGGTCGAAGAGGAATGTTCCGTTCTTCGACTGTGCCACGAACTGGTTCCACTCGTCAGCCTGCTGTGCTGTATATCGTCTTATTTCGAACATCCGACGTATCTCAAGAATTCATTGTAGTCATAGATATAGTCATCTTCCTCATAGTGCTCCGAAGCCAGCACCAGACAGACGGCCCCGCTTGAGAAGTCGTCGAGCGTGCGCCATGTATTGGTTTCAATAACCAGTCCCTGCCAGGGATGGTTCAGCAGCACCGTCCGCCGTTCGAAGCCATTGTCAAGGGTTACATGGAATGAACCGCTCAATGCTACGACCACCTGGCGCAGTCGTTTGTGGGCATGCCCCCCCCTACTCTCTCCTCCTGGCACATCGTAGACCCAATAAGCCCGTTTAATGTCAAAAGGCACAATCCCGTTCCCTTCGGCTACTGTCAAGTTGCCTCGGAGGTCGGTAATTTTCGGCAGGTTGATGAGTTTAATGTCTAAGGTCGGCATAAGGATCGGTTCCTAATACGGTCTTTGCCAGTCGCTTCGCCTTGTCGCGCAGGGCGTCCACGTCGTCGCCCACCTCGCCATAGCAGAGCACGACACCCATGCGACGGCCCTTGTGCGCCTCGGGCTTACCGAAGATGCGGATGCGGGTGCGGTCTTCGTTCAAGGCGTCGACGAAGTTATAGTCGAGCAGCGAACGGTCTACGGGTGTAGAAGCCTCCTTCGGCGAGAGGATGACGGCCGAGGCTCCGGCGTGCTCCAGATGGATGCCGGCGATGGGCAGTCCCATGACGGCACGGAAGTGTAGTTCGAACTCGCTCAAGTTCGTGGTGTGTCCCAGCGTCACCATACCCGTATCATGCGGTCGCGGCGACAGTTCAGAGAAGATGACCTCGCCCTGCTTCGTCAGGAAGAATTCGACGCCCCAGATGCCGGCACCCGTCAGTGCGCGTGTCACCTTGTCGGCCATCGTCTGTGCCTGCTTCAGTGCCTCGTCAGGAATCTTGTAGGGCTGCCACGACTCACGGTAGTCGCCCGACTTCTGCACGTGGCCGATTGGCGGGCAGAACAGTGTGGGCCAGCCGTGCTGCTGGGTGACGGTGAGCAGCGTAAACTCCGAGTCGAAGTCGATGAACTCCTCGATGATGACTTCCTTCACGTCGCCACGCGAACCCTCCATGGCCTCCTGGAAAGCCGTCGCGAGCTCGCCGTCGTTGTGGACATAGCTCTGACCGTGACCGCTGGACGACATAAGGGGCTTCACCACGCAGGGGAAACCGATTTCGTCGGCAGCAGCCTTGAACTCGTCGAAGGTCTTGGCATAGAAATACTTCGCCGTGCGCAGTCCCAACTCCTTGGCGGCCAGGTCGCGGATGGCACGGCGGTTCATGGTGTAGTTGACGGCACGGGCCGACGGCACCACCTGAACGCCCTGTTCCTCGAACTTGAAGAGTCTTTCGGTGCGGATGGCCTCAATCTCGGGCACAATGATGTCGGGCTTGTGCTTGTTGACAACGGCTTCGAGAGCATCGCCGTCGAGCATGTTAAACACCTCGCGCTCGTCGGCCACCTGCATGGCCGGCGCATTGTCGTAGCGGTCGCAGGCTATGACGTACTGACCTGCGCGCATAGCTGCAATAACGAACTCCTTGCCCAGTTCGCCTGAGCCTAATAACAGAATCTTTTTCATCTCCACTTAATTTTTTTACCTAAATGATATTTCAATGACTGGAAGCCCATGAACTCCAATCTTCCCAGGCTTGGAACAGGCTGAAACGCAGTTTTCAGTTCCTCATAATTCCTGTACATCGGTTCGGTCACAGAAACTGCCAGTCTATGATTCTTAACGAGCCAAATAGATTCCTCGTCTCTTGAACCCAACTGAGCGTTTGATTTCTCCAGCACATCATAGGAGCCATCAAAGTCGGACACGTCATAGTATCGAACCTTAAACGGCCACAACCACCGTTTCACCTCTACTTGTCCACGCCATACCTTGATTTCCTTATAGGAAAAGAGATAGATGAAAAACAAGCTTCCAAAAAGCAATATTACACTTCCACCTATTATAATAGAGCCCAGTCGGACAGGTCTACCATCAATCACATCTGAAAGAGCAACAGCAACACCAATGAGCACAAAGAATAACCCGAAACCTGTAATCCCATACAAGCGTACCTTGTTGTATTCCGATACGACTTCGGCATTCTCTCTGACAAAGAAGCCTGACTTATCCTTAACAGCTATGGCTCCTTTTATCTCCTCGAAATTTAGGTATATGCT
>ONDA01000062.1 GCA_900316475.1 uncultured Prevotellaceae bacterium
GGTAAGTGAAAATTCTGACATGGCAAAATCCTGGGCAACTTTTTGTTGCTCAGGCACTTATAAATAATGTTAAACTATAGTGTTGCGGAATTAAGGATAAGTTTATTTGAAATCTTTTGCTTTTATCACCAAACGAACCAAGCCTACGTAGGCATCGTCCTCGTCGACATCGCTGCTGCGGTCGAACTTACCACGGTCGCAGTTGAAGGAACGTACAACATGCTGCTCACCATCACGAGGCCCCGTGGGGTCGGTCACTACGCCATTGCGGTCAGAGTAGTCGTCAAGCCAGTCGCTGCACCACTCGTAGCACACATAGTCGGTACCGGCAATGTGGAAAATCTGGTTCTGAACGTCACTGCAGGCGGCATACTCCCACTCGGCCTCCGTCGGCAGACGATATTTCTTACCAGCACGCTGGGCGATAGCGGCTACGGCACGCTCGGCATCGTCGAACTCACGCACCTGAGCCAACTCATTGCCTTTGCCGTCGGTATTCTTGTCGCCGACAATGCCAATGACGACGCCGGCTGACAGGGGCCGCTCACTGATATAGAAGGAGGTGACGGCCACTTCGTGGACGGGCTCGCTGTGCATCTTACGGCTACCACTGCCGTCGTAACCCATATTCATGTGACCGCCGCGAACCAGAATCATCTTGACCTGCTCACTGCCGACACGCAGGGTGAACGACGCAGGATACTTCCGGGTTTCGGTAACGACCAGTTTACGGCCACCAAGGTTCACGCCCGATTCCGACGCTGTCTCAACGACCTCTTCTTCAACCACTTCTACAGCGGGAACCTCAGCCTGACGCTGCTTAGAGTTCTTACGGCTCTTAGCAGTTGTTACTGGTTTCTCAACAGCTTCCACAGGTTCTTTGACAGAAGATGAAACAGCACCGGCACCAACGACAGCTGTTGCCTGAATCCTGCCATCTTCCACCTCGTCATCAATGAAATCGCAGATGTCGCCGGCAATCTCGTTGAGCGTCAGACCCAAACGGACAGTCTCAGAAGGCGCACCAGCACCCTTGGCTTCAACGATGTTCAGCACACAGACGACTTTACCGGTTCGTGTATCGAGGAAATCGATGGTGCCGTTGATGACGACGCCGCCAGCCTTGGCCGAAGCCCACGGATTGAAGGAACTGCCGCCATTGCCCACGTCGATGGTCTTCGGACGTAAAATCATCTTATACTCACCTTTTCCGCCGTCAACAATCTGCATATAGTCACTCTTGTTGTTGAAACGGACGGTGAAATACTTCTCAGCTTGTTTGCGGTCCTTGGGCCAGTCGCGCACAAAGTCGGCACCGCGCTTCTTCAAGTACTGCTGCCACGACAAGTTATCATGATTAGTGACACGGGCATGGTCCCAATCTATCTCATAGGTAATGCCCACTTTCTTTAACAATATACTGGGGTCGCCCGATTTGAAACTGACACAGGTGTAAGCTTCGGCTACCATTGCCAGCATCACACCAGCCAATACCAATAGTAGTTTTTTCATCGCTATTAATTATTATTACCTTAATTTTTTGCAAATGTAGCTGTTTTTCTGTTAACAGCCAAATTTTTCGACAAAAAAAGCAGACTTACGAGGAAAAAAACAGTCGGGGCATCGCGCTCCGACTTTCTTTTTACCTTAAAAAACCTATTAAAATCTGTTATCCTTACTTTTGACAGTGCAAAGATAACACCATTGTCCTATGTCAGAGCACATCTGAGGCGTGTTTGAGACGATAAGAGCAAAATAATTGACAGATGTCAACCTATTTGACCTGTATCAATCAGCCGTAAAGATATCGGCCAAGCGCCCTTCGTGGGTGAAGGCGCGACGGTCGGCAATCCAGATGGTCAAGAACAGCGAAGCCACTGAAGCTAAGAGACTTGCAAACACCAAGACCATGAAGACGAAGACGGCCTCAACAGGTTTAAGACCTCCTAACAGCAAGCCAGAGAGCAGCATCGGCAACACGAATAGCCCCATAGCCGACAAACTGGCAGCAGCGGGTACGGTCAGACTTTTCAGGGCACGCGCTATATAAGGTGCCAGCGCCTGCCTGCGAGGGGCGCCGTTGCCTAACAGGGTGTAATAAGCCAGGCTGTCCTGTCGTAGACAGTCAAAATAAGTACGTATGGCGTGGATGTTCGTCGTCAGCACATGAGCCATCAGCGCACCCGTCACAGGCACCCACCAGCGAACGCTCAACGGCGTTTCAGGGCGAAAGACGGCGAGAATGACATAGGCACTGACGGCCAAGACACTGCAGAACATACCGGCACAGGCGGGAAAGAACAGCACCCGGCTGCGCAGACGGGCACGGCTGACCAGCATGAAGGCCGCAGCCACCACCAAGAGCAGAAGCCACAGGAGCGACAGCCAGAACGAGTCGAAACGGTAGAGCAGAAAGAGCGCGCCCCCCATCAGCGACAGCTGCACAAGCATTCGCACCACGTCCAGTGCCAACTTGCGGCATGACAGCCTATCGTAAGTAAACACCAGATAGGCAGGAACTGCCAATAACAATAATCCGAGCGGTATGCTAATATACGTGATGTTCATTTTTTCCAAGTGTTATGATTTTATCCGATATGTTCAAGTATTCCTCCTGCTCTGTAGCCACGACCACAACATGACCACTGTCAGAGAGCTTCTTCAGCGTGCCGAGCATCGAGGGCTCAGGGTCGTCGACGATGATGATGGGCTTCGTAGCCATCGGTGCCACGTTGAGATGGTCGTCAATAGGCGCCAGCTGGTAGCGTCGGCCCTGATGTGGCCACCAAACGGTTTCCAGACCTTCGGTGTCAACGTCCGGCTGACTTATCATCACCTCGCGGCGCTGAGGCACATAGGCAATCATACGACGGAACACGGGAGCCGACAGGGGTGTCAGCAGTTCGCCGTCGACGCTGACCAGCCCTTCGTCTAACGGCAGAAGACCCAGCATCACCTGCAGCAACGCCGTCTTGCCCGTACCACGCCCACCCGTGATGCAAGTAACCTGGCCGTTCATCGCCATCAGCGACAAGCGACTGAACAACTGTCGACCGTCAATAGTCAGCGAAGCATCCTTCAATTCTAACATTTTGAGACATTTTGCGTGCAAAGATACAAAATAATTCATAATTAGTAATTCATAATTCATAATTATTTCGTAATTTTGCACCATGTTTCCGAAACAAAGCTACAGACTTCCTGCAGAATGGGAGCCACAAAGCGGCGTACAGCTGACCTGGCCGCACGCTGATACTGACTGGGCGCCCATGCTTGACGACATCACCGAGATCTACCGCCAAATGGCTGAAGCCATCAAGCGCTATGAACCAGTGCTCGTCGTCGAGCCGCCTACCAACGACACGTGGGCACGCGACCACGGTTTCATCACGCTCGTACCTTGCACCCCGAACCTCGAACCTCGACTCCTCGACTTCAAGTTCAACGGCTGGGGCGAGAAATTCCCTGCCGACCTTGACAACGCCATCAACCGCCGACTCTATGACGAAGGGCGCGTAAAAGGACTGTACGTTGACTGCCTCGACTTCGTACTCGAAGGCGGCAGCATCGAGAGCGACGGACGCGGAACGGTGTTCACCACGACCGGCTGTCTGCTGGCACCCCACCGCAACCAGCCAATGACGCAGCAGCAGATAGAGAATCGGCTGAAAGAGACACTCTGTGCCGAACGCATCGTCTGGATTGACCACGGGGCACTGACGGGCGACGACACCGATGGGCACATCGACACGCTGGTGCGCATCTGTCCTGACGACACCTTATTATATATGGGATGCGACGACCCGAAAGACGAGCAATACCACGAACTAAAGCTCATGGAACAGCAGTTGCAGCTATTGCGCACCATCGACGGACGCCCCTATCGTCTGCTGAAACTGCCGATGCCCCACCCTATCTATGAGAATGGTCAATGGTCAATGGTCAATGGTCAATATGACCGTCTCCCTGCTACCTACGCCAACTTCCTGGTCATCAACGGAGCCGTGCTCTGCCCGACATACGGACAGCCCGACCTCGACGACGAAGCCCTGCACATCATCGGCGAAGCATTCCCCAACCATGACATTATCGGCATTGACTGCCGCAGCATCATACGCCAGCACGGCTCGCTACACTGCTGCACCATGCAATACCCAGAAAACGTTATACAATGAGAAAACTAAGAATAGGATTCCTGCAACAGCACAATACCGCTGACCGCCGACAGAACATTGAGCGGCTGGCCGACGGCATTGCCAACTTAGCAGAACGCGGCGCACAGCTCATCGTGCTGCAAGAACTGCACAACTCGCTCTATTTCTGTCAGGTAGAGGATGTCAAGAACTTCGACTTAGCGGAACCCATTCCGGGACCTTCCACAAGAATATACGGCGAACTGGCCAAACGCTATGGCGTGGTCATCGTCACCTCGTTATTCGAGCGACGTGCGGCAGGACTCTACCATAACACGGCGGTCGTCATTGAGCGCGACGGCTCGATAGCCGGACGCTATCGCAAGATGCACATCCCCGACGACCCGGGGTACTACGAAAAGTTCTACTTCACGCCAGGCGACTTAGGGTTCCACCCCATCGACACCAGCGTAGGACGCCTAGGCGTCATGGTGTGCTGGGACCAGTGGTACCCCGAGGCAGCACGACTGATGGCCCTGCAGGGCGCAGAGATACTCATCTACCCCACTGCCATCGGCTACGCTCCTGAAGACACACCTGAGGAGCAGCAGCGACAGCGTCGCGCCTGGCAGACGGTGATGCGCGGTCATGCCGTCGCCAACGGCCTGCCTGTGGTGGCCGTCAACCGCGTGGGCGACGAGGACGGCGTACCGTTCTGGGGCACGTCGTTCGTCTGCGGTCCGCAGGGAGAAATCCATTACGAAGCCTCTGACGACGAAGAGGAGAGCATCATCGTCGAGATGGATATGGACCACCCCGAACAGGTCAGGCGCTGGTGGCCATTCCTACGCGACCGGCGCATCGACGATTACAGTGAAATAACAAAACGATACATAGACTAAGAAATGGCAAACAACCTCAGATTCCAAGTTGTTGAGGAGGCCTTTAAGAAGAAGGCCCTTGACGTGAAAGTTCCCACAGAGCGCCCGTCGGAGTATTTCGGCAAATACGTGTTCACACGGCAGAAGATGTACAAGTACCTGCCGAAGGATGTCTACGACAAGATGATTGACGTCATGGACAACGGCGCACGCCTCGACCGCTCAATAGCCGACGCTGTGGCCACCGGCATGAAGCAATGGGCTATGGAAATGGGCGTGACGCACTACACCCACTGGTTCCAGCCACTGACAGAGGGCACCGCCGAGAAGCACGACGCCTTCGTCGAGCACGACGGCAAGGGGGGCATGATAGAAAAGTTCAGCGGCAAACTGCTGGTGCAGCAGGAGCCTGACGCCTCCAGTTTCCCTAACGGCGGCATACGCAACACCTTCGAGGCACGCGGATACTCAGCCTGGGACCCGACGTCGCCAGTCTTTATCATCGACGACACGCTCTGCATACCCACCATATTCATTGCCTATACAGGCGAGGCACTCGACTACAAAGCACCTCTGCTGCGCGCCATCCACGCCGTCAGCAGCGCTGCACGCGACGTCTGCCAACTGTTCTACGACGACGTGACGAAGGTGCAGGTAAACCTCGGCTGGGAACAGGAATACTTCCTCGTCGACGAAGGACTCTACTCGGCACGCCCCGACCTGCTGATGACGGGGCGCACTCTCATGGGGCACGAAAGTGCCAAAAACCAGCAGATGGACGACCACTACTTCGGCACCATCCCCGACCGCGTGCAGGCGTTCATGAAAGACTTGGAGATTCAAGCCCTGGAACTGGCCATACCCTGCAAGACACGCCATAACGAGGTGGCTCCCAACCAGTTTGAGCTGGCACCGATTTTCGAGGAGTGCAACCTGGCCGTCGACCACAACATGCTGCTGATGTCACTCATGAAGCGCGTGGCACGCAACCACGGATTCCGCGTGCTGCTCCACGAAAAGCCGTTCGACGGCATCAACGGCTCAGGCAAGCACAACAACTGGAGCCTGACAGCACTACACTCACCGCAAAACGCACAACCTTCTACCCTACTCCACGCTCCTGGCTCCACACCTGAAGAGAACCTGCGATTCGTGGTCTTTATCGTTGAAACACTGATGGCCGTCTACCGGCACAACGGCCTGCTGAAGGCATCAATTATGAGTGCCACAAACGCACACCGCTTGGGCGGCAACGAGGCACCGCCAGCCATCATCTCCAGTTTCCTCGGCACACAGCTGACAGAGCTGCTGGACCACATCGAACAGGGAGAATTCTCTGAGGTAAAAGGCAAGAAGAGCATGGAGATAGACATTCCACAGATTCCCGACCTCATCGTTGACAATACAGACCGAAACCGTACGTCGCCATTCGCCTTCACCGGCAACCGCTTCGAATTCCGCGCTCCCGGCAGTAGCGTCAACTGCGCCTCGGCCATGATAGCGCTTAACGCTGCTATGGCCGAAGCTCTTAACGCCTTCAAGGAACGTGTCGACGCCAAGATTGCCGGTGGCGAGAACAAGGTCAGTGCCATACTCGAAGTGCTGAAGGACGACATCAAGACTTGCAAGCCCATCCGCTTCGACGGCAACGGCTATTCCGACGAGTGGGTCAAAGAGGCGGCCCGCAGAGGACTCGATGTAGAGCGCTCCTGCCCCGTGGTCTTTGAACACTACCTCGACGAGGCAAGCGTCAGTATGTTCGAGTCGACCAAGGTGATGAACCGCAAGGAACTGGAAGCCCGCAACGAGGTGAAATGGGAGATGTACGTCAAGACCGTGCAGATAGAAGCCCGCGTATTAGGCGACCTGTCAATGAACCACATCATACCTGTGTCGACTCACTACCAAAGCCAGCTCATCAAGAACGTGCAGGGTATGAAAGACGTCTTCTCACCAGAACGCGCAGAACGCCTCAGCAGCCGAAACATGAAGCTGATTGAAGAAATCGCAGAGCGCACCGAGCGCATCGAGCAGCTTGTAGAGGAGCTCACCGACGCCCGCCGCGTAGCCAACCGCATCGGCGACATCCACCAGCGCGCCATACAGTATCACGACACCGTATGCCCCAAGATGGAAGCCATCAGAAAAGAAATCGACAAACTGGAAATGATTGTCGAAGACGGTCTGTGGACATTGCCGAAGTACCGCGAACTGCTGTTCATCAGGTAGAAGTCAGAACACATCTAAAATGCAGAGAACGTAAAGCTGAATATCTCATAAAGAAACTCACAATTAAACTTTTTTGCAAAAAAACGCTCAAACATTTGGTTGTTCGAAAAAAAATAGTTACCTTTGCACCCGCTTAATCAACGGATAAAGCAGCGAGAGCCATTAAGCCCGCTTAAATGGTCAAGCCGTGACATCTGAAGACAAAGCAAACATGGTGCCCGTAGTTCAGTTGGTTAGAGCGTCAGATTGTGGTTCTGAATGTCGACGGTTCGAGTCCGTCCGGGCACCCTCTAAAAGAAATCCCTGTAAGTCAAGCACTTGCAGGGATTTTCAATTTCACCACCTTCTATTTTTGATGGAACATTGATGGAACATTTTTAAGTTGTTCCATCAATTTGGATGACTATGTATCCAAGAAGATTCATTGGAAAGCAAACGAATCCACTGCCCTACCATTGTCAAAATCCATAGAGAACAATATATAATAAGGTATTGCGCACACTCATCAGCTTTTTCAAGAATCTATCTTTATTGAATCCCGCTACCTAAAAAAATGAGAAAAAAGCCAATTTAGTGAGCAGTAAAGTTAATAATCGTGATATTTTGCTTTTGTTTCGACAAAAATGACTATCTTTGTATCCACAACATTTCATTATCCAAATATGGACAAAGACATTAATCGCATCAAAGTGGTGCTTGCAGAAAAGAAGAGAACCAACAAATGGCTGGCTGAGCAACTTGGTTGTGCGCCAACCACGGTTTCTAAATGGTGTACCAATGTGTGCCAGCCACCAATGGAAACGTATATCAAGATAGCAAAGATTCTTGAAGTGGAATTAAGCGAACTTGTCAATAAGAAATTCGTAGAAACAGTTTAATAAAAAACAGAATGGAACAAAGATATATATTTTCTGGACACGAGTCTTTCCCTTGCAAGTCTTTGTGGCTGAAGAAAGAGTATGATTTTGTAGTTCAAGAAAAAAACTTTAGCAACCCTGATGCTGTAATAGATTTAGGCGTAGGGAAAAACATGGTAGCCTCAATCCACTATTGGCTTCGCGTCTTTAAAATCTGCAAGGGCAATCAGCCAACGTGGCTTGGCAGGTATCTTTTTGATGAGACGAATGGAAAAGATAAGTATATAGAAGATCTTGCCACACTATGGCTGCTGCATTTTTCTTTGGTATTAAAAACGATGCCTATTCGTTTGACTTGGTCACTAACAGGGGGACCAACGTCAGGACGCAGACTTATGTCCTGCCTGAAAAAGACAAAAGGCGTGCAAAAGAATTGGAAGAACAAATCAACATTCTTCTTTCTGGTGACACCAATGTGGATGTTTGTACCCTTTTGGCGATATTGAACAAGAAGTTAAACAAATGATTGATTTATGGACAAGAAAACATTAGAATTTGTGACATATTGCATCGGAAAACTATCCGTACTGCTTCAACTGCCACAGAAAGAAATATACAAACGTCTGAAGACATCGGGCATATTGTATGACTACATCGTACCCTCATACGATGTGTTGCACACATTCAGTTCCCGCTATCTGATGGAAGATCTAACTGAGTATATGAGGGAGAAAGGAGTGCTGCCTGCATGAGACTTTACCATTCATCAAACATGAGCGTTAAGCATCCTGACACAGAACATTCACGCCTATATCTTGACTTCGGACGTGGATTCTATCTAACCTCGCTTTACGAACAGGCTGTGAGGTATGCCCAGCGTTTCAAAAGAAGGGGTCAGCCAGCATGGCTTAACACTTATGAATTTACTTGCGACGAAACGCCTTGGAACATAAAACGTTTTGAAAGCTATGACAAAGAATGGCTTGACTTTGTTGCTGGGTGCCGTGAAGGACAGGACACAGGAAACTATGACATGATAATAGGCGGCATCGCAAACGACAGAGTCATTATCACACTCGACAGATATTTCACCGGTGAGATTTCTCAAGAAGAAGCTCTTGGATTGCTGAGATATGAAAAGCCTAATATTCAATACTGCATACGCACAGACAGAATGTTGCAGGAGTGTCTAACATTTATAGGGAGCGAACAATTATGAGTGATGAAAGCAAACAGATATTGAGAAGTTCCCAATGTGCCAGAATCATTGTCTGCATAAGCGAGATGTTCAATGTGTCACTCGACAAGGCTACCGACATCTTTTATAGTTCAGAGACTGCCAGCATGATAGAGGATGGTATAGCAGACCTTCATTGTCGTAGTGACAGGTATCTGGCTGGGGAAGTTTGGCGAGAATACCAAGAAAGTAAAAAAGAGATAGACGAAGATTAATCTATGAATGTAAGATATATTTAAGGGGTATATCAGGCGTATGAATATGACGATACCACAAACAGAAGGACTGTCAACCAACGCCATGAATCGCGTGTTTGACACGACAACGGCAACGTACAAATTCTATTGGCTCTTAGCGTTGCTGGACATGTACGTCAAGGAGCAGAAGGATGAAATGCGGGCTCTCGATGTGGCGGCTCGGATGGTTGCCTACGCTTGGTACCCAACCCAGTATTTCCGATTGTCGTTTGGCAAGGGCGATTCCATGTCGAAGATTAT
>ONDA01000061.1 GCA_900316475.1 uncultured Prevotellaceae bacterium
GGGGTTTGGGGGCGAGAAGCCCCCATGAGAGGGGCACGTATTAGCATCAAATGCTAAAGAACGTTAACCATATTCATTTTTCTTATTACAGTTCATATTATAATTCACTGTTTACAATTCACAATTCACAATTCATAATTCATTAGCACGAAGTGTGCTTCGGACTGCGTTTCGTACGGTGATACGAGCGGTATTCGTCCAACTCGATCTCTACGTCAGGCTCTTCAAGGACGACGGACTGGGGCAGATGCCAGCGCATATACCTGATGTTCAGTCCACGCTCCATCCACATCTTTTCATAATAGGTCTGTACAGACAACGTTGCCGGCTCCACATTCTGCTCCGACCGCTCGTCATGATACAGGTCTTCCGTACAGAAGTCTACGGGCAGCTGGTTCTTCTCCACCATATATTTCGTGTACGTGAAGAGGAAGTTCGAGTCCGTCTTCAGGTGGATCATGCCGCCATCGACGAGGAAGCGGCGGTAACGCTGCATAAAGTATGTCGATGTCAGCCGCTTTCGCGGGTTCTTCATCTGTGGGTCGCTGAACGTCAGCCAGATCTCCTGCACCTCGTCCTGGGTGAAGAAACGGTCGATAATCTCGATGTTCGTGCGCAGGAACGCCACATTCTTCAAGCCCTCGTTCAGGGCCTGTGTGGCTCCCGTCCACATCCGTGCGCCCTTGATGTCGACGCCGATGAAGTTCTTGTCGGGATAGTTGCGCGCCAGTTCCACCGCATACTCACCCTTGCCGCAGCCAAGCTCCAGCACTATCGGGTTCTGGTTGTGGAAATAGTCTTCGCGCCACCGGCCCTGCATCGTGAACGGATGTGCCTCGTATGTAGAGAACGGATACTGGAAGACGTTCGTGTAAGTCTCCATATCCGCAAACTTCGCTAATTTCCCTTTTCCCATGTCCTCTTTCTATTTTCACTCATCGTTCTTCCTTTACTCATTTTCGGTGCAAAGTTACTAACTTTTTTTTGAAAAACGCGTGAACTTTTTGCTTTTTCTTTGGTCGTTTCACTTTTATTTCCTATCTTTGCACCCATGACAGACAATAGCAGATACGTGCGTTTTGACTGGGCTATCAAACGCATACTTCGAGATAAGGCCAACAAGGAGGTTCTTGAGGGACTGATTACCGTGCTCCTTGGTCAGCCAGTGACCATTATCGAGATGTTGGAGAGCGAAAGCAATAAAGACCGTTTTGATGACAAGACGAACCGTGTCGATGTGAAGGCCAAGACCGCTGCCGGCGAGTACATCATTGTTGAGGTACAGCTGACTAAGGAACGCGACTTCTTCCAACGTATCCTCTTCGGTACTGCCACGACCATCACCGACCAGATCAACATAGGTCAGGACTATAGCGTCATCAAGAAGATTTACTCCATCAACATCCTATACTTCGAGTTTGGCTGCGGCGAAGACTATGCCTATCACGGTGTCACCACGTTCCGGGGTATGACGAAGAAGGACTCCGTGTTGCAACTCAAGACGCCGAGTGAGGAAAAATATATCAGTGAGAGCGCCAAGCGCATGACGATGCCCGAAGAGGTGTTTCCAGAATATTTCCTGCTCTTGGTCAGCCATTTCAATGAAGTGGCCACGACGCCCATTGAAGAATGGATGGAGTACCTGAAGGATGCCGTCATCCGTGAGGACACCACGACGCCCGGCTTACAGGCTGTCCGCGAGAAACTTGCCATCATGGGTATGACGGAGAAGGAGTTCCGTGAATATCGCGACTATATGGTCAGCGTGCATGCCGCCAAGGACAGCTGGGACACGATACGCGACGAAGGTTGGGCTGAAGGACGGGCCAAAGGACTTGCCGAGGGACGTGCTGAGGGACGTGCTGAGGGACGTGCTGAGGGACGTGCTGAGGGACGTGCTGAGGGCGAGCGTCACAAAGCTTTGGAATTAGCTCGCCGGATGAAGACCAAGGGCTACCCTATGGAGGATATCATAGAAATCACCGGTCTTACAGCTGAGACCATCAGCAGTTTATAGACGAATCGTGCTATTTGCGTATAAGTGTTGAGCCTAATGTGCCGAACTGGACGGCATAGACGCCGTGCTGCAGGCCGTTAAGGGCGATGCAGCCCTGCTGTAGTGTGGTTTCAGCAATACCGTGCCCGAAAGGCTGCGTTACCGTTAATGTCGGCCAGCATCTCGCGCAGACTTCTGGAAAGTTTAAACGGCTGAGCGGTCGCGGCTGCGACACTCAGCAGGAGGCATAAAGTTAAGAGCCAACGGAAGTCTTCATCATAATTTGGGATTTGTATGCTCCGCCTGTTAGAAGCTTGCGGGGCTTAATATGCTTGCGACTCAACAACAACAAGCTTGTAGACTCCCAATAGCTCGTAACAGGCGGAACTGGAATAGGAAAAAATGTTTACTCGATGACGACGGTGGTCCAACCGTGCTTATCCTCGATTTCACCGTACTGGATGCCGCGAAGCGTATCGAACAGTTTCTTCGACATAGGGCCGGGCTTGTCGCCGAACGAGTAGCGCTTGCCGGTGTCGAGGTCGTCGATATACGAGATGGGGCTGATGACGGCTGCTGTGCCACATGCACCAGCCTCCTCGAAGGTCTCCAGCTCCTCCTCAGGGATGGGGCGGCGCTCCACCTTCATGCCTAAGTCTTCAGCCACCTGCATCAGACTCTTGTTGGTGATAGAGGGGAGGATAGAGGTAGACTTCGGCGTGATATAGGTGTTGTCCTTGATGCCGAAGAAGTTGGCAGCACCGCACTCGTCCATGTATTTTTTCTCCTTGGCGTCGAGATAGAACTCGCAGGCGTAGCCCTTCTCGTGAGCCAGATTGTTGGCGAAGAGCGAGGCGGCATAGTTGCCACCCACCTTATATTTACCAGTGCCGAGCGGAGCCGAGCGGTCGTAGTCGCGGATGATGACATAGGGGTTGGCAGCGAAGCCACCCTTGAAGTACGGCCCTACGGGTGTGACAAAGATTAGGAAGCAGTACTCCTTCGAGGGGTGTACGCCCACCTGTGCGCTGGTGCCGATAAGTAGCGGACGGATGTAGAGCGTGGCGCCGCTTTCGTAGGTGGGTATATACTCCTGGTTCAGGCGCACCACCTTCTTCACCATCTCCGTGAACAGCTCGGTCGAGACCTCGGGCATCATGATGCCGCGGCAGGTTGACTGCAGGCGGGCAGCGTTCTCGTCAACACGGAAGATGCGCACCTTGCCGTCCTTACAGCGGTATGCCTTCAGGCCCTCGAAAGCCTCCTGTCCGTAGTGCAGACAGGTTGCGGCCATGTGCAGGTTCAGATACTCGTCGGACGAGACCTCAATCTCGCCCCACTTGCCGTCGCGGTAGTAGCAACGGACGTTGTAATCGGTCTTCATGTAGCCAAACGAAAGGTTGGCCCAGTCTAAATTCTTCATTGCTTTTTGTGCTTAAAATAAACCTTTTCGACGTGCAAAAGTACTCATTTTATTTCAAATAAGCACCAATTCTATGTTTTTTTTATGATTTGTTGTCTTCGGCGAGTATCTTCTTGATTTCCTCGTCGGTCTTGGTCAGCTTGTCCTTGCAGAGCTTGATCAGCTGTTGGGCACGCTTGAGCTGTTCTGACATCTGGTCGATGTCGAGTTCGTCGTTCTCCATACGGCGGACGATGGTTTGCAACTCCTGATATGCCTGTTCGTATTTCAGTTCTTCTTTCATGTGATGATTGATTTGATGGTTCCTTTTTCAAGTCGGGTTTCTATCTCGTCGCCGGGATGCAGCGTCTTAGGGTCGCGGACGGCACGGCCATCCTTGAGTGTGATGCTGTAGCCGCGCCGCAGCAGCAGGGTGGGGTCGAGGGCTTTCAGCCGCTCTGTCATAATCTCCAGTCTGTGCCGCTCGGCGGTTAGCCTGCGGTCGGCCATCAAGGGTATGCGCTGTTCGAGGGTGTCTATTCTGTTACGGTTGCCCGTGATGGTCTGCTGTGACAGGGTGAGCATACGGCTGAATAGCTGGTCGAGGCGTGCTTCCTGTTGGGTCTTGACAACCGCAAAGAGGCGTGGAAGCGCCTCTTGGAGGGTAGATAGCTGTAGTTGCAGGTTCGTGAGCCTTTGCAGTGCATGACGCGCCATGCGGTTCTGCACGTCGTTGAGGCTGTCGAGCACCGCTTGGGCATGGTCGATGAGGAAGGCCGCAGCGGCGGTCGGCGTTTTCACGCGCCGGTGGCTCACCATGTCGAGGATGCACTCGTCGCGGTCGTGGCCGATACCTGTAATAATAGGTATGGGGAAGTTGGCCACATTTTCGGCCAGTGCCAGCGTGTCGAAGCCCGACATGTCGCTGGTGGCTCCGCCGCCCCGGATGATGACAACGCAGTCGAAGGGGAGACCCGTCGGAGAAGCGACGGGCACAGCGGCGGAAGGGACGGGTACAGCGGCGGAAGGGACGGGCACGGCGGCGGAAGGGATGGGCACGGCGGCGGAAGGGACGGGCACGGCGGCGGAAGGCACAGCGGCGGAAGCGACGGTGGCTTCATAGATACGGTTGAGGGCAGCGATGACGCTCTGCTCTACGCCTTCGCCCTGCATAACAGCCGGAAAAAGCTGGCTGCGGAAGGCAAAGGGCGAGTCGGCCAGTTGACCGGCAAAGTCGCCATAGCCGGCTGCCGTCTCACTGCTGATGACAGCGATGTGGAGACAGAAGCGTGGCAGTTGCAGTTCGCGCTGAAGGTCGAAAACACCCTCTTCTTTCAGCTGGCGTATGATTTCCTGGCGGCGGCGGGCTTGGTCGCCGAGGGTGTAGTTAGGGTCTATGTCGGTGACTATCCACGAGAAGCCGTAAGCCTCGTGAAATTGCGGGTAGACTTTCAGCAGCACCTTCATGCCGGCACGCAACCGCTGGCCGGTCGTGCGTTCGAAGTATGGCCGCACCAGCGACCACTTCGACGCCCAGCACTTGGCAGAAGCCTTTGCCACTGGCGTCGCGTTGCGGTCGTCGCGCTGAATCAGTTCCATATAGCAATGGCCCCGACTCTCACGACACTCCGACAGTTCGGCCTCCACCCAGTATTCACTGGGCATTGCCGTCTCTATCAGTTCGCGGACGAGACCGTTGAGTTCGAGTAGTGTCAGCCGTTGGTCTTTCATTTTAGATTTCCTATCATAAAGGCTCTCCAGAAGTTGGGCATACCATAACCATAGATGTTGTTGGGCGACTGGTAGTTGTCGGCTGTCGAGCGTATCAGGTTGATTATCTCCGATGCACTCTTGTTAGGCATCGACTGCCAGAGGCAGGCTACCAACCCGCAAACGACAGGCGTGGAGAACGACGTGCCCATGTCGCGAACGACGGTGCCCCGCCCGGATATGAGGACTGCCGGCGAGCCGATGGCCACGATGTCGGGCTTTACGCGTCCGTCCTGCGAAGGACCTACGGCCGAGAAGGGAGCGTTGGTGCCTTGCGGCGTGACGGCCCCCACCGACAGTATGTTGTCGGCATCGGCCGGCACACAGATTTTCTTCCACGGTCCCATGCCCGTGTTGCCTGCTGAGTTGACGAGGATGATACCTTTGCGAGCCAGCATGGACGCCGTCCGTGAGATGAGGGTTGAACGACCGTCCAACTCTTTGAGCAACAAACTCTTGTGCGGCTTGTCGTAGTCGTTGTAACCTAAGCTGCTGTTGATGATGTCGACACCGGCAGAGTCGGCCATTTCGGCAGCCATTGCCCAGTAGTCTTCCTCGACAGGCTGTTCAGACTGCTGGTCTTCACAGCGCAGCAGCCAGTAATTGGCTTCCGGGGCGGTGCCTACCAACACTTCGGGGACGTTGGCGGCTATGGCCGAGAATACCCGCGTGCCGTGGTCGGCTCCTTTATATATCTGCTCGTCGTCGGTCGGTTGCCGTAATGGCCAGACGAAGTCCCGGCAACCGGCAATTCTGGTGCTGCTGAAGGCGGCGAGGCGGTTGGCGTTGCGGAAGCCGCCGTCGAGTACGGCAATGGTCATCCCCTTGCCACGCAGTCCGACATGATGCAACCGCTGTCCTTGGAGACTCTCTATCTGTTCCTTGCCGTTGCCGTAGTGCTCGCCATGTATGGAGTCCCAGGAGTTGAATTCGTTGTGGTAAGTCCATTTCGGCTGCTCCTTGTCTATGGAGTCGGGCGATATCCACACCAGTTCCGCCTGTCTGACGAAAGGCAGTGCAGCCAGCTGTGCCTTCACCGTCGTGTCACTCGTATGTACGACGACGGTGTTGTTCCATCGGCTGGTGCCCACTATGCTGACGCCGTGATGCGCCCTGATAGTCTTCAGATAGCCGGTTGAGACGGGCAGGTCCGTGGAGTCGAGCTTCAAGCCTTGGCGCTTGCGGCGCTCCACCGCTTTTGCTGAGAGCCAGTGGGTGGGAGCCTCCAGCCGGTAGGCCGATTCCTTCTTGTCGGTAAGCGTCAGCCGGTACATATATTGCCGGCCGCCAGGGTATTTTATCTTGGTGGCAGCTGTGGCCGCGAGGGCTGTCAGCAGTGTTAGTAGTAGGGTAAAGATGCGATTCATCGGTGCAAAGGTACGAAATAATATGGAAAATTTGGCGATATGAGAAAAAAAATGTAATTTTGCACGTTGATTATGGATAATATGAAAGCAACACTCGAACTGGGTCAGAAGCCCGTAGGCCGTCTGCTGTGGCAGTACGCCCTGCCGGCTATGGTGGCTATGACAGCTTCGAGTCTGTATAACATCATCGACCGTGCAATGATTGGTCAGGTGGTAGGTCCTGAAGCTATTGCCGGTCTGGGTATCACCTTTCCGCTGATGAATCTCAGCGCCGCCTTTGGCGCCGCCGTGGGAGTGGGCGCTTCGACGTGCATCAGCGTGAAGTTAGGTCAGCGCGACTACCAGACGGCCGAGAACCTGCTGGGCAACACGGTGACGCTGAACCTCATTGTCGGTGTTCTCTTTATGGTGGTCTGTCTGGTGTTCCTCAATCCCATCCTCCGCTTCTTCGGTGCCAGTGACGCTACACTGCCATACGCCCGGCAGTTTATGGAGGTTATTCTTGCGGGCAACGTCATCACCCACATGTACTTTGGCATGAACGCTGTGCTCCGGGCCGCCGGCAAGCCCAGTCACGCCATGTATGCCACGCTCTTCACCGTGGGCATGAACATCCTGCTGGTCGTAGCCTTCGTCTGGTGGTTCCGATGGGGCATCCGTGGTGCGGCCTTGGCTACCGTTACATCGCAGACCTTAGCGCTGTGCTGGCAGATGTGGATATTCTCCGACAAGCGCGAACTGCTGCACCTGAAGCGAGGCATCTATAAGTTGAAGGCCGACCTTGTGCGCAACATTATGGCCATCGGTGTGTCGCCGTTTCTGATGCAGACGACGTCGTGCGTCATCGTCATCTTCATGAACAACCAGTTTGTGCGCTACGGCGGCGATATGGCAGTTGGTGCCTACTCGATAGCCAACTCCATGGTGATGGTGTTCTTTATGTTCGTCATGGGAGTCACCCAGGGTATGCAGCCCATCGTGGGCTATAACTACGGTGCAGAGAAATACGACCGTATGATGCGCTGCCTGTGGCTGGCCATCATTGTCGGCACCTCCATCTTGTTGGCAGGCTGGTCGCTGTCCATGCTCTTCCCCCGACAGATAGCCCGTATCTTCACCACCGACCCCACGCTGCTGGAGATGTCGGCACGCGGCATCGTACTCGACATGCTGGTGTTCCCCATTATCGCCTCACAGGCTGTCATCACCAACTTTTTCCAATGCATTGGTAAGGTGAAGATTTCGATTTTCCTCTCGCTCTCGCGTCAGTTGTTTATGCTGCTGCCGTTAGCCTACCTGTTGCCGCTATGGTGGGGGCTTGACGGCGTGTGGTACGCTATGCCGGCGAGCGATTTCGGCTCGTTTGTCATGACGTGGCCGCTGCTGTTTTGGTATCTGAGAAAGTTTAAGTCTTATGCAAGATAAACATATCATCATTAACGTTGGCCGCCAGTTAGGCAGTGGCGGACACGATATCGGCCGGATGCTGGCTCTCGACTTCGGTGCCAAGTACTACGACCGCGAGTTGCTGAATCTGGCAGCTAAGGAGAGTGGCCTTTCGGAGCAGGTCTTTGAACGAAACGACGAGCGGAAGAGTTTTCTGCACACATTCCTCCACCTGCCCAACGCCCTCTCAGGCGAAAGCTACACCCGGCAGAGCTTCACACAGGACTCGGTGTTCCAGTTCCAGAGCGATGCCATCCGCAAGGCAGCCGACGAAGGGTCGTGCGTCTTCGTCGGTCGCTGTGCCGACTACGTCTTGCGCGAATATAATAATGTGGTGAACATCTTCATCACGGCATCAATGGACTTCCGTGTACAACAGGTGATGGCCAAGCAGAATTTCACTTCGCCGTTAGAGGCGCGCCGGTTTATTGAGCAGCGGGAGTCGCGACGTGCCGACTACTACAACTATTACACCGGCAAGAAGTGGGGACACGCTGCGAGCTACGACCTCTGCATCGACTCGTCCATTCTGGGATTGGTGGATACCGAGAAGTTTATTGCTCAGTTTATCCGCAAACGTTTCGGACTATGAAGAGAATAGGCATTTTGAGCGACACCCACGCCTATTGGGACGATAAATACCTGCACTATTTCGAACCGTGCGACGAGATATGGCATGCCGGCGACATCGGTAGTGTGGAGGTGGCTGAGAAACTGGCGGCATTCAGACCCTTCAGGGCTGTCTATGGCAACTGCGACGGCGGCGACCTGCGGCTGATGTACCGCGAACTGAACCGCTTTAAGTGTGAGGATGCCGACGTGCTCATCAAGCATATCGGCGGCTATCCCGGCAACTACGACTACAGCGTGCGCTCGACGCTCTTTGCCAATCCGCCGCAGCTCTTCATTGCCGGCCACTCACATATATTAAAGGTGAAATACGACAAGACGCTCGGTCTGTTGCATATCAATCCCGGAGCTGCAGGCATTCAGGGATGGCATAAGGAGCGCACGCTCGTCCGCCTGACCATCGATGGGAAGGAATTCAAGGATTTGGAAGTGATAACTTTAGGAGATTAACAATATGAAACGTACAATTGTAATTACCGGAGGCGCAGGTTTTATAGGAAGCCATGTCGTGCGCCTGTTCGTGAACAAATACCCAGACTACCACATCATCAACCTCGACAAACTGACGTATGCAGGCAACCTCGCCAACCTGAAGGACATTGAGGACAAACCCAACTACGAGTTTGTGAAGATGGACATCTGCGACTTCGACGCTTTCTACCAGCTGATGCAGGACAAGAAAGTTGACGGCATCATCCATCTGGCCGCTGAGAGCCACGTCGACCGCAGTATCAAGGACCCGTTCACGTTTGCCAAGACCAACGTCATGGGAACGCTCTCGCTGCTGCAGGCCGCGAAACTCTACTGGGAGTCGCTGCCCGAGAAGTACGAGGGTAAGCGCTTCTACCATATCTCTACCGACGAGGTGTACGGCGCTTTGGAACTGACACACCCCGAGGGCATCGAGCCGCCGTTCACCACGACAGCCTCCAGTGCTGAGCACCATTTGGCCTACGGCGACAAGTTCTTCCTGGAGACCACGAAGTACAATCCCCATTCGCCGTACTCTGCCGCCAAAGCTTCCTCAGACCATTTCGTGCGGGCTTTCCACGACACCTACGGTATGCCCGTCATCGTGACCAACTGCTCTAACAACTACGGTCCCTACCAATTCCCCGAGAAGCTGATACCGCTGTTTATCAATAACATCCGCCACCGCAAGCCGCTCCCCGTCTATGGCAAAGGTGAGAACGTGCGCGACTGGCTCTTCGTCGAAGACCATGCCCGTGCCATCGACCTCATCTTCCATGAGGGTAAGATTGCCGAGACCTACAACATCGGCGGCTTCAACGAGTGGAAGAACATCGACATCATCCGTGTGCTCATCAACACCGTCGACCGCTTGCTTGGCCGCAAGGAGGGCGAGGACATGGACCTCATCACCTACGTCACCGACCGTGCCGGCCACGACCTGCGCTACGCCATCGACAGCACCAAGCTGCAGCGCGAGCTGGGCTGGGAACCCTCCCTGCAGTTCGAGGAGGGAATCGAAAAGACCGTCCGCTGGTATCTCGACAATCAGGAGTGGCTCGACAACGTCACCTCGGGCGACTACCAGAAATACTATGACAACATGTATAAGAACAGATAAAGCATGCTAACTTCAAGGCTAAATAAAAAGTATATTTGGCAGACATTGGGTCTCATTGCGCTTGGTGTTTTGTCTCTGTGTGGCGTTTCCCGATTCAATAAGGAAACCTTCCTGCCTTTCTTGTTTGTCTGGTTGGGGTTCACTTTGCTTTTTTCTGCTTTCTATTTGGCTTCCATCAAGCGCATCATTGTTGTTGCTGATGGGTTGGAGACACAAA
>ONDA01000058.1:0-12238 GCA_900316475.1 uncultured Prevotellaceae bacterium
GACATTTCTGTTGTGCAAGAAATATGTACAATAAAATGAATTTTGTCGCTTTGCAAGCAAAATCCCACTAAACCCTATAGGTTGCGGATTTGAGGAATAACTAAAACAATCCGCTTCAAAACATCCATTATAGGGTGATGAGGTAATGTTAATAACACGGAATTGTTTCCTCTCCCCTTGATTATTCTCATAGTCTAAGACCAAACCAAGACTATTGGGATCTCCGCATTCTAAACAATTCAAATTTTCTTCGTCCAACATTCTTTTCAATTGGTAAAACTCGTTTATGTCCATGATAATTATTTGTATTATAGATTGTACTATTATAACATCCACTTGTTAGTAATTCATACTACGTTAATATTAACGTTTAAACAATCTTCAAAATTAGTCCAAACTTCTTCATTTCCTCTTTCGCAGGCAATCTTAGAACCAACCAATTGAAGAAATTGTATGCTTTTGCATTGCCTTTATGGTTTTCATCTATTCCATACTTGTCTGCCAAGTGGTCATTCAGTTCTTTTATTCCATCAATACCTGTGTCATAAATGGATTCCCGAATAGGAGTGACATCGTGTTGTAACAATGACATGGCGAAATCGAAGACCATGACCATTTCCGGCATCTTCTTAGATACTTTGATAAAGGCAGCAGTATCTCTCTGCTGTTCATCCTTGCTCCTGCTCATAAACTCCAACATCAAATTTCCTGTAGTCTCAAGACCATAGGGAAGTAGCTTCTTGACCTCTTCCTGAATAGAAAGGACTTGTGATATATATGGATTATTCATTCTAACATTGGCTTTCCTTGTTTGAGATTGTCATGTTTTGAACACAAAAATACAAATATAATTTGAAATAACATCAATGAATGGCAAAAATCAGCGGCTTTTAACAGAAATTTTATCAGAATCGTATAAAATCAGTCCCGGTTTATCAGAAATCGCCACTAAATGCAAGCGCCTACACCTGAATATACTGATGTGGGCGCTCCGTTATTTGCTGATATAATGTTACGATGGCGGCAATACGTCAAAGGCTCTTCTGTTACACGGAAAGATTGTCATCGGCTTTGTGCAACACAGGAAACAGATACTTGTCTCTGTAACACAGGGGAAGGTTCCTTTGTTACAGGCGGCTACAGCTTCTCAACGTCCTCTGGAGCAAGGCCGGTAATGTCGGCTATGTCGGCTACAGGATAACCTCTGGCTTTCATCTTCCGGGCATTCTCGCGCTTGGTTTGTTCTATACCCTCGGTGCGACCTTCAACAAGACCCTCAGCACGACCCTCGGCACGGCCTTCAACAAGACCCTCGGCACGACCCTCGGCGCGACCCTTATCCGCCGCTGTCTTCATCGTGCTGTAGTAGTCCCAGTAGTTCTTGATGCTCTCAGCATACTCACGACGCTCCTCGGGCGTGTACTTGGCACTCTCATTATTTATTGGCATAGCGTTACATATTATCGCGGCAAAGATACAAAGAAAAAACGTATCGGCCAAAGAAAAAGACGGGAAACAGACAGAAACTTATTTTATTTCAGGGAAAACAATTAGTGCAACACAGGGGACAGATACTTGTTCCGGAAAAAAAATACCATGATCTTTCGCTATTATCATTTTTCTTTGTATCTTTGCAAATGCAAACCGCCTGTTGTGGCTTTTCTGTTACACAGTACGACACTTACCTCCTGTGATGCAAGGACAATAATAACGAATAATATGCGACGACTTTTCTTAATCTGTGCTTTCCTATTGGCCCTCGTAATATGCGCCCAGCAGCCTGCTGACCGCTGCGTTCCTGTGATTCTCACTGCCGGCCAGTCTAATGCCGACGGACGGGTGTCCCTGGCCGAATTGCCGACAGAGTTCCAGACTTATAAGTACTGCCTGTGGAGCTATGGCAGCGGCGACTTCGAGACGGCTACAGGCCAGTTCGTGCCCTTCTCGCCCCGTGTGGCCAAACCCGGCATTGAGCGGAGCTGGGGCTTCGACGCCGTCGTCTACAAGCGTTTCGAGCAGTTGTGGCAGCAGCCTTTCTATGTCATCAAGCACACCGATGGCGGTACGGCTATCGACCCGGCGTGCCAGTCGAGCACCCACGGCCTCTACTGGAGTGCCGACCCGGCATTTCTTGACAGCACGCTCTCGGCGAGCCACGGAGGCCGCTCCCTGCTGAAAGCCTTTGAACGTCAGATTGACGACTGCCTGCCCAACCTGCCTGAGAACTACGATATCAAGGTGCTCATCTGGCATCAGGGCGAGAGTGACCAAAGGGCTGCCGACCGCTACTACGACAATCTGAAAGCCGTCGTTCAGCATATCCGCCAGCACCTCGTAGCGGTGACAGGCCAGCAGAGGTACGCCTACCTCCCCGTCGTCTGTGGCACCTACGCCAAGGGCAGCCGTATGCGCAGTCAGCAGGTTGTCGACGCCCTCTACCGCATAGAGCAGGAGGACGCCCATTTCTTTGTCGTCGATGCTGCCGATCTCCCGCTGTTGCCCGACCGCCTGCATTTCAATGCCCAGGGCGCCATTGAGCTGGGTCAGCGCATCTTTGCCCGTCTTCTGCAATAGCAGAAGCTTTCGATGGGCAATCAGAAATAATGAGTTTTCCTTTTGCATTTCTCTCGTTTTTTTTGTAACTTTGCCGTCGAAACCAAAACTATAAGAAAAAAATGAAGCCGTTTACGCTATTACTTGTCGTTTCATTATGTTTCTTTGGCCGCGTCGCTGCACAGCAGTTTCAGCAGGAGTTCGGGAATCCGCGAAAGGCGTTTGTGGAGGCGATAGCCACCCCCGACCATGCCGACAGCTACTACCGCTTAGGACAGCAGGCCATGCTCCGCGTCGTAGCCCGCGAGGGTGGGGTGCCACTCGACGGTGCCGTGCTACGCTACAAGGTTGGGCCGGAGATGTTTCTCGCCGAGACTTACGACTCCGTCGTCTTTAGGAACGGTGAGGCTGTCATTGCCATGGGTACGATGACAAGTCCGGGATTCCTTGCCTGTCAGTATGAGTTCCGTACCAACGACGGTAAGACGCAGAAAGACCTGGTGAAGGTGGCCTATGCCCCGGAGCAAATCAAGACCTTCACGGCGATGCCGAAGGATTTCGACAAGTTCTGGCAGACGGCGTTGAAGGAAGCGCGCAAGGTGCCCTTCGAGGCCGAGTACAAAGACATTGCCGACGCCTCGAACGACCAGTTCGTGACCCGGCTCGTCCGTCTGCGCGTGGGTAAGAACAAGTGGATGCAGGGCTATCTCACCATGCCTCGTACCTCGCACCTTGCACCTCGTAGCGCCAAATATCCCGTCGTCCTCTGTCCTCCCGGTGCCGGCAGTCAGAAGATTTATCCTTCGGACTATTTCCCCAAGGAGGGCTGCATCTATATGAAGATAGAGATTCACGACAACGACCAGCTGTTGGATGATGAAGCATATTCCGTGGAACGTCAGAAGAGCGACGGCTATATGCGTCGTGGTATGCTGTCGAAGGATACCTATTATTATAAGGACGTCTATGTAGGCTGTGCCCGTGTCCTCGACTTCCTCTGTACACTACCTGAGTGGGACGGGAAGAATGCCATCGTCACCGGTGGTTCGCAGGGCGGGGCACTGACCATCGTCACCGCAGCCCTCAACGAGAAGGCCACATGCTGCGCCCCGTTCTATCCCGCCCTCTGCGACCTCACCGGATTCCTCCACCAGCGGGCTGGCGGCTGGCCGAAATTTTTCAGTGGCTTCTATAAGGACGGTAAGGTAGAGATTCCCGTCGACCAGGCTGTGGAGACCCTGCAATACTTCGATGTTGTGAACTTCGCCCGTCGGCTGAAGGTGCCTACGTTCATGTCGTGGGGCTATAGCGACGACACCTGTTCGCCAACCAGCATCTGGGCTGCGTGGAACGAGATAACGGCAGAAAAAGCCTGCGACATCACGCCGTCGAGCGGCCACTGGCGCTTCCCCTCCAGCTGGAACAAATGCTGGCAGTGGCTAAAACGGCATATGAAAGAGTAGAAGAACGAAACAACTGAAACAAACAATCGATATCTTATGAGGAAATGTCTTTTTGTTGCAGCACTGTTGCTGCTCGCTGACGTCTTAACGGCACAGACAAGGCGTCAGATGACCGTGAACATTACGCCCGACGGCAAGGCCAATATGGTGGGCTACCTGCCGCAGAACGCTACCGGACGTGCTATCGTCGACTGCCCCGGTGGCGGCTACAGCCACCTCTCGATGCAGAACGAGGGCCACGACTGGGCCGCCTGGTTCAACGAGCAGGGCATAGCCTACTTCGTGCTGACCTACCGGATGCCGAATGGTGACCGTAGCATCCCGATGGGTGACGCACAGCAGGCCATACGCACCGTGCGCGACTCGGCAAAGGTGTGGAACATCAACCCCTACGACGTGGGTATCATGGGTTTTTCTGCAGGCGGACATCTGGCGTCGACCGTGTCGACACATAGCGAACTGGACTGTCGGCCCGACTTCAGCATCCTCTTCTATCCCGTCATCTCCATGAACGAGCGCGAGACGCATAAAGGCTCTGTCAACGGGTTCCTGGGGCAGGCGAAGAGCAACAAGCAGCTGGTGCGTGAGTTCTCCAACCAGAATGCCGTGCGCCGCCACCTGACGCCCCCCGCCATCATCCTGCTGGCCAACGACGACCGCGCCGTGCCACCGGTGACCAACGGCATAGCCTACTATTCGGCCATGCGTAATGCCGGCAACGACTGCGCCCTGTATGTTTATCCCACAGGCGGTCACGGCTTCGGCTTTCGCAGCAATTTCAAGTACCACGACCAGATGCTCAGCGAGCTCAGCCAGTGGCTCAGTGCCCATAAGGCACCGCGGCAGGACGCCCTGCGCGTGGCCTGTATCGGCAATAGCATCACCGACGGCCACGGCATCGATATGGCTCCCCAGCAGGGCTATCCTGCTCAGCTGCAGCGCTTGCTCGGTTCGGGCTACTGGGTGAAGAACTTCGGCGTCAGTTCGCGCACCATGCTCAACAAGGGCGACCATCCCTATATGCAGGAACAGGCCTGGCGCGACGCTCAGGGCTTTAAGCCCGATGTGGTTGTCATCAAGTTAGGTACGAATGACTCCAAGCCCGAGAATTGGCAGTATGGCGCAGCGTTCGAACAAGACCTGCGCCAGATGATTACAACGCTGCGTCCCGACCTGGCCACCAAGAAGAAGGGTAAAAAGCAGAAAAAAGGCATCGTCGCACCGAAGCCAGCCATCTATCTCTGTACACCCATCCCCGCTTTCAAGTCAACGTGGAACATCAGCGACTCTGTTATAGCGAACGCCATCATCCCCATCCAGCAGCGTGTGGCTCAGGAGTATGGCCTGCAGGTTATTGACCTGCACACCCTCTTCGCCGGTGATGGCGACAAGATGCTCAGCGACGGTATACATCCCAACGAGAAAGGCGCACGGCGTATGGCGGAAATCATTGCCGAGGCCATCAAAAAAGATTAATGTTACATCATGAAACAGCTACTGACTCTACTTGCCTTTCTTGTAAGCAGCAACACCATTGCTGCACCAGTCTACAACGTGCGCGACTTCGGCGCCAAAGGCGACGGCAAGACCCTCGACTCGCCCGCCATCAACGCGGCTATTGAGGCGGCGGTGAACGACGGCGGCGGACAGGTGCTGCTGCCGGCCGGAACGTATCTCTCGGGCAGCATCCGCCTGAAGTCGAACATCGACCTGCATCTCGCTGCCGGCTGTACCATCCTGGCGGCACCCGCCTCGCTGAAAGCATACGACGAGAGCGAGTCGTTCGGCGGATTCCCCGAATATCAGGACGGCGGACACACCTATTTCCATAACTCGCTGATATGGGCTGAAGGGCAGACGAACGTCTCGATAACAGGGCACGGCAGGATTGACGGCAAGGGACTGACGAAGAAGGACACTGAGAAGGCGGGTAACGTGCAGGGCGGCTCTATAGGCACCGGCGACAAGGCCATCGCCTTGAAGCTCTGTCGGCAGGTCACCATCCGCGACATCACCATCTATCGTGGTGGTCACTTTGCCATCATCATGACGGGTTGTGACCTGAGTACCATCGACAACGTGACCATCGACACCAACCGCGACGGCTTCGACATCGACTGCTGCAAGTACATGACCATCACCAACTGCCGTATCAATACCCCCAGTGACGATGCCCTGGTGCTGAAGTCATCGTATGCGCTGAAACGGCCGGTCGCCTGTGAGCATATCGCCGTGTCGAACTGTAACATCACGGGCTACAAGTGCGGCACGCTGCTCGACGGCACCTACGTGCCCGAACCCGTAGGGTGGGTGTGCGGACGCTTCAAGCTCGGCACCGAGTCGAACGGCGGCTACCGCAACATTTCGCTGACGAACTGCACCTTTGCCTACAGCAGCGGTCTGGCTTTCGAAGAGGTTGACCAGGGCCGGATGGAGAATATCGTGGTGTCGAACATCACGATGTCGCACGTCCACCATTATCCGATTTATATTACCACCGGCTGTCGTAACCGCGGTCCGAAGGAGGTGACGCAACCCTCGTCGGCCCGCGACATCCAGATCTCGAACGTTATTGCCGACGACTGCGACTCGCTCTGCAGCATCATTGTCACTGGCATGAAGAACGAGCCCGTGCGCAACGTCTGGCTCTCGAACATACGCCTCTACTTCAAGGGCGGCGGCACCCGCGACCTGGTCAATAAGGACTACCGCGAGCAGGGCACGAACTATCCCGAGCCGAAGTTTGCCGGCTGGACGCCCGCCTACGGCCTCTACGCCCGCCACGTCGAGGGCCTGCACGTCGACGACGTCACCTTCCGCTACGAGCGGCCCGACTACCGCCCAGCCGTTGTTCTTGACGACGTGCACGACTGCACCCTCTGCAACATCGATGCACCGACGGAACAGGGTGTGGAGCAGGTGGTACAATTCCGTTCCGAACGTATTATGATTAACCAATAACTAAAATTCAAAGAAAAGTATGGCTATTACGATGATTCTTCAGCTCCTGATCGTACTCGGAGCGTTGTGGGTAGGCTCGCGCTATGGTTCGCTGGCCTTGGGAGCCATTTCGGGCATCGGTCTTGCCCTGTTGGTGTTTGGCTTTGGCTTAAAACCGGGTTCTCCGCCTACCGACGTTATCTATATTATTATCGCTGCCGTGACTTGTGCGGGCATCATGCAGGCCTCGGGCGGTATGGACTGGCTCATTCAGATTGCCGAGCGTATGCTCCGAAAGCATCCGGACCGCATCACGTTCCTGGCTCCGCTGTGTACCTTCTTCCTGACGGTGCTCGTGGGTACGGGCCATGTGGTTTACACGCTAATGCCTATCATCTGTGACATCGCCCTCAAAAAGGGCATACGTCCGGAGCGCCCCTGCGCCGTGGCCTCGGTAGCCTCGCAGGTGGGCATCACCTGCTCGCCTATCGCTGCCGCTGTCGTGGCATTTGTCAGCATCTCGAATGCCAACGGCTTCGACATCACTATCCCCCAGGTGCTTATGATTTCCATTCCAGCCTGTATCATCGGACTGATGGCTGCCGCCGCCGCAAGCTACCACCGCGGCCTCGACCTTGACAAGGACCCGCAGTTCCAGAAGAAGATAAAGGACCCCGTACAGTATAATTATATCTACGGCTCAAGTGCCACTACGCTCGACAAGGAAATTCCCCAGTCAGCCAAGAATGCTGTCTATATCTTCCTCGGTGCGCTGGCCGTCATCGTGTTCTTTGCCGTTTTCCAGGAAGCGCTGCCTTCCTACAAGACCTTGCGCGCCGTTCATGATGCCGATGCACTCTTTGTCAACCAGGATCTGTCAGTTACGGGCGACCAGTTGGTGAAGGCTAACATTTATCTGAAGGGTACTACGGAATGGTTCGACAAGACGCTGCCTATGAATATCGTCATACAGATTGTGATGATCTCTGCCGCTGCCTTGATGATTATCTTCTGCAAGGCCTCTCCCAAGCAGGCCGTGTCCGGTCCTGTCTGGCAGTCGGGTATGGTGGCCGTCGTCGCCATCTACGGTATAGCATGGCTGGCAGATACCTATTTCTCAAACTATCTGGATGAGATGAAGTTGATGCTGACCGACATCGTCAGCGCTTATCCCTGGAGCATAGCGCTGGTGTTCTTCCTCGTCTCTGTGCTCATCAACTCGCAGGGTGCCGTCGTCGTGGCTATGTTGCCACTGGCTTATCAGCTGGGCATCGAAGGTCCTGTGCTCCTCGGCGTGCTCCCCTCGGTCTATGGCTATTTCTTCATCCCCAACTATCCCAGTGATATTGCGACGGTGAACTTCGACCGTTCGGGCACGACAACCATTGGCAAGTATCTGCTGAACCACTCGTTCATGATGCCTGGCCTGGTCAGTGTGATAACTGCCACGGTGGTAGCATTCGCACTGTCTAGTCTGTTATACTGAAGAAAAAAATTCTTATTTGAGATAGTCCATATCCCCATCCCTCTCCCCGTCCTTTGGGAGAGGGATGGTTTTGCCTGTATGTCACGTGCGTTTCGCATTCGTTCTGGAAGAGTCTGTCAGTTGTCTGTCTATTCTCCCATGGGTGAGGATGATGCCATTGCATCAAGTTTCTTCTTGAACTCGGAAAGGTTTTCGTCGTCGAGCCAGTTGAGGTGATGCATTCGGCCTTGCTTGTCGAAGAGACGATAGGTGGGGTAGCCGGTCAGTCCGACATACTGCTCAACGGCATGCTGCTGGTCGGCGGGCAGGTTATAGTGAACGCAATTAGGCTCTGTGAGATTATACTCTGCGATGACGTTCTTCCACGACTTTTCAGGCGAACGGTTGGCTAAGTAGAGATACACGATGTCGTATCCCTCAAGTTCGGCCTTTAGTTTGTGCGACTCGCTCAACTTGCGCTTGCATGGAGAGCACCAAGTGCCCCAGATGTCAAGATACACAATCTTGCCCCGATAGGGCTCGATGATTTTGTCGAGGATAGCCTTGCCGTCGGTGAGTCCCTCTACATCCGTTGACGGATGAATGACACGATTCACGGCCTCCTGCTTTTCACTCATCAACCGCTTAAAGTACTCATTCTTATCAGTAATGACTTTCCTGAAGTAAGGCTCCTTGATGAGTGCGATGTAAGGCTCCAGCTCCTCCGGTAGCGCACATCGTTCGTGGTCGATGTACTCGTTGAGTATCTGCGCATGGTAGATGCTGTTGACGAGCGGGTCGGTGCAAAGCGAGTCGATGATGGCATTGGCAAAACCCTGTTCACCGCCAATGCACAGTGTGTTCAGTGCCTTCTGGTAGTCAGCACTCTCTTGGATTTTATTGACCACATCGACATACTCCAGGTATTTCTCCGCAACACCACTGATGAAGTCATTGAGCACGCTGCGGTCTTTTATCCGGGTATAAAGAGCGAAGAACTCCCTGTTCATCTGCTCAACCTGGCTGATGGCGACATGGTCCTCGTCGCTGAGACGAAGCATACCTTTCGATTCAAGCCAAGGCAGGGCAGAGGCCCTTCTCCACAGCAGATTGATTCGTGGGTCGGCCCAAGTATAACACTCGCGCTTGTATCTCAGCATCGATGCCATTCCGCTAATGAGGTTGACGGGCAGTGAAGTATCGACAGCCGAGTGCTCTTCTACCCACTGCATGATGTTGGTTGGCAATAGGCGACTATAGGTTTCATAGTGCATTATCAGTATATAACGGCATACATCGATGCGCCGGCTCTCGCGGATAAAGTCACGAAAGCGCTTGCTCAGGTTGGGGTGCTGAGCCAGGAAGTCCTTCGTCTTAGCCAAGCATCGCTCATAACTGTGTATCCACTGCTGTGCCATGACGCTTACGGAGTCATCGCTCACCGGGTTGTCGAGAAAGCCGACATTGTCCATGCCAGGGCTATCTGCCTGCAACTCGTTCTGCAGTCGGGCGTCGTCGCCCATGAAGAGCGTCTGCGACGACTTGAAGTCTTTCAGCATGAAATACTTCTCGCCTGGCGTCAGTACAAGGCCGACACCGTCAATCATCTCATTCTGACCATTTCGTATAAGCAGGGAGACTCCCTGTGTGCCAACGAGCGGAACGTTCAACTCGAAGCGGCCCAAAGAGTCGGCCTGTGTGGAGTGATGAGTATAGTCATCGGTAGCGATATTACCACAGGAAGCCTCGACGGTCAGACTGTTTTGGAGCATCTCCTTGGGGTACCTCAGCCAACCGCTCACGATGGCGTTGCCCTCTCTCAGCTCGGCGCTGAAGGCGGTACTGTCGGCCACAGGGTAGTCGCTGATAGCGTCGGTGGTAATGGCAGAGAGCGTCAGCTTCTTGCCGCCGATATTGAATATGCGCTTGCCGTCTTTCTCCTTGCCGACTGAGACGGTTATCTTTTCATGGCCAGAAGACAGCACCATCTTCTTGTCCGACTTCTTGCCATACTGCCACACCTTATTATTATAAATGGCATTGTCATTGAAGAGGCTGATAACCCATTCGCCAGTTTCAACGTTGCGCCAACTGCTGCCAAAAAGCGACGCCTGCTGCTTGTAGGCAGGGTCGGTGATGTCCCATATTTTAAAGAAGTTACGGGCATAGCCTTCGACAAGGTCAAACTGCTTGACATCTTGAGGCAACGGCTGGAAGTGCAGGGCCACGTCGGTCTTACCAGATTCGGGAATGGGTATATGCGTGTCGAGCGCAAGGTCTGTCTCGCCGTCGCGTGTCTTCTTTGCGCTGATGATAGGGTACGACTGTCCGTCCTCCGTCTTCAGCACGGTGCATTTCCCGAAGGAGAACTTGGCGTTGGGATGATTCCTGACGGTGATGTGCAGTACAGTCTCGTCAGGACGGAACTCCACCTCATTGACATCAAACTGGAACCCGTGCGGTTCGTTACGGTATCCCGGATTGGTCCAAACTTTCTGTGCCCATCCGCTGACTGTGACGAGGGCAAGTAGGATGGTGATGATGGTTTGCTTGTTCATTGTTTTACTTTTCCTATTAATTTTGTTGTTGTTTTGAGGAATCACGGGGTCGGTTCTCCTGATCATATTCAGGAGTCTGATATCTCTATGCTTTATTACCTGTCTCATTCGCATTTCATTTAATTTGAAAAAAGATCTTTTGTTTGCTTCTCACTTACTCAGATTTTTTATACGAAATCTTGAAATAATCGAGTAGTGATTTGTATTGGTCTTGTGCTGTCAGGCAAGTATCCATTAGATACCCGTTGATATGCCCCCACTCATGGAGACCGCGATAGTAGAACATCTTGAGTTCATCGGTAATGATAAAAGGAATGATTCCGTTGGCCAGACATTCCTTAAACATGATCAGACGGCCCACACGCCCGTTGCCGTCCTGAAAAGGATGAATCTGCTCGAAGCGTACATGGAAATCGAGGATATGTTCCAGCACCTTTTTCTTGCAATGGTTATAATCGCTGATAAGATTCTTCATCTCACGATGTACTTCTTGGGGAGGGCAGGTTTCTATACCACCAACTTCGTTAGGCAGGCGTTTGTAGTTGCCAACGGCAAACCACTCTTTCTGGCTGTCTGACGTACCTGTCTTTAACAGCAGATGGAGTTGTTTAATAAGACTTTCCGATAAAGGTTCCTCCGCATGGTCGATGATATAGTCAAGGCATCGGAAGTGATTCACCGTCTCAACGATATCATCCACATTAACAATCCCGTCGCTAATGCCGATGGTGTTCGTCTCAAAGATATAGCGCGTCTGGTCATGAGTCAGACGGCTGCCTTCGATATGATTGGAGTTATAGGTCAAGTCAATCTGCGTACGATGATAGATGCCTCCTTTCAGCCGTGATGCTTTTTGCTCCCGCAGCATAGTCAGCAGGGGCGACACTTTTTTCCGGACATTCTTTCGTTGCGGCAGAACGGCATCCGCAGGAATGTTCCACGTTTTACCTGTGAGGAACGCTCCTTCAATCTTTCCGCTCGCACAATAGTTGCGGGCTGTACGTTCTGATATCCCGAATTTCTCGGTTCTGATATCCCGAATTTCTCGGCGAACTGCATCACTGATATATACTCCATCTCTTCTATCGGCAAGCTTTTAGCTTATTTTCCGCTGCAAAGATACTACTTTTTGCCGATAACGGCAAGAAAAACATTCCTTTTTAGATAAAATGTTCACGTTCGGCCATTTGCAAACGAGTTTGCATGGCACTCTCTTAATCACATTTTTCCTTCAATTGGTTACCATTATTTATGGAATA
>ONDA01000058.1:12255-12859 GCA_900316475.1 uncultured Prevotellaceae bacterium
GAATACAGCGCCAATGATATAATAATGTGGGCAGTATTTGAAGTAGTCGCTGGTCTTGGCTTTCTCCTCTGTCAGTTCGGTCTCTCCACAGAAACGCCATCCTTTTGCTTGCTCGTCCCACCAGAAAGAGCCGTAAAAGACAAGGGGAATGAAGGTGTCAAGGGCGAACGAAGTGGGCTGGTATGGTGCTTTTTGATAGCGGTAAACGGTTTGGGGTGCTCCGGGAATAGGCTTCAGCGTCAGTTTCCATGGCGAGGCATCACAGCGAGAAGAACGCAGGGTGATGGTCTCGATGGAGTCTGACTGAATGGGAGAAAAGCCTATGGAGAGGGTCTTTGAAAGACGGTATATGCCCCGTTCCATGTCGTCACCATCTTTTTCCTCATAGATACTCTTCTGGTCTTGCTCGTTAAAGTCCGAAATCATGGTTTTTGTCCTGAAGCCGTACAGTTTCTTCTCGTCAATCATCCCCTGCTGGTTATACTCGCGGATGACGATGGTGAAACCCGACACGGAGTCGCGCAGAGAGGAAATGTCGTAGGTGTAAACCTCGTAGCCACACAAGGCCATGTGCTCCATGAAGTCTTCGGGCGTAGCTGCTACT
>ONDA01000056.1 GCA_900316475.1 uncultured Prevotellaceae bacterium
AGAGCCGTCAGACAAAAGAAATAACATAAAATTAAAACATTAAAGAACAATGAAACATCGATTTCTATACATCATGGCACTGCTGCTGACAGTGGCGACGGGCGCATGGGCACAAGACCCTGACCCCATCGACCTCACGCCCAGTGCCGACGGTACGGTGTGGACACTCAGCACGATGCCCGAATACGACGTCGAGCTGGAAGTGACATACTACACCGATGCCGAACTCGACCAGATGGCTGCCGATGAAGTCATCGCCAAGATAACAGCCATCGGCACCGTGACCTACACCCCTGAGAGCAAGGCCCTCATCGACGCAGCACGCACGGCCTATGACGCGCTGACCGCCGCACAGCAGGCACTCGTGACAAACTACTCGACGCTGACCGATGCCGAGACCACCTACGCCACCGCTGAGGAGACCGCCTACACCGAGGGCGTAGAGCTGACCAAGAACCCCGACGGCACTCGACGTGGAGCTGGAGGTGGAGTATGAGACCGCCCTGGCCCTCTCCGAGACAACGGACAACAGCGCTGCACTGACAGAGTGGGACGGCTACGAGGCCGACGTCACCCTGACGCGCACGCTGCAAGCCGGCGGATGGAACACGCTCGCCGTGCCCTTCAACGTCAGCAGCACCATGCTCGGCTACCTCACCTCGACATACGGCATGAGCGTGAAGCAGCTCGCCAGCACCTCGCTCGAAAACGAAGGCAAAACGCTGATGCTGACCTTCACCGATGCAACCGAGATGGTAGCAGGCACGCCCTACCTCGTCAAAGTCACCACCGACTTCGACTTCTCGGCTCAAGCCTTACCCGATGTCGTAATAAGTAAAGAACTTCATCCCGTCACGACCACCTACGCTGACTTCATCCCCACGCTGGGCAAGACCACCATCGAGGGCGTTGATGCCGAAAACATCCTCTTCGTAGCCGCCGGCAACCTGCTGAAGCACCCCGCCGAGATGCCCACCGACATGAAGGGCTTCCGCGCCTACTTCCAGCTGAAGGGCGAGGCCGCACAGGCTCGTTCGTTCAGCATGGACTTAGGCGACGGCGAGACCACAGATATAAGCCTCACCCCCAACCCCTCTCCTGAAGGCGATGGGAGTACCTACGACCTGCAGGGCCGCAAGGTTAATGCAGCGCAGAAGGGTGTCTATATTCAGAATGGTAAAAAGGTAATCATCAAGTAAAGTAAGGAGGACACCGATATGACAAAGAAAGAATATCAGAAGCCCGCGATGGAAATTCTTGAGGCTGACTTGGATCAACTGTTACTGGCCTATTCCGTGCAGACCGATGGTCTTGACGACGACAACTTGGCTCTTCCCGACGACGAAGAGCCTAAAAGTGGCAGTGTTTGGGAAGAGGCTTGGTAACTATTTGTACCATTAGCAACCATCATTCGGGGACGCAGCACTTTCGTATGCTTCGTCCCCGAAATTTTACATCAAATCCAGTATATCCCTAAAGAAAGCCTCGACAGTCCGTTGCATTAATGGCTCGTCATCTAAAAACTATCCGCATAAGCGATAATAACGCCCCCAAAATCTGCACTTTCTCATCCATTTTGTCCTAAATAAAAGTTAAATACGTTAAATCTGCTTCATCATTTTGAATATTCTACACCCCAAATCCACTTTTCTACCGTTTAAAGTGTAAATGGTTGATTATCAATATTTAATATATTCCAGGGCTGAATGAGTGCCTCGTTCGCTAATGAAGTAAGGTGAGAGTCAAACGCCAACAGCATTATCAGAACAAATCTGTTTGCCTATCATTTTGCAAACTAACACAATTCAATTCAGTATAAATAGGGCGATAGCTCGTTAAATAATGTTATCATGCCAAAAACACGCCAAAAATTTCGTGCGCTCGGCCGAAGGACGCTTGCAAGGCAAGAACGCCAAAAAGAAAAGGTGGCCGATTACTCGACCACCATGCTTTACAACGTGCTGACTGTCAGGAATTTATTGTCAGCTTGTTTTAAGCGGCTGCAGGGCCAACTCCTGCGTTTGACAACCTTGCGTTGTCGGGATGAGGCGACTCGAACGCCCGACCCCTACGTCCCGAACGTAGTGCGCTACCAACTGCGCTACATCCCGATTGCTCGAAAGCGGGTGCAATTGTGGTGCAAACCGAGAGCAGAAAACAAGCTTTGTGCTGAGGTGCAGCCCACAATAGCAGGCGGTTTTTTAAAACCGGGTGCAAAGTTACAGCATTTTTTTGAATTACGTGCACTTTTAGCAAGAAAAATTTGCTGAGTCGGCAAAAAAGACGTATCTTTGCGCTCTATAAACCAATAATAATGAACCGTCTAAGACTACTTACACTACTAATCTGCCTTGCATCGACCTGTATGGCAGCTACGCGAAGCCATGTCATCAGGGTGAAAGCCGGCGATGCGAAAAGCCTGATAGAATCACTTGAAGAAGCCAACAAGCTGAATGCCGACACGCTGTCGGAAAGGACGTATGTGCTGATACCTGACGGCACCTACGACCTGGGGGAGACGTCGCTGACGACAATCAGCGGGCACAACATCGCGCTGATAGGCCAGAGCATGGAGAAAACAATCATCGTGAATGCGCCGAAGGTGGAGAACGAGGGTATCAGCAAGACGGCGACACTGCTGAACCGCGGCTGGGGCACCTACGTGCAGGACCTGACGCTGAAGAACGCCCTCGACTACTACAACAGCGGGCCTGCGGGCCGCGCCGTCTGCTGGCAGGACAAGGGCAACCGCACCATCTTCAAGCGCGTCAGGATGCTGTCCTATCAGGATACGTACTACAGCCATAGCGAGGAGTGCCAGCACTACTTCGAGGACTGCGAGATTCACGGGACGGTAGACTTCCTCTGCGGCGCCGGCGACGTGTACTTCAACCGTTGCCTGATTGTCACCGAGAAGCGCAACCTTCAGGGCGGCGGTAAGGACGTCATTGCCGCTCCGCGCACATCGACGACGAAGTGGGGCTATGTGTTCGACCATTGCACCATCCGCAGCGACATGACAGACTTCCATTTTGCCCGAGGCTGGCATACGCTGCCTCGTTGCGCCTGGCTGTACACCAAGATTGAGACTCCCGAGAGGCTGCTAAAAGAGCGCTACGATCCTTACAGCATACGATCGGTAGACTGCTCCTTCTATGAATACCAGACGATGGATAAAGACGGCAATGTCATCTCGCCGCAGTCGAACGTGGTGACTTTTATCAAGGACGACCTGCGCCATACCGCCGAGACCATCATGACGCAGAAGGAGGCCGCACGGTTCACCTTAGAAAATGTCTTCCCCAACTGGAAGCCGGGGAAGATAGCCAATACGCTTGAGAAACAGGCTGACAAGCATAAGCAGGCTTACCTATAAGACTTCAGGAACTGCTTATACTCATCGCAACGCGATACGTAGCTACTGGTGCGTGTCGCGTTTTGCCGTTCATAATCGGCCAGTGCAGCAAAAGCCTTATACTGACGCGACCGCGGATTCTTCAGACGCTGGTAGGACGGCGAGTCCGGGGTGTCGCTGAACCACGGCTGCATCAGCCACTCCGAGAAATAGAGGTAGCCGTAGCTGAGGGCGAAGAGGGCGCGCTCCTTCAGGGCGGCATCCTGCGTCGTACAGGCTTCCTGTAGCATACTGACAGCCCTGGCGCTGAGGTCGGCCTCGTTGCAGCGCAGGGTGTCGCAGACGCTCTTACCGTCGCGCATCAGGAACCAGCAGTCGCCGGTGAAGTTGGCCTGGGCGTAGCGCACGGCCAGGTCGTAGCACAGCTGCTGGCGAGCCTTGTCCTTGAGGACGTTCAGCTGGCTCTCCATCCTTTCCATCTCACGGGCATAGGCGAGTTTCGGGTTCTCCTTCAGCTGCCATTCCCGGGAGCTGTATTCCATCTCGGTAGGCAGGAACTGGCGCTTTATCCACGGTTCGACGCGCCAATGGCGCTTGGCGGCATAAACGGCATAGCCGCTCTTGCTGTAGTAGGCGACGGGCACCTGCTGTAGCCAGCCCATGGCCTGCTGCCACTGGCACAGCCGCATATACTTGGTGCCTATCAGGTCGTTCATCCTCGTGCGGTCTATCTTCTGGCGCGGCTTCAGATAGCGGTCGAGTGCCGTCTGTGCGGGCGAGGCGGCGTAGTTGAGGTATTCTATCAGTCTGTCCACACGCATGGTGTCGACATAGCTGTCAAAATATGTGTCGCTCAGGGCTTTCAGCAGCGAGACGGCAGTCACCGGGCGGCTGTCGTACTTCTTGAGAAGCACCTGATGGACGAGTCGTTTGGTGGGGTCGAGGAATGAGGCATCCTCCTGGGAGCGCTTCCCAATCCACGCCAGTTCCTGTGCCAGATAGTCGTCGAAACGACTGTCGGGTGTCGCCTCTGCGGCCGTCATGTAGAGCTTCAGCACGCGGGCGTTGTCCTTCATACGCTCCTCCCCTGCCATCCCGACAGCCTTCTCAATGTCGGCAACACCCTGCCTATGGTCGCCGAACATGAACTCTATCCACGCCCGGGCACTCTGCCAGAGCACGGGGTTGGCCGTCTTACCCTCGCCGACCACCGTCGCAGCCAGTTGGCACATCTGTTGCGCCTCGGTCCGGGTGATGTCGCGAATGAAAAGCTTACCCGGCAGGCACTCGTTCTGGGCGTCGATAGCCTCCTGGGCATTGTTCACGAAATCGGTCAGCAGGAATGGCAGGACGGGCGAGTTGGGATTCTTCAGGTATTCCTGGCGTATGGCCTGACACGAGCGGCGCTCATAGTATATCGTCATGAGGCTCTCCCAGTCGCCCTGTTCGGCAAAGATGGCCAACGCTGTCTCCACGCTGCCCGTCTTGTAGAGTGCACCGGCATAGATGTTGCGCATCATGTCGCGGTAGACGGATTCTATCATCTTCGAGCCTGTCGTGTTCCAGAACGTCACGTTCTCAGCATGCCGTTCCAGCATCATGTTGCAGCGCATCAGCAACAGGGCGTGCTGCGAGCGCAGACGCGACTTCAGCTTGCCCTGGGCATAGGTACGGACGGCGAGTAGCGTCTGTCTCCGCTGGGCCTGTTCCTTCTTCGTCGGATAGTTCCAGCTCTCGTAGCGCTTGGCATCGGCGCAGTCGAGATATTTCTCCAGGTGCTTCACGTAGCTCTCCATCAGCAGGTCGCCCTTCTTGCGGGCGTACTCCTTCACTTCGTCGGCGTTGAAATAGAAGTACTCATCGTGGTTGCCTAAGTAGGCCTTCCAGTTGTCGGTGGTCACCTCGTCGACATACGTCCTGAACTGCTTAGGATTGTAGGCACAGAACAGGTAGCTGTTGTTGGTGTCGATCCACGAACAGGCGGCCGCCGGCACCACCGTTGTAGCCAGCAGCAGGCTAATGGCGATAAATCTCTTCATAAGTCTTGGTGTCATATCGGTTGATGTTTTCTTTGTCTAAGTGATAGGTCAGGATGGTCTGTCGCAGGGCAGGCCGCTCGTGCTCCACGGCCTGCTTCACCCGCAGGATGTCGTCGGCATCAACGGTATGCTCCACGCGGACGCCGTGGATGTGGCGCACCCACTGGTAGACGGGATAGGCGGCAGCTAACGGCAGGGGGTAGCCGCTGAGGTGGCGCAGGTATGGCTTCACGTCGCGCAGGTCGAGCACGGGGTTCCGCTCCATAAAGCGCCTCGGGTCGCCGGTGTTGTAGACCATCAGCACGCCGTAGTCTACGGGCGGCGCCGGCATCTGCAGCTGGTGGAGGCGGATGGTGGCGGAAAGAAGTGAGAAGCGAGGAGTAGAGCGTGAGGCGCTCGGACTCTGCCCGCCGGCTACCGGAGTGTCGCAAGAATTGGCTACCGCCGTTAAGAAGTCGTAGTATGTCTGTCGGCTGCGGGCGGTGTAGTCGCAGTCTATCTGTATCTCGCTGACGCCGCGGATGTCGTTCGTCTCGTTCATCTGCAGGATACGTCTGACGAGCTTGGCAGCCAATCCCGGATGCGGCTTGTGCATACAGTCTTCGGTGATGTAGACCGTCGGCACCATTTCGATGCCGTCGGGCAGGGTGTCGGAAAAAGTCATCGTGGCATTGGGCTTCGGCTCGCCGTCGTCGCCCATCACCACGTCGAAGTAGCGGCAGTACACCTTTTTGATGTGATGCTGTTGCAGGAACGCCCGTTCCGTCGAGTCGAGCCGCAGGTCGGTACGCCAGTAGTAGACGGCGTTGACATCGGCCAGCTCCCTCTCGCGGCTACAGCCCACGGCGAGCATCGCCACCATCGCGAAGATGAATATTCGTGTAAGCATAGTGCAAAGGTACAAAAAAAGCCGGAAGTGCCATATTTTTTTCTGACATTTAGTAATGATTAATAGAACTTTCCCACCCTTTTTTTCTTTTCTACTACTAATTACGCTAATTAAACGAATTAAACGAATTGAACGAATTATAACTAATTTCACGAATTTTCGCCGCAAGTGCCGATAGCCTGCGCGTAGCAAATTAGCAACTAATCTTCGTCGTTTGTCGGCTCAAAATCTTTTAAATCTTCAAATCTTTGTTCATTACAAAAAGAATGGCCGTCATTTGTTTCGGAAAACAATGATAAAGAATTAGAATAATCTGTTCCAACAATTAGAAATAAAGCTGTATCGACAAATTAGAAACAATAAGCCCTGTCAGGGCATTTGTTGGGAAACGAATTGCAGTAATAATCATAATTTTGACCGTAATTTCCATAATAATAATTGCGGAGCACTGCGCGTAGCAAATTCTTGGTCGAACCAAGCGGCCGCTCGGCGACGACAGGAGACGCTTGCCAGAGCAAGAAAGCCGAGCGAGTGAAATTAGTGGTTCTTATTAAATTAGTGAAATTAGTGGTTCATTATTAAATTAGTGAAATTAGTGAAATTAGTAGTTCTTAAAAGGTTTTAGGGGTGGGAAAATTGAGTGATTAACAAAAAAGCCGGAAGCATTGCACTTCCGGCTTTTCTTTTCTCTGTTGGTTTCCTGTCAATTAGCGCAGTCTGTGGCAGCCACTGCCTTCACCTGGTCGTTGTCCAGGAGGATGTTCTTCAGCTCAGTCCAGGCGCGGCCTCTCGGTGAGTACCATTCGCGGGTGTAGTACGTGTAGTGATGCTTCAGGCTGCGCAGGAACTTGAACTTGCCGCCGGCGTTGAAGTAACGGTCGCCGCCATGGCTGAGGATGTGCCTACCTGGTGCTCGTTGCCCGTCGAGGGGTACTGCCAGATGGCCCCGATTCCTGTCCGAAAAGACGCGAAAGTGGGGACACATCGTGTACGCAGCAAGGAAAAATAATGCTGGCAAGCGGTCGGAGTTTCGAATTATTTCATACCTTTGCACCGCTATTTCATTAAACACCTTATTATATATGCAGAAGAACCATTTATTGATGGCCATCGTGGTCGCCTTCGTTTGCTGCCTTGGGCTGGCATCGTGCGGAACGGATGACGACGATTCGTCATAGCGGGATACAAGGATTACGTCGTACGTATGAAACGCCTGAGATAGAATAAAGAAAAAGCGAGCCAAACGGCTCGCTTTTTACGTACGTCCGACGGTCTGTTGTGATGCCAATCAGAGCAACTCGGGCAGTTGGAAAAGCTTCGTGCTGTTAGAACCCTTGATAAGGATATAGCGGTCGTGCGGCTGCTCGGCGCTGATGGCAGCCTTCACCTCGTCTACGTCGGCAAACTTACGGTAGGGGCAGTCGATGGTCTGGAACTCGCTGCCGACGAGCCACACCTCGTCGATGCCGCACTGGCCGATGAGGTCGACAATCTTCTGGTGCTCCTTCTGGCTCGACTTGCCCAGCTCGCCCATCATGCCGAGGATGGCCATCTTCGGTGAACCTTCCATGATGCGGAAGTTCTCGAGGGCGGCCCGCATCGACGACGGGTTGGCGTTGTAGGCGTCGACCACGAGATGGTTCTTTTCGGTGACGGTCAGCTGCGAACGGTTGTTCGACGGCTTATAGCCTTCGAGGGCGCGGTTGATGTCGGCCGGCTCCACGCCGAAGTTCAGACCGACGGCGATGGCAGCCATCATATTGTCGATGTTGTACGAGCCGATGAGCTGCGTCTGTACCTCGTACCACTGCAACTCCTGACCTTTTTCCTCTAAGTTCGTGTCAGACTCGCGCCAGCGGAACTTCAGGAACGGCGCGCACGAAATGACCTCGCCGACGGTGCAGCCCTCCGCGTTCTCCGGGTTAGCTGAGTAGGGTGCCACCCAGACGGTGTCGGGCAGGATGTCCATCAGCCGCTCGTTGTCGACATTGATGAAGACGAGACTCTCGCCGCGCCGACCGAGGAAGTCGTAGAGCTCACCCTTGGTCTTCACCACATTCTTGAACGAGCCGAAGCCCTGCAGGTGGGCACGCCCTACGTTGGTGATCAGTCCGCAGGTAGGCTCGGCGGTCTCGGCCAGTGTGCGGATGTCGCCGGGGTGGCTGGCGCCCATCTCGATGACGGCTATGTCGTGACTCTTGTTCAGACCGAAGAGCGTCTTGGGCACGCCGACATCGTTGTTGAAGTTCCCCTGCGTGTAGAGCACGTTGTACCGCTGCTGCAGCACGGTGGCAATCAGTTCCTTGGTCGTCGTCTTGCCATTGGTACCCGTGATGCCGATAACGGGAATCTGGAACTGACGGCGGTGCTCGCGTGCCAGGTCCTTATAGGTCTGGAGACAGTCGTCGACAAATATCAGTGAAGAGTGAGGCTCCTCACTCTTCGCTCTTAACTCCTCACTATCGACGATAGCATAGGAGCAGCCCTGTTCCAGCGCTTTCAGTGCAAACTTGTTACCGTCAAACTTGTCGCCTTTCAGCGCCAGAAAGATACTGCCCTGCGGACAGTCACGGCTGTCGGTCGTGATGCAGGGATGCTCCTGATAGAGCTTGTAGAGTTCCTTAATAGTCATACGAATTATAAATTTTGGTGCAAAGTTACCAAATAATGCTGACATAGAAAAGCGATTTTGGAAGATTAACGCAATTAGTCCCATAAATAAAGGCATTTCGAGGAAAAAACGTACTCAACGGAGTGAATTCTCTTCTTGGCGGTAACAAGGTAAACCGATTAGAGAAAGAGATTGCCCAACTGCACAGGGAGGTTGAAGATTTAAATGACCAGATTGAGAGGCTGAACACCGATATGCAAAAGTTGAAGGACAACCATGCAAGGGAACTCAACCGCACCAGTGAACAGCACCAACAGGAGGTGAGCAACTTGAAGTGCATTATAGACAAGGCTTATAGATGGTTCCCAAGTTTCAAACGTTTCCTCAATATGGAGCGTGAGTGTCAGGAGTATGGCTTCAACGCAGAACAGACCGACAAACTGCTGTATGGGCAGACTATCAATTATAGTGGATGGCTTCACTCCAATGAGTACAGGCGCAATGCACTTGCCAATAACGTAACGGCACAGGTGATAAGGGACGAGAAGCAAAACTTGTTCCTACATATCAACGAGACACCCATTGCCCAATGGTTTATGGAGCAGATTGGATTATCTCAAAAAGAGACTCAAAAGAAGGGAATTAGGCATTAAGCCTGTCCCTTTTCTTTATTTATGCGTGTGTTTTTTCTATTTTCTCTTGTTTTTGAGTGAAATGTCGTTAATAATCACTATCTTTGCAGCAAACATTTCGGCTGACCGAAAGCAGAGGCGTTTTTATAAAACCTTGCAAAGGTTAGTTATATAGAAGACGTAAAAAAGGTAAGCTAAATCAAATACAGACGATTATCATGATAGAAGCATTGCAGATATATAAGTATATGCTAAAATTTCATCCTACAATTGTGGGATGGCTTATCGCTAGCAATAAAGTAGAAAAGCTAGAAGGCAAACTCGTTCCCTATACTAACAAAGACCCCAAATCAAAATACATAAAAGATTTTTCAGGTAAAGTAATTACGACCTATCCCAATGGAGTGAAAAGAATTTCCAGTTCATGGGGATATGGCAATTCCAATTTTGTGGAAATTCAAGGCTGTCGTGATTTTAGTGCATTAACAAAATCTGGAATTGATGTGTTTGATATTGGCAATCGCAGTGAGAGATACTGCTTAACTTCTCAGTTGGATAATTTGCTTGAACATTTTTATAATAAAGTTTTAGATATAAGTATTCCAAATGATTATCCAAGAATATGTGGTAAGTTGATTGATTTTTATTTAAAGTGGCTAAACATACAAGTAGAATATATAAGAAATAATAATTACAAATTTAAAGGTTACTACCATTTTAACTATCTGTATATAGGTAGAGGAAACGGATTTGATGACTATTTTCCAGAGGTAGAAAAGAATATCAAGAAACATGGAGTTTTTGCATATAAACCTGTTTATAAAGAAATAGAATGGAACTTCGATTTGGTGGAACAATACAAAGATGTAGTAGTGTGGAAGTTATTAATGGATGATTCAAACCTTATTTGGAATGAAGAAATGCTTGTCAAATATGATAAGTATATTCCTTATTGTATAGACAATCAAAATACTTTTTGCGAAAAATTTGATGAAAGCAAGATTTTTACGAAATATGGTAAATTGGGAAAATTAAGTAATACATTTTTAGAAGAGCATAAAAATGTATTAGATTGGAGGAAAGTAGTGGAGTGTTGTGATTTTTCGTGGAATGCAGATGAATTGTCATACTTTTGTTCATATGCTTTCTCTAATGACATGCCATATTCCACGTCTTTCATGGATGTAACGGCTTCATCACAAATGTTTTTTGATAGGTTTTTACTTGCAGATAATCCTCACTTCAAATGGGACATTAAGAATCTGTTGGCATATCTTAACCTTGATGATGCTATGTGGGATAATATTATTGAACATCGAAATTTATACAATATATTCCTATCAATTCCGAATGTCAAAGAATTGGCACAGCCTTACATCACTCGAGAGAACTTTTGGGAAACACTTTGTTATAATCGTCATTTTCCTTATGATGAGTTATCAAAGGAATTTACTCTCGATAATATAAAGGAAAATTTAACAGAGTGGTCAACACATATTAGAAGAAAATTCATAACCACAAGACGAACTCCAGACACCAACTATAGTTTTTATAGGGTAATTACAAAGTGGGATGTTCTTGCAGATAATGACAATGTTCCGTTAACTTATGATATTGCCAGATATTTAAAGGACATAAAAATTACAATTGGTGGTTCAATAATAGAAACTGATACTGGATATATTGAAGAGGATGACACCAACAAAGAAGTTAACGGATTGTTTCTATTTTCTTCTCATCATATTGACAGTGTCACTGATATAGAGAATATAATTAATGATGAAGATTTATTAGAGGCTCTTTTTGCCCCCAGTTGTTTAGTTAATGAGGATGTTACTAGATATATGGTAGATATCTTTTTTAATAAAGTTAGCATAGAAGATTATCTATCGTTAGTCAACAATATGAATGACTGGGATAATATTAAAGAAGTATATGAGAAAGATGCTTCTTTTAATGAGGGCAGCTCACAATCTCCGAATATTGTATATACTGAGAAATAGGATAATTGACCAGCGATTGTATGCTAGTCAATTATCCTTATTTTATTATATCGTTAAGTTGTATGGTTTTTGTAAAAAGAAGTAAGCACCCAACGGATTCCTACCCCTTTTATTACAGGGGATTAGAGAATTCACAATTTAGAAAATTAATACTTTTGCCTATTATTTGAGGACTACTTT
>ONDA01000054.1 GCA_900316475.1 uncultured Prevotellaceae bacterium
AGTTGGCTTGGCAGTGAGAGTGCAGCCCGTGACAAGTGTGTTGAAATGCTAGACAAAAATTGTTAGTGAGTATGAAATAAACACGAGGTCAGCACATCAATGAAAGGTACAGTAGTTAACATATCAGGGAGGGAATGCCGCCTATACAAAGATTCCAATGCTGAATTCTTGTTGGTTCAGCCTATAGACGAACATGACTTGGAAGTATTGGATCAGGAAGTAGAGATAATAAAAAAACTATTCGAAAAGCCATTTTCCCTTGTTGCATTTATGATTAAGGACTGGAATAAGGAACTCACCCCTTGGCCAGCACCTCCAGTATTCGGTAAGATTCCTTTTGGCAATGGGGCTACTGACACCTTGAATTTTATTGTAAGCCAACTGTTGCCTTTGGTTCAAGAGGAAATACCTCATGTAATACTTGGCGGTTATTCCCTGGCAGGACTATTCGCACTATGGGCATCCTATCAGACAGAAAAGTTTGAGGGGATAGTTGCTGCTTCTCCATCGGTCTGGTTCCCCAAGTGGATTGAATATGCTACAGACAACAAACCTTTTGCTAAATCCATCTATCTCAGTCTTGGGGATAAGGAGGAAAAGACAAAGAATCCTGTGATGGCTCAAGTAGGCAATGCTATACGTAAGTTAAATGAGCTGTTAGCAGAGCAGATTGGCAACACAATACTAGAATGGAATCCTGGCAACCATTTCGTCGATTCAGAAAAGAGAACGGCAAAAGGTTTTGCATGGGTAATGAATAAATGATGATAGATGGCACTACCGAAGTTTATAATAACAATGGATGGCTACTTCCGCCTTGGCATGGTCAACCAGCATAAAGACTTGCTGAAACTAGGTGATTCATGTTTAGGTGGTGGCTACTATCATTTCGATTATACCGCTAATCGAATCATCCTTGACCGCTCATCGTATGATTTCGGCAAGCCCAAATGGCATCTGCTAGAAGTTCTAAAGGTTCCGTCAGTTTATCGTGGCCTGCGACTGGTTTACTTCTATGATGATGACCGTGAGTTTGATGTCAGCCAGGAACTGCAAATAGAATACTATGACTGACATTGACAGTTTAATCGCTAAATTAAACTAAAATTTTTGCATCACAAAGAAATGTATTGATTGATAAAATTAACGATATTATGGCATTATTCGATCAGATTAGCGAGGACATCAAGTCTGCAATGAAGGCTCGCGACAAGGTGCGCCTGGAGACGCTCCGCAACATTAAGAAAGTGTTCCTTGAGGCAAAGACTGCTCCTGGAGCCAACGACACATTGGCTGATGCTGATGCATTGAAAATTATCTCAAAACTGGCCAAGCAGGGCAAGGAGACAGCAGCAACCTACACTCAGGCAGGACGTCAGGACTTGGCTGATGCAGAGTTGGCACAAGTGGAAGTACTTGAGAGTTATCTGCCGAAACAACTTTCCCAAGAGGAAATTGAGGCAGAGGTGAAGAAGATTATTGCTGAAGTGGGAGCCACAAGCATGAAGGAGATGGGAAAGGTAATGGGCACAGCCAGCAAGCAGTTGGCAGGAAAGGCGGATGGCCGAGTCATCTCTGAGATCGTAAAGAAGCTCCTTGCATAAAGATTGTCGGATTGCAAAATTCGTGTTTTCGGCTGATAGCGAATTTGTGCAAGCGCCGCTTGCACAAATCACCTGGTACGCATTACTTGGTCTTTCCGACAGCATTGAGATAGGCATCCATACGACCTTCTTTCACGAAGAGGATTCGGCCCTGCTTGCTGTTTCCTTGCTTGACATGGGGTAGTTTGTCTTTTATCTTTCTCACATAGTCTTCAGACAAATTAAGTGTTTCCGCTGCTTCCTTGACTGTGATAAGCTCAGGCTCCTTTGCCTCATCTTTTACTTTTTGCATCTCCTTCACCATTTCTTTGGCGAGGAGTTTGATAAATTTCTGATCATATTCAAATCGCATCATAGCTTATATCTCCTTTTTTTCGTTGCAAAAATAGGAATAAGCTACCAAAACGATGGTCTTGAAAAATTTAAAGTCATATTTTAACAATTTTGCGACTTACCCAGCCGGAAAATGACTGATTTTTGAGTGTTTTGTCCAGCGCCAACTTTTCTGCCTGTTTAGTTCAAAAGTTCTTGTCTTACTTCGGTTGAAGGCTCAGGCGGTAATCGCTGGGTGACTGGCCGAGATGCTTGGTGCAGTAGCGACTGAAGTAAGAAAGCGACATGAAGTTCATCAGGTCGGCAATCTGGGTGAGTGACAGGCGTTCATCATTAAGATAGTCTTTTAATATAGGTATAGTATGACGGTCGATGTATGAGGTGACACTATGTCCCGTCACACGCTTGATAGTTGCAGAAAGATACTTTGGCGATACATTCAGTCGCTCAGCATAGTAACTCACATTACGCTCCGTTCGGCTGATGCCCGTGGCAAGCAGAGCCATCAGTTGTTTTACGATGTAGGCTGTGCGGTCGGTATGGGTGTCTGTTGCATCACGTTGGGCATGGGCCTCGAAGATGTCGTACATCATCGTCAAGCAGAGACTGCCCATCAGTTCGCGATAGAACTGCAAATGGCGGTCGTCCTTGCGGTCACGAAGACGATGGAAGTCATTCAGCAGATGCCGCGCTTGTTCATCTGTCAGTTTGATGACGGGGTCTTGGTTCAGCGAGATACTGCCACCGATGCTGTAGTTGTTCGACGGCAGCAGGTTCTGCAGGAACTTATAATCGGCAGCAAACCATTCCACTTGCAAGTCTGCATGTGCTGCAAGGTTCTTTACTCTATCGGGTATCGGTATCACAACAAGGTCGTTCTTCGCGATGTGATAGCAATGCTCGTTGAACACAAAACTTGCCTCACCTGCCAAGCAAAGCAGATGCATGCAGGTGTGGCTCAACTCTCCGGAATTCATCTCATAGAAGTCTGTGGAATATTGGAAATCCGCCTTCATAGCTGACAAAGTTGCGATTAAGCGAGCGCAGAAAGCTTGCTTTTTGCCGAGCATGAGAATTCGAGCTCTGCTCGCTTGCCTAAGCAAGAAGTTCACGCAGTTTTACTGCGCAAATGTACACATTATTTTTGATATAAACAAACGATTTCGGCAAAAAGTGAAAATTGCGACGCAATTTGTGAAAGCGAAGTGTCAAAAAATCGCCGTATCTTTGCACCCAGATTAAAAGCATATTTAAAATGGATATCAAGAGTATCATCACAGCCGCTATTGGCCTGCTGGTATCTACAGCATGCAGCGGCGGCGCAAAACAGGAGAAAGTTATGAACGAGGATTCTAAGGCAATTGTAGTGTTCTTCTCGCACGCGGGAGACAACTATGCAGTGGGAAACATCGAGGTGGGCAACACAAAGATTGTTGCCGACTATATCACGGAACTGACGGGTGCAGAGCAGTTCGAAATCGTGACTCATAAGTACGATGGTATGGCCTATAATCCACTCATTAATCTGGCGAAGGAAGAGGCCAAGAACGGCGAACTGCCAGAGTACGAAGGCGATGTAGACCTCTCAAAGTACGACACCGTATTCATCGGAGGTCCCGTATGGTGGGGCACTTATCCGCAGGTGATGTTCACTTTCTTCAAGAAGCACGCTAACGACCTGAAGGGTAAGACCGTTATTCCTTTCACCACTCACGAAGGCTCTGGATTGGCCAACTGTGTGGAGGATGTGAAGGATGCATTCCCTGGTGCTAACGTCACAAAGGGCTTCAGCATCTACGGTCACGAGGTGCGCACAGAGAAAGCGAAAGTAGAAAAATGGATTAATGGATTGAAATAATATGGAGTACATTACATTATCAAACGGTGTTAAGATGCCGACATTGGGCTACGGTGTGTTTCTGGTAAGCCCTGACGAGTGTGAGCGTTGCGTGACGGATGCGTTGAGTGTGGGTTATCGCCTGATTGATACGGCACAGGCCTACCAAAATGAGGAGGGCGTTGGTAGTGCCTGGCGCAAAAGTGGCATCAAGCGTGAAGAATTGTTCCTTGTGACAAAGGTATGGATATCCAATGCTGGTGAGGAAAAGGCTGCTAAGAGCATCGACGAGAGTCTGCGCAAGTTGCAGACGGAATATATCGACCTGCTGCTCATCCATCAAGCATACGGCGACGTGTTCGGCACTTGGCGGGCAATGGAGAAAGCCTATCGTGCAGGCAAGGTTCGCGCCATCGGTGTCAGTAATTTTCAGGCAGGCCGTTTCTTTGACTTTGCCCACTATGTAGAGCTGAAGCCGATGGTGAACCAGTTGCAGTGCAACACGCTCATCCAGCAGACGGGCATCGAACCGATTCATGCAGAATTTGGCACGAAGATGATGGCATGGGGACCGCTTGGCGGACAGGGAGTTGACGGCATCGTGAAGAGCGAGGCGCTGACTGCCATCGGAGCGAAATATGGTAAGAGTGCTGCTCAGGTTGCCCTCCGCTGGCTCACCCAGCGAGGCATTGTGGCCATCCCCAAGTCGAGCCACAAAGAACGTATGGCACAAAACTTTGACATCTTCGACTTCACGCTGAGCGATGCCGAAATAGCCCAAATCGCTCAGATGAACCAGCACGACGCTGGCACCATCAACTTCGGCGACCCGCAGTTTGTGAAATACTTGATAGAGAATTACGGATAACATGAAAAGAATCGTTTTATTTTTAATCGCAATGATGACGATGGCAACAATAAGTGGTCAGACGCTGACGGAGCGTCAAAAGGGGTTGGCAGCATGTGCCTGTCTGATGGCACAGGGAGATATGGAACGTTTGGAGCCTGCCGTGCGCATGGCTCTGGACAATGGTGTGACCATCAACGAACTGAAGGAGGCTTTCTCGCAGCTCTATGCCTATACGGGCTTCCCACGTTCGCTGAATGCATTAGGCGTACTGAGTAAGGTTTTGGAGAATTCTCCCTCCTTCGGGGAAGGCAAAGAGGGAGGCTCTAACTGGCAGGAAGGCAAGCCTTGGAAGCGTCCTGCTGAGTGGGATGATGCCCGCAAGACCTACGAACTGGGCACGAAGAACCAGACACAGCTCTCAGGAAAGCCCTTCAACTACGACTTCTGTCCGCAGGACGACTACTACCTGAAGTCACATCTCTTTGGCGACATCTTCGCTGGCGACCAGCTCTCTGCTGCCGACCGCGAGATAGTCACCGTAGCAGCCCTGAGCGGTCTGGAAGGCGTAACTCCACAACTCGCTGCCCACAAGCAGGGTGCCGTGAACATGGGCAACTCGAAGCAGTTGGTAGATGAACTCTGCGCATGGCTCTGCCAAGAGGGCTACACCCTGATCACCAAGTGGCCTAAAGGTGAGCCTAATCCTTACGGCAAGTATTTCATCGGTCAGAGCTATCTGGCAGATGTCGGCGGTGGCGTAATGAATGTCACCTTCGAGCCTCGCTGTCGTAACAACTGGCACATCCACCACAAGCAAGTGCAGGTGTTGATTTGCGTTGCCGGTCGCGGCTGGTATCAGGAGTGGGGTAAGGTTCCCGTCGAGATGACTCCTGGCACCGTCATCGCCATCCCTGCCGAGGTGAAGCATTGGCATGGCGCACAGAAAGACTCGTGGTTTCAGCATCTTACCTATCATAAAGACGTGCAGGAAGGAGCCTCAAACGAGTGGTGCGAGCCTGTAGACGATGCTGTCTACAATGCATTGAAGAAATAGTTTTGCAACCCAACGACACTCTACAGGTTACGCTCCACCCACTTCTTTAGGTCATCCTTCGAAGCATGGTTCAGCAGTTTGCCTTCTTTCCAGTTGATATTAGGATAAGTGGCTTTCAGGTCTTCGCAGGCCTTCTTGATGCTGCTGCCGCCAGAGGTGGCAAAGGGAATGACGGTCTTTCTTTGGAAGTTGTAGGCTTCCATAAAGGTATTGATGATGGTCGGGCAGGTGTACCACCAAATGGGGAAACCTACGTAGATGACATCATAGTCCTTCATGTTCTGAAGTTTTGCGGTGATGGCTGGGCGAGAACTCTTGTCCTGCATCTCAACACTGCTACGGCTCTGCTTGTTGCGCCAGTCGAGGTCAGCATCTGTATAGGGCTGTGCCGGTTTAATCTCATGCAGGTCGGCACCTGCCACCTCTGCCAGTTGCTGGGCAACGCCCTTTGTTACACCCGATGCTGAGAAATAGGCAACCAATACTTTCATGTCTTTGTTCTCCCTTTTATTACTCTGTGAACAGGCACTCAGACTTATCGTCAGTAGTGCCGTAAGCATTAAAACTAACTTTTTCATTGCTATTTGTATTTTATTGTTGTTATTTGTTTCTGCTTGCTGCCACCCAGACGGGTTCTTCGTTCATCACGGGCTTGTTGACTGCCATTACGCCCGAGAGGTTGTGGGGCACGTATGGCTTTGGAGTATCAAGATTATTATGACTGCAAATGTCAAACTGCTGATGCCCATGAGGAGCATCCGCCACAGAGAGTGATATATTCTGATATCTTCCAAGATGTTGTCGCTTTAATCGTTTATGCCGCAAAGATAAGCATTTGTTTTCAATTATTGCTCCTTTTGTGCGTTAAAGATACTAAATGCTGTAGATGCGACAATTTGGTTCCCAAGCGTTACATATTCAAAATTATTCTTGTTTTTTGAATATCATTTTCATCGTCTCGGGGTCGAGCGGCTTCATCGTGGGCAGTTTCAGGTCTTTCACCATGTGGAGCGTGCCCTGCTTGTATTTCTGGAAGTGTTCGGTCTTCAGGTGCTGCTGATAGGCTTCCTCGGAGGCATAGATTTCGAGGATGCGAATCTTCGTGGAGTCCTCGGCGCTCTGCATTGGAAACAGGCAGACGACACCCGGTTCCCGTTCCACACTCAGGCGGTCCACCTCGTTGGCAAATTCGAGATACTCCTTGAGATACTGCGGATAAACCTCGATTTCAGCCAGGCGGACAATCATCGTCTCATTTTCTTGTGCTGCTGCCGTGAAGGAGAGCACAAGCATTGCTGCCGTCATTAGTAACTGTCTCATCATCTTACAATCTTCTTACCTTTTTTAATGTATATACCCCTCGATGGCTCAGCAACTAACAGCCGACCGGCTAAGTCGTGAATGCGGGCGGGCACTGTTTCTGTAGTTTTGGTCTCGCTGATGCCGGTAACAGAATTATAGCCAATGGCTGTGAGCCAGTACTGAATCAGCGTTGCCCGGTTTGAGTGGTTTGAGTGATTGATCCAGAGATTCTCGCTGAAGTATTTGCCGTCAGGAACAAGCCGCTTGCAGTCGGCAACCACGCCACTGATGCCGCTGCTGGCACTCGACACAATCAGTCCGATGTTCTTGCCTGCCATCTGCCATCCGTAGTTGAACAGGTAAGTCTGCATATTAGCTGCCATCTGGCTCCACCAGAGGGGCGTAACGATGATGATGGTCTGATAGTCGCTCAGCGATGTTGTTACGGGGTCGATGGCAGGATAGCTGCTGGCATTGTTGGGGTTGGCCTTGATGGCATTCAGCAACTGATTGCCAAGGGCATAGCCATTTGCCTCGTACTTCAATCCCTTCTCGGCAGGCTGAATCTCCAGCACGTCAGCCTGAATCTGGCTGGTCAGTGTAGTCACAATCTCGCGGCAGTTGCCGGTGTAACTGTAGTAAACCACAAGCGTCTTTGCCGTTACACCTGTACACAACAATGTGTACAGGGCACAAACGAAGAACAATAATTTTTTCATATACATCTGTTATTTGAATATTTGATTGGCATTCTGGTAGAGAATCATCTCGCGAAACGGTGCAAGATCGGACTCGGTGGACAGGTATTGCTTCATCCTTGCCAGACTCTGCGTGAGCACTTGCGGAGCGACGTAGGGATAGTCGGAGCCGTAGAGCAAATGGGCGGGTGTGGTGATGGTGAGCATCATACGAATGACCTCGGGCGAGTGTGCGCCGGCAAGGTCGTAGTAGAGGGCACGGAGGTTGTCCTCGTAGTCAATCTCGCCCACCATCTTGTTGGCCTGCATCACGGGCGTCAGCGACTTCATGCGAGGTATGGCCAGGGGCAGATAGGCTCCACAATGCGGCACCACCACCTTAATATGATTGTAGCGAGCCAGTACATTGCGTGAAATCATGTTCGACACGGCACGGGTAGTCTCTGAGAGATATTCCTGCATGGCAAGCGGCGTCTGTTGCATCACCTGACGATTGACAGGCTCAGGACGATGGGGATGCAGGATGACGACGGCATTACGTTCATTGAGGAACGAGAAAAGCGTGTCGAGTTCAGGCGCACCAAGGTATTGCCCACCTACGTTTGTCGCCAACTTAATGCCATCGGCCTTCAGCACGTCGAGCGCATATTTTGCTTCATCAATGGCTTTCGAGACATCGGGTAGCGGCAGCGCAGCACAGAACAGGAACCGTCCTGGGTGTTCGCGCTTGATACGGGCGGCAGCCTCATTGGTTTGTCTCACTACTTCAGCAGACGAAGGTTGTGGTGCCGCCAACGTCAACACAGATGTCTGAACACCAGCTTCGTCCATCCACTTCAGATGCTCCGTCATGTCGTACTTTGGCAAAGGGAATCCCTCGTCCAGTAATCTGCCCTCCTTGTCGAGTGCAGACACAAACTCAGGAGTGATGATATGGCTATGCACATCTATCACGCCCTGAGCCATTGTTGCAGTAGCAATCATTGTTGCAAGTATAATCGTTCTAATCCTTTTCATTTCGAGTCTATTTACTCCCCTCCATTTAGGGAGGGGCTGGGGGTGGGTCTACTCCATACAGTGTTCCCAACCGCCACGTGTATCAATGCCTGTAGCATCGGCAAGTGCTTCGAGTTTGGCGACCTCCTCGGCGGTCAGTTGAATCTTGGTAGCCTCGGCAGCCTCGATGACGTGACGCTCCTTCGTGGCTCCGATGATGGGCAGCGTACCCTTGGCGATGGCCCAAGCGATACCAATCTGAGAGCACGAAAGGCTACGGGTAGGCGAGCTTTGCTCGGGAATGGCACTATACTTCTGTCCGATGGCAGTCATCTCGTTTGTCAGCGCCTCCAGCTGTGGCAGCACGGGGTTGTACTTCTTGCCGCGGTCGCTCTCTGCATGCAGCGGGTTCTCCTTATTATATTTACCAGAGAGGGCTCCCTGCTCCAGCACCATGTAGGCCCAGAACTCGATGCCCTGCTCCTTGCAATAGTCCAGCACGCCGCCTTTCTCTGACGAACGGTAGAGTAGGGAGAAGTGGTTCTGCACGGCAGAGACCTTGAAACCTGCCTCGCCCAAGATTTCGTTGGCACGTTGAATCTCCTTGATGTTGTGGTTCGACACACCCACGCGCTTCACCTTTCCCGACTTGAGCAGGGGAATCAGCCCGGGTGTCCAGCGCTCCACGTCCATCGGGTTGTGAATCCAGTAGATGTCGATATAGTTGCAGCCCATGCGCTCAATCGAGGCATCGGCCATCTTCTCCACGCTGTTGTCAAACATCTCGGCAAGCTGCGGCGTGAACTTCGTCGAAATCTGTACGTCCTCACGCTTCACAGCCTTGGCCAGCGTTCCAAGTATACGCTCCGACTCACCCATGCCATAGACGGTAGCCGTGTCCCAAAGGTTCAGTCCGGCTTTCATGGCTGCGTCGAACACAGGCTTCAGGTTCTCTACGTCAGTCTTACTACCAAACACGGCGTCTCCGCCGAATGCTCCTGCGCCCCAGGCCCAGGTTCCTAATGCAATCTTACTCATATTTACTAATTGTTTTGATTTGATGGTGCAAAGGTACGGTGAAATCGTCATACATAGCCTAACCGTTTTACTGATATATCAACCTATTTTACGGATTTTGCAGATTCTTCTCTTTTATGTCGGTAAAAATGTGTACTTTTGCAGCGGTTATGGAGAAGATTTTAAGAGTTCACCACGTCAACGACTACACCCGATACATCGGAGCACCGGAGCTGCATCCGCTCGTCTCAGTCATTCACTACGACGAGCTGGAGCACTGTCGCCACTCGCTCAACAACTACGATGTCTATGGTCTGTTCATCGGCGACCTGATCCGTGAACTGACGGGCGACTCCGCTACCTCCCATATCCGCCGCTTCATCATGCAGCGAGCCCAGCAGCTCCTGATGAGCGGAGCCACCATCTCAGAGACTGCCGAAAGCCTTGGATTCGACTATCCACAGCATTTCACCCGTCAGTTCAAGAAACATTTTGGCGTTACTCCATCCGAATTTATCAGGAAGTAACGTTGACAGTTCAAAAAATGGATGTTATCAATGAATACAAGTAGCTGCCGAAACTGACGAGTGCCCGTATCATCAGGGCTATGAGCAGTAGTAGGATGATGAGAATGATGGCTGACTGCCACGCTCGTTGGTTCACCTGTTTGATGATGGCTTCATCCCCGTCAACAAAGCCCTGAATCATAGCCATGTTCTTTTTGTTGGCACGATGGAAGATGTCGATAACGTCGCCAACGAAGAAGGAAATCATGCCCAAGAGTACATCACGTAGGGCATTATTGAGAAATCTCACGGGTGAGCCTTCTGATTATCTCACGTACGCGCGCGATGGATAGCTTAACCGGAAAAGACCCTGAACTCGTCGCACTCGTCACACCCAGCCAACGCGATACGTGGTGCAGCCAGGAGATGGCAGGAAACCTCATGCCTCAATATCCTAAATCTTCTCCTACAAGCACAACGACATGCCGCCCCTTGTTCCTGCTGTTTCTCAGGAAGTGGACATAGCTGCAAATGCTCTCCGGCGAGTTGCAGTTATGGCATGTGCCGTCCGTCCTGCATGGCGTCTTGATGTCGAAGCGCTGGGCATTGATAGGCGACGCCGTGCTTCTCGCCCTGGCCAGTGCCGCTTCTGCCGTCTGGGCTACTTTGTTCAGCCCTATGACGAAGATGACCTTCTTCGGCCCCCAGGAGATAGCCGCCACACGATTGCCGTTGCCGTCGATGTTCACAATGACGCCATCTTCCGATATGGCGTTGGCACTTGTCAGGTATACATCAGCCGTGAAAGCCTTGAGATACATTGCTTCCTTCTCCTCCGGCGTCTCCACCAGGTCGCGGTCGAGCACGTGAAGCGTCTCCCTGCTTTTCAGCGCTTCTGGAATCCCGAGGTCGCGGATGGTAGCCGTGCCGCCCCATGTCACGGTGCTTCCGTCGGCTATGAGTTCCACGACCTTCTTCACTGCCTCTTTGCCAGTAGGGCAGTAGAAGGCCTCCATATTACGGCGGTTCAGGTTCTTGATCATCCGCTCCGCCAGTTTCTGCTTTCTTTCTTCTGTAGGTGTCATAATCTTTATCCTTTTACTTGTTGCACAAACGCCGTGAAGGTTATGAGTTCGTGAGCTTGGGCCAAAAGCTTCTTGACAAGCTGGTCGTGATGCTCACACATCTGCCGTCCACTGTAGTCAGGCGCTTGCTCCGCTGCAAAGTTACGAATTTCTCCTAAATGTCACAATAAAAGGGCGAAAAAAAATCGTTTCCCGCAACAAACGGGCGTATAACGGAAGAACCGTCTGTTGTACCTTGCAGCCATTTTGCGTGAAAAGTTATGAATTATTTGCGAAAAGACCATCATTTTACTTATTTTTTTGTACTTTTGCAGGCGTGAAATCAAAGTTCCTCATAGCAGCACCAGCGAGTGGCTCGGGCAAGACGACCGTTGCCCGAGGGGTGATGGCGCTGCTGACCGCCCGGGGCTACAGTGTGCAGCCCTTCAAGTGCGGCCCCGACTATATTGACACGAAGTTCCATGAGGCCGTCTGCGGCCGTCCGAGTGTCAACCTCGACACGTTTATGGCCACGCCTGACCATGTGCGTGAGCTGTTCTGGCGTTATGGCGCCGATGCCGACGTCTGTGTGGTGGAGGGAATGATGGGCCTGTTCGACGGCTACGACCGCGACCGTGGCTCGTCGTCGGAGGTGGCTCGCGTGCTGGGGCTTCCCGTCGTGCTGGTGGTCGATGCCAAGCGTGCGGCTTACTCGATGGCGGCGCTTTTGCAGGGGTTCATCCACTTCCGCGACGATGTCAGGATAGCAGGCGTGATATTCAATAAGGTGGGGTCGGAGCGTCATTTCCAGATGTTGCAGCAGGTGTGCGACGACCTCGGCGTGGCGTGTCTCGGCTATCTGCCGAAGTCGGCAACACTGGAGCAGGGGTCACGCTATTTAGGATTGGACTTCTCAGAATTGTCAAATAATAATCACGTCAAAGAGGTAGACAGTCAGCTGACGGCGATGCTGGAGAAAACAGTCGAAATAGACCGTTTGCTGGCCCTTGAAGTTTACCGTAAGCAAACCCAAACTTTGCTTACGGCAAACCCCGACTTTGCCGTAAGCAAACCCAGAGTCCTCTTGGCGCGTAGTCCGGAGTCCTTCAGCTTTGTCTATCAGGAGGTCGTCGACAGGTTCGGCTCTGTCAGGATTTTTAACCCCGAAAACGAGGTGCCCGACTTCAGTGACGCCGACCTGCTCTACTTGCCCGGCGGCTATCCTGAGAAGCATTTGGCGGCGCTGGTGGCCAACGAGACCTGTCGTCGTGCCATTAAGGACTATGCCGAAGGCGGGGGCAGAGTGGTGGCCGAGTGTGGCGGCATGATGTATCTCTGTCGGAGCATCCTGACCGACGAGGGCGAGATGCCGATGTGCGGCGTGCTGCCTTATCGCATCACGGCACGCAGGGCCGACCGTAAACTGTCGTTGGGTTACCGTCGGTTTGTGCTCGACGGGCGCGAGTATCGTGGCCACGAGTTCCACTATACGCAGTTTGTGGAGCAGCCAGAGACGGCTGTCCAGGTGTACGACGCCAAGGGCAACCCCGTGCCGACGCCTGTCATGAAGTATAAGAACGTTTTAGCAAGCTATACACATCTTTATGAATTCTAAATTGTCGATATTAGTCATGGCCGTGCTGCTGGCGGGCTGTGGTTCGAAAACGAGTAAAGGGTCTGACGGGCAGACGGATAGTCAGTCTAACGGTCAGGCACAGGAGACGGTGGAGGTGAAGTACGCCACGGGCTTCTCCGTGCGCGACTCTGCCGGCGTCCGTCTGGTGAATGTTGGGAAGAAAGAGCGCTTTGCGCTGGTTCCGAGCGACGAGACGGCGGTGCCCGAGGGCTATACGCGGGTGAAGGTGCCTGTGAGTCGTGCCATTGTGATGACGATGCTGCAGCTGTCGAACTTCACGGCGCTCGATGCCCATGACATTGTGAAGGGCATTACGGGCACGAAGAACCTCTTCAATGCCGACATCCTGCAGCGGGTGAAGGACGGTCGCATCGTGAAGATTGGTATGGAGGGCAACTTCGACACCGAGATGGTGCTGGCGGCCAACCCCGACGTCATCTTCATTTCGCCCTCTAAGCGTGGCGGCTATGATGCCATCAAGGAGACGGGCATCCAGCTGATTCCCCATCTGGGCTATCAGGAACTCGACCCGCTGGGACAGGCTGAGTGGGTGAAGTTCGTGGGACTGTTCATCGGCAAGGTGCGCGAGGCCAACGAGGTGTTTGCGGGTATTGAGAGCCGTTATAACGAACTGAAGATGAAAGCTGCTGAGGTGACGGAGCGTCCCACCGTGTTCAGCGGCGAGATGCACTACGGCACGTGGCACGCCGTGGGCGGCAAGAACTACTTAGCGCAGATCTTCCGCGACGCCGGGGCTACGTATGTCGTTGACGACGACGAGACGGGCGGCGAGAACCTGGAGTTCGAGAAGATGTACGCCTTGGCCGCCAATGCCGACTACTGGCGCATCCTGAACAGCTTCCCCGGTGACTTCTCGTACGAGGCGCTGAAGGCGTCGGAGCCCCGCAACGAGCTGTTTAAGGCGTTCAAGGAGAAGAAGGTCATCTACTGCAACATGAAGAAGCAGGCCTACTACGAAATATCGCCCGTGGAACCCGACGTGCTGCTGAAGGACCTCGTGGCCGTGTTCCATCCGGAGTTGGTGGAGCCAGACTACAAGCCGAAGTACTACAGGTTGTTAGAGAAATAACGACCACGAATTTTACGAATTAAACGAATTATGGGCGCCCACGAATTGAGCGAATTAAACGAATTAGAGGAATAACGACTACGAATTTTACGAATTAAACGAATTATGGATGACTACGATTTTTGCGAATTAAACGAATTGGCTTGCGCCGACAAGAAATCGCTTGCGATTTCATTCTTGAAATTCGAATAAATAAACAATAACGCGCAGCCAAAATTCGTATAATTCGTGAAATTCGTAGTCGAAAAAAAAACTTGCGAGAATATGAACTGTAATAAGAAAAATGAATATGGTTAACGTTCTTTAGCATTTGATGCTAATACGTGCCCCTCTCATGGGGGCTTCTCGCCCCCAAACCCC
>ONDA01000053.1 GCA_900316475.1 uncultured Prevotellaceae bacterium
ATAGGAGGGGTTACTTTTTGAAGTGAAAACTAAATTTGCCTGTTTAAAGGCAGTTTCAAACGAATATTAATCAATTCCGATTTTTATCGGACAGCAATATTTTTTATATATTTGTCCCCAAAATAACTCATAAACCTTTCAACATATAATAGCGGGCCTATTGGACATAAGGACCGAGGCTTTTGATAATCAATATAACTATAAACCGTTTTAAACCAAAAAGTAACATTATGAACAAGACAAGTATTTTCAGTATTCTTGCGATTGCAACCGCTATGCTGGGTGCGATGGCACTTTCATCATGCAATCATGATGAATATGGTTACAGTGAGGAGAGCGTGGCACAGAATGTAAACGCGAAGTATGCTATTGCTTTTGAGAAAGCGTTCGGCAGGGTTGGATCCAATGTTGATTGGGGCTTCAGCAACAGGAATGTCTCTACGCGTGCCGTTACCCGTTCTGTAGGCGATTATCCTAAGGATGGTAACTTGCAGCCTGATATGACTTTCCCCAAGGATACTGCTTCCAGTAATTTCTTAGAAGCTGTGCCAGCAGGTGTTAACAAACTGCCAACTTGGGGAGCCGGACCTGGTTCTTATTATATTAATTCGGAAACTCAATCCGTTTCCACATGGTCTGGCGCTAGCAAAATTTATGTAACAGGGACTGTTGATTTATCTGATGGAGACACATCAGCTGAGGCTCCCAAGTTTGCTCCAGATAATCGTTCGGAAATCTATCTGCTTAAAGATTCCAAGCTGATATTAGGCGAGGCTAGTGCCATCAATTTCAATGTTGCTGCCATTTATATTGCAGAAGGTGCAACCCTTGAGACTGCAGCTACCCTCAAGGCCAACAATAGCACGAAGGTTTACAATCATGGAACAATGAAAGTTGGCACTTTTGAACCTAACACGTCCAGTTTCCTCTATAATGTAGGTACTTTGACAGCAGGAAGTGTGACTGCAGAAAGCAATCCTACCAGAATCGTTAACGATGGCACCATTAATTGTGCATCTGTCACAGTGAATGCCGGTGGTGTGCAGAACAATGCCGAGTGGATCGTTTCCGGCCTAACCAAGGTTAATTCCAACAATTCCGGCTGGGTGAACAACGGTCATTGGAAGACCAAGGATTATGCCTATGTCGGTGGAAGCGAGAATGTGATCAACAATTGTTACCTTTGGGTGACGAACGACTTCGAGATGAACATTTCATCAGTGAAGGGAGCCTTTAAGATAGACGGTGGCGGCGGTGTGCTGGCACGGAATTTCTATGGAGGCAGGGATTCAAGTACAGGAGCCATTTCTGGTCCGTTCAAGATTGTGATGGGCCAGAATGTTGTTTTCGTTGTCGAGAACAATGCTCAGTTCGAATCAGGGCGTAGCAATATTAATGATGAATATGCCTATGGAATCTTTGGCCCCTCAGAAGGCGGATATGCCGTGTTCCAGGCCAAGAAAATTGTCAGAGACGCCTCTCTTGAAAATACCTGGGGTGCAGTCACCTATCGCGGTAAGAACCTGTACATTTCAGCAGAGACGCATTTCGCACAAGGGAACGACGGCATGCCTGCTCACAAGTTTATTTTCGAGCAGGACGGTTTCAGCATAGACAACAATATTTATGCTGCAGACTTCAAGTCCGGCAAGCCCAATATCGACATTCCTGAGACACCGTGTTGCCCAGGATTCCGTGGTGGCGCCCCACTCTATCGTGTGATTGCAGAGGATCTGTCGGCTGCACAGTCTGGCGACTTCGACTTTAACGATGTTGTTTTCGATATCGTGAAGGCAGAAAACGGCAAGACCACCCTGAAGCTAATCTGTGCAGGTGGTGTACTTCCGCTGAGAATCATGGGTATAGAAGTTCATGGCTTATTTGGAGAAACGACTCCCAACGAAAAGGGTCAATATAAAATGTATAACACCGGTGCAGGTCCTACTGTACCAGAGAAGACCTTTACTATCGACGGGGAATACACAACTCCAGAACAGATTAAGAACATCAAAATTGAGGTCTTCAAGGATGGCGTTTGGATGGAGCTCCATGCCAACAGAGGCGAAGCTGCATGTAAGATTTTGGTTGACGACACGTTTATGCCTGTTCGTGAGAGGAAATACATTGCTGACGAGCATCAGAAATTCACCAACTATGTGCGAGGTGAATTCGTGGATGATTTCTGGTGGAAATAGTAGAACCTATTATTAAACATATAGCAGAATCCCACAGAGAGTTCTCTGTGGGATTCTTTTTGATTGTATCAGAATTGTGTTAACTTTTCGTGTCAAGACCATACCGACGATGAGGGCTAAGGCTCCAACGCCAAACGGTTTTTCTGTTATGGTTATATTATCGGATGCAAAGGTAATCATTTCTTTTGATTTTCCCATAACAGCTCACTTTTTTTTCTTTTTTCATCGTTAATCGGCAGAATTATTGTAATTTTGCACATTAATATGGAAGTGGACGACAAGCGCTTTATCCAGAGGCTCATCAGCGAGGGAGAGCACCAGCAGCAGGACTTCAAGTATCGGGTGTCCGACGCCATGAAGCTGGCCAAGTCGGTATCGGCCTTTGCCAACACCGACGGCGGACGTCTGTTGATTGGCGTCCGCGACGACGGCCACACGTCTGGCGTCCGCGACGAGGAGGAAATCTACATGATGCACCAGGCCGCCTACCGCTATTGCCGACCGCAGGCCAGCATCAAGTTCGATACCTACCACGTTGATGGCCGTACCATTGTCGTTGCCACCGTCCCGCCCTCCGACAGGCGACCTGTCTGCGCTATCGGCGACGACCAGCACCAGCGCGCCTACATCCGCATTGCCGACGAGAACATTGTGGCCTCACCCGTCCATCTGGCCATCTGGCGTGAGTCGCAGAACCCGCAAGGCGCTATGATGACCTACACCGACACCGTCAGCAAGCTCATCAGCACCCTTCAGGAGCAGCGTCTCACCCTCAACCAGCTTGTCCGCCAGGCTGCCATCCCCCGCCACAAGGTCATCACCCTACTCGCCCGCCTCATCCGTTTCCACGTTGCCCAGTGGGAGTATGCTGGCCAGCAGTTTCTGTTCAGCATCGTCACATGAAGCACAGGAAACCACCGATAAACCATAAACATAAAGACATCAAAATATCAACACAATGAACATTAAGGAATTACTGAATCGTACAGACCGCTTTGCAGCCAACGCCGGCTGCCAGATAACAGAAGTAGACACGGAACACGCTGTAGCAGAAATGGTAGTCACGGAAAATCACCTCAACGGGGCTAACGTCTGTCAGGGCGGCGCCCTGTTCACGTTGGCCGACCTCGCCATAGCAGCCCTGATGAATGCCCGCGGCCAGCTCACCGTTGGCATCAGTAACAACATCATGTTCGTAGCCAGTGCCAAAGAGGGCGACCATCTACGAGCCGAAGCCGTCAGCGTATGCGACCACCACAAGATACCCTCCGTCGAGGTGCGCGTCGTGAATCAGACCGGCCGTCTCATCTGTCACGTCACCGGCATCGGCTATCGCAAGTCGGTCTCTCTGCCCGGAAGCGAAGCCACACATAGCTGACATATTTGTTACAGCGCCAACGGATAAGGGGCTTACCGCCCTCAAGCGCAATGGTGAGCACCCTCAGTTGCCGTTTCAAGGTCATGTCTGTGAATTCAGTTATTTGAGTTTGCCGTCTCACCGAGCTTGTGGGTAAGACGGGTAATATCGGTGGCTCTCTGGCTCATACGCCCGGTAATGTCGGCAACCTCTTCCTGAGACAGGCCATGGAGGCATTGGTTTAATGTTAAAAACACAAAAAACATAGGTAATTTGACAAAAAACTAAGAGAAAAGGACAGAAATTGAAGAAATAATCACTAAATTTGCAATCAGAAACAACAACTAAAGACATTTCACAATGAAGAACATTTTTCTTTTAGGACTCGCTTTCGTGGCGACGACGGCAACGGCACAGCTGCCCACACGAGTAGAGTCATTCCCCATCAGTAACGTCCGTCTGGGCGACAGTCAGTTCTTGAAGAACCAGCAGATGGACATCCACTATCTCTTAGGACTCGATGCCGACCGTCTGCTCGCCCCCTACCTGAAGGAGGCCGGCCTGAAGCCTAAGGCTGAGAATTACACCAACTGGGAGAACACCGGACTCGACGGCCACATCGGCGGTCACTACCTGTCGGCACTCAGCTATATGGCTGCCGCCACGGGTAATGCCGAGATAGAGAAGCGGCTCGACTACGTGATGAGCGAGTTGAAGCGCTGCCAGGATGCTGCCGGCGACGGCTATCTGAGCGGTGTGCCCAATGGCCGCAAAATATGGAAGGAACTGTCGGAGGGCAACATCCGCGCCAACTCCTTCGGACTGAACGACCGCTGGGTGCCGTTGTACAACATCCATAAAATCTACGCCGGACTGCGCGATGCCTACCTCATTGCCGGTCGCAGCGAGGCCAAGACGATGCTCATCAAGCTGACCGACTGGATGGTGCAGCTCGTGTCGGGACTCACCGACGAGCAGATTCAGAAGATGCTCATCAGCGAACAGGGCGGACTGAACGAGACGTTTGCCGACGTCTACGGCATCACAAAAGACCAGAAATACCTGAAACTGGCCCACCAGTTCAGCGACCAGCAGATGCTGAAACCCCTGTTGGAGAGCAAGGACAACCTGACGGGCAAGCACGCCAACACGCAGATTCCAAAAGTCATCGGCTACAAGCGCATTGCCGACCTCGAAGGTCTGCAGGACTGGAACCAAGCAGCGAAGTTCTTCTGGGACGTCGTCGTCGCCCAGCGCAGCGTCAGCATCGGCGGCAACTCCATGCGTGAGCACTTCAACCCGACGAACGACTTCAGCGGGCTCTTAGCCTCAGAGCAGGGACCGGAGAGCTGTAACACCTATAATATGTTGCGCCTGACGAAGATGCTCTACCAGACAAGTGCCGACAAGGACTTTATGGACTACTACGAGCGCGCCCTCTACAACCACATCCTCTCCATCCTGAATCCCGTCCAGGGCGGCTTCGTCTATTTCACGCCGATGCGCTCCGGCCACTATCGCGTCTATTCACAGCCGCAAACGTCGATGTGGTGCTGCGTGGGAACGGGACTGGAGAACCCCGCCCGCTATGGCGAAATGATCTACGCCCACGAGGGCAGCGACCTCATTGTCAACCTCTTCATCCCCTCGACGCTGACATGGGGCGACCTCACCGTCATCCAGCAGAACCGTTTCCCCCAGGAGCCGTCAACCACACTGACGCTGAACATGAAAAAAGCGAAGAAGTTCGCCCTGAAAATCCGCATCCCCGCATGGACGGACGGCGTCAAACTCGCTGTCAACGGTTCCCCCGTTGACACCCAGACGAAAGACGGCTACATCGTCGTCGACCGCAAATGGCAGAACGGCGACGCCGTCAACATCGAGCTGCCGATGCACCTGACGGCCATCACCACCCCCGACGGCAAGCCTCAGTACTCGTTCCTCTACGGTCCCATCGTGCTGGCCGCCAAGACGGGCACCGACCGTCAGGACGGTATGTATGCCGACAACAGCCGTGGCGGCCATATCGCCAACGGCCCGAAGATTCCCGCCACTCAAATGCCCGCCATCATCGGTTCACCCGATGATATCCTTACCCACCTCAAACCCGTCGATGGCAAAGCCATGAACTTCCGCCTCACGGGTGTCACCCTGCCGCAGTTCGAGGGCATGACGCTCGTACCGTTCTACCAGCTCTACGAGTGCCGCTACCAGATTTACTTCCCGCTCTATTCACAGGCCGAATGGACGGCAAAGCAGCAGGAGATGGCGGCTGCCGAGAAAGCCCGCATGGAGTTAGAAGCCCTGACGGTAGACAAAATCTTCTGTGGCGAGCAGCAGTCGGAGAGCGACCACTTCTACAGCGGCAACGGCTCGTGGAACGGTGCCGACGAAGGCATACACTGGCGCCGCACACGCTCCGCATTCACCTATCAGGTAAAGACCGACGGAGCCACAACCCTGCGGCTGAAGGGCTTCGCCGACCGTGAGCCTATCGTGGTGAGCCTCGACGGGAAACAGCTTGGTACGGCCACCTTCGACCGTCAGGGCATAGCCACGCTCCAGCTGCCCGCCGGCACGAAAGGAACCCTCAAACTGAGCCTCGCCGCCGAGCAAGGCAAGCAAACGCCACGAATCAGCGAAATCCGCTTATGCAGAAACGGACAATAGACTTCCTGTGTATGGCACTGGCTGTGTGGACTTTTCCACACGCCAGTCATGCACAGAGTATTAATAACCACTTACCGTCAGCGCACTGCAACATCAAAAAAAGCCTGCAATCACTTGCAGGCTTTTCTGATGGTCAAATGGTTACTTCTTAAACAGATGGGGAATGAACTCGTGGAGACCGCGACGCCAGGTGAGGAACTCATGGCCGGTGCCTTCGGAGACGGAGGCGTCGACCTTGATGCCAAGCTCACGCAGACCGTCGACGATGGGCTGACTCTTGATGAAGTCATTGCTACCCCAGTTCATATACATATAATGTATCTGCTTGTTGAACTTCTCGGCATCGGCAAACACGCCGTTGTAGGCCGTCTTCACGTCGAGACCGAAGATGGCACCGCTGAACGTGCCGAGCCATGCAAACTTGTCGAGGTTCTGCAGCACGACGTCAAAGGTCTGGTGGCCACCCCATGAGAGGCCGGCCATAGCACGGTTCTCGCGGTCGTTCTTCGTGCGGAACGTCTGGTCGATATAGGGGATGAGGTCGTTGAGCAGGACGGGATAGAACGAGGCGCCGTACTCCGAGCGGCCTGCCTGGTTGTTGCCGCCACCGAAAGGCTGCTTGATGTCGCCACTCTCCATAACGACAATCATCGGCACAGCCTCGCCACGGCCGATGGCGTTGTCCATGATGTGCTGCATCTTACCCTGAATCATCCAGCTGGTCTCGCCCTCGCCCATGCCGTGCTGCAGGTAGAGCACGGGATAGCGCTTCTTGGCATTCTTCGGCAGTTCGTACTCAGCCGGCGTGTAGACCAGGGCGTGACGCCACTCGCCAAACTTAGAGTGGGGACTGTGATAGTAGATGCTGCGCACCTGTCCGTGGGCGATGCCCAGCTGCGGACGGTAGTAGTCGCCCTCGGGACCTTCGGGCACCTCCAGGCCGCCTGCCTCACGGTTGCAGCCGAAGTAGGTCTCACTGGCGGGGTCGATGAAGTTCACGCCGTCGATATTCATGAAATAGTAGTGGAAGCCCACGGGCAGGGGGTCGGTGACGGCCATGAAGCCGCCCTTACCGTCGGACGTCATGTTATACTTCTTGCCGCAGATGTCCACTACAACCTTCTTGGCCTGCGGTGCCTGGATGCGGAAATAGGCACGACGCTGGCTGTCAATCTTCGGAAACGCGTTGCCGGGGATGGCATTCTCGACGGTCACGGCGTCGGCAGGCACTTCAATCTTCTGAGAGGCTATCATAGCGGCGGGACGCTTCGGCTCGTAGCCTAAGAAGCGGGCGACGGCCTCGCCATAGCGGCAGCCGAGCTCACGATAGCCGGCGGCGTCGAAGTGCAGGCGGTCGGGACCGTTGGTGCAGTCGTCAGACGAAATGACCTGCGAGGTGTGAAGGGTCTGGGGCAGCTCGTCAATCTGCTTCTTACAGCCTATGCAGACGCCCTTGCCACCAGCCTGAACGATATTACCGGCATAGAGGTTCACTTCCTCGGGCTTCAGCTGCAGGTCACCACAGAGACGGTCGTAGACCTGCTGTACCATACCGGCCCACTTCGGGTCGCCGGTATTGGTCTCGCCCTGATGCATCAGGATGCCCTTGATGACGCCCTCTTTCTGGGCTTTCTTGGCCAGCGTTACCAGCCGCTGGTAGGGATTATTGTCGTATGCCTTGAGCATACCCGTCATCCAGTTAGGCGCTCTCTTGACATAGCTCGAGATACTGTCGGGCAGGAAGCCCCTGATGTCGATGCCGCCAATAGCCACATGGATGACACCAATCTTGATATTCTCAGGCAACGACGCCACGAGCGTACGGCCAAACCAGTCGGCTGGCGTCAGGCCGTTGTTGGGACGGCAGAGGGGCGGGATGGCCTCGCACCACTCACCCATCTTGCGGGCGGGACGCGTGTCGGTAGCGGGGAAATCCACGGCGGGCATCAGCAGGAAGCGCGGACCGGGACTGACGAGGTCCATCTGCTCAGGCTTGGCAGCGCCCTCCATATTGGACTGTCCGAAACAAAGGAAGATGTAGAAGTTGGGGTCGACGGCAGCCTGAGCCGTCTGCGTTCCAAGCAGCGCAACGGCTGCCATGGCTAAGGATTGGAAAAATCTTTTCATTCGTATGATTGTTATTGGTTTTGGTGTCACGCAATTTGGGGGCAAAGATACGATTTTTCCTGCTTTTCTGTTTTTCTGTTTGTTGCAGAATCATCACACGGCGTTTCAAATCCACAATAACACGCCGTCTGATTCACTCATTTCGGGAAAATGTTTATATCTTTGCACAAAAACCATAACAAAAATATGAAAAGACATCCATTAACCTTACTGTGTCTCGGTCTGCCATTGATGGTCGCTGCACAAAATCCCATCATCCGCGACCAGTTCACGGCCGACCCTACCGCACGCGTTTTTAATAATAAGGTGTACCTCTACCCGTCGCACGACATCATGCCGCCAGCGGGGCAGCGCCAGGACTGGTTCTGCATGGAGGACTACCACGTCTTCTCATCGGAGAACCTGACGGACTGGACAGACCACGGCGTCATCGTCACGCAAAACAAAGTGCCCTGGGTACGCCCCGACTCCTACTCGATGTGGGCACCCGACTGCGTCTACAGGAACGGGAAGTACTATTTCTATTTCCCGTCGGCTCCCGCAGCAGGCAGAGGTGGCTTCGCCGTCGGTGTAGCCATCGCCGACAACCCTGAGGGGCCGTTCGTTCCGGAGCCGGAGCCTATCAAGGGCATCAACGGCATCGACCCGTGCGTGCTGCAGGCTTCCGACGGCAATGCCTACATCTTCTGGGGAAACGGCCGCTGCGCCAAACTGAAGGAGAACATGAAGGAGCTGGCCGACGACACACCGAAGGAGACCGTGAAGTGGGGTAATCGCGAGGTGGAGATGATGGGCGTCAACTGCCTGAAAGACCTGCCCAACCGCCAGGCTGAAGGGCCGTTCGCCTTCGAGTACAACGGCAACTACTACCTCACCTATCCTTACGTCAGGGAGAAGACCGAGGTGCTGGGATATGCCATGAGTAAGCACCCGATGGGTCCCTACGAATACAAGGGACTGATTATGGCCGAACAGCCTAATGGCTGCTGGACCAACCACCACAGCATCGTAAACTACAAGGGACAGTGGTATCTGTTCTACCACCATAACTATCTCTCGCCGAACGATGACAAGCGCCGCTCGGCCTGCATCGAGAAGCTGTACTTCAATGCCGACGGCACGATTCAGGAGGTGAAGCAGACCATGCGTGGCGTTGGCATCAACAAAGCCACCGAGAAGATAGAGATTGACCGCTACAGCTCAGCCAGTGCTGATGCCACGACCGAATATGTAGACACTGCCAACTGCATCAAGGGCGGTTGTGTCACCCTGCCGAAGAAAGGCAGCTGGTCGCTATATAAGGATATCGACTTCAGCTGCCTCACCGACGGTTATCTGGTTCTCAGCGCCAAGGCTTCTGACGATACCGAGTTCTGCATTAGAGAGAAAACAGCCACAGGCAAGGTGCTGGCGCGCTTTAAGATGACGGTGAGACCACCCGAACAGCCTGCTGGTGCGGCTGCCAATCCGATGATGAGCCGTTTCCGCCGCGACCTGCGCAACCAATGGCTGACGCAGACAGCCGCCTTGGAATATACCCCGAAGGGTGTCACCGACCTCGTCATCACCAACGAGGGTAACGGTGCCGTCTCGGTGGACTGGGTGCAGTTCAAGAACCGTCCCAAATACTTCTCGGCCGTCACCACGCCGTCGGCACAGCCCGACGACGAGGGATTCATCCGTCGCTGGCTGCTCTTGGAGCCTATCGACAAGCCCAACAGCGGTAACACCGTCTTTACCGACAGCTACCTCCGCGAACACTTCAACCGCGAATACTTCAAGGGCCAGCAGACCATCGTGCCGAAGAACGGACAGAAGGTCAAGGCCGTGTTCAAGCAGGAACAGGCTCCCGCAGGCTTTGGCCGTGGAGCACAGCAGACACCTGAAGGTCCCCAGGTGAAGACCGTCACGCAGAACCTGACGTGGCACGCCCTGGACAGCGAGAATTTCAACGTGAAGCTGTTCCGCTTTGCCGAGAAGTGGGGACAGCAGGTCTATGGCGTGCTCTTCTGGGCTGTCACCATCATCGACTGCGACGAGGACATCGAGAACGTCCGTCTGGCCGTCGGCTCTAACTCAGCCTCTATGTGGTGGTTAAACGGCGAAGAGGCTCTACTGCTCAGTGGCGACCGCCGTATGGTGAAGGACGACGCCATGTCGAAACGCATCACCCTGAAGAAAGGCCGCAACATCCTGCGCGGTGCCATCATCAACGGCCCCGGCATGAGCGACTTCTGCGTCCGCTTCCTCGACGAGAAAGGTAACCCTGTCAAGAACTATAAAGTGAAAAGTGATAAGTGAAAACTTGGTACAATTTATGATAACGACAATAATATATTTTAATAAAGAAATAAAGAACACCAAGTTGTTTTAAACAATTACTAAATATGAGTATTATTATGAAATACAATAAGCAACCATTTCTTCGCATATTAATGTGCGCAGCAATGTTCAATGTTCAATGTTCAATGTTCAATGTCTTCGCCCAGGTTGGCGAACCTTACATCCACGACCCTTCGACCATCGCCGAGTGTGAAGGCAAATACTATACATTCGGCACGGGCGGCGGCGGTCTTATCTCAGAAGACGGCTGGTCGTGGCACAGCGGGGCCGACCGCCCCGGCGGCGGCGCAGCGCCCGACATCATGAAGATTGGCGACCGCTACCTCTGCATCTACGGTGCCACGGGAGGCGGCCTGGGCGGCGGCCATAGCGGTCGCATCCTGACAATGTGGAACAAGACGCTCGACCCGAAGTCGCCCGACTTCAAGTGGACGACAGCCGTGGAGGTATGCGCCAGCGACGGCATGGAAGACCAGGATGCCATAGACCCCGGTATGCTCCTCGACCCCACGACGGGACGCCTGTGGGTGAGCTACGGCACGTATTTCGGCACCATCCGCCTCATCGAACTGGACCCCAAGACGGGCTACCGCGTCAGTGGCAACAAGGAGAAGGACATCGCCATCGACTGCGAGGCCACCGACCTCATCTACCGCTGCTCAGACGAAGACCGCTTGCAAGGCAAGAACGGCTGGTACTACCTGCTGGGCACACACGGCACATGCTGCGACGGGGTGAACTCTACCTACAACATCGTGGTGGGACGCTCGCGCTCGGTGGAAGGGCCTTATATTGATAATGTGGGCCGCGACATGTACCACGGCGGCGGCCGCATGGTCGTCAACGCCGGCAACCGCAAGACGGGGGCCGGACACTTCGGACGTACCATCATCGACGAGGGCGTGGAAATAGCATCGTTCCACTGGGAGGCCGACTTCGACCTTAGCGGACGCTCAACGCTCGCCATCCACCCGCTGCTCTGGAAGAACGACTGGCCCTACGTTGGCGAACAGTTCCGCGGGGGTGTCTTCGAGATTGAGAGCGAGCGTCGCGGCTACGCCCTGGAACTGGCTGTCGACTTCATCCGTATGAAGCAGGAGCGTCAGGGATGGTTCAACCGTGAGCAGATGCAGCAACCCGTAAAGCCCATTGCCAACCAGACGCTGGAAGAGGTTGTCGGCACATGGCCCAAGGGCGACATCCCTGCCCGCTGCGGCGACTATATGTTCCGACCCTGGCAGCGCTGGAACATCCAGCCCGTCGACGGCAAGGGTGCCTACCTCGGCAACACCTATTTCAAGATTTGTATCGACGGCACAGCTCGCGCCCTGGCTGCCACCGCTGACTGTGAGGTGACCACCGTGCCCAACTTCACGGGCGAGGACTGTCAGCTGTGGCGCATCGAGCAACTGACCGACGGCACGTTCCGCCTGATGCCGAAGGTCATCCCCGGCCGCGACGGTGTGAACACACGCCTGTGCCTCTACTCGGCAGGCGACAGCACCCCCACCCTCGCACCCTACGACTTCAGCAGCGACAATTCGAAGTGGAACTTCCGCAACCGCTAAGAAAAAGCTTCCACAACAGGCCTCCCCAAGATTGGGGAGGTTTTTTGGTAACACCTCTTACACCAAGGCTGATTATCAGACACTTAGCGGGCTAACTACCCGCACCAGTGGTCGCACCAATGGTCGCACCTGATGCCACACCAGCCACTCAAAAAATGTTTCACGGCAAGGGAGAAAATTTCGCGGCCGTTCGCAAAAATTTCGCGGCCTCTCAGAAAAATCTCACGGCCTCTCAGAAATGTTTCACGGTTTGACATCATCGTCAGGTGTCACCACTGGTGTAACTATTGATGCAACCACTGGACTGACTATTGGTGAGACCATTGGTGCAACCATTGGTGCGACCACTGGTGCGACTAACCTCAAGAAAACAGCCCTTGATTCTCAGGGAGTTAAGTGTCAGGTGTAAGAGGTGTGGGTATATGACAAATCATCTGCGGAATTTTCCGATTTTGGGATTTTGAGTGATGTCCGATTTTGGTTAGCTTACTATATAGAAGGGGAAAAGGGCAATTTCTATCAGTTGTTGGATGCAGGTATGGCTTTCCTATTCAAGCATCTGAATCAAAGTGGAGTAATCAAGGGACTGCGTAGAGAAGAACGATTGGAGATTCCTGTAGAGGCATTGCGTGAAGCATTGACGAATGCACTTTGTCATCGACTGCTGGATTCGCCAAGTGGTAGCGTCGGCATTTCCGTCTTTGATGACCGCGTAGAAATCGAGAACACAGGCCATTTGCCTAATGAACTGACTGTTGAAACTATCAAACAGTCGCATCGTTCTTTTCCTCAAAACCCCATCGTAGCAGAAGCACTGTTCAAAACAGGTTTCTTGGAAAGCTGGGGAACTGGTGTACAAAGGATGATGGATGCATGTAAGGATGCAGGATTGCCTGAGCCAGAATATGGTACTGATGGGCTATTCGTCTGGATAACCTTCAAGCGTCCGAGGTTAGACACTAACTTTGACACCATCTCTGATACTAGCTCTGATACCATCTCTGATACCATCTCTGATACTCTGATACTTTCTGCTAAGCAAAATGAGGTCTTATTATATTGTATGGTGGAACGAAGTAGCAGAGAAATATTAAATCATATTAATGTCACATATCAAAACAAAAATATTCAGAAGTTCATCAATGAACTAGTAGATGCAGGCTTATTGAAACGTACCATCCCTGACAAGCCTAATTCTCCATTGCAGAAGTATATCAAAGCATAAATCAGTTAGATACATGTCCGAAAGCAGATAACGTTTTCGGACATGCTTTGCGCTTCTTCTCCTTCTCGGAGTCACCAGCCTCTGCCTGCCAGAGATTCTTGCCATTGCCTTCCTTAATCTGCCTGTTCTCCTCATGGGTGTTGTGTTGACGGGGGGCCTCGACAAAGGTGGCATCAATGATTTTGCCCTTGTTGAACGACAACCCAAGAGAGTCAAGGTAGGAGCGGGACTTATCAAGTATTCAGGTTCAAGTAAATCTGGTGGTTACTTCCTTTCCAATTCCATCGTAATGGAATTGTAATTTATGCATGAGTCAGTGAAATTCTTGCTAAGAACTTTGGCCGTTCAACTTTTTTTCGTAACTTTGCCATTCAAAATGGCTTAGTTACTTCGTCTTCCATATAACAAATATGCGGTGGGCACTCCATTCTGCCGTTTGCAACAATCACATTAGGCAACTTTTTCAAGTTTCTCGTTGAGTTTCTTTAGTTGT
>ONDA01000081.1 GCA_900316475.1 uncultured Prevotellaceae bacterium
TGTGTAGCGGTTATAAAGAGATCCGGCACGACGCGAGAATTTGATGGTGTTTATCCAAGAGAGCCATTCGTCAGAACGGCGCAGCAGGCTGCTGACAATCTCGTCACCCTTTTCAGGTTGGTGTGCCATATAATAGCAACGGGCCATCGACAATGCGTATTCTGTATAGGGCACGTTCTCCTGCGGCATTTCCTTCTGCCACTTATGACATACATTCACGGCTCGTTTCAAGTCACCACGCTGGAGAAGAGAGTCGATAAGCACACCCATGATGAGCTGATGAGTATTGGCCATACGCCTGATATCCTCATCCACATAGATTCCTTTCGTGCTCAGACCGCCATAGCGAAAGCGATGCATGATGTTGTCATACAGCCTTTCCACGTCTATCATCTGAGTGGTAGCCGTAGGCGAAATGCGATAGGCAAGTCCTTCGAGTATCAAATGGTCGCGCAGGAAGGGCAGAATGTCGGAACCCATGCTGATGGACATATAGACGGGGCGTTCCCAATTGGCTTGCAATAGCATATCGAGCACCATCAGTTCGTTCTTGAAGAGACCCTGCTTGCCCTTCAGCGAGATGGTCGCTGGACCAATGGCGATGCTGTCGGTATCGATGGGTACATATTCCATCCTGCCCTCCTTGTAGTCTTCGTGGCTCAGACTGATGGGCAGGGGTGGCGAATCGTATGCCTGCCGCTTCATCTGGTCGATATACCAGTCCGTCTGCAGGTATTCCATATTAACGACGCGCGTATCGGTGCGCACACCTTCCACCTCATGGTTATACCAAAGCGGGAATGTGTCGTTATCGCCTGTTGAGATAGTTGGCGCCGAAGTCGTGACAGGTATAACGGCCTGAGCGGTCATGGTCATCCCACGTCTGGCTTGCCATCTGGATGGGAACCAGCAGGCATGCGATAGCAGAAAAAACAGCCATGAGGGTAGCATATTTTGCAGTTTTCACTCTTACCTTTTCACTTATCATTCCCACTCCCATACCTATCCAGATGGCAAAGGCATAGAACGAACCTGCGTAGGCATAGTCGCGTTCACGCGGTTGGAGCGGTGTCTGGTTCAGGTAGACCACGATGGCAAGTCCCGTCATCACAAACAGCAGCATGACAACCAGGAACTGTTGCTTACCTTTACGTCCTTTACGCCATTGCCATAACATGCCCACCAGTCCGAGCAACAGCGGTAATCCATAGAACACGTTACGCCCTTTGTTCTCTTTCAGGTCTGACGGCAGTTTCGACGTGTCGCAACCTAACAGCCAGTCGTCTATCCATCGGAAACCTGTAATCCAGTTACCATGCTCCACTTCTCCGTGTCCCTGAATGTTGTTCTGTCGCCCCACGAAGTTCCACAGGAAATAACGCCAGTACATGAAGTTCACCTGGTAGGATAGGAAGAAGAGTGGGTACGCCGTCCTTCTTTACGACACCACCCATCCAGTCCTCGTAGGCCTTGGTATGTCGTGAGGAATGCATCCGGGGGAAGTACATGTTATTCTTATACAGATAATCAATATCATGGCGCACCACCTCGTATTCCTGCTTCGTGGAATCGGCTACAGGACGATAGACGGCCTTACCTTCCTTCTGTCTCGGCACCAGGTACTCTCCTTCTGCCACGCGGTCTATTTCACTGCAATATGCAGGACCATAGAACAGCGGTGTCTTGCCATATTGCTCGCGGTTCAGATAGCTGCCCAAAGAGAAGATGTTGTCAGGCGCATTCTCACACATCGGCGTCTGGGCATTGGCCCTAATGAAGATGACACCATAGCTACTGTAGCCGATGAGCATCATCAGCAGGCAGGCTAACGATAATCTGACCGTCCTTCTCTTTACTTTATAATAGGCAATAACGATTGTTCCTGTCAGCAATAAGATGTAGCAAATGAGGCCAGTGTTATAAGGGCATCCCAGCACATTGGTAAACAGCAGTTCAAACAATCCGCCAAGTTTCACCACGCCAGGAATAAGACTAAAGAGGATAACGCCTATCAACAACCCACCTGCGATGAGTGCTTTCAGCATCCCCATCCACGTGACCCGCTTTGCTCGACGGAAATATACCACAAGCGACATGGCGGGCAGACAGAGCAGACAAAGCAGATGGACACCGATGGACAATCCTGTAATATAGGCAATCAGGACAATCCATCGAGTACTGCTGGGTTTATCCATCTCGCTCTCCCATTTCAGAATCAGCCAGAACATCAAGGCGGTCAGGAAACTGGAGAAAGCATAGACTTCTGCCTCGACTGCCGAGAACCAGAAGGTGTCGCTGAAGGTGTAGGCCAATGCGCCAACCATGCCGCATGCCTCAGTGGTGATGACCTGCGGAATGCTCATTTCCCCATTGCTGATAGGGCAAATCAGTTTCCGGGAGAGGTGAGTCACCGTGAGAAACAGGAAGAATATGCAGCCCGCACTCAGCAGTGCCGACAGAAGATTGACCATCAGCGCCACATGAGACTGATCACTGGCCAGCTGTGAGAACAGGTTGGCGGCTAACATAAAGACTGGTGCGCCAGGCGGGTGACCAATCTCCAACTTATAGCCACACGCAATGAATTCAGGACAATCCCACAGACTGGCCGTTGGTTCCACAGTCAGTCCATAGACAATAGCGGCAATGGCAAAGACAAGCCACGCCATGCAAGTGTTAATTCTCGAAAAAGATGTTTGATTCATCATACTTTTGCTTTTTTTCCGGCAAAGGTATGAAGACTATCATTTGTCACCAAAAATAATGTCTGACATTTGTCTGACATTAATCTGACAAACGCCTATCTACTTGATTTTCAGTCCGTATGTTTTTCCTCTGTCTGATTCTGCCGGATAAGTGTGTATAACGTCTCGCTGGCATCGGGTTTCTTAGGCCAGAGGGCATCGCAAATCTCTGCTTTCGACAGCTGATGCGAGGGCGACTGCCACAGTATCTCCATCAGTTGCTGTTGCATCGGGGTTAGTTTTACTTCGCAGCCTTTGGCATTGACGAACCGCCCATCTTGCAGCGCCAAGCCGCCATAGAGTCCTAATGCTGACAGCCGCCTATGCTGATACAGGCAGAACATGCTCCACAGCAGCACCATTGACCATAGAATCATCGAAGGACGCTGGTCAGAGAGTGACAGAATCGTGGCTGTCGATACTTGCGGACGTGGACGGAATCCTTTCTTGGTGTCAACCGCCAAAACAGCATTTCCTCTCAACCCCTCTATTTGCAGGTGACTGTTGAACACCTGAATCGTATCAGCACTGATCACGTCCGACTGCTGTTCATCCAAGGCCTTGGCCAATGCCTGGTTCACATCCTCAGTCACCAACTTCTCAGTGGTCTTATAACTCGTCAGGCTCACCATGCTCGAGGCGATTATCAGTGCAAAGAGCATCACTACTGCGTATTTCTGTTTCATAAAATCACATTATTAGTATCAGAATACACATGCCCATCCGAATTTACGGACGAGTTCTTGTAACAGATTCCTGTC
>ONDA01000057.1 GCA_900316475.1 uncultured Prevotellaceae bacterium
GAGCACAGGATTGTTGGCATGGCTTTCGGCAAAGATGGTCTTACGGCCGCTGAGGTCGATGGCGACACCGTTGGCATTGACGGACTGGTACTCGGCGAAGCGTGCCGGCCAGCCCCCGCTCATCTCGTTCCATCCCTCAGCCTTCGGGGTGACGTTCATACGCGTGTCGATGAACACGGCGACGGGCGTACCCTTGCCCCACGGACGGCCGAGGGTGTAGGTGCCGCTGACACCGCTGCCACTGGCGCTGAACATACAGTCCTTGAACACCCAGCCGATGCTCTTCGGTGTGGAGGGAACGGCAGCATAGCCACCTGCCACCTGCAGCAGTTCCAGACCGCTGAAGAAGGCGTCGCCCTTGCCACAGAGGTAGTCGGTGCGTCCGCGCACCTGGCCGCCCTCGAAGTAGTAGAGGCCGTTCTGGTTGTTCGACGTCCATGTGTCCTGATAGCCGTAGAGCAGCGTGTTCTTATAGATGGTGTTCGACGACTTGTCGTGGACGGCGAGGTTGCGGCCCAGGGCGTCGTTGATGCCGCTCTTGATGGTGATGTCCTGGAAGTAGGTTCCCGTGGCGGCACCCTCTAACTGGAGGACGGCGCTGTTGCCTATCTCCTCGTACTTATGAGCCTTTCCAAACTGTCCGTTGAAGAGTATGTCGTCATCGTTGGTGATGTCCTGTGTGACGACGGTCGTCTCACGGTCCTCGCCAATGAACGAGATGTTGGCAGCCTTAATATAGGTGATGGGGTCGGGCAGGTCACCCTCCCAGTAGACCGTACCGTCGCTGCCCGTATGGGAGTAGTGCTTCGAGGCACCGGTAGGCAGTTTGTAGGTACCCTTCTTGACGAAGATGCGGTAGCGGCTGGTCTTGTCCTGGCGACTGTTGGCAGCATTGATAGCGGCACTCAGTTCCTGAGCCGTAGACACCACAGCGTCGTAAAGGCCCTTGGTCACCGAGGGACGGTTCATCGTTGTGAACGAGATGCTGACAGCCTCGGCACACTTGTTGCCAGAACGGTCCTGAACGTAGCCGGCAGGCATCTGGAAGGTGTACTGCGTGTTATAGTCGAGACCGCTGTAGTCGAACGAGACGGAGCGGCTGCTCCATACCGGTGTGAGACTGACGGGCGAGCCATTAGCCGCAGCGAGGGTGACGGCGGCGTTGGAGTTGGCACTCTCTATGCGCTCGTCGAAAGTGACGGTGATGCGGCCCGAGGCACTGACGCCAGTAGCCTGGTTGGCCGGTATGGTGGCGCTGACGGCAGGCGCCTGCTCGTCGTCGGCTACCATAGCCTCGCCCAGAACGTAGACATTGCCGACGCCACATTCCGAGTTGGTTGTGTAGTCGAGGCCGTCAAACTTCTTCGTGTACTCATATTTGTCGGACAGCAGTTCCGTGCCGTCGCCGGTGATGCGGATATAGACCGTCTCCTGGCCGATAGCGTCGTCGGGCAGTGTCAGACTGATAGGCTTCAGGGCGTTAGCCGCCATCTCCCAGCCGCTGCCTAAGGGCTTAAATTTGGTGCCGTCGGTGGAGTAGAGCGCTTTCCACAGCTTGGTGGCAGCGTTCTTGGCAGCCATGTCAGCCTCGAAGACAGCCTTCGTAAAACCCTTGGTGGAGAACTGATACTGGAAGGCGATGTCGGTAGAGCGGTAGCCATTCTGGTAGAGACCGTTGATGGTTGAGAGAACAGCGCTCACACGGTTGCGTACCACGGGCACGCCGGAGCCGTCGGCATTGGAGTAGGCCAGCGAACCGTCGCTCGTCTTCACCACCGAAGCCTTGGCCTGACGCTCAGCATCCCACGTCACATCGGCCGGAAAAGGGTAGCCGCCAGTGGTGGCATAGGCGTAGGCCTGGCTGGCGGAAGCGTCGAAGACGGCGATGAAGTCCTGAACCTCGTAGTTGGCGGTGATGGTCATGTCGCTGTTGACGGTGAATTCACGCGTGGCTGACGCGCCGGCATTCTCGCCGCCGTCAGTCCACTGCAGGAATTTCAGAATCTTCGACTCGTTAGCGGTAGCCGTCACCTTCGTGCCAGCCTCGTAGCGCCCCTCGTGCTCATCGGGCGTGAGGGTGATGCTGCCTAAGTCGCGGTCGGCATCGTTGGTGACAGAGGTCTTTACGTTATAGACGGGAACAGCTTCGAAGACAGCCTTCATCGTCTTCTCGCCGTCCATCGTCACCGTTGTCGCGGCACTGGTGCTGACCGTCGTCCCGCTGCCGTCCTGCCAGCCGCTGAACTGGTAGCCGAAGTTCTTGTTGGCCTTCAGCGTCACCTGCGTACCCTCCTTATACTTTTCCATGTCGGGTTCTCTGTCGATGGTGCCAGCCTCTGACGTCGGCAGTACCTCGGTGGTGAGCACGTATTTCGTCACCTGTGCCGCAGCCCCCACAAGCGTACCTTCTATGACGACGTTCGACAGCCCCATCGCCTTCGTCTTGCCTAAGCCGAGAAAGGAGAAGTTCACTTTCAGAGGCTTGTCGGCCGTCGCCGTGATGCCGTTCACCTCTTCCGAAAACGACTGGATGGTCAGGCTCTTGCCGCTACGGTTCACACCGCTGCTGTTCACCAGCTGCTGCGAGGCTGTGCCAGCCTCTATGGAACTGCTGATAAGACCGCCGTCAGTGCCGTAGCGGGCTGCCTGAAAGCTCAGTCTTGTGGGGATGAACGAAAAACCGTCCTCTGGCGTCAGCGTCAGCGTCAGGGTGTTGTCGACATCGGCCGTCGACGACAGCGAACTGCCTGTTCCGTTATAGATTCTTGTCTGGGTGATATTAGTCTCGCCGGCAGCCCCCTGATAACTGAGGGTCTCGCTGACGGTCAGTGCGCTGCCGCTGGTCCATTTCTTGGCAGCGAAGCCTGCACTCAGTTCTTTGGGCGTGAGGATGACGTCGTCGCTCTGGTTCAGACCACCCTTGTCGAGGGGATAGGAGATGGAGCCGGTGACGTTCACGCCAGCAGCATCCTTCGTCTGTCCGCCAATCACGACGTCGGAGATGCAGAGCCATTTTCCTGTAGCATCGCTGGTGTACCAGGGGTAGACACGTATCTGAAGCTGTTCGCCCTCGCCAAGAGTGATGACAGGCGTCACGTCAACCTCGTTCATCACACCGCTGGACATGGCAGTGGGAGCGTAGATGGTGGTGCGCGTCACGAAGCCGTCGGTAGAGTAGTAGACATGGCAGCGCATGCCATTGCCGCCGCGACCACCCACCTTCATGGCGATGTGGTTGATGTCGAGCTTCTTGCCGTCGGGGGCAGTGACAGTGAACTGCACATACTGATTGGGAGAGTCGTCTTCTGCCCTCACCCAGGTTCCGCCGTCGCTGGTGCTGACCATCAGACCGTTCTGGGCGTTGTTGTCGTATTTCACCATGCCAGCCACTTTAGCCGCAGCGGCGTTAGTGCCACCGTCGATGGCAGCGTTGTCGTCGGCAGTCAGTGCCCATGTCGCGGTAAAGGGTTCGCCGCCGCCAAGCTCAATGCCGTTGACGGTCAGCGGAGCCTTTGCCGACTTGTCGCCGACGGTAGCGGTGATGGTGCCATTGAAGGTGCCAGCCGCCGTGATACTCACTTTGGCATAGACGGTCTTGATAAGTGTGCCGTTGCTGTAGTCAGCCGTGAGCGACGACTGCCAGTTCTGCTTGTCTGCCGACAGCAGGATACCGTCGGTAGCCGTTATCGTAGCGGTGCCTGTGGCCGGAGTCAGTCCCAGTCCGCTGAGCGTCAGTTCCTTGGTACCCGACTGCCCCACGTAGACATCGCCGAGGTCGGCGGCGGCCGGTGCAAAAGCCAGGTCGGTAGGTATCACGATGTGGTCGGACAGAATGCCCTGCTCCTTCATCATCTGGGCACAGAGGCGGGCAGCCGTCAGGGCGCCGGTGAGGTTGTAGTGGGTGTTGTCCTTCTCGCCACCCTTGTCAAAGAGGGCTGCGTAGCACTTGTCGTACGTGCCATAGCTCTCGTAGAGGTCTTTCGTGGCCGTGGTCATGTCGACGAAGGCAACACCTTCCTCGGCAGCCAGCTGCTTCATCTGGTAGCTGTAGTCCATCGAGTGGTCATCAGCACCCACTTCCTGTGCCGTCTTGTACTCACCGTTCACTATAGCGTCGTATTTGTCGCCAAGGTCGTGACGTCCGGCACGGGTGATGGGCGCTGCACCGTTAGTGAAATAGCAGCGGCAGACGGCCGACACGAGGACGGGCGTAGCCCCTTTCGCCTTCACGGCGTCTACAATCTGCTTCAGACACTGCTTGTAGGTCGTCGAAGGCACCGTGCCGCGACCGTCATTCTTCACGGCGGCGGCATTGGTGGCGTCGCCCTTAGCGGTGTAGTAAGCCTGCAACTCGAGGTTGTCGGCACCGCTGTACTTCTCGTCGTTGTGGGCAAATTGTATCAGGACATAGTCGCCGGCCTCAACGTTGTTCTTGGCGTTCTGCCAGAGTTCGTTGTAGCCGCCGCGCGAGTCGCGTCCGCCCTTGGCATAGTTCACGCTGGTCCATCCGTCGGTGAGGAAGTTGCCGAAGTACATACCCCAGCCACGGGTGTTGGTGGCGTTCTCGTCGTAGGGCGCCATGGTGGAGTCGCCCAGGGTGTGTACTTTTTTGGCTTGTACTGCTGCCGTGGAAAGGAGCAGTGCCATAGCCAGGAAGTAGTAGTAAGTAGCTCTTTTCATTTTTACGTAGTTTGTTTTGATTAGTATTTTTTTGCGGTTGCAAAGGTACGCTTTCTTGACGAGAAAAAGGATGAAAAATGCGTCAATAATAGGTAAAAAATGCGTCAAAAACTTAATTTGACGCATTTTCTATACGCTGTAGGCCATCTCAGCCATAGATTCCTAATCCAGGGCGGTGGCCTTTTCATCGGTAATTATCTGACAATCTTCGTGCCGTCCTCCCTGATGACGACGTCCTTGTGCGACGCTTGCCGCGAGAGGCTGACTCGCTGTCCGCTCAGGTTGTAGGCGTTACTGGCAGAGCCTCTTGCGGAGCGTAGCGGTGTGCTTACTGCTGTCACGTCAGCCTGTGCCTTAATGCCTATCTCGGCAGCAGAGGTCCAGGCATTGCCATTGACCTCGCTCTTGGCTACCATCTTTATATAGCGTCCTGCCTTCGGTGCCGACAGTGTTGCCACCTGCTCGGCGGTGGTGTTTTTGAACTCACCGCTGGCAACCGGGCTGCCCCAGGTCGTACCGTTGGTACTCAGGTAGAACTCGTATGCCTTGACCATGCCGTTCTGGTTGCCGTCCTGACGTGAGAGATAGGTAAAGGCTTTCACGGTATAAGTCTTCGCCATGTCGATAACGATGGTGTGGGGGTGACGCGGCTCGTTGGTGCCCCAGGCTGTGTGCCAGAAGGTGCCGGTGTTGCCGTCGATGGCATATTTGGCCTCATTGCCGCCCTGATAGCTGTCGACACTCTTCACCGTCCACGCGCTCTTGTTGACATAGACGTCGAAGTCGTAACTCATGACGGGGCTGGCCATCAGTCCGTTGGCAGTACAGTAGGCAGTGACGGTGCAGGCATCGTTGCAAGTCACATAGGTGCTGTACTTCTGGTATTCGCCGCCGTTGATGCTGTACCAGATGGTGGCGTTCTTCGTAGTCGTCGACATCTTCAGCTTGCCGCTCGTCAGGCGCTCCACGCTGACCATCTGACAGACAGGCATGTCGATGCGTGCAGCTTCAGCCGCCTTTGTGTCGGCCTTCAAGGGGATGATGAAGAAGCGGAAGGCGGTGTTGGCGGCCTTCAGCTCGTACTTCTCCATCACATCGGGGCCGCACGAGTTGTTGCCTAAGCCACGGGTGGCGGCATCGAGATTGACGATGCTGTTGTCGCATCTCTTGAACTGGTAGGTGTGCTTGGCACGGCTATTGCTGTTGGTATAGTTGTCCTCAGGACGGAAGTGTACGGCTGAGGCTGCCATCTGGTCGGGAGCCACGAAGAGCAGTCCCTGTCCGTCGCCGTTGGTCAGCGACATCCAGCGCACCTCCTGCTTCGTACCGTGCTCCTGCGGCAGGATATACTCCTCATACTGGTCGGTGACGGTGCTCTCGTAGATTCCCGGCAGACAAGCCTCCTTGCGGTCGCGGTAGCTGTCCCATGGTCCACGTCCGAACCAGGCGAGATGCTCCATCTCCTTCGGCATTTCCAGACGGAAGCCTATCTTCGGCAAGATGGCACCGCTGTTCTTGGGGCGTACGAAGGTGTTGACCATCACGGTGCCGTCGGCACAGACGATGAAGTTCATACTGACATCGAACGTGTTGGCACCACTGCCGTAGGTGCTGGTCATGGCGATGGTGACGGTCTTGCCGTCTTCGCCCTTTGTCACCGTCGTGCCAGTGCCCTTGCCGGTGGTGCAGAGTTTAGGCAGTCCCATGGCGTCCCAGCTGCTCTTCTTGCTCCCGTCGTTGTCGGTAGGCAGACGGAAAGCGTTAAAGAACAGGCCCTTGCCCGTGCTGACCATCTGCTTACCGCCGTAGGTATAACCCGTGAGCGTGCCCTTGCTTTTAGTGAAGGTAGCCTTGAAGTTGGCACCGGTGACGTTGACGACGGTACTTGTCTCCTCAACAGCCAGGGCTTCAGCGCCCGCGAAGCTCAGGTCTTTCATCGGCTTGGCGGCCGTCTTGACGGGCAGCTTCTCTTCGGCCACAACATAGCCGGCATCGGCCCATGCAGTCTTCTCACGCTGTTTGGCATAGAAATAGACGTACGCCTCCTTGTCAGAGGAAAGAGAAGATAAAATAGCGGAGAGATTGTCGATGGTGACATTTTTCGTCTTACCGGCATCCACCCCATCGCTGATGGTGCCTGTAGAGAGTGCATTGCCCTCTTCGTCCACAACGCTGTAGCCCACATCATAGATGGTGCTCGAGAGGAACGCCAGTTTGTTCTTCATACGGAAGACATTTGTCTTGCCACTGACGGCCGCCCACTCCAAGGGCTGGTAGATTTTCTTCGTGTTGTAGGTCTTGGCGGTATAGCTCAGGTCGGGGTGTACGAGACCGTTGATGCAGAAGTTGCCGTCGTTGGGGTTGTCGCCGAAGTCGCCGCCGTAAGCCCAGTAGTCCTTGCCGGTGGTGCTCTTGGCGAGAAGCCCTTGGTCTTTGAAGTCCCAGATGAACTCACCCGTCAGACAGGGGTACTTCTCGTAGAGGTCGAACATCTCGCGGACGTTGCCCATCGAGTTGCCCATGGAGTGTGAGTTCTCGCACTGTATGTGCGGACGGTCGTGCTGCGACGAGCCTATCCAGTTGATGTTATCATAGCTGGCATACATCGTCGACGAGACGTCGGCATACTTGCTGGCACCCTCGTAGTGTGTCAGTCGCGTTTTGTCGAGCGCCTTGATGGCCGAACTGACAGCACTGAAGTTATTGCCGTCGCCACTCTCGTTGCCAAACGACCACATAAAGATGCAGACGTGGTTACGCATCCAGCGCACATGGTTCTCGGAGCGTTCCACCATCGCGTTCTTGAACTTTGTGTTCGACGACAAATCTCTCTTGCTGTGACACTCCACGTTAGCCTCGGCCAACACGTAGAGACCGTATTTGTCGCAGAGGTCATAGAATACAGGGTCGTTGGGATAGTGCGACGTGCGCACGGCGTTGATGTTCAGACGCTTCATGCACAGGATGTCCTGTTCAATCTCCTCGGGCGAGATGGCACGGCCGTTGACAGGAGAGAAATCGTGGCGGTTCACGCCGTGGAACACCATACGCTGGCCGTTGATGAGCAAGGCACCGTCGGAACGGACGCTCACCTCGCGGAAGCCCACCTTTGAACCACGGCGGTCGATGACGTTGCCGTTGCCGTCCTTCAGCGTCAGCACGAGGTCGTAGAGGTTCGGGGCCTCGGCGCTCCACTTCTTAGGATTCGTCACGTCCATAGTAGCTACCCCAAGCCCCTCAGAGGAAGAGGATGTCTGACTGCCAAAAGTCAGGGGGACATTAGTGGAGGCAATGAGGGCGCCGTTGTCTAATATCTTGGCTTCAACCATTAGGTTTGCCCCTGCTCCGGCTGGGGGTGTGGAGGTCTCCACTTTTACTTCCACCTTAGCCTTCGCATTGGTAAAACTATTGTCAAGGTCGGTGGTGAAGAAGTAATCGCGAATCTGCGTCTTCGGCGCTGACCAGAGGAAACAGCTGCGATGGATGCCCGTCAGTCGCCAGTAGTCCTGACTCTCTAAGAAGGAACCGCTGGTGAAGCGGTAGACCTGCAGGGCGATGGTGTTCTCGCCATCGACGAGATAGTCGGTAATCTTGAACTCCGAGGGCAGGTAGGAGTCCTCAGAGTAGCCGATGCGCTGCCCGTTAATCCAGAGGTAGTAGCCGTGGCCGACGCTGTTGAAGCGTACATAGACGTCGCGGTCCTTCCAACTGTCGGGGATGGTAAAGGTGCGACGGTAGGTACCCACGGGGTTGGGCATGGAGTTGTTATAGGTATAATAGCTGGGACGGTCGGCCATCACCGAGAAAGTTGTCTCGTTGAACGAGAAGGGATACCATACCCAGTTCACATACAGCGGCTTGTCCCACGACTTGTTGTGGTTCACCCCCCATACCTGCCAGCTTGAAGGCACGTCGATGGTGGTCCAGGCAGCGTCGGCATACTCCTTGGCGCACCATTCGTTTTTGGCACTGGCCGGCTTCGCCACCCACATAAACTTCCACTGGCCGTTAAGCGACTGGAACCACGGCGACAGCGTCATGTCGTTTTGTGCGATGTCGGCTTCTGATGCCATCGGGATGGCTATGGTGTGAGCCGTCTCACGGTTCACGCTTGTAATAGTCGGAGTGTCCCACTCTGTCCCCGTTTGTGCGTTTGCGGTGGTGCAGATGAGTGTTGTCAGAATAGTTGCAGTTTTCTTAAAGTTCATAGCGTTATTTATATTTAGTGACTGCAAAAGTAGTTGTTTTCATGCAGACAGACATTAAAAAACGTCTTAAATGTTTTGTTATTTCAGCAACTTACATTATTTTTGCAGCCAAAAGCGCGTAATATGGAGAGAAAACAGATTACTTTCGATACTTTTGTGCGCGGCGTGCTGGCCGTGATTGTCGTGGTGGGCATCGTCATGCTGCTCAACCGCCTGAGTGGTGTGCTCCTGCCGTTCTTCCTGGCTTGGCTCGCGGCCTACCTGCTTTTCCCGCTGGTAAAGTTCTTCCAGTTCCGTTGCCGGCTGAGGTTCCGCATTGTGGCCATCCTGCTATCGTTCCTCGTGGCAGGAGGGGTGATGACGGGCGTCTTCATGCTGATGATTCCACCGATGATTGCCGAGGGTGGCCGTGTGGCCGACCTGATTGTCCACTACGTACAGACCGACGAAACCATCAGCAGTATTCCGCGTCTGGTTCAGAAGTATGTGCATGAGAACGTAGATATAGAGCAACTCAAGAAGCTGGTGACACAGGACGGCTTTATAGACACGGTGAAGAGTGCCATCCCCAAGGTGTGGGCTGTCATCTCGCAGAGTATCAGCATCGTGTCAAGTGTCTTCACGCTGACGATGGTACTGCTATACACGCTGTTCATCCTGCTCGACTACGAGGAGATTACTACTGGCTGGCCCCAGCTGCTGCCCCGCCGTTACCGTCCCTTCGCCAAGCGGCTGGTGGCCGACGTCGAAGAGGGTATGAACAAGTACTTCCGCGGACAGGCGCTGGTGGCGTTGTGCGTGGGCATCCTGTTCTCCATCGGCTTCCTTATCATCGACTTCCCGATGGCCATAGGTCTCGGCTTGTTCATCGGACTGCTGAACATGGTGCCCTACCTGCAGCTTGTGGGCTTTATACCGACCATTATCCTGGCAATCATCAAGGCAGCGGATACGGGGCAGAACTTCTGGATGATCCTGCTGATGGCACTTGTCGTCTTTGCCGTAGTGCAGGTCATTCAAGACACCTTCCTCACACCGAAGATTATGGGTCACGTCACGGGACTGAACTCAGCCATCATCCTGCTCTCGCTCTCCATCTGGGGTTCACTGCTCGGCATCCTCGGCATGATTATCGCCCTGCCGATGACGACGCTGCTCATCAACTACTACCAGAAATACATCATCAAGCAAAAATAAGAAAGGCTCCTTGCGGGGGAGCCTTTCTTTCTTTTGAAATACTATCTTGACAAAATCTTACGGCCGTCAACAACATACATACCTTTATACCTATGTGATGACTTATCCGAATGTAGTTAGTCCACGCCAGCACGAACTATATCATGGATGTATATAGAGACGCACCACGTAGACGCCTCGCTGTCATCTGCCTGTTGCGACGGTTGAGTTTGCGAAGTTCACAGCTCACAACGACAGACGTTCGAAAACGTCTTTCTCATACATAAGACCGCCCGCCACCCACGAATGGGCTAACAAGCGACGGCGCAAAATTATGAAAAAAAATGGAACTGACAAAGAAATTCTTCAGAACCTAAATTCCGCAGCACTTTAGTATTTTACCATATCAGATTTTTCACTTACCTTAGTGTTGCAAATAAAAACAAGCAAAAATCATCAATGACATGGCAAAAGTAAATATAAAAGGTTGCCCCATGAGTTTCTTTAGGGATGTTGCCAATGCTATAGCAGGACGGATTGTCATAATTCGTTCCAAATCGTCTGCCAGCATCTGTGTGGCAATATTCACCACTTTATAATCACTCGCATCAATGCAAATCGTAGCCTTATCCAACGGGAACCAATTGGTATGGACTTTTTCTGAAACTTTAGGAAAGCCTGTCATGCCGTTACTACGTATCGGTATCATGAAAAACAGACTACATAATAAAAAGATTGTTTTACTCAATTTTTACCATAATTTTACAATAATCTAACCCATCACTTCATCGAGCACCATCTTCAGTACGAAGCCGGTTGCAAAGCCAATGGTGCTAAGGTTGTAGTGTGACCGCTAGAGGCTTTGGGAATCAGTTCCTCAATCCTGTAAACAGGGATGTAAAACTGCACTTACTGGCTGTGTTGACAATCAGTAACACCTTACCTTCAAACTGTGAGAAATCAATCTCATTAGGTTCTTGAATCGGGTGCGAACTCGTTTCCAAATTTCCAGATATAGCTACGCAGGCGTCTATGATACCATTGCTTCGTCTCTTGAAGGAACGACTTCATATCTTCCATGTAGTAATATTCTATCCAACCATGGACATAATCCGTAAAACGTTGCTTCAGCCATAAGAAGCCTTTGCCATTATTACGCTTTGTGATGGATTTAAGTTCACGGACATACTTGTCCTTTCTCTTCCTTGTCTCAACAGAGAGGGGTCAGCGTACTACTACTTTATAAGGTTGTCGAGGATTGGGATTTTACTTGCTGGCCAGCCAAATTGTAGATTGCCTTGGAGTTGGAGCAGCTGTCTGTCTGCACAGCCTGTATAGCCAGCACGGCAGATGGCAGCTCTGCAAGGATAGATGACTGCTTAGTGGAGCGTGTCGAGATGAGGTAGGCCTTGTGTGCCGGATTCTTGAAGACAGCTCCATCTGTTGCAGTCCAGTTCCATTCCATCTGATGGTTTTCGTTCTCACATAAAGTGTAGTAGAATGTGCCACCGCGGGTCAGTTGGTCCTCGTCGGAGCCTCGGAGCTGGTTTCTGGCGTCCAGGCTTTTCTTCTTCGTAGTAGGTAACATGGTATATCTCCCTGGTTGAGCACCAAGTACAACGGCTTGTCCTGCGGGCAGTACGGTACCAGCTGTCGTGTAGTGCTGGCTGACGTCAAAGCCTAGGCTCGTCTCGCGGAATGTGTAGGCCTCCATGCCTTCGGGCAGCAGGAAGCTCTGGTCGCTATAGTAGAAGGTGGTGTAGCCCGACTGTGGTATCTCCACAGTGCGAAGCCTTGAAAATTGACCCATTGTGTGCTGCTGGAGATTGTTGCGGACAGAGTCATTTGGTGATTATCCACGATCACGTCTTTCAGTTCTGTCTGTGCCAAGTCGCTGGTTAACGTCTGTGCCGCACCGGCAGTCGTCTCGGCGGCTGTCATCATCACTTCGTTGTCTGCCACCGTCTGCCTCTCAACCACCATTCCCGTCACGGTGTTCGTGGCCTTGGCAGCCACAATAGGCGCCTTGTCTGTATTGTCGTTACGATAGAATGCGTGTAAAACAATGTCGTAGATGCCCAGCGGTAGGTCAGTTTGCGTTTGTGTGAGGGTGAACGGCTTGTGGAAAATCTCGATGTTGCCGTCCTTAATGGTAGTTGAAGCGGTTGTCCAGTCGGTCGTTGTCGCATTTCCAAGCATGTCAGCGTTGTCGAACAGGTCTGAAACGTCTATGCTGCTAGTGAGACCTTCCGCTACGGCCACAATCAGTTTGCGAGTGGCCGCACGCAGTTCTGCCACCGTTGCATCGGCATTCAGGTAAACTTGGGCCGCAGCCTGGATGTCTGCGGCATAAACATCTTCTTTTCTTGAGTCGGCAATGGCTTGGTGGAGGGCAAAAAGCTTCTGCCTTTCCTTGTATTTAGCGTATGACTGGGAGGAAATCTCTTTCGGCGCAATAAAAGCCCAGTGCGTGAAACCGCGTCCGTGGCGTGTGGTCAAGGGACCACCATAGGCATAGGACACGTCGAGGTAGTCCTTTTGTGCATCTGATATCAAGGCATACGTGCTACCAGCGGCTGTGGATGCCTCTTGGCACGTGAAAGTGGCTTCCTCAGCCGAACGGTCGCTCCACACGTTACAGGCATCCGGGAGACATCCAATGTACACGTTGGACTTGTCCGCCATCGAGAGTCTGACTTTGCCTCCAGCCAATTTCGTGACTTTGACTCGGAATCGGTTGTCCAAGCTGCGGTCGCCTTTTGCCAGACGCTGTGCCACCGATTGGGTGTTCCAGCTCATTCCATAAGTGACGAAGGCGTCGGCATCCACGTTGTAGAGGTAGAGGACTTCTGTGGCGCTGATTTCCGCTAAGGACTTGGATGGCAGTACAGGCTTGGACCATGCATTCTCATCGCCGTGTGAAGATGTCTCGTCCATCACGGACTGGAGTTCTGCGGGACTCAGCGCATAGTTGTAGATGCGCAGGTCGTCAATTCGTCCATCCATAGACGGCACGCTCGCGTCTTGTCCACGACCGATGTAGTTGCACACGGGCCGGATGTCTGCGAGTCTCACAGAGGACGCCGCGCCAGTTCCACTCGGCTCACCATCGAGATAGACCTTTGTCATGCTCTCGCCGATGGTCACGGCTACATGATGCCAGCCTCCGGGCAGCTTTCCGCCACTGATGGCCTGCACATGCTCGCCGTCTTGTAGCGTCAGCACGAGGTTTCCCCCTTGATTCAGGGAGAGGACGGCTTGGCTTGTGTCGTTAGCAGCGAAGTCAAAGAGGCGGCTGTTCTCGGCCAAGCGGCCTGGGTTATACACCCATGCAGCGATGGTGGCTTGTGCCAGACATACAGCAGAGGGTGGGATGCGAATATCGTTCGCCGAGCTGCCATCATACTTCGCCACCAGTCCACGCTGTCCACTCAGGGCCGCCTCCACGGGTTCCGATTTGTCGGAGCGGTTCTGGGAATAGTCCACACTTTGCAGGGCATAGTAGTAGATGGTGTTCTGGCGACAGTCGTTGTCGATGAAACAGGTATCCATGACTTGGCGTCCTATGACGTCGTATTCAATTGTTCCAGCCGCGTTCTTTTCACCACGGAGCACCATATACCCGTTGAAGTCCTTGTCCTGGGTGTTGGCTTCCCAGCTGAGTTCGATAGTGCTTATACCCGACTTAACTTTCAGTCCCGACGGAACGGTGGGAGCTTCTTGTTCGCAGGGCGCATCGATGGGTAGGAGTTTCCACAGTTGGTGGTCGTCGGTAGCCTCGGCGCACAGGCGCACGGTGGCGTTGTTGGCCGAACTTCCGCCAGCCACCTCAAGATAGAGTCCCGACTGGTAGTTGCGAATCTTGTAGTATCCGTCGCTGGCATACTCAAAGGTCCAGCGTTGGTTCTCTGCCTTTGTCACGGGATAGACGCTCACCGTGGCTCCGGGTTTCACTTGAAAGCCCGCAGTTTCCAGGTTCATGTTCGCATTGCGCAGGCTGTGGATATAGAACCCCGTGAGGTCGCCTCCGTTGTCCTTCAGAGCCTCCAGTGTCCATTGCTGGTAGGGGTAGTCCTTGTCTTCGTACTGGCCAACGGCTGCCGAATTGACTGTGGAGCCGGACAGGATTGTCAGCACCTTCTGGCTTTTCTTGTTGACTATGATGTAGTTGCTGCATGTCAGCGGACAGAGAGGCACGTCCTCGCCTTGGCATATCTGTATGCTGCGCTCGGCACTTTGCTGGTACTTGTCGCCGTAACGGTAACCGCCGGGCAGGAAGACAGGATAGGTGTAGGCGGGGCCATAGCCATCGAAATACACCGCTTTGTCTGTACTTACCAGTTCATAGGTGCATGGTGAGGCCTGTCGCTCGCTGGCGCCTGCAAATGCCTTGATGCGACCGTCGGGCATCCTATAGACAGCAGCCCCAGTCCATGCAGCACGATTCTCGCCATAGCCCAGGCGCATCCCGCCAGGGCTGGTGGCCAGACAGAAGTCGCCTCGTGTAGGTCCAACCGTTCCCCACCAGATGCCATTCTCCAAACCGTATTGTGCGCCCACGATGCCTTCCATCACGTTGTGCAGCTCGTCGTTCGTAGCCAC
>ONDA01000052.1 GCA_900316475.1 uncultured Prevotellaceae bacterium
CAAGGACTTCCGCGACCCTCGTCCGTTCTGGAACGAGGACGTCAAGGCCTGGAACCTCATCCTCGCAGTGGGACAGGAGATGCGAATCTACTCATCACCTGATTTGAAGACATGGAAATACGAGTCGTCTTTCGGTAAGGAGTATGGCAACCACGGCGGCGTATGGGAATGTCCCGACCTCATTAAGATTGGTGAGAAGTGGGTGCTGCTGTGCAATATCAACCCCGGCGGACCCTTTGGCGGCTCGGCCACGCAGTATTTCGTCGGCCAGTTTGACGGTCATAAGTTTACCTGCGAGTCGAAACCGGAAGTAACAAAATGGATGGACTACGGCAAGGACCATTACGCTACCGTCTCGTTCTACAATGCTCCCGAAGGCCGCCACACGGTGCTGGCATGGATGTCGAACTGGCAGTATGCCAACCAGGTGCCCACAAAGCAGTTCCGCTCGGCCAACAGCATTCCCCGCGACCTCGGCCTGTTCACCTGCGGCGAGGAGACCTACGTCAGCGTGAAGCCCTCGAAGGAGATGCTGGCCGTGCGGGGCGCCAAGGTGAAGAAGCCCACGGAGGCCTGCGAGATTGTTGTCGACGTGAAGGGACAGGCAGAGATTGTGCTGCAGAACGCCAAGGGCGAGCAGGTCGTCATGAAATACGACGCTGCCAAGCAGACGTTCACAATGGACCGCACGAAGAGCGGCGACGTCAGCTTCAGCGAGGCGTTCCCCTGCGTGACCGAGGCTCCTACCTACGGCAGCATCAAGCAGCTGCGACTGTTCATCGACCGCTGCTCTGTCGAGGCATTCGATGCCGCCGGCAAGATGGCGATGACCAACCTCGTGTTCCCCTCTGAAGCCTATAATAATATTAAGGTGAAGGGCGGCAAAGCCACGATATATGAAATAAAGTATTAATATAACAAGGAGAATAAAAATCGTTTCCGTTATGAGCAATCAAAACAAATCATTTTTCTTAATCCCCGTCATGCTCTGCTTCTTCTGCATGGGCTTCGTGGATTTGGTAGGAACGGCTTCCAACTATGTGAAGGAAGAACAAGGACTTAGCGACACCGTGGCCAACGTGCTGCCCTCGCTGGTGTTCTTCTGGTTTCTCATCTTCAGTGTGCCGACGAGCGTACTGATGAACAAAATCGGAAAGAAGAACACGGTGCTGCTCTCGATGGTCGTCACGGCCCTCTCGCTGTTGTTGCCCATGTTCGGCAATAGTTTCCCGCTGATGTTGGTGGCCTTCTCGCTCCTCGGCATCGGTAACACCCTGATGCAGACGTCGCTCAACCCGCTGATGGCACTGGTCAGCGGCGGCAAGAACCTCGCCTCGCAGCTCACTTTCGGGCAGTTCGTCAAGGCCATAGCCTCGTTTATGGCACCTCTCATTGCCGGTTGGGGCTATAAGTCGCTCATACCCACCTTCGGTCTCGACTGGCGCGTGCTCTTTGCCATCTATTTCGTGGTGAGTGTACTGGCCACCCTGCTGCTTTGGTTCACCCCCATTGCCGAGGAGAAGTCTACCGAGCAACTGCCTGCCGTCGGCACACAGTTTGCCAACTGCTTCCGCCTGCTGGGTGTGCCCGTCGTGCTGCTGTCGTTCCTGGGCATCATGTGCCACGTGGGCATCGATGTGGGCACTAACACCACGGCTCCCAAACTGCTGATAGAGCGCACGGGGATGACCCTCGACGAGGCCGGCTTTGCCACCTCGATCTACTTCATCTTCCGTACCTTGGGCTGTCTCACTGGCTCCTATTTCCTGCGTGTGCTCAAGACGCGTACCTTCTTCATCATCTCGGTGGTCATGATGGCTGCCTCTATGGCGCTGATGTGCGTCGGCGACACGAAGATACTGCTCTACATCGGCATCGCCCTTGTTGGCTATGGCAACAGCAACGTGTTCTCCATGTGCTTTGCACAGGCTCTTACCGCTATGCCCGACAAGCAGAACGAGGTGAGCGGCCTGATGATCATGGGTCTCTTCGGCGGCACCATCTTCCCGCTCTTGATGGGTTTTGCCAGCGATGCTATGGGGCAGATAGGTGCCGTGCTCGTTATGGCTGTGGGCGTGATTTATCTGTTTACCTATATCAAACAACTAAAAACCGCATAAACTGTTATTATGGAACAAAAGAGATTTGTAGTAGGACTCGGAGAAGTCCTGTGGGATGTACTTCCCGAAGGTAAGAAACTGGGTGGCGCTCCCGCCAACTTCGCCTATCATGCCGGGCAGTTCTTAGGCATGGACAGCACCATCGCCGTCAGCGCCCTGGGCGACGACAAACTGGCCGACGAGACCATCGATGCCCTGAAGGAGCACGGCCTTAACGACCTGCTGCCCCGCGTGCCTTATCCTACGGGCACTGTCCAGGTGCAGCTCGACGAGCAGGGCATACCCACCTATGACATCAAGGAAAACGTGGCTTGGGACAACATCCCCTTCGACGACGACATCGCCCAGATTGCCCGCAACTGTCGCGCCGTCTGCTTCGGCTCACTGGCGCAGCGCAATGTGGTGAGCCGTGAGACCATTCAGAAGTTCCTCGACGCCACACCCGCCGACTGCCTGAAAATCTTCGACATCAACCTGCGCCAGCAGTTCTATACGAAGGAGATTCTGCGCGAGTCGTTCCAGCGCTGCAACATCCTGAAGATTAACGACGAGGAACTGGTGCTCATCGGCCGTATGTTCGGCTATCCCGGTCTCGACATCGAGAACAAGTGCTGGCTCATCCTGGGCAAGTACAACCTCGACATGCTCGTCCTCACCTGCGGCACCAACGGCAGCTACGTCTTCACCCCCGGTCACGTCTCCTTCCAGGAAACGCCTAAGGTGAAAGTGGCCGACACGGTAGGCGCTGGCGACTCCTTCACAGGCTCGTTCGTGGGCAGCATCCTCAACGGTAAGTCCGTTCCAGAGGCTCATCGCACCGCCGTTCAGGTGTCAGCATACGTCTGCACCCAAAACGGCGCTATGCCCACCTACCCGGAAGAGCTGTTGAAATAAAGCCCATTCTATTTCATTCTACGCCAGAACATACATCGATGTGTGTTCTGGCGTTTTTCGACGCAGGAGGGGTGTCCCCGGATAGCTCCCTCACCATCCGCCTAACCAAAAGAAGGTATCCTTTCTCTGAAAGCCATAGGTGGGCAACCTATTATGCTGAGGAGAATCTGCAGATTCCTAAGGTGGTGACACCTCTTACACCTGGCACTTAACTCGCTGATTTTCAGAACGGAATTTTCATGAGTTGGTAGCACCAGTGGGCACACCAATGGTCGCACCACATCACGGCCTCTGGTAAAAATTTCACGCCTATATTTTTTCACGAGAGGCCGTGAGATTTTCACGAGAGGCCGTGAGATTTTCACGAGCGGCCGTGAGATTTTCACGAGCGGCCGTGACGTTTTTACGGTTCCAGTGTCAGTGCCGGTGTGGGCATTGGTGCTACCACTGGTGCTACCATCCGCCGCTGCAACTGCCTGATAATCAGCAGCAGGTGTGCTGGGTGTCACCAACTTTCGCCCTTTCGGCTGTAACGCGCGCGTACGCATGCGAGAGACGGTTTTTCGCCGTAACTTTGCACCGCAATCTGGCACACCAATCATCTGCAAAGCGTGGCTGTCGCTGACATCTGCAAGCGCGCCACAAGTCTATCGTCGGAAACAGCTGCTGTTCTGACTGCCAAAACACGGGCGATTATCATCTGGTTGCATACTCCGGGTGCAATCCCATGGCGCGTCAGCAGTCTATCCGTCATCCATGCGTCGGCAGAAGTTCAGCCCATATTTCTATGGATCTTATCGATTATGGCCGAATTATGGTCGAATTATTTCTTTGAATTTTCAATTTTCATCAAATTATTTGTTTGGATTATTTCTTTTTCGTATCTTTGCACCTGCATAACAGCCTAAAGGCTGCTTTGCACTTTGACATCGTGGGTTCGATAAGATATTGTATCTGATTCGGAAGTGATTCTATAGTTCGAAAGTCCCTACCAATGACAATCGAAAATGTACAGTGAATCGCAAACGGAGAGGGTACGCCTGTATAGGCGTATCCGTTTGTAAGTATTTCACTGTACGGGTAACTGTGGTAGGGACGCCTGAACTTAGGGATGCTAACAGCGGGTGCGCTTTCTTTATGTCCCACGACAAACTATAAATATTTTGATTAGTCCCTACCACAATGACCAATCAAACGCTGAAAATAGAGGTTGGCAGTATTGTGTCCGGCCTCCTGCCTACTGAATCTGTGGAGATTACCAAGATTCAGGCTTTGGGCACGAAGTATTCACTCTCTTATACAGGGGTGAATACCCATCGTGCTGGCTCAAAGATAGTAACCCTTGAACAGATAGAAGCATTAGATGTTCTGACTGCTGAAGGTGAGTTCAACTTCAAGGGCGACCCTCAGCGCTTTGTCCTCTACGCTGAAGCTGAGCGCATACGCAGTGCCTACCAGTTCGACCCGCTGTTTGCGATTAACTGTAGTGTTGTTGACCCCTTGCCCCATCAAGTTGAGGCCGTCTATAAGTTTCTGTTACCACAACCCAAGATTCGTTTCCTGTTGGCAGATGATACGGGTGCCGGAAAAACCATTATGACCGGTTTGCTCCTGAAGGAACTGATGATGCGCCACATCGTGGAGCGCATACTGATCATTACCCCAGGAGGCCTGACCAAACAATGGCAGGAGGACGAGATGGGGGTAAAATTCAACATTCCCTTCAAACTGGTAAACCGTAGTGTATTCTCCTCTGAGCCTACAGTCTTCCAGAATAGCGATCGCGTAGTGGCAAGTATTGACTTTGTCAGTCGCGAGGATATCATGAATGTCCTTTCAAAGACAAGTTGGGATATGGTGATATTCGATGAAGCCCATAAACTCTCTGCCTACGAATATGGCGAGAAGATCTATAAGTCCAAGCGCTATGAGGTGGCTCATCTGCTGGCGCAACAATGCGAGCATATCCTGCTGCTAACGGCTACGCCTCATCGTGGACGCAAGGACACCTTTAAACGACTGCTTCAACTGCTCGACGAAGATATCTTCGCTACAGCAGACCTCGCTACGGAAAGAGTGCGCGAACTGAGCGAGACTGGTTCCAACAAATTCTTCATCCGCCGCTTGAAGGAGGACATGAAAGATTGGGAAGGACAGCCGCTCTACAAAAAACGCTTCACCAAGACGGTATCTTACAACCTGACGCCTGACGAAAAACGGCTCTATGATGCAGTGACCCAATACTTGACAAAGCGTAAGGAAGAGGCTGCGCAGACCAAGAACATCCACGTTTCGTTGGCACTTCAGGTGATGCAGCGCAGACTTGTCAGTAGTATCTACGCCATTCGCAATACGTTGCAGAAACGTTGGATGGCGCTGCAAGGCCTAACTGATGAACTGGAGCGTAATCCGTCGTTATGGAAGCAGCGTGTCAAACTGGAAGATTTCGACGATATCAACATCGACGACCTTGACGATCTGGAGGATGATGAGCGCGATGCACTTGACAACATCCTCTCTGACCCCAAGAAGCTGAAGCTGTTTACAACCTCGAAGAGTCCCAGCGAAATCAAGGCTGAGACGCAGGAGGTGAAAGAGCTTTATCTGATGGCTGATTCGCTGTATAACCAACAGCAGGAAGAGCAGAAATATAAGGAACTCAAACATCTGCTCACCTCGCAGGGTGTTGTTGATGGCGAGAAACTGGTCATCTTCACAGAACATAAGGATACCTTGCTTTACCTTCAGGAGCGTCTGCATAATAATGGCTATACGGTAGCCACGATTCACGGAGGCATGTCTGTAGATGAGCGTCGCCAGTCGCAGTGCCAGTTCATGCAGCCAGATACGCAGATACTCATCTGTACGGATGCCGCCGGTGAGGGTATCAACCTGCAGTTCTGCCGCTTGCTCATTAACTGGGATATCCCCTGGAATCCGAACCGCCTGGAACAGCGTATGGGACGTATCCACCGCTATGGGCAGAAGAGCGATGTGATTGTGTTTAATATGGTGGCAGACAATACCCGCGAAGGTCAGGTGCTGAAGAAACTGCTTACCAAACTTGACATCATCCGCGAACAGCTGGGCGATGACCGTGTCTATGATGTGATACAGGATGTGCTGAAAGGCGTGTCCCTTGACTGCATCATCGACTCCGTGTTAAATGGTCACGAAAGCGATTTGGATGCTTTTATTGATAAATCAACAACTGAACTTGGTGGACTCTTTAAGAAGAGCATCGATGAACAGAGCAAGGCGATGGCTCACACGGTGGTTGACTATAAGGAGGCACGACTGTTGAAAGAAGATAGCGACGAGCGCCGCCTGCAACCTATCTATATCCGTCTGTTCTTCGAAAGGGCATTCAAGTATCTGGGTGGCCAGTATCGCGAACTCTCTGACGGTATCTATCAGATAGACACTATCCCGGATGTCATCAGCAAGCGACTCAAAGACAAATACAACATCTATGCTGAGAATCTGACGCAGCTTTATTTCTTCTTCGATAAACAGAAGTTCCTCGACTATCAGAGTTCTACAGCAGCCTATGGCCGTGCCCATTACATCAATCCTGGCAATGCGCTGTTCGATAGTTTGGTGGATGTGGTGAGCGATCAGTTCCACGATGAAATGCTGAAGGGCACAGTGCTTGTGTCGCCTGAAGACCAGCACCCCTATTTTGCTTTCTTCGTGAAGAATCAGATACACGATAATCACATCAATGAGGATGGCGAGCCCAATGTGGCCAACGAATTACTGTCGCTGGTTTGTCAGCAAGGGGATGATTTCCATCAGACATCGCCAGCAAAACTCCTCGATCTTTGTCCGCCTGCTGCCTTTACCAAAGAGATTACGCCTCCGGATGTAGTCAACGAGGATGAAGTAGTAAGTTGGGCCTACGACCATATCACGGAACCTCTGCTGCAGCAAACTCAGCAGATTGTAGCAGAAGATACTGAGCGACGCAGGGAGTATCTGCAATCAGCCTTCCAGCAGATTATCCTCGATATACAGGGAGAGATCAACGAACTGCAAGGTAAGGTCTTCATGGCAGAAGATGAGAAAGCCCAGCAGAAACTATCAGCCAAAGAAGCAAGACTGGAAGAGCTGAAGCAACGGAAAGTAGAGCGTCTGCAAGAGCTGGAAGAGGGCACAGAACTGTTCCCAATAGCCCCAGAGGTCTTGGGCTGTGCCTACGTGGTTCCACTCAATCAGGTGGAATATAAACACACCTTTGGCATGAGCCGTGATGACGAAGTGGAAGCTATCGCCATGCAGACGGCAATGGATTATGAAAAGGCCAATGGTCGCACGCCTGAAGATGTATCGAAAGACAATGTAGGCTACGACGTGAAGAGCATCGATGCTGAAGGCCAGAAACGCTACATCGAAGTGAAAGGTCGTGCTGGCACGGATGGCGTGATGCTCTCAGAAAACGAGATGAACCGTCTGGCGCAGCTTGGCACCAGAGCCTGGCTGTATATCGTCACTAATTGTAAAACAAATCCGCAATTAAATATCATCAACGATCCTGCCAACAGAATGAACTTTGAGCAAAAGACCAAAGGCGTTCAGTTCTATCTCCCTTTGGAGGAGTGGCAGCATAATACATCAGAATTATGAAAGCAAAGAAACTCATAGAGGTGGCTCTGCCCATCAAAGAAATATCAGCAGAAAGTGTACGTGATAAGAGTATTCGTCACGGACATATCTCAACGCTCCATCTGTGGTGGGCGCGTCGCCCGCTGCCAGTATGCCGGGCTATTGTGTTTGCCAGCCTGGTGCCTGACCCGTTGGATGCCCACTGTCCAGAGGCTTTCAAGTATGCTGTAGAGATGCTGCTCAATACAGAATTGGGTAAGTTGCATTATAAGCCATATAAGGATATCCCTTATACCAGCATTGTGGACGAGATGGAGGATAACCATCGCAATCGTCTGATGATGTTTATTGGTAAGTTCTCAGAGAAATGCCAGGAGAACATGAAAACTGGCAAATCGACGCCTCCGAAAGAACAGCTTGATGACTGGTCACTCATTAAATGGGAGAACAAGAACAATCCCAAGATTCTGCGTATTGCCCGAGAATTGATTTTCGTGGCCTATCAAAGCGACAAACGTCCTGATGCGACGTGGGAAGAGCTACATGCAGAGTTTGATAAGCTTTATGATGCTATTCCTAAAGCAGAAACAGCGCTTTATGAATTAAAAGATCGTCATATCGAGACTGACAAAGTTAAGCAGCTTGAGACAGAATTGCAGGCAGCGATTGACGCTTTCCAAGATGAAATGCCATCTGTATTCGATCCATTCGCTGGCGGTGGTGCTATTCCATTGGAAGCAGCTCGTTTAGGTTGTCGTAGTTATGGCAATGACATTAATCCTGTAGCTCATATCATCGAGCGAGGTTCTGCTGAGTTTCCACAGAAGTATGGAAAGCTAATTGTATATAGTAAAGAGGAGTTTGAAAAGCTATACGGGGAGGAAGGCATCAAAATGGCTCAGGAAGATGAGCGAGGTATTACCTTCGATGGCAAATGCTATCGTATTCCTAATCGTCTTGCTTTTGATGTGGAGTTCTATGCCAAAAAGATTCTAGCAGAGACGGAGAAAGAAGTTGGATATCTTTACCCTGCTGACGAAAAAGGCAACAAGCCTATCGCTTATTATTGGGCAAGGACTGCTAAATGCTCTAATCCTGCATGTGGGGCTGAGGTTCCTCTTCTCAAACAATTCTATTTAGCTAACTCTTCAAAAAAAAGAGTGTATTTTAATCCCATTATAAAAGGCACTGCAATTTTTTTTGAAATACGTGATGGCAAGTGTGACCACCTTCAAGGTTGGAATAATCGAGGTAATCTGTTTTGTCCTTGCTGCGGTAGTTTAACGAGTGTTAATGAAGTAAAGAGGCAATTCAAAAAAACTGGAATACCGCAAAGGATGATTGCAGTCATATATGAATCTAAAGATGGTAAATCATATCGAATTCCGACACAACAGGAGTTAGATGTTAAAGTTCCTAATGTAGAAAACAAACCTTCTGATAGAATGGCTGTAGAGAACAATCGGAATTTCAATACACCTGGCTGGGGGATTGATAATTATGGTGATATGTTTTCAAATCGCCAGCTCCTTTTACTCATTACATTAATAAAGCAATTCCATTCATTACGTGGCACATTTGAAGAGAATGAATATGCAAAAGTTCTTGTCACTTATCTTGCAATATGGATTGACCGCATAGCATTAACAAATACATCATTAGGAAGATGGGATAATACTTGTCAGAAATACCAACACCCTTTTAATCGCCAGGCTATACCTATGACATTTGATTATCCCGAGATTAATCCTTTCTCATCAAGTACTGGTAGTGCAAATAATATGTTGGAATGGGTTCTCCGATACATCGAAGATGAAAGTGTCACCCCTTTCTCATCATCATTCGCAAATGCTTCCAGTGGCGAACGTGGCCAATTTGATATAAAGTCTCTGACAGCAGTTGTTACAGATCCCCCTTATTATGATGCTATTGCTTACGCGGATATTTCTGATTTCTTCTATGTTTGGCTGAAAAGGACCCTTGGAGAGGTTTTCCCGCTAAATTTCTCAACACCACAGACACCAAAGGCGGAAGAATGTACTGCTTTGAAACATCATCATCATGATAGTGAAAATGAAGCAAATGCTCATTTTGAAAATAAGCTGACTCAAATATTTGATGCTATAGAGAGACAAACCTCTGATATGGTAAGTATCATGTTTGCCCATCAAAGTACAAAGGCTTGGACTACATTGTGTAACTCTATACTTGATGCGAGAATGAACATTACAGGTTCATGGCCTATGGATACAGAGTTAACAAATCGCAGCATTAGTCTATCTGGTGCTGCATTAGAATCCTCCGTCACTGTTGCCTGTCGCCCATCAGAACGTAAGGGCTATGCTGATTTTGATGAAGTGAAACATGATATACGCCAGTTGGTAAAGGCTGAGGTAGAAAAGCTTTATGGCTTAGGATTCCGAGGTGCAGACTTATTGACGGCTTGCTTTGGACAGGCAGTGAGCGTGTTTGGACATTACAAATTGGTGGAAACTGCTGAGGGCGATCCTGTGAGCGTAGGGCAATTGTTGGAGTTTGCCCGCGAGAGTGCAGCACAAGCTTTGCTCGAAGGTGTGCCAGGCGAACCACAAACCAAGTTCTATTGTGGCTGGCTCCAAATGAACGGCATGGGAGAATGTGCCTTTGACGATGTGAACAAATATACCCGTGTAGGTGTGAATGTAGAGATTCGCCAATTGCAGAGTGATCGCCTGCTGATAACAGAAGGTAGCCAGCAACACTTGGCTACTGCTGAGGAACATTTAGGCAGTAATGAGACTTGGGGCACGCAGCCGACAGACTATATGATATCGCAGGTGCATCGTATGATGATGGCGTATCGTATGGGTAATCAAGTGCAGTTGCTGAAACTGGTGCGTGAACTCTGTCCCCAGAGCGATGCACCTCAATGGCGAGTGTTAGACTTCCTTGGTGGTCATCTGCCTGAAGGTAAAGACCTCAATGACGTAAAAGGCATTTTGGCAAGCGCAGAAATGCTTCGACAGAAGTGTAAAGAGGCTGTTCAGCATCAGGAAGGTTCATTAGACTTTGAATAGGATGAAAAGAGCGTTAAAGGCTGCGGATGATTATTTATGTAGATTATTCTGCTTCTGCACGGAGTTCTTCCACCAGCGTGTCGAGCGAGGAAAGGCCTTTCCCTGCAAAACGCCCTTCTTGGGCTTCGCGATACCCCATAGTAATGGTATTGGCAATAAACTGTTTTTCTGCCTCGGCTTCAGTGTCCGAGGAAATCAACTTGTCTATCGTCACTCCTTTTATAGCCCCCAAAATCTGCTTCAGGCTAGGGACAAGGCTGGCATCTTCGATGTTCAAAATAATCTGTGTCATAGTTTTGCATCTGTTATTGCGGCTGCAAATTTAAGAATTAATTCTGATAAAACAAAATAAAAACAAATAAAACGATGGATAAAGAGAAACTGCAGCGTGGCTTAGGCCTGTTCTTGGATGCAATGCGTCCGTATGTTGTCAGCGTAGTAGAGCGCGAATGCCGGGATGGCGTATCATGGGATATGGACTTTGAGCACCGCATGGATAATGAGCGGAAGAAATACAATTTTCAGATGCAGCGAATGAGACTCAACAATAACGGTTCTTCGCTGACAGGCTTGATTGACTACAATAACCTTGTGACGTTTATCATCAATTATAAGGATAGCGTAACAAGAGAAGTTGGCAATAGTACGAAGAATTATAATCGTCTGCGTTCATGCTTACAGGAACTTCAGGACACTCGCAACGACTGGGCTCACTTCGATGAAGATGGGTTGGATGAAGATGTAGCAGAGCGTGCTTTCAGCAATATGGTTCAAGTGGCCAAACTGTTGGAGATGGAAGATCTGGAAGAGGAGTTGAAACGTGTTAAGGGTGGCACGCAAGCCAAAGTAGAGCCGGCTCCGCAGGCAGAGCGCGCACAGCCACAAAGCCCTAAGCAGGACAATACAGAGACTGTGGATTATAGTGGGGTATTGCCAGCGTGGTTTAACTCTATCATGCCACAATACGATATCCGTAACGGCCAGCTTGACGAAAGTATCTTTGCTGCCAATATTGAAGAGGTGGCTACAGGTACGGCTCCTGTGGTTTATCAGGATATCGTGTCGTTCTTTGATCGCACTTACGTTACTGATGGTATGCGTGAGCTGATTCGCAGAGTGGTGCAGGCGTTGAATGGTAAGGAGAGCCAGAATCGCGTTATCTCACTACAAACAGGATTTGGTGGCGGTAAAACCCACTCGCTGATTTCGCTCTATCACACGGTAAAATATAGCAGGGACTTCCGTAACATGGAAGCTGCGCGCCATATCTTAGACCCTGAGGATATGCCACAGTTTGATGATGCCCGTGTAGCCGTATTCACTCAAAACACGGTGAGCGTGGTTGATGGTCATCAGGCAGAAGATGGTATCATTACTCATACGCTTTGGGGCGAACTGGCATACCAATTAGGTGGTCGTGATGGCTATGAGCGTGTACGCAGGGCTGACGAACAGAGAATTGCGCCTACAGCAAATGATATCAAACCCATCATCGAAGGGGCAACACCAGCGTTGATCCTGATTGATGAGCTGGCAGATTATTGTGCTAAGGCAAGTGGCTTGACGGTTGGCGGTGGCACTTTGTTTACTCAGACCAACAGCTTCATGCAGACTCTGACAGAGGTGGTGGCGTCAATCCCTAAGACTGTTCTCATTTGTACGCTTCCTGCCAGTGCCAGAGAGGTGGCATCGAGCGAGATAGGACAGGAGATTCTGTCTGCGCTGGAAACACGTGTAGTTCGTGTTGGTAGCAGTGTGAAGCCTGTAGATGATGAAGAAATCTTTGAGGTGGTACGTCGCCGACTGTTTGACAAGATGGAAAAGCCTGAGGTGATAGAACAGGTCGCCAGGAAGTATAAGGATATGTATCATAACCGCAGGGATGCGCTGCCTTTGGAAGCGGATCGTGTGGCTTACATTGAGCTCGTCAAGAAAGCCTATCCGTTCCATCCGGAACTGATAAATTTCTTTCATGTGCGCTGGGGAAGTGACTCGCGCTTTCAGCGGACAAGAGGCGTGCTGCGATTGTTGGCAAGTATCGTGAAAGACCTGTGGCAGCGGCGTAGTACGTTGGTGGGGACTCAGGCTTTGATACAGACGAGCGATGTGCAGTTGGAGAATCTGCCTACCTTGCAAAGTACTATCACCAGCCTGATGGGTGCCCAATGGGATTCTGTGATGCACGCTGATGTGTTTGGTACCATCAGCAACGCCTATAAACTGGATGAGCAGAACGCAGGCAACAACATCGGCAAGTATCGTTTGGCAACGGCTGTGACCACAACCATACTGATGGCATCTGTCGGCTCGTCTTCTCAGAAAATATCCCTGAAGCAGCTGAAACTATGTCTGTTGAAGCCAGACGCATTCCAGCATATAGATATTGATTCTACTGTGAACCAGCTGGAGAACATTGTTCATTATATGTACAGGAGCAGTATCGGCGAAGAACAGAATTTCTGGTTCCAGGCAAAGCCTAATATCAACATCCTGATAAATCAGGCTAAAGGCGATGTAAAGGATGACGAGATATATGGCGAGGTATTGCAGATGATGAAGCAATCTGTGACGAGTATAACTAAGGTGAAGGTTCTTGTTGATCCTTCAGGAGATGTGCCTGAGCAGAAGCAATTGACATTCGTCGTCATGCATCCAAAGTACACCGTTGCTGCTGGTGGTTGTGTCAGCCGTTCTGCAGAATTTGCTATCAAGCAGATGGCTCAGATGAAAGGCTCGTCACAACGCGTTTACCGCAACACGATGCTGTATCTCTTATGTTCAGAAGCAGGAAAGGCTGCCCTCAGCATGAAATTGAGGGAATACCTGGCTTGCGACAAGATTATCAAGGAGTATGGCAGCCAGTTGGATTCCGAGCAAAGAAAGGATGTGGCAGACAGGAAGAAACTGAGTGGTGATGCTGCAAAAGAACAATTGATTCATGCCTATAATAATGTCGTAAAATGTCAGCGTGACACATTGAAGACTCAGGAAATCGCATCTTTTGCTGCTGATTTCGCTGCACAGATTTCTCTCAATACGCTCGGGGAACTGCATGATAATGGCTGGGTACTTCGTCGTATCGGTCTGAATGTCATAGATCGTAACGGGCTGATGCCAACAGTAGAAAAGCCTGTAAAGGTGAACGATGTCTATGAAGCATTCCTGCGTTTCGATGACAAGCCCATGATTCTGAATGCTGAGGCTATCACTGACACAGTGAACAGGTATTGCGAAGAAGGTATGTGGAATGTGGGTACAGGAGCAGGAGAGCCTTATGCTCGTATCTATCATAACGAACGAGTCACGTTCTTGAATCCTCAGGAAGATGGCTACTGGCTGTTGGATCCGTCGGTGATGCCGAAACCTGCTGGTGGGGAGCCAGCACCAGAGCCTGGGCCAGAACCAACACCTACGCCCGGGCCTACGACAACTCCTGGCCCTGAGCCAACACCGACACCTCTACAGCCAGCTGTTCCCCAGTTTTGTCAATACGCTGAAGAATAATCACCTGAAGATAGAGGTGAAGTTCACGGCATCGAACAACGAGACCAATCCGTTGACGGAGAATTCGCCCATCGTCAAAAGTGTGAAGGAATCGGCCTCTCAATTGGGGCTGAACTTTGAATCGGAAGAATAAAAATAGAAGGACTGCCACAAGAAGTTGGTAGTCCTTCTTTACTATTCCCCAATTAACCCACATCGCAAAGAGTGTTCAAATGAACCACGGGGTCGGTTCTCCTGATCATTTATACCTTTTCCTGATTTCACTGAGGTCAAAGACCTCTTCAGAGACAGCAGCTTCCATCATGGCTGCCTGTTCTGCAATAGAAAGCCTGTCCCAAGCATCTCTTGGGGCTAAGAAATCACTGCTTATATACTGAATCTCCCTCATATTCTTCCTGTTTGGGTGCAAAGATACAAAAACTTTTTCAATTCTTCTCTATGTAATATCCTTTTCCTATGATTTCCTTGTTCGTTATTTTATTTCAAGTTTGTTTTGTTTATTCTCAGATTATTAGTACCTTTGTAGGCAAAATTCCAATAAGTAACTAACGCTTATGATTAAAACTACTAAACGATTCCTTATGTTGGGCATTGCTACCTTGATGATGCAGCAGGCAATGGCTCAGGCTCCCACCGTGGTGACCGACACCCGTTTTGCACGCGGAGCAACAATGGCTTTTGGCCGTATCAAGAGTGCATCTGCCAATGGTGGCCCGACCATCCAGAAACGTGGCTTCTGTCTCGCAGAGACGCCAAATCCCACCATTGACGATATGACGAGTACCAAGCAGATCAGCAACAATGGTATCATCTACTACTTCGAGAACCTGAAGCCTTCTACGAAGTACTATATGCGTGCCTACGCCACCAACAGCGACGGCGTGACGGGCTATGGCGACGTCATCAAGTTCTACACCATCCCCAAGGGCGAAATTACCTATTGGTACAACAATGGCGGCGACGCTGCTGCCAACAACCGCGTGAACGCAGCCGCTACGGAGGCTTGCGAAATCTTCAACAATCTGACCTGTATCAAGAAGCACTTCTCCATAGGCTATAGTGCCGGAACGCCTACGGCAGACTGTTACTATGACGACAACCCGTGGATGAATATGGGTGCCAATGCCAGCTATCAGCGTACGGGCACCATTATGCACGAGATGCAGCACGGACTGGGACTCGTTCCCTATACCACACAGTGGAACAAGAACATCCTGCGTGAGCGGCTCGACGGCGACGGCCGCGGCTCCGGCCATTGGTTAGGCGACCGCGTGTCGGCGTTCCTCGACTTCTGGGACAACACCACGGGGTCGCAGCTTAACGGCGACTATCAGCACATGTGGCCCTACGGCATCAACGGTGCTCAGGAGGACGACGGCACGCTGAGAACCTACTACGCCAACGCTATGATTGGTCAGGCTCTCGGCGAGGACGGTCTGGAGCATATCTCTACCACTTTTGCCGATCCATGCTATGTGTTCGACCAGGAAGACGACGTGAAGTATTATATCAAGAACGAATCGGCTGACCGCGGACTCTACACCGCCTGTCTGGTGGCCACGCCTACCGGAGTTCTGAAATGGCAGACGATGACTATCGAGGAGGCAACCCAGAACGACAACGCAGCCTGGTACATCACCTTCACGCCCGGCAACCAGTACTATCAGTTGCGCAATGCCGCTACAGGCCAGTACATTTCTTATACGGGCAGTTCCATCAAGACCGTGGAGAAGGCGGCGCCTGCCAGCAGCGAGAACTGGCACCTGATGAAGGGTAGGGTGGACGTCGATGGACAGCGCGGCTACTGGATGATACACCCACAATTTGACTGGTCGGTAAAATGTCTGCAGGCGGGAAACGACGGCGCCACCTCGGCAGCGGCCTTCGATATTGCCAATTCTGCTGTCACCCAGCGCTGGCTCATTATGACTGCCGACCAGATGAACACGATGGCTAATTACGCACTCATACAGATGAAGCAGTCGGTGAAGGACGAGCTGGCTCTGGTGAAGGCGCTCACCGCCGTTCCTCATGTGGAGCGCACTGCGGGGGTCGACGCCAGTCTGCAGGGCGTCGTCAGTACTGTCGAGAGCCAGCTGCCTACTGCTGGTGACGTCTCTGAGGTATCGGCTATGCTTACCAGTTTGGAGAATGCCGCCACGGCCTTCCTCAATGGTGTGAATGCTACCGATATGAGCAAGCCTTTCGACCTGACCTTTATGCTGGTGAATCCCACTGTAGACAGTAATACCGACGGCTGGTCGGAGGCGGCAACGGTCAGCTTCCAGTGTGCTGAGTTCTATGAAAAGAACTTCAACTTCAACCAGAAGATAGGAAACCTGCCTGCCGGTACCTATGCCTTCTGCGCACAGGCCTTCCAGCGCCCCGGACCTTACGGTTCGTCGGCCGGTGTCAGCGTGAATGCCGTCATCTATGCAGGTTCCAACACCGCCCGTCTGGCCCATATTACCCGCGACGCGCAGACCAGCAAGGTGGGCGTAGGCCGCGAGCAGACCATGAACGGCAAGTACGTGCCCGACAATATGGAGGCGGCGAGCGCCTATTTCGAGAAGGGACTCTACGAGAACAAGGTGCTGACGACGGTGGCCAAGAAGGGTGCCCAACTGCAGTTTGGCATCCGCTGTCCGAGTATGGGTAGCAAATACTGGGTAATCTTCGACAATTTCCGCCTCTATTTCTACGGTGGTGTGAGCATCGATGACGTGACGGCTATTAAGGGCGTCAGCTCAGTGCCAGCGGCAACCGATAATACCTATTACGACCTCCAGGGACGCCGTGTGGAGAACCCTGGCAGGGGACTTTATATCTTGAACGGCAAGAAAGTGATTATCAGATAACACATGGACGAGAAACAGCGTATCGAGCAGTTGCGACGCGAGTTGCATGAGCATAACTATAAGTATTATGTGTTGAACCAGCCCGAGATCAGCGACTACGATTTCGACCAGCTGATGCACGAACTGCAGGATTTGGAGGCCCGCCATCCGGAGATGGCAGACCCCAATTCTCCTACCCAGCGCGTAGGCAGCGACCTGCAGTCGGAGTTCCGCCAGGTGGTTCATAAGTATCCGATGCTCTCGCTGGCCAACACCTACAGCGAGCAGGACGTGCGCGACTGGTACGAGTCTGTACGGAAAGGTCTGGCGGGCGAACCTTTCGAGGTCTGCTGCGAGATGAAGTACGACGGCCTCAGTATCTCGCTGACCTATGTCGACGGGCGACTCACGCAGGCCGTCACCCGTGGCGACGGTGTCCGTGGCGACGATGTGACGCAGAACGTGAAGACCATCAAGAGTATACCGTTGGAGACCCGGGGGCTTCCCCCCCGCGAATTCGAGATTCGTGGCGAAATCCTCATGCCCTGGGCATCGTTCGAGCGTCTGAACCGCGAGCGCGAAGCTGCCGAGGAACCGCTGTTTGCCAATCCGCGCAATGCCGCCAGCGGCACGCTCAAGAGTCTTGACTCGCGTGTCGTCGCCAACCGTCAGCTCGACGCCTACCTTTATTATCTGTTAGGCGAGGAACTGCCCGCTGATGGGCATTACGAGAACTTGGAGGCAGCCCGCCAGTGGGGCTTCAAGATCAGCGAGGGTATGAAGAAAGTCCGTACGGTCGAGGAAATCATTGATTTCATCAACTACTGGGACACCGAACGTAAGAACCTGCCCGTAGCCACCGACGGCATCGTCCTCAAGGTGAACTCACTGCGCCAGCAACGCGCACTGGGCTTCACGGCGAAGTCGCCGCGTTGGGCTATTGCCTATAAGTTCAAGGCCGAGCGTGCCTGCACCGAACTCTTGGAGGTGACCTATCAGGTAGGCCGCACGGGAGCCGTCACGCCCGTTGCCAATATGGCGCCCGTCCAGCTGGCCGGCACTACCGTCCGCCGTGCTACGCTGAACAACGAGGACTTTATCCGTTCCTTCGACCTGCATATCGGCGACCACGTCTATGTTGAGAAGGGTGGGGAGATTATCCCCAAGATTGTCGGCGTCGACATCGACCAGCGCCCTATCATCGCCCAGCCCGTACAGTTCATCAGACGCTGTCCCGAGTGCGGCACGCCGTTGGTGAAATTTGGTGAAGGGAACTCCACTCACCCTTCACCCTTCACCCTTCACCAAGCATCAGCAACATGGTACTGCCCCAACGACACTGGTTGTCCGCCACAAATCAAGGGCCGTATTGAGCACTTCGTCGCCCGTAAGGCAATGAATATCATCGGGTTGGGACCGGAGATTATCGAGGACTACTATAGCCGCAAACTGATCCGGAATATTGCCGACCTCTACACGATTGACGTGCAGCAGATTAACGGCGACGGCTCACGAAACAAGTCTGCACAGAATATCGTCAACAGTATCCAGAAGTCTAAGGAGGTGCCCTTCGAGCGCGTCGTCTTCGCCCTTGGCATCCGTTTCGTCGGCGAGACATCAGCCCGCCTCTTAGCCCGCCACTTCAAGTCGATGGATGCCCTGATGGCTGCCGGCCTTGACGAACTGCAGGAGGTGGAGGGCATCGGCGAGGTGATGGCCAAGAGCATCATCAGCTATTTCCACAACGAGCAGAACCGCGAGATTGTGGAGCGTCTGCGCGGCTATGGTCTGCAGTTCGAACTCTCACAGGAGCAGACCGCGGCGCAGAGCGACAAGCTTGCAGGACAGTCGGTTGTCATCAGCGGTGTCTTCCAGCACCACTCCCGCGACGAGTACAAGCTTATGATTGAGCAGAACGGCGGTAAGAATGTCGGCAGCATCAGCAGCAAGACGTCGTTTATCCTTGCCGGTGAGAATATGGGTCCCTCGAAATTACAGAAAGCCGAGAAGCTTGGCATCCGCATCGTCTCCGAGGACGAATTTTTAGAAATGCTGAACAGTTAACCTCATAATAATGGAATCGATATTTTTTTTAGGCCTGAGTTTCTACGCGTGGATTACCATTGCCACGGTACTGGTTTTGTTTAGTCTCTTGTTGTTCACCAAGTTGCGAGTCGATGTGGCCTTCGTCGGTGCCATCGGCTTTCTGCTTGTTACGGGCGTACTTGATGTCAAGGAAGCCTTGTCAGGCTTCAGCTCTTCATCGGTGGTCGTCATCGGCGTACTGTTTGTGGTCGTGGCAGGATTGACCAATACCGGTGTGTTGCAGTGGATTGTCCGACATCTGTTAGGCGAGCCCGATAGCTATGCCAAGGCCGTGGCGCGTCTGATGTTGCCGGTAGCCGGTCTTAGCTCTTTCTTGAGCAACACCGCTGTGGTAGCCCTGTTTGTGAACATCGTGAAGATGTGGTCCAAGAAGTTGGGTATTGCACCCTCGAAACTGCTGATACCGCTGAGCTATGCTTCTGGCATGGGTGGTGTCTGTACGTTGATAGGCACACCGCCTAACTTGATTATCTCAGGCCTCTATGCTGATAAGACGGGTACGATGATGAACGTGCTGGCCACAATGGTGCCGGGACTGTTCTGTCTGGCAATAGGTGTGCTGTCTGTCATTGCTATGCGCCGTCTGCTGCCTGATCGTCAACCGTCAGAGGATGCCTTCGAGGCGACAACGGAATATACCGTCGAACTGCTCGTCCCGTCAGACAATCCGCATATCGGTGAGACGGTAGAGGAGGCTGGACTGAGTCATGTGCGTGGCGGACAATTGATCGAGCTGATTCACTTCGATGATTTTATTTCTCCCGCCTCAGACGACGAACCGTTATTGGGCGGCGACCGACTGGTCTATGCTGGTCGGATAGACGAGATTCTTGAACTGAAAAAGAGTCACGGCTTAGTGAGTGCCGACCATCATGTGTTCAGCATGAGCGAGGTGGCGAAAAACCGGCAGTTGCGTACGGCGTACGTCAAGTTTGGCAGCAGTCTTGTCGGTCATACTATCGGCGACAACAAATTTGAACGCGATAACAACCTGACGCTCGTGGCGGTGGCCCGTCGTGGCAAGCGCATCGAGCAGTCGCCCCGCGAGGTAGTGCTGCAGGCTGGCGACACTCTGTTGCTGGAGTGTCCTCCCCGAATGAATATCAACACGTCGTACATGTCGTCTCAGTTGCTGTTCTTCGATTCGCCAGAAGTGGCCAACATCGGGCGTGGCACGCTTATTTCTTCCGTCATTATGATTCTGATGGTGACGTTGTCGGCAATTGGTGTTATGCCGCTGTTGCATTGCGCTTTCATCGCTGCCGCTGCTATGCTCATCTTCCGTTGCTGTACGCCCGACCAGGCCATGAAGTCCGTCAACTGGGACATCCTGATGGTCTTTGCCGGCTCAGTGGTGTTGGGACTGGCCATCCAGAAGACGGGCATTGCCGAGCAGCTGGCAATGAGCATTCTCGATGTCTGCGGTTCTAACCCCATCGTGGTCATGGCTGCCATCTGTTTCGCTGGTACGTTCATTACAGAGTTTATCTCCAACACGGCTGCTGGTGCTATGTTCTTCCCCATCATGTATCAGGCGGCAGAGAAGCTTGGCTACGAGCCTTACACGTTCCTCATAGCCTTGATGATTAGCGTCAGCAGCAGTTTCGCCACGCCTATCGGTTCGCCTACCCACATGCTGGTTTTCGGTCCCGGTGGCTATCGTTTCAGCGATTTTATGCGTATCGGTCTGCTGATGAACATCATCATTTTAGCAGCCAATATTTTCATTGTCAACATCGTCTATCCATTGACGCCGCTACATTAATTGAGTATGAACATTATCGTATCACAGGAGATAGAGCAGGTATGCCCCACGTTCGTGGGGGCTGCCGTTGAGGCGCAGGTGGTGAACACGCCGTACTGCGCCGAACTTTGGGACGAGATACATGAGTTGGAACAGCGCCTCAGGCAACAGCTGACCACCGAGTCGCTGAAGACGCTGCCGGGGATTGCCGCCACGCGTGCTGTATATAAGAAATGTGGCAAGGATCCGTCGCGCTACCGTCCGGCCTCCGAACAGCTCATCCGGCGGATGCTGCAGGGCAAGGAACTCTACCAGATTGACACGCTGGTCGACTTGGTGAACCTCGCCTCCATCGCCTATGGCTACAGCATTGGCGGTTTCGACGCCGACAAGATGGTGGGCGACACGCTGACCCTCGGCATCGGTCGTGAGGGCGAGCCTTACGAAGGTATCGGGCGCGGTCTGCTGAACATCGCCGGACTGCCCGTCTACCGCGACCAGCAGGGTGGGGTAGGCACCCCGACGAGCGACAACGAGCGGACGAAGATGACCCTCGAGACCCGTCACCTGTTAGTGCTCATCAACGGCTACGACGGCAACCGCGAACGCGTCGAGGCCAATGCCCGCTATATCCAGGAACTGGTCAGGAAATATGCTGCCAGCGACGGGGGAACGGTCACGCTTTACCCTTGATATAGGTTACGAGGAATGCACTATGTAATATGGCCCAATGGTAGGGTTGTCATCAGGTGCTTTAACCAATTCGTCAACGGCACTGACATAATAGTTTAGCTTACCCGTAAACTTTGGCTCGAATGGCACCAAATGGCTTTGTGGCTTTGGCAGATACGTTGAGAAGTTGTTCACGATTTTGCCCTGATGATCAAAGAGATGAGCCTTATAGCAATTGACCAGTGCCGTCCTGCTTAATCCTTTATCTATCACATGTTGCATATAAAACAACGCTTCTTCAAGACTTTCACTCCGTGTAATAATCTCAATACTGTCCCCATGATTCACTTAGCAATGAGCGGGAAGCCGCACCGACATCCGTCGGTCTCGGCTTCCCGCTCGCTTTGTTTATACACCTTTATACTATAGTGCCTCTATCTCATCACGCCCCAGCCCCGTTATCTTGCAAATTTCCTCTGTGTCGTAGCCGCGACGCTTCATCCGCTCGGCGGTCTGCACGAGGCTCTTGTGGGCTGCGGACTCGGAAATGACCACCTCGCTGCGTTCCCATTCGTCCCAGTCGATTTCGGAGAGATAGCGGCTGATTTGTTCGCGAAGGGGCGGCAAATCTTCTTGGATGACTTTCCATACGGCATCAGGGTCTATCTGATAATGCCGTAATATCTCAGATTGTCGGCTTCAAGTTCATCCCTTGACTTGAAATCCGTGTTGTCGAGGATACGGTCTATTGCTTCAACGATATGTTCCAGACGGTCGCGGTCTCTAACGGGTTCTCTCATATATCAGCTTTTTGTCTTGGTCAACACTTTCTCTTACTCTCGGACGAAGCATCTTCTCAGGAACGATGTCAACAGGGCGGTCGAGAATCTTCTCCAATTCACAAATCATTGCCGCATGTTTCAGCAGACTGACGCCTCCCTCGTCAAACTGCACGAGGATGTCAACATCGCTCAGTGGCGACTCATCGCCTCGGGCATACGATCCGAACAGCCATGCACGCTGAATAGGCTGGGTCTTGAAGTAGTCGGCTATCGTCTGCTGCATCATCTGTGTACTCATAAGCGTATCGTTTTAGAATCTGGCGACAAAGATACAAAAAGTTTGCGAAAAATGCTCACTTTGCCCCCACCTTTTATATATTATTAGGCGAAACAGACGATTTTCTGCCCAAGGTCACGACCCATCTGCCAGTTGAACAACAGTTTCTCGCTATTCACCTTAACGGCAGCCTTTACTTGGGCAGAGCGATAACGGTGCTTCACCTTCCGCTATCCACTCTGCATACTCAGCATCCAGCTTCACATCATGAGACTTCACCATACGTGGCTCACTGATTTCTATTTCCTTATTCTTTTTGTCCATATCTCGTTTCGCTTGCAAAGTTACACATTAATTCTCAAACTTCTTCAATGTCCAAATCATAAATTTGACTACTATGCTTTATTCTGACATTATATTCTATCAACAAGAATGTTCTCATTCACCTTGTCGCTATTGAGAGTATTCCAGAAGTCTGTGACGATCTTACGTGGTTCATCTACGCCAATTATTTGGTAACGCTTTTGAATGTCCTTCTCCTGCATATTTTCGTCCACACCAAGCAGAATCATTCCGCCTATAGTATTGGCAAAAGCCGAATACGTCTGCCAAATCGACTTCGGCATCTCTGATTTTGCCTTCTTGCATTCCAACGTCACCCGCTCACCTTTCAGCAATATC
>ONDA01000060.1 GCA_900316475.1 uncultured Prevotellaceae bacterium
CTGTTGGTGCTGGCCCCCTATGCCGACTATAGCGCCGAGACCGCTGCCGCCCGCATCACCCGCGCGCAATGCCTCGACATGAACGCCTACGCCGCCGACTTGGCTACCGTCACGCTAGCGTAGCCTTCGCTCCCTTCGTTCTGTTCTCGGCACTTAAGTGCTGAGCACAGAACGAAGCGCCCCCATTTCTCGATGAAATGGGGGATTTTTGATGCGGGGACGAAAAGTACAGGAGAGCGGGGGAGTGGCAGAATTTACAAAAACAGTGGCAGAATTTACAAAAAATGCATCCGAGGGCGTTTTGCTCTTGCACGGATGAAGAATTTTTTGTAAATTTGCCATGTCTTTTTCAACCCAAGACAATAAGAAAGTGTGCAAAATGAAAAACGAATCTGAACAACAACTAAAACGCAACAGCGTTGTCTGCCCCAAATGCGGACAGCGGACGTCGTTTAACTTGATACAGGACGCCATCGACGACGAGGGCGAGTTCTACTGCTGCCAGCACTGCGGCTGGCCGTTCCATTACAAATAAAAGACTAAAAAACAAGCGATCTTTGAGGCTTTGCCTCGAGAAATGCTACGCTCGAAAGAGCACAAGAGCGAGCTCTAAGCTCTTTACTCGCTCAACGCGATCATTGACTTACTGAGACAAACGGATATTATTTCCTCCAAAGACTTGGAGGATTTGGGAAATAGTTGTATCTTTGCACGCAGAAACTAACAATGCAAGATATGAGTAAGAACCTATATATCATCAGCGGTTGCAATGGTGCAGGAAAGACGACGGCGTCGTATACTGTACTTCCCGAAATCCTTGATTGTAAGGAGTTCGTAAATGCTGATGAAATCGCAAGAGGACTGTCGCCATTCAATCCCGAGAGCGTGGCCATCGAGGCCGGCCGGCTGATGCTCAGCCGCATCGCCGAGCTGTTGCGTCGCAACGAGAGCTTCTCCATCGAGACCACGCTGGCCACCCGCTCCTACTTCCGGCTGGTAGAGCAGGCCCACCGGCAGGGATATCAGGTGACGTTACTGTTCTTCTGGCTCAGGACGCCCGAGCAAGCTATTGAGCGCGTAGCCGAGCGCGTCAGCAAGGGCGGTCACAACATACCCCGCGACATCATCATCCGCCGCTATTACGAGGGCATCGACAACCTTTTCCGCATCTACATGCCGATTGTTGACACCTGGGTATTGGTTGACAACAGCGTCACCCCACGCGGCATCATCGCCACGGGCGGATGCGGTCAGGAGCTGGTGATAAACAATGAAGTAGAATATAAAAAGATAGAAGCGTATGTCAAGCACTGAACACAACCAGATGGTAGAGAAGATCACGCGCGGCCTGGAGATTGCCGAGCGCGAGATGCTCAAGGAGAAGGCCCGCAACAACGAGGACGTCATCGTCTGTGGCGATGACAACGTGATACGCCACATCCCCGCCAAGAACTTCTTCTAAGCAATGGCAACGGGGCATGCCCCCCCGACATTCCCCCCACAGAAAAATATCCGCCGAGACATCGGGAGATGGGCGCGGCGGTTTGCTTTCAGCGAACTTGCTCACGCATTCCCGAGCAGGGCTCGCCTACCCGTAGCCTTTCGGCATAGCTTAAGCAAGCTTAGCTCTGCTCTCGCTGAATTGCAACTTTTGCGTTCGCAAGGAGCGGGCGCGGATATCCGTTTGGTCTCAGAGACAAGATGAAACGAAGAGGGAGCACGCGGATGAGACGGATAGGAAGATGAATCCGAATAATCCGTGGTCGAGACAAAAAGAAAACATATATATAATTCACCTGATTATTAACTTCTATAAAACTTATAATTATGAGAAAAAACAAATTATTACTTCTGCTCGCGCTGCTGATGACGGCGGCGACGGGCGCATGGGCGCAGACCACGCATGTGGTTACACAGGCGACTGTGAACAACATCTTCAGCGGCGACGGCTACACGCTGGGCGACGCTGTGAAGGCGGGCGACGTGCTCGACTTCCAGGGCACCATCGAGTTAGAGGGAGATGCCTCGCACTCGCTGGTCATCAACAAGCAGGTGAACATCATCTCGTCCACCAAAGACGCCGTGATTAAGCTGCACACTCCGGCGGGAGACCGGACGGGCAAAAATCCCGGCAGCACCTTCGTCATCAACGCGGACGGTGCGGGCACTCAGGTGCAGGACATCCGGCTGGAGAACACCGGCATGTGGATTTTCAACACCAGCAACGTGACGTTCACGGGCGTGACCTTTCATGTAGAGGGTGTACCTGTATGCACCGGCGTGGGCCATGTGGCTTTGCGCTACAGCGACCACATCACCTTCGACGGCTGCACCATCTATACCAAGAACAACGGCGGCAGCTCTTGCTGCGTGTTGACCTACTCCGGCAACTGCACCTTCAAGGATACGCACATTGAAGTTGAAGGCAACGTCGGCAATCCGCTGTATTTTGGCAATCCCTATAACTTTGAGGACATGCCCAGCGGCTTTACCGGAGCGTGCAACGACTGCGTAGTGACGGGCTGCACTATCACAGCAGGAACTAACAGCCCTCTTAGCAGGTTGAATGTTACGGGCCTGCGCCATCGCTTCGAGAACTGCACGGTGGATATTGGCTCCAGTTTCAGCAGCAGTGTTACTGTTATGACTAATGGTAAATCGAGTAACATTTCTGCCGCTTCGGCAGACGATGGCTACATCATCCGCAACAACACCTTTAAGCAGGGCATGAGTGTTCCCGCTTTCAGCACTGCCGAGGGCAATACGGTGAGCGGTGGTACTTTTACTGTAAGCAAGGGCGCCACGGTGACAGGCAACACCATCAGCGGCAACGTATCAATCAATCAGAATAGAGATGATTATACCGGCAGCACCATCACCGGCAACAGCATCCTGGGCAAGGTGACGTTTAACAGCGACTCGAAGAACAACACGTTCACCGGCAACACGGTGATCTCGTCCGAGGCCTATGCCGTGGTGATGGCTTCGACTGCGGATGCCAACAACACCGTGACGGACAACATCCTGTTGGCTGCCAGCAACGCCGGCGACGCCGCTGTCAACCCGAGCACCGGCACGGGCAACACCATCACGGGCAACCTCTCGGAGGCCGCGACCGGCGACGTGACGTGGAACTTCGACGCTGCCACCGGCACGCTGACCATCGGCGGCACGGGCGCCATGGCCGACTATGACCAAACTACCGCTCCCTGGGCGTTCCTGAGCGACAAGATCACTCGCGTCATCATCGGCGAGGGCGTGACCAAGGTGGGCAGCAATGCCTTCCAGGGCTGCACGGCCCTGAACGACGTCTTCGTGAAGGGCGCCGGCACGCTGACCATCGGCACCGCCGCCTTCGACGCCACCAAGACGCCCGCCATCTACGTGCCCACCGGCCAGGAGGCTGCCTACCAGACGGCCTGGAGCGCCTACGCCGGCAGCATAGGCGAATATATGAACTGCGGAGCCGACGCCATGGCCGTCTACGATGCCGCCACGAAGACGCTGACCATCTGCGGCAAGGGCGCGATGACCGACTTCGCCAGCGCCGCCGACCAGCCTTGGAAGGCGCTGCAGGGCCAGCTGCAGACCGTCAGCTTCGAGCCCTTCATCACCGCCATCGGCACCAAAGCCTTCAGTGGCTGCTCGGCCCTGACCGCCGCTAACATCGAGGGCACGGCGACCACCATCGCCGACGGCGCCTTCGACGGCAACGCCACCGGCCGCAGGATCTTCGTGCCCGCCCAGACCATGGCCGGCTACGGCAAATCCGCCTACGCTGCCGACATCTACGCCACCGGCCAGTGCGGCGCCGAGGGCAGCGACGTCAGCTGGGAGCTGAGCGCCCAGACCATGGCCCTCAGCATCAGCGGCACCGGTGCCATGGCCGACTACGCCAACGCCAACAGCGTGCCTTGGAACAGCGTGCGCGGCAAGATCACTTCCGTCACCATTGCCGCTGGCGTGACCTCCGTCGGAGGCTATGCCTTCTACAACTGCAGCAGCTTGGCCACCGTCAGCATCCCCGACGGCGTGACCAGCATCGGCAACTATGCCTTCTACAGCTGCAGCAGCATGGCCACCGTCAGCATCCCCGCCACCGTGACCACCATCGGCGACCAAGCCTTCCGCAGCTGCAGCAACATGGCCACCGTCAGCATCCCCGCCGGCGTGACCACCATCGGCGACTATACCTTCTACGGCTGCAGCGGCCTGACCACCGTCACCATCCCCGACGGTGTGACTGAGATTAGCAACTATGCTTTCGCTGATTGCGCTGCCCTGACCGCCATCAGCATCCCCGACGGTGTGACCACCATCGGACAATATGCCTTCCGTGGATGCGCCGGCCTGACCGCTATCGTCATCCCCGACGGCGTGACAACCATTGGCAAGAGTCTCTTTGATGGCTGCAGCAATCTGGCCACTGTCACCATCCCCGACGGCGTGACCAGCATCGGCAACTATGCCTTCTATGATTGTTCTAAGCTGAAATCCATCACCATCCCTGCCAGCGTGACCAGCATCGGCAACGATGCTTTCCGTTATTGTAGCACCCTGGCCGAGGTCTTCGTCCTCGCCACCAGCCCGGCGACCCTCAACAACAACAGAGTATTCAACGACACCTCCGACGGCCTGAAGATCTACGTGCCCGCCGCATCCGTCGACACCTACAAGGCTGGCTGGAGCGCCTACGCCGACAAGTTCGTGGCCCTGCCTTACTACGCGCTGACCATGAAGGAGGGCACCCAGGATGCCGACAAGTGGACGGTGAAGGTGGGCGACGCCGAGAAGACCGTCACCCTGCCCATCACCAACGTGAAGAAGGGCGAGACCGTGACGCTGAAGTACAACGGACGACTGAAGGTGAAGGGCGTGAAGGCGACGGTGAATCCGTAGCCCCCCGCGCGCGATTCTCGAATTCTATATTACTATATAAATTATTAACTCTCTAAAATTTTAAGCTTATGAGAAAAAACAAATTATTACTTCTGCTCGCGCTGCTGATGACGGCGGCGACGGGCGCGTGGGCCACTAACTACACGACGCTCGCAGTGGGCGACGTGATCAAGGTGGGCGACACATTTACACCTACAGCTGATTGTGCTATTAATGATTTTGGAGTTGATGGCGGCACAACCTACACGCTGATGCGTGCCGACATCGACAATGACTACAATGTCACCGAAAAGACTGACGGAGCCTTCTATGTTTTCGTCTCGGATTTGTTCCCATACATACATTTCGAGAAGGCTTTCGAAGTCACGGCTATCTCCGACGGACTTGTGGTGACTAAAATTGAAGATATGAAGGGAACGCAGGTCTACACCCTCGCCCTGCATGAGCCCACCGACGCTGCCACCGGCTACACCGTCACGATGAAGGACGGCGTGAAGGATGCCGACAAGTGGACGGTGAAGGTGGGCGACGGCCAGGCCCAGGCGCTGCCCATCGGCGGACTGAAGGGCGACGGCTCGGAGACCGTGACGCTGCAGTACAACGGACGACTGAAGGTGAAGGGCGTGACGGCTACAAGCGACGAGAAGCCGGCGGCTCCTTCTGTTACAGAGGTTACAACCTTTAGTGAGTTGCAAGCCGCACTGAGCGCCGGAAAGGATGTAAAACTCATGAACGACATTGTTTGCACTGAAGAGATTAATATTACCAGCGGGGCATTGACCATCGACGGCAACGGAAAGACGCTCAGTACCACTTCAGAAATCAGGGCTTTCAAGGTTGGGTCCTCTGCAACCGTTGCCTTTAAGAATCTCACCCTCACAGGGTTTGTCAGTGGTGGCGGCCCTGCCATCAATAATTCCGGCACAATAGTGCTTGACGGATGTACGATAAGCAACTGCCACGTAAACAACAGCAACGGTGGCGGTGCGATAGAGAACAAAAGTAGTGGTAAACTGTATGCCATCAACACGACATTCAGCGGCAACTATTCCGGTGAAATAGGCGGAGCCATCAATAACTACAGGGGCAGTCTCTACATGAGCGGCTGTACTTTCACCAATAATTATACGACCAAGCCCAACGCATACTGGGGCGGTGCGATTGGTATCAATGGCGGAAGCGAGGTACGCCTGATAAACTGCGCTTTCTCCGAGAACAAGTATGGCACGAATACCGGGACCAACGACATCGGTGTATATAGTAAACCCACAAACTATACAATTGCCGGCTGCACAGGGGCGACCATTGCGTCTAATAATGGTGATATTACCACTATTGCCAGCGGAACCGCAACGCTTGACTACTCTGACCTGAGCAACATCTCGTTCACCGTCGAGCAGGCGGCGAAGGAACCGGCTACGGTGACGACGGCGCCGACGGGTGCGGAGATTGTTGGCGTTGGCAAGACGACGGCGCTGGTGAGCGGTGGTGCGGCCGACGGCGGCACGCTGATGTATGCAGTGACCACGACGAACACGAAGCCTGCCTCGACGGATGGCTTCAGCGGCACGGTGCCCACGGCTGAGACCATCACCGCCAGTGGCACGGTATATGTTTGGTATTACGTGAAGGGCGACGACACGCACAGCGACAGCGAGATTGCGGCTACGGCCATTGAGGTTCCCGTGGCCGACATCGTATGGGACGCTACGAACGTCACCAACATTGATGTCGAGGGCTACTACGCGTCATATACGAAGGAGGGCATCACGCTGAGTGCTAATGACGGAGAAGATATATATGCCATGTGGAATGATACCGGAGATCCGAAGACGGATGGCATCAGTTTCCAAGTGTACGCTCTCGGCGGCTTTACCTTCACGGCACCGACCGGCAAGGAGTTCACAAAGATCGAGATGAATGCCCAAGGTTTTTATGGATGGAATGAGGCAAATCTCGGCGTGGGATGGACATATTTTGAAGATGAAACGAAAAACATTTATAAAGTCACGTGGACGGGCAGTGCCGCCTCGACGGATAAGCTGCTGCCGCTTACTGATGATTTCATCGGCGACAATGTGAAAAGCATCGGGTTCTACCTGGTGGATGCAGAGTAATCCCCTCGCGCGCGTATATATATATAATGTATAGGAAACGAGAAAAAACGACGTGAACGATGACGACGATGGCGAGAAAGGAGTGCTCCTACGGGGCGGAGAAGCTCAGACGGAGGCAAAAAACATGGATTTCCGCTGCGGAAATCCGCTGCCCGAGGCGAAAAAACGGCTCTTCCGATGCGGAAATCGGCACTCAGGGGCAAAAAACTTGCTCTTCCGATGCGGAAATCGGTCTGCCGAGGCAAAAAGCTTGCTCTTCCGCTGCGGTGAAGCACCGCCCGAGGCTCAGAACTCGGATTTACGCCACGGAAATCGGGATTCGTCGAAGTTTTTCTAACACGAATTACCACGAATTATTCATTAATTTTAGCGACAGCAGATTATATGATAAATTACATGGCAATTATATGTTTTATCTGAACACGAATTACCACGAATTGAACACGAATTTTTCATTAATGATAATTAATGGGCAATTAATGGTAATTATATGTTAAAATAAAAATCAATATTAAACGTAAAACGATATGGCAACAACAAGATTTCATCAAATCAACGCCTTTATCAACAAGGCGAGCCACGCTCCCCACGCCGCCCACCTCTCGTGGATGCAGCGGTTTCAGGAGCGCCTACAGACGCTCATCGTGACCGAACTGGGAGAGGACTGCCCGGCAATGATCACCAGTCAGAACACGGCACTCGTGGCCGCCGTACAGGCCGAGGACGAGGCCTACCGCACCATCACGCGCAGCCCGCTGACGGAGCAGATAGCCGAGGCCGACCAGGTGCGCGACAACACGTACATCGGTCTGCGCACCATGGTAGAGGCGCTGGGCCGCGTGGGCACGGCTGCGCAGAAGGAGGCCGCACCCCGCGTGCTGCAGGCCGCGCGCGACTATCAGGTGAGCGTGACGGAGAGCTACGAGCTGGAGTCCACCCACATCATGCAGCTCATCCAGCAGCTGGAGGTGCAGCCCCTGTCGGACGACTGCGCGACGCTGGGCATCACGCCGCTGGTCGGTCAGCTGAAGACGGAGAACCAGCAGGTGCAGACGCTCATTGCCCGGCGCAACGAGCAGCAGGCCGGCATCGACGCGCAGGCCATGCAGAGGGCCCGCGTGGCCGCCGACCTGGTGTATGTGGAGACGGTGATGGTCATCAACGCCTTCGCCGTGGTGGAGCAGCAGCAGGGCGTGAGCCCCTACGACCACGCCATCGACGTGGTGAATCAGGACCAGGAGTACTACGTGCAGCAGGTGTTCCCGCGCGGCGTGAAGAAGCTGAAAATCGCCGCCAACGTCTACTTCAGCTACTACCAGGGCGAGACCTGGCGCGAGGCCGTGGACGAGCGTCTGCAGTCGAACGAGGGCTGGACGGTGAGCGCCGACGACGAGGTGCTCTTCCAGCAGCGCCGACTGCTGGACAAGCAGGGCGAGCCCGTGGATGCCGCCACGAAGGTGGAGGCCGGACAGTACTCGCTGGAGGCTGAGGCGCAGACGGCACCTGACAGCGACGTGACGCCGGTAACACCCGAATGATTTTTGAACACGAATTACCACGAATTGAACACGAATTATTCATATAATATTAATGATAAATTAATGGGCAATTACATGGTAATTATATGTTAAAAGAAAAAAGAAACAAATAAAATTATAAGTAATATGAATCAATTAAAGAAAACAATACTGACGCTCGTCGCGCTATTAGCGCTGACGACGGGCGCGTGGGCTGACGACACGTACACCGTGCAGTTCAAGGCCAACGGCAACACCAAGACGGTGGCAAACGTCGTGCTACCGTACCAGTTTCGGTGCAATTTTAGCAGTGAAAATGGCGAACTTGACCAGATTATCAGGGAACTCTATGGATGGTCGGGTGGCTATTGTAATGGGGATCTTCACTCCAGTGGTAACGAGAATGTAACTTGCGGATCGAGTGACATGGATGACTACATCACCATCAGTGCCCCCTTCGAAGGCACGGCAACGGTCACTGGTTGGTATTTTAATAAGTCGACCAATATTAAATACTCCCTCGAAATCTCCATACCTGGCTACGTTGCCAAAGTTAACGTTACGGGCGTAACGCTCTCTGAGACCTCTGCCGAGATGACCTTGGGCGGCGAGACGCTGACGCTGACCGCCACCGTAGCCCCCGCCAACGCTACGAATAAGACCGTGACATGGACGACGAGTGATGAAAGCGTGGCCACCGTGGCTAACGGCGTAGTGACCGCAGTTGCCCCAGGCACCGCCACCATCACTGCCACCGCCACCAACGGCACCGCCGACACCAGCGACGACAAGACTGCCGCCTGCACCGTGACAGTCATCCAGCCCGGCCCCGAGGTCGCCTGGGACAAGGCGACGAAGACCGGCACGTTCACCATGCCCGGCGGCAACGTGACACTGGAGCCCGAGTACTACCCCCAGGCCGCGCTCACCGCAGCGCCCACGGCCATCAATGACGTGCCCGCCACCACCGACGGCGCCATCGTCAAAGCCGGCACCGTGGCCAACATCGGCAGCACCGAGACCGCCCAGGGCACCGTGATGTACTACGTCAGCCAGACCGCCCTCGACGACGCCGCCCTGCTGGCCCTCGCCGCTGACAAGTGGACAGCCGACGTGCCCACCGCCGAGAAGCTCGCCCAGGGCCAGGCCTACGTCTACTACTACGTGCGCGGCAACGACAGCAACAACGACGATGAGAACTTCAGCGACGGCGACATCCTGGCCGCCAACGCCCTCACCGTCACCATCGCCGACGCGCCCACCTACGCCGTCACCTTCGCCGAGGGCGTCAACCCCGAGCCTCCCGCCGAGCCTGAGTGGACCGCCGTGCCCAACGCCGGCGTGACGAAGGGCCAGACCGTCACCGTCACCTACACCGGCTCGAAGAAAGTCATCGGCGTGAAGGCGGAGAAGAAGGCGGCGGCTCCCACCACCGTAACTTGGAACTCCCCGAATTTTCAAGGTACCACATATACTCAGGACGGTGTGACCTTGACACCCAGCAGCGGAGACGGTGCATTTAGCAATGCCTTATATGACTACGGTGAGAATACCTTTACCACCACGCTCGGCAAATTCACCAAGATTGAGATTGTCTGCACAGGTAATAACCTCGACGGATGGACGAAGGAAACGGCAGGAAAGTTCCAGCCCAACCCAGACGGAGATCCCGATTATTGGAAAGATCTCTACAAAATGACTTGGACAGGCAATGCCGAGAGCGTCACCTTAAAAGAGAAATATGTGTATGAAATCCAAAGCATCACCTTCACCATCCAGTGAAAACCAAATATATAAAAGGTATAAACAACATAAAGAAATACAATATATGAAAACAATATCAAGATATATAATGACGCTCGCGCTGCTACTCACGGCAGTCACGGGCGCGTGGGCCACGGATGGAATAACGACCACTCATACCTGTTACAGAGCGACATGCCCGGCCTCAAAGCCGACGCCATCACCGAAGAACAGGCCAAGGCATGGGCCGACGTTCCAAAGACCGGCCAAGCAGTACTGATTTACGGCTACGTAGATGCTGGAAACCAGATAGAAGTAAAGACAATCGCCTTTACCGACGGCATGGTCATTTTGTCTAGTTCAATATACTTAGACCGCTCTTCTGTTTATTACGATACAAATAATAATATCAGAAAGTATTACTACGCCACCGGCATCGAGGGCGGCCCCGAGGTCGCTTGGAACGCTGCAACCAAGACCGGCACCTTCGCGATGCCCGGCAGCGACGTCGTGCTGACACCCATCTACGCCAAGGCAGCCGCATTCGCCACCACGGGCACCGAGCCCGAAGCGAAGACGCTGCTGCCCGCAGCCGCTGAAGGCGTCATCGCCGGCACCGACGCATCGCTCATCGCCGAGGGCACCGGCATCGTGGCCTCCGCCGGAACGAGCGCCGAGGTCACGCAGGGCACGCTGATGTACGCCGTCGGCACCTCAGCCACCCAGGCCCCCGCACTCACCGCCTTCAACGCCACAGTGCCCACAGCCAAGAACGTCGCTGACGACGGAGCAGACGTCTATGTATGGTACTACATCAAGGGCGCCGACACCCCCACGGGCCAGCAAGCCACCGAGGAGAACACCTTCAACGACTCCGAGCCCGCCTACCTCACCGTCACCGTGCTCACCAACAAGTTCAACATCCAGTTCAACGCCGCCAATGCCAACACCATCGAGGCCGGCAAGGCTACCGTTACTGTAGATGGCACAGCCGCCACCGTCACCGAGGGCAAGCTCGAGGGCGTGAAGATGGGCCGCGAGGTGAAGCTCAAAGCCAACACCGGCTACAAGTTCCGCAAGGTGGAGGTGAAGAAGAAGGAAGGCGATACAGGCAAGAGCCTCGCCGAAGCAACAGTTGGCATGATTATCGGCTCCAACGGTAAGGCATACGCCGCCGACGACAAGGACAACCTGCCCGAGGGCGTGACCGTCGCCGCCAAGGTCTGCTACGTCGATGGCAATGGCCACGGCCTGGCACTGGCGCTGGCCGATGAGGGCACGAAGGCCTGGAGCACGGCCATGACTATCTGCGCCGCCCACACGCCGGCCATCACCGACGGCACGTGGAAGCTGGCCAGCAAGGACGAGTGGAACAGCATGATTTCCGCTGCCGGCAGCTACAGTGCCCTGCGCGATGGCTTCAGCAGCGTCGGCGGAACGAATATGAAGTCGAACGCCTACTGGTCGTCTACGGAGTACGAGGAAGACTGCGCGTGGGGCTTCTACTTCAACAACGGCATATGGGACGACGACAACTATAAGGGCGCCAACCTCTCTGTTCGCGCCTGCCTCGCGTTCTAACCTCTCTCGCGCGTATATAATATAAAAGGTATAAACAACATAAAGAAATACAATATATGAAAACAATATCAAGATATATAATGACGCTCGCACTGCTCATCACGGCAGTCACGGGCGCATGGGCACAAGGTGATTATTATATTGACGTCAACTTCGCCTCTTATTATGATCGTATGGAAACAATTTTTCATTGTACGATTATGAATCCGATGGATCCTGAGGCAGAAATTAAAGGTACGCTCAACCTATCCGTCGATGGTGAATCAAAGGGCATTTTCAATATTGATAATGAAATGTTTGATGGTTCTATTGCCCCTGTAGATGCGGGAAATCATACCTGGTCTGCCGTGTTTTCTCCAAATGGAGGCGGTTCCTTTAACGGGAATGGAAATTTTACAATAAACAAATTGTCTACTTCTATCGCTTATTATGGCTCTACTTCAATAAATATGGGTGAGGGTGAAAGTACTGAACTTGATGTTTATGTGACTCCTGATGGAACAGACGGGTTAAGCTATTCATCAAGTGACGCTTCTGTTGCTTCTATAACCAAAAAGGAATATAGTAATGATACATATATTATTGAAGCTAAAGCAGCAGGCACTGCAACAATTACATTTTCATTCGCAGGCAATAATAATTATAAAGCTGCCGAAGAAGATAAAACAATCACTGTCACCGTCTTACCAGCCCCCATCAAGGTGACCACCGACGCAGCATCTGAAGGCGCCACCTTCACCGAGGCTTGGTTCAACATGCCCGCCAACGACATGACGGCCGAGTACGAGCTGGTGCGCGACATGAGCATCCAGATGACCGCCACCATGGGCGACGGCACCGACGGCCTGCGCTACCGCGTGAAGAAGAGCGAGCAGGGCGAAGGCTATGAGCCCGCCGAGATGAACATGCTGCAGGTGCTGGCACTCGTAGAAGTGTACGACGGCATCGAGCAGAAAGACCTCACACTGGATGAGGACTACTTCTGCCGCATCTATAAGCTCGACGAGCAGACACACCAGCCCGAAGGCGACGGCGTCAAGCTTGCCGACTTCGACTTCGCCCCCGGCCTCTACGCCCTCAAGGCCTTCGCCACGGACGGCAGCGACTACGACGGCGAGACCGCCCTCTCCAACACCTTCCAGCTCTTCCAGGGCTACCCCGTGGAGATTGCCGCCCAGAGTTTCGCCACGTACTACAGCGACGAGGCCCTGACGCTTGAGGACTCGTTCGCCGAGACCGCCGGCCTCTACACCGTCAGCGAGGTGACGCCCACCGAGGCCGTGCTGAGCGAGAAGATTGACGTGATGCCGAAGCGCACCCCGATGCTCATCTACAACGAGAGCGACCAGACGCAGCAGATTCTGCTCATCCCGACCGCCGACGTGGCTCCGCTGACCGACGTGGCCGACGAGTTCAAGGGCACGGCCGTGGAGAAGGAAGTGACCGCCGAGGAGGTAGCCGCCACGAACTTCTACGTGCTGACCGACCAGAACCAGTTCGTCTGGGTGAAGGATGCCGGAACCATCGCCGCCCACCGCTGCTGGCTGGAGATTGCCCCGAGCCAGGCTGCCGGAGCACGGAGGATTGTGTTCAGCGGAAGCGAGACTACTGGCATCGACGCCGCTACCCTGCGCGACATGACCACCGGCGACTGGTACGACCTGAACGGACGGAAGCTGAACGGCATGCCGACCAAGAAGGGAGTGTATATCTTCAATGGACGTAAAGTCGTGGTGAAGTGATTTATATTTAAACACGAATTACCACGAATTATTCATAAATTTTAATTAGATAGAGACAATGGATTTCAAGAAGTATAAGGACACGGTCTATCAAATCATCGGTGCGGCCATGGAAGTGCACAGCGAACTGAACTGGGGACTGCTGGAGCCCGTCTATAACGAGGCCCTGCACCTGGAACTGCTCGACCGCGGTATTGACAACGAGCGCGAGAAGCAGCTGCCCTGCTACTACAAGCACCACAAGCTGGAGAAGTTCTACCAGATGGATATTGTGGTAGGTGACGTGGTGGTAGAGCTGAAGTCCGTGGACGAGCTGAACTCCGCGCATCGCGCACAGCTGTTCAACTACCTGCGTCTGACCAAGAAACCCATCGGCCTGCTCATCAACTTCGGGCAGTCGAGCTTGCAGGGCGAACGCTACGGCTACGACGAGGAGACCAACGAGTGCATCCTGCTTGACAAGAACATGCGTCCTGCCTTCTAAAAAATTAATGGACAATTCGCGGTAATTCGTGTTAAAAAGAAAAAATATAAGAACATTAAAGTAAATATGTATATGAAAAAGAAAATTTTTGCACTGCTCGCACTGGCCACGATGACCATGACCGCGAGCGCCTACGACCTGACGAAAGGGGAGGGTGCCGAAGCACACGGCTCACTGACGTTCAAGGTTGGCACCAATGAGAACGCCACCACCGCCAATGAGGGCGACGTGGTGTCGGTAGTAGTGAAAGCCGGCAAGGGCTATATGAGCAACGGCGTGACCGCCCGCGCATATACCACCTTCGGCGGCATGAGGGCCCCGCGCCGCGCGCCGGGAAGCATCGACGTGGTGGATAACCTGACGGTGCAGCCTACGGATGTGGACACGGTCTATACGTTCACCATGCCTGCCTACAACGTGCAGGTGAACGCCGACTATACCCACCGCGCGCTGACCAACGACATGATTCACGCCATTGCCGACCAGACATGGACGGGCAGCGCCGTGACTCCGACGCTGGTTGTGACCGACCGCGACTACACGCTCACCGAGGGCGTGGACTACACCGTGACCTATAGCGACAACGTGAGCCAGGGCGTGAACACCGCCACTGCCACCATCACTGCCAAGACGGAGGGCATCGCCGACTACTACATCGGCACGGCCTCGGCCAACTTCAGCATCCGCAAGAACATCGCCGGACTGACGGCCTACGCCGTAAGTAGCGAGGAACACCCCATCATCTACACCGGTGAGGAACAGCAGCCGGAGGTGGTGGTGCGCGACGTACGAGAGACACTGGTCAGGGGCAGGGACTACACGGTGAGCTACAGCGACAACGTGAACGCCGGACAGGCACAGTTCACCGTGACCGGTATCGGTACCTACCAGGGCGAGCTGACCGCCTACTTCCTGATCAACACGCGCGACCTGAGCAGCGAGATGATCAGCCCCGTGACGGGCATCACCTACACCGGCTCGCCGCAGTATCCTTCGCTCGTCATCACCTACAACGGCATGACGCTCGATGAGGGTCTGGAGGACGGCTCGAACCAGACGACCTGCGACTACTACACCACCTACACGAACAACACCGAGACCGGCGAGGCCACGGTGAAGGTGGAGGGTGTGAACAACTTCAGCGGCACCTTCGACTACACGTTCAACATCGACGCGAAGGAGTTCACCGACGACATGATTGGCGACATCGCCGACCAGACATACACGGGCAACGCCCTGGAGCCTGCCCCCGTGGTGACCTACAACGGCATGACGCTGAACGCCGGCACGGACTACACCGTGACCTACGAGGACAATACCAACGCTGGTCTGGCTACGCTGACCATCGCTTCGACTGCTACGAACAACAACTTCACCGGCACTGCCCAGAAGACCTTCAACATCCTGAAGGCCAACGCTACCGTGACCAATCCGACCGTGAAGACCGGACTCGTCTATACCGGCGAGGCTCAGCCTCTGCTGAACGCCGGCCTCGTTGAGGGCGGACAGATGCAGTACTCGCTCGACGGCGTGGACTACACCTCGACCGTGAGCACCGGACTGAACGCCGGAGAGTACACCGTGTACTACAAGACCGTGGGCGACGAAAACCACAACGATGTGGCTCCGCAGACCCTGACCGTGAGCATCGCCAAGGCTACACTGACCACGATGACCCTGGCCCAGAACAACTTCACCTACAACAAGGAGGAGCAGACCGCTCAGGTGGCTACCGTGAGCGCCGGCACCATCGCCGTGACCGCCGCCGACTATGACGTGACGGGTAACAAGCAGACCAACGTGGACACCTATACCGCCACCGTGACTGCCAAGGCCGAGTCGACCAACTTCACCGGAAGCGTGACAGCTCAGTACAGCATCGTACCTGCCGACGCACAGATCTTCACTATGGAACTTGATCCCCAGTCGTTCGTCTTCAACGGCCTGGCTCAGCAGCCTGCCGTTACCGTGAAGGACGGCGACGCCATCCTGACCGCCGGCACCGACTATGACCTGACTTTCGAGAGCAACGTGAACGCCGGCACCGCCAAGGTGACCGCCACCGGTAAGGGCAACTACGTGAACACGCAGGAGGCCACCTTCACCATCCAGAAAGCCAACGCCCAGCTGGGCACCGCTCCCGCAGCCCTCGTGCTGACCTACAACCGCGAGGCTCAGCAGCTGGTTAGCGCAGGTACCATCACAGCCGTAGGTGCTACCGACGATAGCAAACTGCAGTACTCGCTTGACGGCGTGAACTTCAGCGACGAGATTCCTACCGCTACCGACGCCGGTGCCTACACCGTAAGCTACTTTGTGCTTGGCGACGCCAACCACAACAACACCGACACGCTGACCGTCAGCTGCGCCATCGCGAAGGATCAGGGCACTATGGCATTCGAGACCGCTAACTACGACCTGACCTACGGCGACGTAAACTTCACCAACGGCATCATCCAGCACGGCGACAACGACATCCGCTTCGTATCGAGCGACCCGCGCGTGGCCGAAGTGCAGTACTACACCGGCGAGGTGACCATCAAGGGCGTGGGCACTTGCACCATCACTGCCATGATGCAGGAGCACAAGAACTTCAAGAAACAGGAGGCCAACATCACCTTCACCGTGAACGTGGCTGCCCGCGAGATTACTGCCGACAACGTGACCGTGGGCGAGCAGGGCGAGAACGGCGTGCCCGAAATCACCGTGAGCGTGGAGGCCCCCATCGGCATCCTGACACCTGCCGAGACCACCGACTACCAGTTGGCTTACTACGACAATCCTGAGGACCGCAACACCGTGACCGTAGAGCAGATGCTGGCAGCACCCGGCGAGTATGTGGCTGTGCTGACCTTCTTCGGCAACTATGCCGGCTACGTGGAGAAGACCATCACCGTAGGTTCGGCTCAAGGCCCCATCCCCGGTGACGTGAACGCCGGCGGCGACGTGGAGCCGGAAGATGTGGACAAGTTCATCACCAACATCATGAGCGGCAACCTGCCCACCGACCCGACCTCTGACGACTTCATCCACTACGACGCCAACCAGGACGGCAAGATTGACATTGCCGACGCACAGGCCATCATGAACCTGGCTATGGGTCTGAACGCCGACGGTACTGCCAAGAACGCAGCACCCGCACGCCGCAACGCTCCCGCACAGGCTGAGCAGGCCGTGATGAGCATTGAGAGCGAGGACATGGGCGGCGGCATCGTGCGCTATGCCCTGAACGTGGAGGGCGACTTCGCCTTCACCGGCTTCCAGGCCGACGTGAAGACCAGCGGCCGCATCGTGACCGTGGCCCTGGCCAACAGCGAGATGCGTATGCGCTCCGGCATCCTCTCGAACGGCACTCACCGCATCCTGGGCTTGCCCGGCACCACCGAGCAGCAGGCTGACGGCGCCATCGCCTACGTCTTCGTGCAGGGCGGCGCTGCCACCTTCGAGAACGTCGTGCTGACGACGGCCGATGCTCGCAGTATTGCTGCTGTGGGACAGACCACTGGAGTTAACGAAGTTATCGAAGTTAACGGAGTTAACGACAATAGCGTCTATGACCTGAGCGGTCGCAAGGTGAACGCTGCCCAGAAGGGCATCGTCATCATTGGCGGCAAGAAGGTCGTGATTAAGTAAATGAATAAGGGTCGCTTCGCTCAAAATCTGACAAAATCTGAAAGAAAATCCATCAAAAAGATTTTGAATAAGTTTTTGAAAGATTTTGAGCCGAAGGCGACCAAATAAAAAGAGTTAAGTATATGATAAAAAGAATATTCGCGTTTCTCGTCCTCGCCATCACGGCGCTGACAGCCGCTGCCGCCGATGTGTACATCAGCGACTTCAGCATCAAGGCGGGTGAGACGAAGATGATCGATGTCAACTTCGACAGCGACCGCACGGACCTGAAGCGCTTCATGGGCACCATCACGATGCCCGCGGGCCTGACCGTGCTGAACCAGGGCACCACGACCAACTACCTGTGGATGACTCCCGACGCCACCCGTACCAACGGCGGCATGGGAAACTACAACTACACGACTGGTCAGATTGCCATCTACGCTATCGGTACGACGTTCAACGCCGGCACCGGCGCCATCGCCCACCTCCAGGTGATGGCCACGACCGACCTGGCCGACGTGAGCACCATCACCCTCTCGAACTTTACGGGTACCACGACCAGCAATGAGACCGTGAACCTGACAAGCCAGAACTGCACCGTGACCCGCGAGGCCGGAACCGGCGGCGGGGGCGGCACAGACCCCTCGACGGAGACCGACGACCTGGCCTTCTCCTTCAGTCCCTCGACGCTGACCATGACGGGCGGCGAGGTGAAGCAGGTGGAGGTGCAGATGGCCAACGGCATGACCTCTACCGGCATGATGGGCGACCTGGTGGCCTCCACCGGCCTGACCATCCAGAGCGTCACGAAGGGCAGCCGTCTGACCGGCTGGCTGTACAACCCGGATAACGGCCGCGTCTTCTCACTGGGTGCCATCTCGGGCAACGAGGGCACCGTGTTCACCGTCACGCTGAAGGCCGACGACGACTTCTCGGGCGCCGCCACGCTGAAGTTCACCAACATCAGCGCCACCAATGCCGCCGCCAAGAGTTTCACCGCCGAGGACGCCATCCTGCCTGTCACCGTGCAGAGCCAGAAAAACGTGGCCCTGTCCTTCGGCAGCACGGAGGTGAGCCTGAACCCGGGCGAGAGCACCACCGTTGACGTGACACTTTCGAGCGAAGTCGATCTGACGGGCTTCATGGGCACGCTGACGCTGCCCACCGGCATCACCGCCACCGTCGCCCAGGGTGCCATCGTGAACAGCGTCCCCATGTACAACACCTCGACGGGTGTCGTGTTCTACATCGGTGGCATCACCGCTCGTGAGGGCGTGCTCTTCACGCTGACGCTGACTGCCGACGACACGTTTACCGCCGACGGCACGCTGACCCTGACGAACATCTCGACCACGACGGCCAGTGCGCTGAGCATCGTGCCTGCCGACATCAACCTGCCCGTGCATCTGAAGACCACCGCCACCGTGACAGCCCCGACCGCCAAGACGGGACTCGTCTATAACGGTGAGGCACTGGATCTGATCAACGCAGGCAGTGCCGAGGGCGGCGAGATTCAGTACTCGCTCGACGGCACGACCTACGCCACCGCTATCCCCACCGGACTGAACGCCGGAACCTACACCGTATATTATAAGGTAGTGGCCGACGAGAGCCACAACGACGTGGCTCCTGCCTCGTTCGATGTAAGCATTGCCAAGGCACAGCTCACCATTGCCACGCTGGCTGAGACATCGCTGACCTACAGCGGCACCGAGCAGACCGTAAGCGTGAGCAGTGTGAAGGCAGGTGATCTGGTAGTGCCTGCAGCCGACTACGAGGTGAGCGGCGACAAGGCCACCGAAGTGGGCAACTACACCGCCACCATAGCAGCTAAGGCCGACTCCAAGAACTAC
>ONDA01000049.1 GCA_900316475.1 uncultured Prevotellaceae bacterium
TTCGTTTTATGATTTGTCTCATCATGCTTGTAAATATATAATTGTTATAACCGTAAATGAACCCTCACCTCTCGCACCTCTCACACCCGCCTTAGGTGCCTTAGGTGCGGGAGGTGTGGGAGGTGTGGGTTGTTTTCTCCTTGTCCCTATTATAATACGCGCGCGCGTATAACGTATAACAAGGCTTAGACCTTGCGGGTGAATCGCAAGGGGGGGGCGAGGCGCATGGAAGCCTGATAAACGTGGGAGAGGGGCGGGCGCTACCGTTCGATGAGGACGACGGCGTAGGCGGAGATGCCTTCTTCGCGACCGGTGAAGCCGAGGCGTTCGGTGGTGGTGGCCTTGATGCTGACGTTGTCAGGGTCGGTGCCGATGATGCCGGCGAGACACTGCTGCATCTCGGGTATGTGGGGGTTCATCTTGGGGCGCTCGGCGCAGATGGTGGCGTCGAGGTTGACGAAGCGGTAGCCCTTGGTGGCTATCAGTGCGATGGTTTTCTTGAGTAGAATCTTGCTGTCGATACCATCGGTCTCGGCAGCGGTGTCGGGGAAGTGGTAGCCGATGTCGCGCATATTGGCGGCCCCGAGCAGGGCGTCGCAGATGGCGTGTATCAGCACGTCGGCATCGCTATGGCCAAGGAGCCCCAGCGTGTGCTCTATCTTGATGCCGCCCATCCAGAGGTCGCGATTGGGTACTAACTGGTGGACATCGAAGCCAAAACCTACCCTGGTAATCATACTTCTTACTTCTTACTTCTTTCTTCTTACTTAAACAAGTCCTTGATGCCGTCCATGTCGAAGGCGAGGGTGAAACGTAGTGTCTGGTCGAGCGGGTTCGAGCGTGCTGTGGAGATGACGTAGCCCACGTCGAGCGAGAAGACGCTCATGCGGAAGCCGCCGCCAATGGTAAAATACTTCAGGTTGCCCTTCGACTCAGCCTGATGGTGGTAGCCGGCGCGGAGCGAGAACTGGTCGTGGTAGACGTACTCGGCGCCCACCGACCACTGTATCTCCTCCATCTCCTCCTTGAAGCCGCCGGGAGCGTCGCTGAAGCTCTGGAAGATACCCTTGATGGAGCCCACGTCGCTGTATTCGCGGCGCACGCGGTCCTGGTATTCCGAGTTCGACTCGCCCTCGTTCTGTCGTGGCACTGTGGGTACGAGCAGCTTGTTGGCGTCGGCGGTGATGCTGAAGCGGTTGTACTCGTCGACGGGTATCATCAGCGAGGCACCGAGACGCAGGTTGGCGGGGATGAACTGGCTCTCCTCGTCGCCGTAGAACGAGATTTTCGAGCCAATGTTGCGGATGTTCATACCCAGTCCGAGCTGGCATTCGCGCTGTCCGAGCATGACGTAGTTGTTATAGTACATGGCCAGGTCGGCGGCGAAGGCCGATGCGGGCTTGGAGTCCTCGGAGTAGTCGAAGCGCAGGTCGCTGTAGATCCAGCGTATGGCAGCTGCTATGGAGAACTTCTCGTTGAGCATCAGCGAGTAGGCGGCATCGAGCGACATCTCGTAGGGTTTGACGGTCATGTCGCTGTTGCCGTAGTCTGTGTAGACCTCGCCGAGCGAGAAGTAGCGCAGCGAGCCCGATATGGCGGAGTAGTCGCCTATGCGGTAGTAGCCGGCGACGTATGCCAGGTCGATGTCGTTGACCAGCTGTCGTAGCCATGGCGTGTAGTTCAGTGCAACGCCTGCGCGGCTGATGCAGAAGGGGTACTTTGCCGGATTCCAGTATTGCGAGTTGACGTCGGGGTCGGTGGCAGCGCCCACGTCGCCCATGCCGGCGCTTCGTGCGTCGGGAGCGATGGTCTCTGAGATAATGGCGTGCTCCACGGGGTTGAAGGTAGAGAGTTTCTCATCGTCGTCGGGGGTGGCGGCTGCGGCACCGCCGCAGCATAGCGAACAGGCGGTGAGTAGTAATGCTTTTCTTATTTTCATCCTGTATATAACGTAAAGCGTGTTGTTTTATTGCTTGATGATGATTAATTTCTTGGCTTGCGACGCCTGTGTGCTGCCGTCGCTGCTGAGGAGGACGCGGTAGAGGTAGACGCCGGTCTGCAGCCGGTGGCCTCCGCTGGTGCATAGATTCCACGTGACGGTGTACGACTGGTCGGTAGGCACGCCCGTCTCCTGATGGCTCCAGAGATAGCGTCCAGAGGTGTCGAAGACCTCAATCTGCACGTCCACCTGAGAGCCTGCGCGGTCGTGGCTGATGATGAACGTTGCCGTGTTCTTGGCGGGATTCGGCGTGCAGTCGATACTGAAGATAGACGGTTCGAGACTCTTGACGACGCGGAATGTCAGTTCGGCAGTCGACGAGTTGTTCAGGGCGTCCCAGGCGCGGAAGAGCAGGCTGTGCTGCCCCTCGGCCAGTGCCGGCAGGCTGTAGTTCAGCGAACCGCTGCGATAGTCGCCGAAGTCGTATTGGAAATAGTCGTTGAGCACGTAGGAGCGTGCCAGCTGTCCGTCGACAATCAGCTCCAGCTGGTGCCCGATGCCCCCTTCAGAGACGTTGATGCCGTCGCGGTCGTAGAGTTCGGCATGGAACAGTGGCGTGGTGTTCACTTCTCCGCCGTTGACGAAGGCGCTGGAGTTGAGATAGCAGTAGATGTTCGGTCCTATGCCGTCGTCGCCTGTCAGGTCGCTGGCCTCCATCGTGAAGTTCGCGCAACTGCCGTGTGCCGCCGCCTGTCGGTTGTTGCTGATGGCATAGAGCGTGATAAGTCCCTTGCCGTTGGCGTAGCTGACGTCGCGCGGCAGCACAAACTGCAGGGTAAACTTTCCGTTGCGGACGCTGTCGCTGCCGGTATAGAGCGTGCTGGGACGGTCCTTATAGGTGAATGCCTTCGATGCCACATCGGGGTTGTTCAGCCGGCAGGTGATGGTCTGCTCAATGTCGCGGACGATAGCCGTTACCACACCGTTGAAGCTTTCGCCTTCGACGACGTGTCCCTTGACGGTGACGGTGTGTCCCACCTGCAGGGCAGCGGTGTTGGTAGCCGCCTGTCCGTTGATGCTGTCGATGACGACCTGCATCGTGGGCACAGCCAGTGTCAGGGCCGGGTCGCCCAGCAGTGTGAACTGCAGCTTATTGGGTGTCTGGTCTATGCCGATGTCATTGCCTCCGCTGGCCGGTGACATCAGCAGGTTCTTGGCCAGCCGTCCCGCCTCGCCGATGGTGTAGCGCCGTCCGTTGTCGTCATGGCCCAGGACATAGCGCGTGTAGGCGCGGTTCATATAGCCGTTATACTGTGCATAGACGGTGCGCGTGGTGCCGTAGAAAGCCACGGCTCCTCCGCTGGTGTTCATCATCGCCGTCTCGCCGATGTTCTCCTCCTGTCCGTCGAAGGGCATGATGTCGCATGAGGCCGTCAGCCAGAGGGGCAGGCGGTTGGCTGCCGACACCTTGAAATCGGCCAGTCCCACCACCTGTTCGTGCGACATGGTGTAAGGAGCGCCGTGCCCGCTGTAGTTCATGATGAGCGCTCCGCTCTTCATCTGCTGTTGGATGAGCTGTGTGACGTCAGGGTAGCTGAATCCCGTCGATGACGACTGTCGCTCGTAGGCGTCCCAGTAGATTTTCTTGATGTTGAATGACGGATGGTTGGCAACCACCTCCTTCGCCACCGTCTCGGCGTCGTTCATGTGGCGGTTGTTGTCGCCGTCGTCGCCCATGACGCAGATGGTGTTCTGCCAGGCAGCGGCATAGTCGTTGCGTGCGTAGCCGATGGTCTTGTCAACCAGAATCTTAGCCTCGTCAGCCGTGCGTACTGGGAATCGTCCGACGGCCACGTCCGACTTGTCGGAAGTCAGGATATTGGCCCCTTCGCCGTCGTCCATCAGACAATAGTAGTCGTCGCTGACGTAGCAGTCGGTAGCGCTGAAGGAGTTCTCGCTCTCGTAGCAGAGCAGGAAGTCATCCGGCGAGTAGTTCTTCCAGTTGGCGGTCAGCATACGGTTGTCCCAGGCGCCGTCGCCGAAGAGCAGCAGGAATCGCGGCATGTCGGCCTCCGTCTCCGCACGGTCGTAGAGCATCTTCAGATAGCGTCGGTAGGCATTGGCGTCGGGCGTGCCGCTGGCGAACTCGTTGAAGAGTTCGTCGGCAGGTACGATGCTGACGCGTAGCGTGTCGTGTGTGCGGTGGAAGTCGGCCAGGCGCTGTGCCTCTGTCAGCAGCTTCTGCGACGTGGGAATGACGATGACCATGTCGGCAAGGGTGTCGGCATGGTGGTCCTGGTTGGTGATGTTATGCACGTATTCTGGCACGGGGAAGGTGGTGGCAGTCAGGTCGGGCCACGGCTGAGGCGTGTCGTACTGCAGTGCCAGATAGTCGAGGCGGACGTTGCCGCCCGACGTCTGCTGGATGGCGACGGTATTGTCCGCCTGCAGGCTGTTGACGGTAAAGGTCTTCGCGATGACGGCAGCCTTGCTGTAGCTGTCGAGTCCTGACGTGGTGGAGACGTTGCCGACGGCCGTCCCGTTGACGGTGACAGTAGCGGCAAAGGGCGCGTCGTAGGTGAGCACCACCGTCAGCTGTCCTGCCGTGCCGCTGGTGGCAGCGAGCTGGTAGCTGCGACTGGTGCCGATGCCGAAGAGGCGGCTGTCGTAGAGGTTGCGGCCGCCGTGGAACCACGAGTAGTCGTCGACCTCGTAGAGCGAGTGGTAGTCCTGCGGCAGCGGGTAGTTGTCCGTCTTGAACTCAGCCTCGTCCTGTGTGAGCGCTGTAGAATCGTTCTCGGTGAGGAAGTAGTAGCCGTAGCTGCTATAAGGGTTGCGCGTGCGTGTCGTTGCCTTGGCACTGCTCCAGCTGACGGGTCCCGTGGCATAGAACAGGCGCTTGCCGCCGACGGTGCAGGTAGGCACCTCGCTGAGGTCGTCGGTACTGGCAAGGTAGTCTGCCGTGAGCCGTTCGGGCTGCATGGCACCGCCGTAGCCGTAGACCTTCACCTTGCTGAGGTTCGAGAAGCCAGCCCGTCGCACCAGCTCGTCGGTCAGCTGATAGACCCCCGACGACGGTACGCGGATTTTGGCCCAGCGGCCCGTGGCCAATACAGAGTGAGCCGCATAGCGCGCCCCGGAAGCCTCAGAGGACTTATGGGGCTTATGGGACTCATGGGACTTATGGGAGGTGCCCTGCACCTTCAGCTTAAAGCTCACCAGCTTCTGGTAACGTCCATCCCTGAAGACTATCGGCACGAATGCCACGTAGAGCGTCCCACGGCGGCGCGACACGCCGACGTACTGCTGCACCTCGGGCCATGCAGGCCACTGGCGGCTGGTTATCTTCTGCAACCGTGCCACGTCGGTCTCCGACATGTCGATGAACTCCGGGTACTCTATGCTGACGGTATAGACAGAGTCGGCATAGTCAGCCCCCAGCTCCTGGGTATAGGTGAAGAGCGGTAACACGGAATCTATCCTGACCTCGTCGGCGGTCAGGTTGAAGAACTCTTGTCCCCGCACCAGTATGGCGGTCGACAAAAGAATCATTGCTACAAAGAGCCTTCGGACTCTGTTCATCATGTATATAACGCGGCACCCCCCGCATTTATTGTCTGCCATCTCACAGGTTGATGCCATAGTTCTGTTTTACCTCGCTCATGACGAAGGTGCTTTCGATGGATGCGAGACTCTCTATCTCGCCGAGTTTGTTGAGGACGAACTCCTGGTACTGCTTCATATCGCGGGCGCGTACCTTTAAAAGGTAGTCGTAAGCACCACTGGTGTTATAACACTCCGTCACCTCGGGAATGCGCTGAATGCGCCGTACGAAGGTGTCGGCTATCTGGTGGTTTATCTGCTTGAGTTTGACTTTGCAGAAGACGAGCAGCCCCTGGTCCAGCTTCTCCGGGTCGAGGATGGCCACATACTTCTTGATGTAGCCTTTCTTCTCAAGCCGTTTTTGCCGCTCGAAGACGGGGGTAGCTGTCAGATGAACGGCATCGGCCAGCTCTTTGGTGGTCAATTTCGCGTTTTTCTGCAGCGTTTTCAGTATCTGCAGGTCGGTTTCGTCTAAGTTTTGTGCCATGATTCAGTATTTTATTCTGTTGAGGCGTCTTCCGACAGCCCCAAACGGAGAGTTATTCTTTTCCGGCCGCAAATATAGGAATATTTTCTGAATGTAGCAAGAATTTTGGTAGATATTTCCAAACATCGTACCTTTGCACCCAGAAAAAACATTAAACATTAAACATTAAACATTAAACATTAAAAAATAAAGAAAGGATAAGACTATGAGTACAAAGAAGAACTATCGTTTTGAGACGCTGCAACTCCATGTAGGCCAGGAACAGGCCGACCCCGCTACCGACGCCCGTGCCGTGCCCATCTACCAGACCACGAGCTACGTGTTCCGCAACTCCCAGCACGCCGCCGACCGTTTCGGTCTGCGCGATGCAGGTAATATCTACGGTCGACTGACCAACTCCACGCAGGGCGTGTTCGAAGACCGTGTGGCAGCCCTTGAAGGTGGCGTGGCCGGACTGGCCGTGGCCTCCGGAGCCGCCGCCGTCACCTACGCCCTGCAGAACATCGTGCAGGCCGGCGACCATATCGTGGCTGCCGACAACCTCTATGGCGGAAGCTACAACCTCATCACCCACACGCTGGCTACCCAAGGCATCACGAACACCATCATCAACGTGAACGACCTCGACGCCTTAGAGGCCGCCATCAAGCCCAACACAAAAGTAGTATATGCCGAGACCTTCGGCAACCCCAACAGCGACGTGCTCGACCTGGAAGGCGTAGCCGCCGTAGCCCATAAGCACGGCATACCCTTCATCGTCGACAACACCTTCGGTACGCCTTACCTGATTCGTCCGTTGGAGCACGGCGCCGACATCGTGGTACACTCCGCCACGAAGTTCCTTGGCGGTCACGGCACCTCACTCGGCGGCGTCATCGTCGACGGCGGTAAGTTCGACTGGAAACAGAACGACAAGTTCCCCACGCTCGCCAAGCCCGACCCCTCGTACCACGGCATCGTCTTTGCCGACGCTGTAGGCGCTGCCGCCTACGTCACTCGCATCCGTGCCGTCATCCTGCGCGATACCGGAGCCGCCATCTCGCCCTTCAATGCCTTCATCCTGCTGCAGGGTGTCGAGACGCTGAGCCTGCGTGTGGAGCGCCATGTGGAGAACGCGCTGAAGGTGGTAGACTTCCTCAGCAAGCACCCGAAGGTGGCCGCCGTACACCATCCGGCCCTGGAGAGCCATCCCGACCACGCGCTCTACAAGAAATACTTCCCGCAGGGCGGCGGCAGCATCTTCACCTTCGAGGTGAAGGGCGGACAGGAAGAAGCCTGGCGGTTTATCGACGCGCTGCAGATCTTCTCGCTGCTGGCTAACGTTGCCGACGTGAAGAGTCTGGTGATTCACCCCTACACCACCACCCACTCACAGCTGTCGCCCGAGGAACTGGCCGAACAGCACATCACGCCTGCCACCGTCCGCCTGAGTATCGGTACGGAGCATATCGACGACATCATCGACGACCTCGCGCAGGCGTTCGACAAGATTTAACCCCCGAAAAGGGTTATAAGACTACGAATTACACGGATTACACTAATTTAATTGCGTCATCATCGCAATACCATTCGTGTAATTAGTGTAATTCGTAGTCGTAAAAGAAATAATTGTAGTACCTTTGTCCCCCTAAACCGACACAGACATGAGGAATTTTATTGTTGCCGACAATCAAGAACTGACCCGCTTTGCGCTGGAGAGTCTTCTTCGGAAAGACGAGGAGAACGTTGTGTACCGTGCCTTTGACCGCGCCAGACTTGTGGAACTGTTGAGAGAGCATGAGAGTGCCGTCGTGTTGCTCGACTATACGCTGTTCGACTTTGCCGACGAAGAGCAGTTGCTCATTATTGCCGAGCGTTTCAACCTGTCGGACTGGATCTTGATCAGCGACGATTTGTCGCCGCAGTTCATCCGCCGTGTCATCTATTCCTCCCATCAGTTCAGCGTGGTATTCAAGGACGGTCCGCTGAGCGAGCTGCACGAGGCCCTTCAGGCCGTAGGCCGCCACACGCGCTACCTCAGCCAGCGTGCTCTTGAGACCATTATCACCCAGCAGCAGGAGGACGACAAGGCTGACAACATTCTGACGCAGACGGAGAGAGAGATTGTGAAAAGCATAGCGCTGGGCAAGACCACCAAGGAGATAGCCGCCGAGCGCTTCTCGAGTATCCACACGGTGACGACCCACCGCAAGAATATCTTCCGCAAACTGGGCATCAACACCGCCCACGAAGCCGTGAAATACGCCCTTCGTGCCGGACTGATAGACCCATCAGAATTCTATATCTAACGCAGTCTTGAAGAATGCTTCCATCTTGTCGTAGGGGATGACGCCAGCCACGTCGTCGTAGAGGTCAACGTGAGAGGCTCCGGGGATGATGAGCAGTTCCTTATTACCCTCCGTGTAGCTACCAGCGTATTTGCCAGTGGGAATCTCGTTGGCCTTGGCACACTCAGCCACTGAGGAGGCGAAAGGCTTCTTGCCTGTCATCTTCTCGAAGGCGTACTCAGAGAAGTAGCGCGAGTGGGCCTTCTCGCCGTGGATGAGCAGTACGGGAGTCTCTATCTCGTTGGCATAGTCGAGGATGGGCTGGTTGAGGAACGACTGGCAGCCCGTTGCATTCCAGCCGTCGGTGGAGTTGCCGCTGCGCTCGTGGAAACCGCGCTCGGTCTTATAATAAGAGTGATAATCTTTCACAAACCAGGGAGCCGCCTCTGGCAGCGGGTCGATGACACCGCCGGCGCGCTTGTACGTGCCCGTCTTGAAGTCCTCAGTACGCTGGGCTGCCATTGCCTTGCGAGCCTCCATGCGCTGTTCCTTCGTGTCACTGCTCATGAAGTAGCCCTCGCGGTTCACCTTCGTCATGTCGTACATCGTCGAGGCGACGGTAGCTTTGATGCGGGGGTCGAGAGCGGCAGCGTTGACGGCCATACCGCCGAAGCCGCAGATGCCGATAATGCCGATACGCTCAGGGTCAACGTTATCCTGCACCGAGAGGAAATCGACGGCAGCGAGGAAGTCCTCGGTGTTGATGTCGGGCGAAGCCATGCGACGCGGTTCGCCACCGCTCTCTCCTGTGAACGAGGGGTCGAAGGCGATGGTCAGGAAACCATGCTCGGCCATGTGCTGGGCATAGAGTCCGCTCGACTGCTCCTTCACAGCTCCAAACGGGCCTGAGACGGCGATAGCCGCAAGCTTTCCCTTGGCATTCTTCGGTGTGTACATATCGGCAGCAAGTTCGATGCCGTAGCGGTTCTTGAACGTGACCTTCTTGTGGTCAACCTTGTCACTCTTGGGGAACGTCTTGTCCCACTCCTGAGTCAATTGTAATGTCGTTTGCTCCATGTTCTTGTTTGTAGTTTGTTTGTTCTCGTTGCAAGCCGTGAGCGTCAAGCCCATCAGCACTGCGGCTAATACTGTCTTCATAATAACGCCTTTTTACCTTTCTTGCCTTTTTACCTTTCTACCTTTCTTTATATATATACCATGTATTGGATTCGCGATGCGCTGACCACTGAGCGAATAGTAGTCGTCATCTTCAGCATCTGCGCTACGGACGCTACTGACAGCCGTTGCACCCGACGTCAGCGAGAGTTTCACCGTAACATTTCCCCGTCCGGCCTTGAGGAAGGACTCCAAATCAACCTGCGACGAATACTCCATACGTCCCAAACGGGTGTAACTCCACGAGTTCGATCCGTAGAAAAGCACTATCTGGTTGCCGCTGTAAAGGATGACATCGCCTGCCTGTGTGGTGGTCTGCATGTCGCTCGTAGGCAGCGAACGTCCCAATGCGCCCACCTTCTCGAAACCGCCGTAGTCATGAGCCTCGTAGGTAATATCGCCCTCTTGCAAAGCCGCCACCAGTATCTGCGTGGCGGCATTATCGACCAGCACAACGGGGAGCGTCTTGCCGTCGATGGTGATATACAATCTCTGTGTCATAGTCTGTGCCGTTACGTCACTGTCCTTCGAACAGCATGTCAGCAGCATCGTTGCCAGTAATAATAACACCTGCTTCATCATGGGTGCAAAGTTACAGCAAAAGACGCTTCCGACGGTTATCCGAATCGACGGAATAATTACCAAATTTATCTTTTTTCGCCTTTGCTGCGGTAATTTAGGTAAAAATGACTATCTTTGTCGGCAAATCAGCACGCGATATGATGGATTATCTCTGCCTCAACCACGCCAACGACTACGCACAGAGCGTCGGAGCCGAGACGCTTCACCCGATGGTGAACGTCGTCCACTTCGACGAACTGGGTCCGATAGCCCACACGCTGAACAAGATGGGCGACGTGTATGCCTTCTTCGTGCAGGACAACTTCCCTGAGGGCGGACGATACGGCATGGGGGGCTACGACACGTCGAAGGGTTCGCTGGTGGCCGTCTCGCCTGGGCAGATTGTAGGCAAGGAGGATGATGGCACACGCGAGGTGTATCACGGCTGGACGCTGCACTTTGAGGCGGAGTTCATGCGTGGCACGGCCTTCGAGCAGCGACTGCATGACTACCATTATTTTTCCTACAACGTGAACGAGGCACTGCATACCACTGAGGGCGAGAAGCAGCTACTGTGGCAGTTGATGTGGATGATCCGCCGGTTCATACAGCATCGCCAGCCCTCGCCGCAGACCGACCGCATCCTGCAGGACTATATCCTGCTGGTGTGCGACTACGCCCTGCTGTTCTACCAGCGACAGTTCCAAGATGCCGCCAACAGGCCAAACCATCTGCTGTCGCGCTTCCAACAGGTACTCACCGACTATTACGAGCGGGGCTTGCAGCGGCAGCACGGCCTGCCCAACGTGAAGTATTGCGCCTCCGAACTCTGCCTGTCGCCCAGCTATTTCGGCGATGTGGTGCGAAGTGTCTCTGGCGAGAGTCCCACACAGGTCATCCGACGTTTCCTTATCGCCCGTGCCAAGAGCCTGCTGGTCAGCGGTCTCACCGCCACCCAGACTTCCGACACCCTCGGCTTCGAATATCCCCAGCACTTCACCCGCTTCTTCAAGAAGCATGCTGGCCTCCTGCCCTCGAATTATATCGCCTCGCTGAAGACCAAGTAATATTTTACTGTTACTAAATACCAGCAACTACCGCCTGTTTGATGTCCTCCAGTAAGTCCTCGCCGGCTTCGAGACCGATGGTGAGGCGTACCGTCGTGTCGGGGACGGACATGGCGGCGCATTGCTCTGGTGTGAAGAGTCCGAAGATGGTGGAGGCGGGGTGGATGGCCAGCGACTTGCGGTCGAAGAGGTTCGTGGCACGACGGATGATTTGGAGTTTGTCGATGAACGCCCATGCGGCCTCTTTCGATGCGAGGTCGATGGTGAAGACGGCGCCTGGCAACGAGCCGAACTGCCTGCGTGAGAGTTCGTAGAAGGGGTTATCCTCCAAGCCCGTATAGTTCACACGCCTGATTTCCGGCAACTGCTGACACTGGCGGGCGAGCCAGAGTGTGGTCTCGGCCTGCCGGCGGAAGCGGATGTCGAGGGTGTCGAGACCCAGTGTCTCCATATAGGCCACCTGTGGCGTCATCAGTGCACCGAGGTTTGTCACCAGTTCTGTCTTCACGCGGGCCGTGAAGGCCAGTTTCTTCCCCACTCGTTTGGTGCGGGCTTGTAGGGCAGGGGAGGGCGACAGGCTCCAGTCGAACCGTCCGTAGTCGATGAGCAGACCGCCGAGTCCGGTGCCGCCGCCGGAGATGTACTTCGTGCTCGACACCACCTCAATGTCCACACCGAAGTCGGCGGCACGGAAAGCGGAGAAGGGCACGATGGTGGTGTCGGCAATCAGGGGTACGCCTGCCTGGTGGGCGATGTCGGCCAGTCGGCGGATGTCGGCAACAAACAGTTGCGGATTGGTGATAATCTCGAAGAACAGGGCGCTGGTCTTGTCGTCAATCTGCGCCGCCACCTCCTCGGGGTTGGTGAAGTCCGCAAAACGGACTTCCACGCCGAAGGTACCGAGGGTGTCGCGGAGCAGTGAGACGCTGTTGCCAAACAGATGCTTCGACGCCACGATGTTGAGGCCTGCTGCGCTGACAGCCGTCAGAGCATAGTGGATGGCCGCCATGCCCGTGTTGAGTGCCGTCACGCTGGTGGCTCCTGTCAGCCCGCGCACGCGCTCCTCCAGATAGGTTACTGTGGGGTTGGCGATGCGGGCATACGACGGGGCCATAGAGCGACCGCAAAATGCGTCGCCCATGGCCTTGGCAGACTCAAACTCAAACGCCGCCGTATAGTAGACGGGCATCGACAGTGCCCCGTAAGCGTCAGGCTTCTGATACTTCGTCGTCAGTATTTTCGTTTCGTACTTCATATTTCTCTCCACTACGAATTTCGCGAATTTTACGAATTTCGCGACTGTTTTATCCGTATGGCAATTCGTGTAATTCGTAAAATTCGTAGTCTTTATTTATCGTCCTATTATTTTCTTGACTGCTATCACGAGTTTGTCCACATCCTCGCGGGTGTTGTAGAGGGCGAAGGTGGGGCGGACGCTCATCTCGTAGCCCAAGGCGCGCAGGGCGGGTTGGGCGCAGTGGTGACCGGCACGCACGGCGATGCCCTCCTTGTCTAATAACGTACCTGTTTCAGGCACGGGGATGCCGTCGAGGACGAAGCTCACAACAGAGACACGCTGCTTGGGATTGCCGATGAGCGTCAAACCGGGAATCTGGGCGAGCTGCTCGCGGGCATATTCCGTCAGTTGGTGCTCATGTGCCTCGATATTACGGATGCCGAGATGGCTCACATAGTCGAGGGCAGCACCAAGTCCGATGGCATCGGCCACGTTGGGCGTACCAGCCTCAAAGCGAGCAGGGGGCACGTTGTACTCCGTGCGCTCGATGGTCACGTCCTTAATCATGTTGCCGCCGCCCTGCCAAGGCTGCATCTTGTCCAAGAGTTCCTTGCGACCATAGACCACGCCGATGCCGTTGGGGCCGTAAATCTTGTGACCGCTGAACACGAAGAAGTCGGCACCTAACTGTTGCACATTGACAGGTGTGTGGGCGATAGACTGTGCACCGTCAATCAGTACGGGGATGTTGTGCGAGTGGGCGATGTCGATGATGCGCCGCACGTCGTTGATGGTGCCAAACGTGTTGTTCACATGACCGACGCTGACGAACCGCGTGCGAGGTGTGATGAGCCGCTCCAGTTCCGAGAGGATGAGGTCGCCGTTCTTGTCCGTCGGGATGGCGCGCAGTGTGGCGCCCCGCTCCTGACTGACGCGCTGCCAGGGTACGATGTTCGCGTGGTGGTCGAGCTCCGAGACGATGACTTCGTCGCCCGGTGTGAGGAACTGTCGGCCGTAGGTCTGTGCCACGAGGTTGATGCCCTCGGTGGTGCCACGCACGAATATGATCTCCTCGCTGGTGTCGGCATTGATGAACCGCTGTACCTTTTCGCGAGCTTCTTCGTAGGCATCCGTCGCACGGGCTGCAAGGGTATGGGCACCACGATGGATGTTACTATTATAGTTCTTATAATAATCCGATATCTTGTCGATGACCTGAATAGGCTTCTGCGTCGTCGCGCCGTTGTCGAGCCACACGAGGTCGTGGCCGTTCACCTTCTGCTGCAGCACGGGGAAGTCCTTCTTAATCTGCTCCGTATTCAGCGTGTCGGCCTCCTCGTAGTGCAGGTCGCGCAGCTTCTGGGTCTCGGGGATGCCGATGCCGAAACCGTCGTCCTTGGGCAGCGAAGATGGCTGTTCCGTTTGATGCTTTGGCAAAGCATCATACAGAAACGCCAGTGCCTCTAAGTTCAGACTTTCGTCAGGAATAACCTCCTGACGTTCCGCCTGAAGCTCTTCCGGGCAGTACTTCTGCGCCACCTCCCTGAGCAGGGCGAAGCCTGGGTCTTCCAGTCCGTAGCCGCTTATGTTCTGTATATCAATCATACGCTAAATCTATTTACTCCCCTCCCTCAACAGGGAGGGGTTGGGGGTGGGTCTTCATTTCTCCACTTTATTCCGATGCTGATAGTCATGATAATAGCCCACCTCGACGTTCTCGAGCACGGCGATGGCATCGTCGGTGAGGGCGGCCAGCGAGAAGTACTTCGTGAGCAGATACGAGGCCACGCCGAATTTGTCGAGACCCATCAAGCGGGCTGACAGGCTGGGGGCAATCTCGCCGGGGATGCCGCTCTGGTGTAGTCCGATGACACCCTGGTTCTGCTCGCCGGTGCGCACGAGGATAATCTTCGTCGTGCCAACGCCGCGCCCCGTCAGGTACTGGCCCTCGACCTCTACCTTGTCGCTCGGGATGAGGGGCACGCCGCGCCAGAGGATGACCTTGGTACCAAACAAATCAGTCGTTACGGGCGGCACACCGCGCCAAGTACACTCACGCTCGAAAGCGGCGATGGCTCGCGGGTGGGCGATGAAGAAAGCCGGTTCCTTCCATACCAACGACAGCAGTTCGTCGAGGTCATCTGGTGTGGGGGCACCATAGCGGGTAGTGATGCGATAGGCGGGATTGGCGGCAGCCAGCAAGCCAAACTTCTTGTTGTTGATAAGCTCCCACTCCTGACGCTCCTTGATGCTCTCGATGCTGAGGCGCAACTGCTCTTCAAGTTGATTGTAAGGATTGTTGTAGAGGTCTGAGACACGGGTATGCACACGAACCACCGTCTGTAGCGTGTTCAGCGAGTACTCCGTGGGATTCTCCTCGTAGTCGATATAGGTCTCGGGGATGATGTTGTCCTCCTCGTGACCCGATACCAGGTCGATGTGCTTCTCGCCGTTGTCGTTGACGGATGCCTTCAGACGCAACTGCTTGTCGACGGCCTTGTTGAACGTCTCGCGGAAGTCGGGCACCTCCTTGATAAACTTGACCAGCTCCTTCAGCTTCAGTCCGAGGAACACCGTCGGGGTGATGGCGCGCACGCTGACCGTCGACTCCTGCTCATCCAACAAGTCAGCCTCGCCGAAGTATTCGCCGTCGCCTAACAATGCTATCCGCAGGTCCTCGCCGTGAGGGCCTTTGCTGATGACCTCAGCCTGACCGCTGGCCACGATGAAGAAGCGTTGCTTGTCCTTGCCCTCCTCGACGAAGAGTTTATCGACATCCACCTCCTTGGCCTCGAACGAGTTCACGAGGCGGTTCACTATCTCGTCGTCGAACTCCGAGAAGAGGGGTATCGCCTTCAGGTTCTTCGCCGTAAACGACGGCACCCCATTCACGTACTGAATGGGCAGGCGGTCGTTCTTGCGTAACTCTACCTTCGTACGGTTCACACGGAAGGTGCCGCCCGAGACCTGCACCCAGGGCAGGAGTTTCAAGAGGAGTCTCGGAGTGATGGAGCCCATCTGCGGGGCGGTCTTGGTGGTCGTTGCCAGTCTTCTGGCGGTAGCAGTCGTCACACTGCGCTGTAAATTAGAATCTGCCATAATCGTTTGAGATTTTATGTTATACTTATTTTACCTTTTCACCTTCTTACTTTTTTACCTTTTTACTTTTTTATCACGACCTTGTGCGTCGTACCCTCCACATGCTCTACAGAGAGCACGTTGTAACCCTGCTCCTTGGCATTGCGGGGCACGTTGTCGAGGGGCTCGCCCTCACTGAGCAGCACTTCCAGGATGTCGCCCGCCTGGAGTCTCGAGAGTTCGATCTTGGTCTTGACGAAGGTCATCGGGCAGTGCTCCTTCGTAATGTCTAAAACGTGAGACCCAGACCCACCCCCCGGCCCCTCCCTGCGAGGGAGGGGAGTAGATACTTTGTTTGCTGAATTGTTTTCTTTTGTTGCCATAATACTTAACTTTTTATTGTCTCTTGGTAATTACTCCCCTCCCTCACAGGGAGGGGCCGGGGGAGGGTCTTTTAAATAAACAGCGTCTGCCCTCCTTCGCTCAGATTCAAGAACGAAGCCACGCCGAGCACATCCTTCACCTCGGGGATAAAGTCCTCCTTCTTCAGACCGAGCACGTGCATCGCCATCTCACAGGCATAGAGGTTGATGCCGAGTGCCTTGGCCGCCTCTACCAGTTCCTCGAGGGTTGCCACATTGTTCTTGCGCATCAGGTAGCGGAATATCTTGGGCCCGGCCCCAAAGAAGTTGAAGCGGCTTGTGGGTGTCGCAGCGAGACCGCCCATCATGAAGCCGAAGATCTTCGTCAGCCAGTTGGAGCCGATGAAGGCGCGTCCCTGCTTCTGCTTGATGGCGTCGAGCCCCCAGAATGTAAAGAAGATGTTCACCTCATAGCCTACTGCTGCCGCGCCCGTACCTAATGTAAATACTGCCGTCAGCTTGTCGAAATCGCCACTGAAGGCGATGATGCTTAGTTTCTTGTTTTCTGCCATAAAAAATACGTTTGAGTCTGGGTGCAAAGGTACGGTGAAATCAGCATGTCCACAATCGCCTGATTGTGGCATTTTGCCTACCAATTGTTTGGTATAAGCGGATTTTTTACTATCTTTGCAGCAAAAAACAGCATAGAATTATGAAACAGCCCACTCCCGAACGCGTTTTGAGTATCTTCAGTGAACTCAACCGAATCCCACGCCCGTCGCATCATGAAGAGCGCGTGGCCG
>ONDA01000048.1 GCA_900316475.1 uncultured Prevotellaceae bacterium
GTCCGGGTTTGGACACCTGTCACCCTCCTGTCACCCTTGTCACCCTTGAAAAAGGGTGCATATGCCCTGTACATCGGTGTTCTGTCACCCTGACACCCTTAAACGCAAAATTCCTTGTATAGAAAAAGCGAGAGAGGACGCCGCGAACGACATCCCCTCCCAGTATTCAACTTACAATCACGGTCGTGATTAGTTCTTGGCCGGATGTATCATCTTCCAGATACCAGCGGCACAGGCACCACCGACTAACGGAACAGCAAAGATGTTGGTGACAACGTTGGTCTTCGACGTGGCACTCAACAACTACAGTTCTTCAGGGAAATACTTGGAAAGGAAATCGTGTGGTTCTAACACCTCCACACTTGAGGCGAAGTCAAAGTGCTTGATATTACGGGTAACAAGACAATCAGCCACAGCTTGTTCAGCAGAGAAATACTGAAGAGCATCTTCAAAATCCTTTGCTTCCATTATATAAGCCTTGTCAACCACATCACTTCCGAGTGGAACTATTGTGTAAATTGGTGTCAAGGAAAACTTTCATTTTTCTTCTGCGTATTTTTCTGTCAAATAGTCTTCCTTTACTTTTTTCCAGTCTTCATCGGTACGACTTGCAGCAAATGAACCCAAGAAAGAGTGCGCCAACTCCTTAGCTTTAGCTCTTCTTTCTGCTGCATCCTCTTCCTGAGAAGGCAGAATAGTAGTGATATAGAGCCAAAGTGAGTGGACGGTTTTTGCATCTTTCTCATCCACCTGTGATAAACGCCTTACCGCATCATTCTTCATTTCACGTACAGTCATAATCGCATATTGTTTAATAATCGTTGCAAAGATAACAACTTTCCGTGAAACTTCCAAATAAAACCTCTAAAACTTGTCAAAGAGCGCCCGCTGCCGATATGGGCAGCGGGCGCTGGAATATTCGGTAGCGCATGGCGCGCACCATCTTTCTATAAAACAGTAGTGATTAGTTCTTGGCCGGATGTATCATCTTCCAGATACCAGCAGCACAGGCACCACCGACTAACGGACCGACGATGAAAATCCAGAGGTTGGTGAGAGCGGTGCCTCCCTGGAACACGGCGGGAGCGATGGAACGGGCGGGGTTCACCGACGTACCCGTATAACGGATGCAGACGAGGTGGACTAACACCAGACTCAGACCGATGGCCAGACCGGCAAAATTGTTGGTGGCACCGTTGGTCTTCGACGTAGCACCCAGCACGACGAGCACGAAGACGCAGGTGAAGATAATCTCAGCCAGCAAACCGCCGAGGACGGTGACGTTGGCCTGCAGGTCGTTGGCACCCGTGCCTTCCAGTCCGGGAACGTTTGCCGTCAGCAGGGCCAGCAGAGCCGAGCCGATGAAAGCACCGATGACCTGGAACAGCATATACATGCCGCAATCCTTGGCGTCCATACGTCCTGTGAGGAAGCAGCCCAGGGTGATGGCCGGGTTGATGTGGCAACCGGAGATGCCGCCAATGGTGTAGGCCATGGCAACGACAGCCAGACCGAAGGCGAAAGCCGTGCCGACGACGGCGGGAATGTTGTTAACAGGGTCACAACCCAGACTCACGGCGACGCCGCAGCCCATCAGTACGAGCACCATCGTGCCCACCATTTCTGCTAAATACTTTTTCATACGTTTTTAATGTTTAATGGTTATACAATGATTCTGGCTGCAAATATAGGAAAAATATCTTTACGCTCCAAACTTTTTGGCACAAAAAAAAGGGGCTTCGCTAAGCCCCAACCTTTGTTAACCTTAAATCTAATACTATGAAAAACACGGTGCAAAGATAGCACAAATCCTATATATATGCAACTTTTTGCCCCCATCAACAGGTGCAAATGCCACATTTTATTGACATAAATCAAAAAGCAACTCTCTCTGCATCAACGTCTTTGCCTGTTTCGCACAAATTTCAATTTTTATTTGTATTTTTGCATACGTATGGAACAAGCGAATCAATATGTAAAACAATTTCCCGAGCTTTTCAAGGGAAAGAAAATCATGTACGTCCACGGATTTGCCTCCAGTGGCCAGTCAGGAACGGTGAAGCGCCTGCGCACGGTGTTTCCCCAAGCCACGGTGATGGCCCCCGACCTGCCCGTACAGCCGCAGGACGCCATCAGTCTGCTGCGCGAGCTGTGCGACAAGGAGCGCCCCGACCTGATTATCGGCACGTCGATGGGCGGTATGTACACCGAGCAGCTGCGCGGCTTCGACCGCATCTGCGTGAACCCTGCCCTCTGCATTGCCGAGACGATGCAGGCTCACGGCATGACGGGCACGCAGACGTTTCAGAACCCGCGCCAGGACGGCGTACAGACGTTCTACGTTGACAAGACGATGGTGAAAGCTTACCGCGAAGTGTCGGAACAGCGGTTCGAAGGTCTGGACGACGAAGACCGCCAGCGCGTCTACGGGCTGTTTGGCGACCGCGACGAGCTGGTAGACACCTTTGCGCTGTTCAAGGAGCACTACCCGCAGGCCACCCACTTCCACGGTGAGCACCGCATGGACGACCGTTCGTTCATGCACGCCGTCGTGCCCGTCATCCGCTGGATTGACGACCGGAAGGAGCATCGGCAGCGTCCTATCGTGTATATCGGTGTAGAGACGCTGAAGGACAGCTACGGCAAACCGGCCAGCAGCAGCCAGAAAGCCGTCAGGCAGCTGATAGAGCAATACGACGTGTACTTTGTTGGCGAAGCTGACAGCACGGCGTGGCTCGAAGAGCACATCAACGTGCCAGCCTGGCAGCACACCATCTACACCCCGCGCCGTGACCTGCTCTACGGCGACTATCTCATCAGCCGACAAAAAAAGGGTGACACGATGGCCACCCTCTTGGAGTTCGGTTCAGACACCTTCAAGACGTGGGAAGACGTCATCGAATACTTCTCACGACTCGGCGGGCAGTAAGACGACGCCGAGCTGCTTCTTGCCGTCCATCATGATTTTCAGCGGACGGGGGAAGCGCACGTGGCGCACGTACTCCGTCTCTTCAACGGCGGGCAGCTGGTCGAGCACGTCCTGTCTGAAAAGGCCGGAGCCATTGTCGGTATCGATGGTGAAGTAACCCACGCCGAACGACGTGAGGTTCTGGAAGAAATGGGTACCCTGCGAGGGGTCGACGTGATAGTTCTTCAAGGTCGTCTCGACGATGACACGGGCAGCGGAGATATGGGGCCACTTGACGGGTACACCCAACCACGGGTCGCTGGAACCCCAGCGGCCAGGGCCTACGAGGACGTAATTGGTCCCGGCATCCAGGAAGTGCTGATTGATTTTCTCTATGTCACGCGCTATGGCGGGATTGTTGGCTGCCGTGAAGTCATCGCCCGCCTTGACGTAGACAACATCGGTGACGTCCTCCGAGATGCCGTGACCTAAGGCGTTCGCTGAACGCAGCAGGCACTGGTTGTCGGGTATCGTCTCCAAGTCTTCGTCGAGCATCTGCTTGGAATCGACGATAGGACGAATCTGCAATAAGAACAATTCGCCCTTCGTTCCTCCTTCTGAGGAAATGGAGGTTTCCAGATTGCAGGCAAACTCTATCTCCACCGGACGGCGCATCTCCTCAGAGCCATACTTCTGAACCAGCTGCAACAGTTCGGGCAGCGGGAAGATGCCTTGTTGGAGAACGCCACAGAAGGAGATGATCTTACGGCCGCCTTCGTAGATGCCGTCGCGGATAACCTGGTCTACAGGGTCGAAGGTCGAGGCGATATAGGTCAGCGCACCGTCGGCATCGGCCTGCTTCACGCGCAGTTTCACGATATTGAAGCCGTCGTCGACCTTGAAGTCGCCGCCGACGTGGCTCATGTCGAGGGCATAGAAGCGGGTCTGCGTGTCGCGCAGTGCCGTCTCCATCTCCGAGGTCTGCAGCACCTGCTTGGGATGATAGGGCGAGACGCGCAGCGTCTGTCCGCCGTCGACGATATACTTGCCCAGTCCCAAAGCCAGCGAGGCGATACCCTCCTCGGCGGTCTCGTCGCCGATGGGGTAGTAGTTCAGCGAACGGAGCACGCCCGAGAACGTGGGATAATAGCGGTCACCATACTGACGGCCGACGACCTCCTGCAGGATGACGGCCATCTTCTCCTGGTCGATGACGTTCTGCGTGGCTATCATATATGCCTTCGAGTCCTTGTAGTACACCGAGGCGTAGACGCCCTTGATGGCACAGGCCAGCATACGCAGCATCTCATACTTGTCGTCCAGATAGGGTATCATATACGTACTGTAGATGCCGGCGAAGGGCTGGTAGTGGCTGTCCTCCAAGAGCGAACTGGAACGGACGGCGATAGGCGACTTGATAGCATCGAAGAAGGTGAAGAAGTCGGCTATCAGCGAGTCGGGAAGCTGCGCACGGAGGAAGTGCTGCAGGATTTCCTCGTCGGGGGCATCGCTCAGGGCTATGGGGTAGAGGTTGTTCTTCTCCATAAACTCGTCGAAGAAGTCGGTACAGAGCACGACGGTCTTCGGTATCGACACCTGGGCACCCTCGTACTGGTTCAGCTCGGGGTGGCGCTTGATGATGCGGTCGAGGAAGGCCAGGCCGCGGCCCTTGCCGCCGAGCGAGCCTTCGCCGATGCGGGCGAAGTGGGCATAGCGGTCGAACTTCAGGCGGTCGAAGACGGCCACCACGCCGATGTTCTTCATGCGGCGGTACTGCACGATGGCGTCGAAGATAATCTGGCGGTGGGCGTCAATGTCCTGCAGCTTATGCCACGTGACGTGTTTCAGGAAGGCTGAGACGGGGAAGATGGCACGGGCCGTCAGCCAGCGGCTCATATTGTTGCGCGAGACGTGGTAGCTGAGTGAGTCAGCGGGAATCTTGAAGATATTGTCCTGCAGGTCCTTCAGCGACGATATGCGGGCTATCTCCTGCTTCGTCGCTGGGTCGCGGAAGATGAAGTCGCCGAAGCCCATGTGCTCCTCCATCAGCCGGTGCAGGTCGACGTTCACCTTCGTCGAGTTCTTGTCGATGAAGTGGAAGCCCTCTGCTGCTGCCTTCTTGGCGTTGACCGTCTCGCTGGAGTCGAGGATTAGCGGCACGTACTCGTCGCGCCGGCGAATCTCGCGCAGCAGCTTCAGACCGGCCTCGGGGTCGCCCTCCTCGACATGCGAGAGGCGGCCGGGAACATTCTTCAACGGGAAGCGGGTGTCGCTGATGACGCCCAGCGTGTTCTCGTGGTACTTCTCGTAAATCTCCATCGCCTCCTCGTAGTTCGTGGCCAGCACCACCTTCGGACGGCCACGCTTGCGCTGGGCGGCGGCGTGGGGGTTCAGCGCCTCGGTCGAGAAGCGCTTCGACTGTGCCAATATGTAATTATAGAGGTTTGGCAGTATGGAGGAGTAGAAGCGTATGTTGTCCTCGACGAGCAGAATCATCTGCACACCGGCCTCGCGTATGTCGTGCTCAATGTTCATCTTGTCCTCCAACAGTTTGATGATGGACATGATGAGGTTCGTGTTGCCAAGCCAGCAGAAGACGTAGTCGAACACCGACATATCCTCGTCCTGTATGCGCTTCGTGATACCGTGTGAGAAGGGCGTCAGCACCACACAGGGAATTTGCGGGTGGGCGGCCTTCACCTCACGGGCAACGGTAAAGGCGTCGTTGTCGGCATTACCGGGCATACAGATGACCAGGTCGATATCCGTCGTGGCCAGCACGGCATCGGCCTCCTCGGTGGTCGACACCTGGGTGAACGACGGCGGGTAGCGCATACCCAGCTCCATATACTCGTCGAAGAGTTTCTCATCGATACGTCCGTCGTCCTCCAGCATAAAGGCGTCGTAGGGGTTGGCCACGATGAGCACGTTGAAGATGCGCTTCGTCATCAGGTTGACGAACGACACGTCTTTCAGATAGAATTTATTCCACTCCTGTGGTATGTTGTTTGTTTCGTCCATAATCATCATTATAGGCATCAGCTGACAGGCCATCACGCTGCCGGCCTCGCTCGCCCTGACGGTCAGTCCTTCAGCGAATAGGTAACGGTGGTCACTACGCGCACCTTCTTGATATACGGGGTGTTCTCGTCGCGGTTCTCAATGGAGAACTGCCCCTGGTCGGCACTCACTATCTTGTCGAGCTTCGAGTGCGAGTTCTCGGCAAACTGCTGCGCCGTCTTCTCGGCGTTCTCAATGGCTTCCTGCATCATCTTCGGCTTCATCTCCTTGAACGATACGTACTCGTACTTCACGGGGTTGTCGTAGCCGCCGTCGACAATGGCGACACCCTCCTTCAACAGGTCGCCCTGCTTGGCGATAATCTGGCGCACCTGCTTCACCTGACTGCTCGTCACTGTAATGACGCTCGTCACGATGTAGCGGTAGGGCTTGTTGTCGCCATACTCACGGGCCTGAAGGTCGACAACCTGCGGTGCGTTCTCCGTCAGTTCCGCCTGCTTGATACCACTACGGAGCAAGAAGGCTTTGATCTTCTGCTGCGTGGCACCAATGCGGTCGTAGAGTCCGGGCAGGTCGTTGCCCACCTCCTTCGACACGATAGGCCACGTCACCTTGTCGGCCTCTACCTCCTGCTCGGCCAGTCCCTTCACGTTCACCTTACGGTCCTTGCTGGCAAAGTCGTCGATACCAGCCTTGATAAACCAGCCCAGACACACCAGTCCCAATGCAATGAGGGCAGCTGCAAAAATACGATTCTCTTTCATAGCTTTTACATTAATTCGGCTGCAAAGTTAGAAAATAATTATGAATAATGCAGTAAACATTATGAATTATTTCGTATCTTTGCACCGAAATTACAGATATAGCCATGAATATAACAAAGACTATTATGACCATCGGTATCGCATCGGCAATGACAATGCAGTTCAGCGCCTGCAAGGAGGCGCAGCACGAGAATCCCCTGCTTGCAGAGAGCCAGTTGCCCTACGGCGCACCCGACTTCAGCAAGATTCAAGTCACCGACTATCTGCCGGCGTTCGAGGCTGCCATCAAGGAGAAGCGCGAGAACATACAGAAGATTGTCGACTGTCCTGACTCTGCCACCTTCGAGAACACCATCCTGCCCTACGAGGAGAGCGGACGCCTGCTCGACCGCGTAGCCCGCGTATTCTTCGCCTTGGTAGAGGCCGACAAGACGCCGGAACTGGGCGAGCTTGAAAAGAAGATACAGCCCATGCTGACCGACCTCGAGAACGAGATTATGTTCAACAAACCGCTCTTTGAGCGCATCCGCCAGGTCTACGACCGTCAGCACGATGCACTACAGGGTGAGGACCAGAAGCTGTTGGAAGAGACCTACAAGGAATTCGTGCGCAAGGGTGCCCTGCTGCCCGACGACAAGATGGAGCGCATGAAGCAAATCAACAAGCGCATAGCTGACCTGCAGACCGAGTGGGGCGACATGCTGCCCAACGCTACGAACGACGCCGTCGTCTGGGTGGACTCAGCAGCCGACCTGGCAGGACTCAGCGAGGCCGACATGGCCCAGTGTATGAAGGATGCAGAGAGCCGGGGCAAGAAGGCGCCCTACGCCATCGTCATTGCCAACACCACCCAGCAGCAGATTCTCGCCAGCCTCGACAACCGCGAACTGCGCCGCAAGGTCTACGAGGCATCCGTCCACCGCGCCGACGGCACGGGCAAGTACAACACCTACCCGCTGGTCTGCGAAATAGCCAAACTGCGTGCTGAACAGGCCGAGATTATGGGCTACCCCAACTACGCCGCCTACTCGTTAGAGAAGACCATGGCAAAGACGCCTGAGAACGTCTACGCCTTCCTGAAGAGCCTCATCGCCCAGTACACCCCGAAGGCCGACGCCGAGACAAAGGCCATCGAAGCCTTCGCTGCCGCCGTTCCCGACGCTTCTCCGTCGGGCGCCACCGCCATTCCCGACGCTTCTCCGTCGGGCGCCACCCCCCCGTCGGCCACCAACGCCCCGTTGTTCTCCCTCCAGCCCTACGACCGTTTCTACTACTCCGCAAAAATGAAGAAGCAGCTCCTCAACGTCAGCGACGACGAGGTGAAGCCTTACTTCAATGCCGACAGCGTCCTGCTCAACGGCGTCTTCTACGCCGCAGGGCGGGCCTACGGCCTCACCTTCAAGGAGCGCAAGGACATTCCCCTCTACCACCCCGACATGCGTGCCTTCGAGGTCTTCGACCGCGACGGCAAGCCGAAGGCGCTCTTCTACACCGACTACTACCGCCGCCCGACGAAGCGCGGCGGCGCCTGGATGGACGGCTTCCAGAAGCAGAGCCGCCAGTGGAACCAGCAGCCCATCATCTTCAACGTCTGCAACAACGCCAAGGCTCCCGAAGGCAAGCCCTCGCTGCTGACATGGGACGAGGTGACGACGATGTTCCATGAGTTCGGACACGCCCTGCACGGCATACTCAGCGACTGCCAGTACAACCGCCTGAGCGGCACGTCGGTAGCCCGCGACTTCGTAGAGATGCCCTCGCAGTTCAACGAGTCGTTCGCTGCCATCCCCGAGGTCTTCGACCACTATGCACGCCACTGCGAGACGGGCGAACCCATGCCCGCCGACCTCAAGGAGCGCATGCTGAAGAGCATCAACTTCCAGACGGCCTACGCCCTCGGCGAGAACCTGGCCGCCACCTGCGTCGACCTGGCTTGGCACATGCTCGCCGCCAAGGACGTTCCCACACCTGACAAGGCTGCCGACTTCGAGACTGCGGCCCTGCGACAGGTGGGACTGCTCAACGAGCAGATTCCGCCCCGCTATCATACCAGCTACTTCAACCACGTCTTTGGCGGCGGCTATGCTGCCGGTTACTACAGCTACTTGTGGACAGAAGTGCTGGCCGTCAACATCGCCGACGTCTTTGCCCGTCGCGGAGCACTTGACCCCGCCACCGGCCGCGACTTCTGCGACAAGATTCTGAGCCGGGGCAACACGGGCGACCTCATGCAGATGTTCACCGACTTCACGGGAATGCAGCAGCCCGATGCCTCCAGCCTCCTTAAAGCACGCGGACTATGATGATGCAAGACAATCTGCAAGAACGGTTCCCGATAGTCGACGACGAGGGCCATGTCGTCGGCGCGGCCACACGCGGCGAATGCCATAACGGCTCACGTCTGCTGCACCCCGTGGTTCATCTGCATGTATTCAACTCGCGGGGCGAGGTCTATCTGCAGAAACGGCCCGCATGGAAAGACATTCAGCCTGGCAAATGGGACACCAGCGTCGGCGGACACATGGACTACGGCGAGACGCCTGAGCAAGCGCTAACAAGAGAGGTGCGCGAGGAACTTGGCATCACCGACTTCACACCCACGTTCAATGGCAAGTACGTCTTCGACAGCCGCCGCGAACGCGAGTTGGTCTACGTCTACAGCACCATCTACGACGGTCCCGTCAGCCCGTCAGCCGAAGAGCTCGACGGCGGCCGTTTCTGGACGCTCGACGAGATACGCGCCGCTATCGGCCAGGACTGCCTCACGCCCAACTTCGAGAGCGAGTTCCGACGTTTCTTCCTGTAGACCAAGCCGATGAAGCCCGCACAGATATACCAGCAGTACATCTGGCTCATCAACGCTTTCCGCCGCTATCGGCAGATGACGTTGGACGAGCTGAACGAACACTGGATGAGGGAGGGGGTAGCCGACGGCAACCCCCTGCCCCGCACCACCTTCAACCGCCATCGCGACGCCATACTCGACATGTTCGGCGTCATCATCGACTGCGACGTGAAGGACCATTACAAGTACTACATCGCCAACCCCGAAGTGCTGCTCGACGACAGTCTGGAGCGCTGGATGCTCTCCACGATGACCGTCGGCGGCGTACTCTCCGACAGCGTCTCGCTGAAAGACCGCATCATCCTTGAAAACGTACCCGCAGGCGAGGAATACCTGGAGACCATCATCAGTGCCATCAAGGCCGGCAAGAAGATTCTGATGCAGTATCAGCGCTTCGGGGCCGACAGCTACAAGAAGGTCGTGGCACCCTACGCCCTCAAGCTATTCCACCGACGCTGGTATCTGCTCTCCTTCACCGGCCATCATTTCGCCACCTATTCGCTTGACCGTATGCAGGCAGTCAACCTTACCGACGAAGATTTCCAGATGCCCGCCGACTTCTCGCCGCAGGACTACTTCGCAGAGTACTTCGGCGTGCTGACCGACGAGACACCCCTGACCCACGTCGTCGTCCGTGCTTACGGCAAGACGCCCAACTACCTGCGCACCCTTCCTCTCCATCTGTCGCAGCGTACGACGACCGTCACCACCGATTATACCGACTTCTCATTCGACATCCGTCCCACCGCCGACTTCCTCGGCCAGCTTCTCACCCACGCCGACGGTCTTGAGATTCTTCAGCCACAGGAACTCCGCGCCCGGTTCCAGCAACAGGTAGAATCCATACTTCAGCGCTATCAGAAGTAGCGCCCGTCCGTTTAGCATCTTTTAACAGAAAAGATTCAGGGGTGTACCGACTTATGGTACACCCCCGTCCTATCTTTGCACTCGAAAACAATAAATGTGTAACTAAAACAATAAGAATTATGGACGGATTATTCCTGCTTTACATCATCGCCGTCGTCTTCGGCATCATGTTTTCCGACTGCGTAAAAACCCAGCCTGACCGCACCATCCGCTTCACAAAAGACGATGTCGTGATGGATTAGACAGATGAGAATTGGAAGTCACAAAATGTGATATCAAATTTCGCGAAAATGGGATTGACTCAACATCTAAACTAAAAACGGTTAAGATTTATGCTTTTTTAGCCAAAAAGCATCCGAGAGTCAGGGAAATTGTTTATCTTTGCAAGCAATAAAGCCCCGAACTATATGATTTCAATCGCGCACAGAATAGAACTGAAACCGAACAACAAGCAGAAGACATACTTCCGCAAGGCTTTCGGGTGTGCGCGATTGGCGTATAACTGGGGACTGGCAGAATGGAAACGGATGTACGAGGCTGGCGAGAAACCGAACGGTAGGGAAATCCGAAAGCGTTTCAATGCTATCAAGAAGGAGCAGTTTCCGTTTACATACGAAGTGACAAAGTGTGCCACTGACCAACCTTTTATGAATCTTGATATGGCTTTTAAGAGATTCTTCAAGGGACTTGGCAAGTATCCTCAGTTTAAGAAGAAAAGAGATAACGAAGGAAAGTTTTATCTTCAATCCAGTGAAGTGGAACTATCAGAAGTAAACAAGAACTCGAAGTCTTTCGATAAGATTCCACACAATGAAAATGGGAAGCATCAATATATGCAATTTCCAAAATTGGGTTGGGTGAAGATGGCTGAGCATATCCGCTTCAACTATGCCAAGATAAACAATGTATGCATTTCGCAAAGTGGTGGCAAGTTCTACGCATCGTTCAGTTTGGAGATTACAGAAGAAGAATATAAAAGAACGCATCCGAATGTGGACTTCGTCGATGCCAACAGGAAAGTGGGCGTTGACATGGGTATCAAGTCGGCGCTGATACTCTCCGACGGCATTGCCATTGAGAATCCCAAGCCACTGAAGAAGAATCAGAGAAAAATAACGAGACTCAGCAGACAGCTCAGCAAGCGCGTTCATCCGAAAACCAAAGAGGAACGGCTGAAGGGCGTCAGGAAGTCGAACAATTATATTAAATTGTCTGTGCGGCTGGCTCATGCACAAGGTCGCGTGGCGAACATCAGGCGTGACTTCTTGCACAAGGTCACCACGATTTTGACCACACACTATGGCGAGATTGCAATTGAAGACCTGAACGTGAAGGGCATGACCAAGAACCACCGGCTGGCTCAGGCCGTCAGTGATGTTTCGTTTGGAGAACTGCGCAGACAGATAGAGTATAAAGCCGAAACGAACGGCGTGAAAGTCACCAAGGCCGACCGATACTTTGCAAGCAGCAAGACGTGTTCGGTTTGCGGAGAGAAGAAGGAAGATTTGACGCTCCGCGACCGTACCTACCGTTGCCCGCATTGCGGAGCAGTCATCGACCGCGACCTGAACGCCAGCCTGAATCTGCTGGGACTATTAGTGAATCACAAAATAGGGACGGATTATCCCGAATCTACGCCTGCGGACTTGACGGCTCTGCTCTCCCGTTTCTCTGTGAACGGGATTGCAACCAGCAAGGTTGAAACAGGAAAACAACGTAAGTCTATTGTATATGCATAGATTTTGTAAGGTTGTTACATCCGGCCTACAGGTATGGGCCGACCTGAACGATTGTATATGCATAGATTTTGTAAGGTTGTTACATCCGGGAGTTCCTGAACACCATCGACCACGAGATTGTATATGCATAGATTTTGTAAGGTTGTTACATCCGCTCATCACGTGGCGTTACCAACGTAAGAATTGTATATGCATAGATTTTGTAAGGTTGGCGCATTAAGCCAGAGAGTGTGTGTTCATGAAGTATCAATTTTTAAATTTATTTGATGGGTATGAAAGAAATGATTTTATTAGAGTACAAAGAGTCAAAAGGTCAGTGGCACTACAATCCAGTTGAAAACCACAGACCCAAGAATGAGCCAGACACTTATGGTTGGGAGTCGATAGCTTTCACTGAAGAAGAGAAGGCAAGTATTTTCACATATATGATGGATTGCAAGCTCCACAGGCGTGAGGCTTTGAAACAACCACCATATACAGCAGAATACATCAAAAAAGAATGGAAGCTTTTCTGCTATATGTACAACCGTATCATAAAGTCATTGGAAATAACACCCGAGTTGAAAGAAAAGGTAAACAAAAACTTCAACGATGTAGACGCTTTGGCACGTCTTGGGCATGGAAGTTTTTCCGATGTCAAAGAAGACAAAGAGCTGCCGTGGGCATGGGAGTATGACCCATTTGATTACAAGGATGCGAATTTCTAAAAACAATATATCTGCGCTGAGAGCTGCCAGATGTTGTGTAAGGATTGTAATAGGAAAAAGGGTGCAAAGTAAGAGCTAATGGAATTCCTGAATTTTATAAAGCAGATTTGGAATAGTCATAAAGTTGCTATGATTATTGTAGCAATTATAATTGTTGCATTCCCATTTTTCTTAAATTTTCTTGTACTATTAAATATTGGTTGCCCTGTTGCCGGAAATCCTGCTACATGGATTGCATTTTGGCCATCATACCTAAGTGCGATAGCTTCTTTTGGAATGATCGCTCTAACATCTATGGCACTTTTTTATAATAACAAAACGCTGGCAAACAATAAGGAGCAGCTAAATGAAATGAAACGTCAATGGGACGAAGAACACAGTCCGAATGTTTCTGTCTCTTTCAGCCAATTAGGAAATGTAGCTTATTTGAGACTTATCAATACTTCCCATGTAGAAATAAAAAATTTGAAAATAAGTGGTGATTTCTATAATGGAGAAGAAAAGAATGATTTCTTCAATATGAAATTGTTAGAACAATTTAATATAGATATTGAGCCTCATGGAATTAGAAACATCGTCCTACATAATAATATTGTTCCACTGACGGATAACTTTTATTTCATTCTTCAGTTGTATTATAACGGAATGCAAAAAGAAATAAAAGTATATTGTAACGATTTGTATTTAGTTGGTGATGTTATAGTTTGGAGGCAATTGATTGATAGCATAAGAAAAATAAAGTAAGATGGAATACGGAATCGTTTATCTTTTAACCAATCCTGTAATGCCTGGTCTTGTGAAGATTGGCATGACCACACAGGAAGACATAGAAAGGAGAATGAGGGAACTCTATACAACGGGCGTCCCTGTTCCCTTTGAGTGCCAGTTCGCTTGCAAGGTAAAGAAAACCGACTGCGCCAAGATTGAAAAAGCCCTGCACACGGCATTCGCTCCGCAGCGCATCAACGCCAACCGTGAGTTCTTCCGTATTCAGGTGGAGCAAGCCAAAGCCATTCTCGAACTGTTCCACCACACCGACGTGACCGAGGAGGTGAGCGACGAAATAGAAAACGACCTGACCGACGACGACAAGGCCGCATCGGTAAAGGCTCAGATTCATCGCCCCCCACTCAACTTCTACGAAATGGGCATGCAGAAAGGCGACGTGCTGACGTGGAAAGACGACCCCACGATAACAGTCACGATTGTCTCGGAGCGAAAAATCTGCTATGAAGGGGCAGAGACTTCCATCAGCGCGCTCTCTGCCAAACTGAAAGGATACAGGGTGAAGCACATTGCCCCCGGCGCCCATTGGCTCTATAAGGACAAGCTACTGAGCGATATCTACGACGAAACTTATCCGTTTGAAGAGATATAGTAACATATAAGCAAGGAATCTATTTGTAACTAACGTAAACAGCATCCGCGCTACCCCATTCTACCGACGGACAATGACGCTGCCGCTGGCCTGGTGGGTAGCCAGTATCAGCACCTCGGCAATCTGCACATGCTCAGGGGCATTGGCAGCATAGACGGCCACGTCGGCAATATCGTCGCCTGTCAGGGACTTGATGCCCTGATAGAGCTTGGCAGCGCGCTCGGTATGGCGAATTTCTTGGCGCAGCCAAGGCCGATGCCACTGGTGGCGCCTGTGATAAATACAGTTTTTTTCTTCATATCGACTTCGCTACAGATAAGTTATTACGAAAAGGTTGCTGCAAAGATAGCCTTTTTTTCGCAATAACCTTGCGGAAACAGAAAAATAGTTGTACTTTTGCACAGACTTATTCATTAATACGTAATATATCAGCAATAAAAAATGGAAAAGAAAATGAGGCCAGGTACGCTCTGCGTACAAGCTGGCTACAAGGCCAAGAACGGAGAACCGATAGAACTGCCCATCATCCAGTCGACGACGTTCAAGTACGACGACTCGGACGAGATGGCAAAGTTGTTTGACTTAGAGAAGGAGGGCTACTTCTACACCCGCCTGCAGAACCCGACGAACGACGCCGTGGCTGCCAAAATTGCAGCCCTCGAAGGCGGCGTGGGCGCCGTGCTGACATCGTCGGGCCAGGCTGCCAACTTCTACGCCCTGTTCAACATCTGTCAGGCTGGCGACCACTTCGTCACCTCTAACGAGATTTACGGCGGCACCTACAACCTCTTCGGCGTGACGATGAAGAAGCTCGGCATCGAGTGCACCTTCGTGTCGCCCACCGCTACCGAGGAGGAGATTCAGGCAGCCTTCCGCCCAAACACAAAGGCGCTCTTCGGCGAGACCATCACCAACCCCGGCTGCGCCGTGCTCGACATTGAGAAGTTCGCACGCATCGCCCACAAGAACGGTGTGCCCCTGATCATCGACAACACCTTCCCCACCCCCGTCAACTGCCGTCCCTTCGAGTGGGGCGCCGACATCGTCACCCACTCCACCACAAAGTATATGGACGGTATGGCCACACAGGTGGGCGGCGTCGTCGTCGACAGCGGCAACTTCGACTGGCTCGCCCACGCCGACAAGTTCCCCGGACTCTGCACCCCCGACGAGTCGTACCACGGACTGACCTACGTCAAAGCCTTCGGCAAGATGGGCTACACCACGAAGCTCGTGGCACAGCTCATGCGCGACCTCGGCTCGATTCCCGCTCCGCAGAACTCGTTCCTGCTGAACCTCGGACTACAGACGCTGCACCTGCGTATGGCCCAGCACTGCAAAAACGCACAGCGCGTGGCAGAGTTTCTGCACGACTGTCCGAAGGTGGCATGGGTACACTACAGCGGACTGAAGGACGACCCCTACTACGAACTGGCGCAGAAGTACCTGCCTAACGGCTCCTGCGGCGTCATCGCCTTTGGACTGAAGGGAACGCGCGAGACGGCCATCAAGTGGATGGACTCTCTCGAAATGATCAACATCGTCACCCACGTGGCCGACGCCCGCACCTGTGTGCTACACCCCGCCAGCCACACACACCGCCAGCTCAGCGACGAGCAGCTGCGCGAAGCCGGCGTGGCGCCCGACCTCATCCGTCTCTCCGTAGGCATCGAGGACGTGGAGGATATTCTCGACGACATCCGTCAGGCGCTCGACAAGATTTAAGGGCGCAACATCTTAACCGCCACCGCCAAACCTGGTGCAAAGTTACGACGAAAGATTGGAAGATGCAAGAGCCTCGAGGAGGCTGGTGGAATACTAAAATGCCAAGCAGCTGACAATCAGTGCCGTATAGGTCGTGCTCGTGACTGTCGTCTCTCGGTGTCTCTCGTCATCAGTATCTCCCTCATGCGTGCGCGCGCATTACAGACGAAATGGCGGAAGTTGGTAACACCCAGCACACCTCCTACTGATTATCAGTCACTTACGACAGCAGGTGGTAGCACCAGTGGTAGCACCAATGCCCGCACCAACACCGACACCTGAACAGGGAAAACGTCACGGCCTCTCGTAAAAATCTCACGGCCTCTCGTAAAAATCTCACGGCCTCTCAGAAAAATTTCACGGCCTCTCGTAAAAAAATATAGGCGTGAGATTTTTACGAGAGGCCGTGACGTGGTGTGACCACTGGTGCTACCATTGGTGTGACCAACTCACAAAAATTCTATTCTGAAAATCAGTGAGTTAAGTGCCAGGTGTAAGAGGTGTTACCTATTATTTTCTTTGTGGTAGTGTGTAGCGCTATTGGCAGTATCGAGGCCATGCTGTGTCTGCATGTTAATCCAAATGTCAGCAGTGATGTCAAGTGTTTTCTCCAAGGCTACAGCCACGTCTGCGGCAACCACGATGCGGCCGAGGATGCAGCTATCATATATACCTTCATGGGATGCTGCAAACTGGCACAGGTCTATGTCCGTTAATGGCTGAATTACTTCTTCACTCACATCCTGTGAGATTTCAAAGCCATTGAGCCATCCACGGACATTTCGCCCTGCATCGAAATATAAAATGATTTAAATCTATCAGCGAAATAGCGGGATGTGCGGAATTATCAGTATCTTTGTCGAACAGAAACTGTATTATTAGGATCTGAGCTTTCGCAAGTGAATATTCATTCATCAAGCGACTAATTTATACATTTGATATAGCTTATGGAACTTAGGATTGTCATCAATAACCGCAGAAAGC
>ONDA01000051.1 GCA_900316475.1 uncultured Prevotellaceae bacterium
TCAAAGTCTCTACTTGTTGCCATAACGTAAACTTTTGGTTTGCGTCGGCAAAGGTACTTATTATATTCTACACCCCCCAAAAAGCTATTGGGTGCTTACCTTTTTGACATGAGTACATGAGTACTTTTTGACATGAGTACATGAGTACTTTTTGACATGAGTACAAGAGTACTTTTTGACATGAGTACAAGAGTACTTTTTGACAGGAGTACATGAGTACTTTTTGACATGAGTATATGAGTACTTTTCCCCTGTGCCCAAAAACCTGTTCTCTTGTACTCCTGTCAAAAACATGTTCTCCTGTACTCTTGTCTAAACATGTTCTCCTGTACTCTTGTCTAAAAATGTTCTCCTGTACTCCTGTCTAAAACATGTTCTTCTGTCTGCCGCTGTTCTCCTGTCAATTAAAAGAATTTGGTTTCTTCGCCGACGACTTCGCTCAGCAGCAGGTTTGCCAGTCTACTTGTCCCCATGCGGAACCACTTGTTGGTGAGCCATTTTTCGCCTAAGACCTCTTTAACGATGGTATAGTAGATAAGTGCGTCCATCACGCTGTTAAGGCCGCCAGCGGGCTTAAAACCTATCTGTATGCCAGTCTGGTCGTAGTACTCCTTGATGGCCTGGCACATGACGTATGCAGCCTCCGGCGTTGCTGCGGGTTCCAGTTTGCCTGTCGATGTTTTGATGTAGTCTGTACCACCATACATAGAGAGTAGGGAGGCAATCTTGATGTTTTTGGCCGTCTTCAGACATCCCGTCTCCAGAATCACTTTCATGGCAGCGTCGCCACACGCCTCTTTCTGCTGCTGTATCTCGTCGACAACGGTATCGAAATCACCGTCGAGGAAGGCACCAACATTCATCACGATGTCTATCTCTGTTGCACCGTCTTTTACGGCCAGCGATGTCTCAACGGTCTTCACCTCGATGAGAGATTGCGATGAGGGGAAACTGCCTGATACACAGGCTATTTCAACACCTTCTACCTCTAACGTCTCGCTGACTATCTTTGCGAATTTCGGATAGACGCAGATGGTGGCGACGTGGGGCAGGGCAGGGTATGCCTCGTCAAACTGGTTCACCTTCTCTGTGAAGGCCATGACCGACGTCTCGCTGTCTGTGGTCTTCAGGGTTGTCAGTTCCACGCTGCCCATGAGGAATTTCTTCACTTCTGGCGTGTCGTTCTCATGTACTTTGGTGGCGATGATTTCCTTTACCGCTTCCTTTACTTCCTGGTCACTGATGTCGAGGTTGTACTTCGACAGAGCCTCTTCAATTTTTGTCTTTTCTGCCATAATATTAAGCTTTAAGTTTGGGGTTTTCTATATGCCGCAAAGCATCTCTTTTTGTCTTTTTCTCTATCGATTTAAGCAGTTCTTCCGTCAGGTCAACACCAGTTTGGTTGGCTAAACATAGCAGTACCCACAGCACGTCGGCCATCTCCTCGCCGAGGTTTTCTTTCTCGCCTGGCTTGAAGCTCTGGTCGCCGTATTTGCGGGCTATCACGCGTGCCAGTTCGCCAACTTCCTCTGTCAGGACTGCCATATTGGTAAGTTCCGAGAAGTAGCGCACGCCGTACTCCCGAATCCAGCGGTCTACCGCCTCCTGTGCTTCACGTATCGTCATAGTTTCAGTACCAGTAATTGGATGTAAATAATCAGTATGCAGAGCACAATAATCCAGATGTTGCGCTTGTTCTCCTGCTCGTATTCCTTCCAGTGGAAGGCTTTGTAGAGGTAGGGTAGCAGCAGTACCAGCATACCGGCGGCGCAGGGCCACATACCGTAGTTGTAGCCCGCCGTGTGTGCCACGACAATGCCGATGCCCATGAGTATGATACCCGCTATTTCCAGTTCCTTGAGGTACTTCTTCATCGGTTTATTCCTTGTTTTTGGTGTCCATACAGATGGTGACGGGGCCGTCGTTGAGAAGCTCTACCTTCATATCGGCACCGAATTCTCCTGTGCCAACAGACTTGCCAATTTGCTCGCTAAGTTGCTGACAGAAAGCCTGATAGAGCGGTATGGAGTGCTCGTGGGAGCCAGCCCGGAACCAACTGGGGCGGTTGCCTTTCTTGTAGCTGGCATAGAGTGTGAACTGACTTACCACTAAAGCCTCGCCTTGGACGTCGAGTAGGGAGCGGTTCATCACGCCCTCGTCGTCGTCGAACACCCGCAAGTTGGCTATCTTCTTCACCAACCACTCTACGTCCTCCGTTGTGTCTTCATTACACACACCTAACAGCACCAGAAATCCTTGTCCGATGCTGCTCTTCACACTGCCTTCGATGGTAACGCTGGCGTGCTTCACTCGTTGTATGACCGCTCTCATGTCTGCAAAGTTACAAACTTTTTTTCATTCCACCAAACTTTTACGGATGGAAATGTTCATAGATGATTTTGGCTTTTGCCGGACCTGTTATTTCTGCTATCTTTTCCTGAGACGATTCCCTGATTAGTTTGACTGATTTAAGGCCTTTTAGAAGCGCGTCACGCGTTTTTTCGCCCACGCCCGGTATGTTGTCCAGTTCCGACTCCAAAGCGCGCTTAGAGCGCTTGTCTCGGTGGAATTCGATGGCAAAGCGGTGAACCTCGTCCTGTAGCTGTGTCAGCACGTGGAATAGTTCGCTGTCGGTCTTCAGTTGTACGCTCATGGGAGGGAATCCGTAGAGCAGTTCGTTGGTGCGGTGGCGGTCGTCCTTGGCCAGTCCTGCTATAGGAATGTCGAGGTTTAGTTCGTCCTGAATGACCTGTCGGATAACCTCCATCTGTCCTTTGCCGCCGTCGGCCACAATCAGGTCTGGCATCGGTAACTGTTCCTGCAGCAGACGATTGTATCGCCTCGAAACGACCTCCTTCATCGATGCATAGTCGTCAGGTCCTACGACGGTCTTGATATTAAACCGCTTGTAGTCCTTCTTGCTGGGCTTCATACCCTTGAAAACCACACAAGCGGCTACAGCGTCGCTACCTGAGATGTTTGAGTTGTCGAAGCACTCAATGTGGTAGGGTAGTGTAGGCAGGTGTAGCTTCTCTTGTAGCTCTTTCATCAGGCGCGTCTGTTTCTGTTCGGGATTTAATTTCTCGGCCTGTTTAAGTCGGTCGAACTTGTATTGTTTGCCGTTCATAACCGACAGATCTAAGAGTGTTTTCTTGTCTCCGCGTTGGGGGATGGTGAATGTTACATTTTCCAGTTCGACGTCTAATTCTACCGGAACGATGATTTCCTTTGCGTCGCTCTGGAAGCGCTCTCTCAGTTCGACGATACCCAGTTGCAGCAGTTCTTCGTCCGTCTCCTGCAGTTTCTTTTTATACTCTATGGTAAAGCTTTGGTTCACACTGCCGTTGGACACATGCAGGTAGTTGATATACGCCATTTTCTCGTCTGAGGTAATAGAAAACACGTCGACATTGCTGATGGTGTGGCTTACCACTTCGCTCTTGCTGACAAACGAGTCCAAAGCCAGATATTTGCGTTTAACTTCTTCGGCTTCTTCGAACTTCAGCTGGTCGGCCAGCATCAACATTTCCTCCTTCAGGTCACGTAGTATCTGGCGTGTGTTGCCCTTCAAGATTTCGCGTGCCTGAAGCATGTTTTTCTGGTATTCTTCGTAGCTCTGCTTCCCCACGCAAGGACCCTTACATTTCTTGATATGGTAGTCGAGACATACCTTGTATTTGCCCTGTTCGACACCCTCTTTGGTAATAGGTTGCCTACAGGTTCGCGGGTGATACAGTTGCTTGATGATATCCAATACAGCGTACATACTCCCAATATGAGAATAAGGGCCGTAGTAGGTGCCCCATTTCTTGTTGATGGTACGTGTCTTGAAGATGCGTGGTAGGTATTCGTTGGTGACGCAGATGGAAGGGTAGGTCTTACCGTCTTTCAGCAGGACGTTATAGCGGGGATTGTACTTTTTGATGAGCGAGTTTTCCAACAGCAGTGCGTCCTCTTCGGTGTTCACAACGGTGTAAGAGATGTCGTGTATCTTGGATACCAGCACCTTTGTCTTGAAACGGTCTACCTCTGTGTGGAAGTAAGACGAAACCCTCGACTTGAGGTTTTTCGCCTTACCCACATAGATGATGGTATGCTGGTCGTCGTAGAACTGATAGCTGCCAGGCTTGTTAGGCAGACGCATAACAATTCCCCTTAGATACTCCAGCCTTTTCTCGTCCTCTTCCTTTTTCATTCTGTATGTTCCACGTGGAACGTTACACTGTTATCAATGTGGTTAAATCTATATCTTTGAACAAATCGCGCCCGTGTAAGCCTTCGTCTCTGATTTCGATGATGAAGTTCATGTACACTTTCTTGGGGTGGAAATGCTGTACCAGTTTATAAGCTGCTTTGGCGGTACCGCCTGTTGCCAGCAGGTCGTCATGAATCAAAACGACATCGTTTTCATCGATGGAGTCGATGTGCATCTCGATGGTGTCTACACCGTATTCCTTTGAGAAAGACTCCTTGATAACCGTCGATGGCAGCTTGCCAGGTTTGCGAGCCAGTACGACGCCGGCGCCCAGTCTGACAGCCAGTGCTGCTGCCATGACAAATCCGCGACTCTCGATGCCAACGATTTTGGTGATGCCCTTGTCCTTGTAAATCTCGTAGAGTTCGTCGGTCATCGTCTTCATGCACTCGGCGTTCTTATAGAGCGTCGTCACGTCACGGAAGTTGATACCCTTCTTGGGGAAATCAGGTATGCACCTGAGATTGTCAATCAATAGTTTGTTGTTCATTTTCAGTAAGTTATATTGGTTACACATTATCTTTTGTTTCACGTGAAACATTATCTACCCATCAGCACCAGCATCGCATTGATGTCGCTCGGACTGACGCCCGGAATACGGCTGGCCTGTGCCAGTGTTTCGGGCTGAATCTTCGTCAGCTTCTGTCGTGCCTCTGTCGAAATGGCGTTCAAGTTCTCATAGTCAAAGCGCCCGCGGATTCTGATGTTTTCCAGACGGTGCATCTTCTCGGCTACCAGTCGTTCGCGCTCGATATATCCTTTATATTTAATCTGGATTTCTGCCGCTTCGCTGATTTCTTCTTGACGGTTCCTCGGTAGATTCAGCTTTTCTTTCAATTCCGGAATAGCATCCGCCAGTTTCTCGAACGACAGTTCCGGACGGCTGATTAAGTCCGTCAGTTTGCAGCCATACTGGAGTGGGGTAGAGCCGAGAGCTTCCAATGCCCCGTTAATAAGACGTGGTTTGATGGCAAACGAATCGCAAAAATGAATGATTTCTTCGATGATTTTTTTCTTTTCCAACCACCAGTCAAGGCGGTCTCTTTTGACGATGCCCAGTTCGTAGCCGCGCTCCGTCAGTCGGGCATCGGCATCATCCTGTCTCAGCAGTATGCGGTATTCCGCCCTTGAGGTGAACATACGGTAAGGCTCGTCAACGCCTTTCGTCACCAGGTCGTCTATCAGCACGCCGATGTAAGCCTCGTCGCGAGCCAGCGTTAGTGCCGTGTCTGCTGCTGTGGTACCGCAGCCTGCTGCACCAGCCTTCAGCGCCGCATTGATGCCGGCCACCGTTCCCTGGCCTCCCGCCTCTTCGTAGCCCGTCGTCCCATTTACCTGTCCGGCCATAAACAGACCGCCAATGACTTTCGATTCCAGCGAGTGCTCCAACTGTGTCGGGTCAAAGAAGTCGTATTCTATCGCATAGCCTGGGCGGTAGACCTTCACGTCCCTCAATGCCGGTATGTGTTTCAGTGCTGCTATCTGTACGTCCATAGGCAGCGACGACGAGAAGCCGTTCAGGTACATCTCGTTGGTGTCCGTTCCTTCCGGTTCTAAGAACAGCAGGTGCTGCTCACGGTCGGGAAAGGTCACGAGCTTCGTCTCTATCGACGGACAGTAGCGCGGACCTATCGACTGAATCTGTCCGTTGTATAGCGGTGAATCCGCCAATCCTGAGCGCAGCGTCTCGTGAACGTCCGGGTTGGTGTAGCACTCGTAGCACGGCAGTTGGGGTAGGGGGCGCGGCTTACCCATATATGAGAATTGGTGGTAGTCGTTCTCGCCGTCCTGCCGCGTCATATCCTCGAAGTGTACCGTTCTTTTGTCTATGCGAACGGGCGTGCCAGTTTTCATTCGTGCTGCGTGTACGCCGTGCTGGGTGATGCTCTCCGTCAGTCGTTCCGCGGCAGGTTCCGCTATGCGTCCGCCTTTCACCATCCGCCGTCCTATGTGCATCAGTCCGTTGAGGAATGTGCCGGCCGTCAGCACCACGCAGGGCGCATGGAACTCCGCACCCCAGATGGTCTTCACACCCGTCACCCGTTTCGTTTGTTGCTGTGCCACAGCGACAGACTCTACCAGCAGTTCCTCCACCTGGTCCTGCCAGATGTCCAGATTCCCCGTTTCATCGAGCACGCGGCGCCACTCCCAGATAAACTTCCCCCGGTCGCATTGCGCCCTCGGACTCCATACCGCAGGACCCTTGCTTCGGTTCAGCATGCGGAACTGTATGGCTGTAGCGTCCGTCACCTTTCCCATCTGTCCGCCCAGGGCGTCAATCTCGCGTACAATCTGCCCTTTGGCAATGCCACCAACGGCAGGGTTGCACGACATCTGTGCAATCTTGTTCATGTCCATTGTGATGAGCAGTGTCCGAGCACCCATATTGGCCGAGGCCGTTGCCGCCTCACACCCTGCGTGTCCGCCACCTATCACGATAACGTCATAGTTCTGATTCATCCTAAACAATTATTTTGCCTGCAAATTTACAAAAAGTTTCGGAAAAACTCACGCAATCTCGAATTTCTTTGTAATTTTGCAACATGATAGAAACGATTACCAGTTCACAGAACCCTAAGATTAAACTTCTGCTGCAGCTCCAGCAGAAATCTTCCGAGCGTCGCAAGGCCGGACTTTTCGTTGTCGAAGGTCGCCGCGAACTGATGCATTGCTTAGAGACAGGTTTTGACATAGCGTGCGTCTTCTGGTGTCCTGCCGTCGAGGTCGGTACAGAACCGTTGCCGGCATTGCCCGATGGTGTCCGTGTGTTTGAGGTGTCGAAGGCCGTCTACGAGAAGGTGGCCTATCGCGGCAGCACGGAGGGCATCATTGCCGAAGTCAGAATCCGTCAGCTGTCGCTTACCGACCTACGTCTCCCCGAGCAGCCGCTTGTGGTTGTTCTGGAGCGGGTCGAGAAACCCGGCAATCTCGGCGCCGTCCTGCGCTCCGCCGATGCCGCCGGTGTAGATGCTGTCATCGTCTGCGACCCGCTGACAGACCTCTACAACCCCAACCTCATCCGTTCGTCGGTAGGCGCTTTCTTCTCGGTGCCTTGTGTTGCCTGCACGTCAGAGGCGTGTATCACTTTCCTCAAGCAGCGCGGCATGCAGATTCTCACAGCCCAGTTGCAGGACTCTCGTCTTTATTATGATACTGACATGCGTCGGCCTACGGCCATAGTCATGGGAACGGAAGCTACGGGACTCACCAGCCAGTGGCGTGAGGCTGCCGATGCCCACATCCGCATACCCATGTTGGGCCGTATCGACTCGCTCAATGTTTCCGTTTCTGCAGCCGTTCTGATGTACGAAGCCGTACGCCAGCGTGAAGAATATTGAAAAATTTTCGCGCAAACGTTTGCGAATATCATTATTTTTTGTTAATTTTGTACCCTAAACGTGTGCGTACGTACCTAACAATGATTATTCAATAAACTTAAATAATTTAAACTCAACAACTTATGTGGTTAATCAATTCATCAATTGGTAGAAAAGTTGTAATGTCTGTAACGGGCATTGCGCTGATCTTGTTCCTGACGTTCCACTGCTGCATGAACTTGGTCGCGCTCTTCTCGGAAGAGGGTTACAACATGATTTGCGAATTCCTGGGTGCCAACTGGTATGCCGTTGCGGCAACACTTGGCTTGGCAGCCCTGGCAGTGATTCACATCGTCTTCGCTTTCATCCTGACGGCGCAGAATCGTACCGCTCGTGGCGACAACCGTTACGAGATTGCTACGACGGTCAATGCAGGTAAGGTGGAGTGGTACTCTAAGAACATGCTCGTCCTGGGACTCATCATCCTGGTCGGTCTGTTGCTGCACCTGGCTAACTTCTGGTACAACATGATGTTCGCCGAGATTTTCGGCACTATCGGCATCCACAGTCCCGCCGATGGCTTTGCTTACATCAAGGACACGTTTGCCAACCCCGTGCTCAGCATCCTCTATCTGGTTTGGTTTGCTGCCATCTGGTTCCACCTGGCTCACGGTTTCTGGTCAGCTATGCAGACCCTGGGTATCAGCGGTAAGATCTGGCAGAAGCGCTGGAACTGCATCGGCCTTATCTATGTCAGCCTGCTCATGCTCGGCTTCGCTGTTGTTGTGCTCGCTTTCTGGTTCGGCTGCGCTCCCTCACTCTGCGACGGTAGCTGCTGCGCTTAAATTGAAAATCGAAAATCCGTAAATCGAAAATTAAAGTTATGGCAAAAGTATTAGATTCAAAGATTCCCGCAGGTCCCGTACCTGAGAAATGGAAGGAATATAAGGCTCATCAGCGTCTTGTCAACCCGAAGAACAAGCTGAAGCTCGACGTCATCGTTGTCGGTACCGGCCTGGCTGGTGCCTCGGCCGCCGCTTCGCTCGCTGAGATGGGCTTCAACGTGTATAATTTCTGCATTCAGGACTCGCCCCGTCGTGCGCACTCTATCGCCGCTCAGGGTGGTATCAACGCCGCCAAGTGCTATCAGAACGATGGTGACTCCGTCTACCGCCTGTTCTACGACACCGTGAAGGGTGGCGACTACCGTGCCCGCGAGGCTAATGTCTACCGTCTGGCAGAGGTCAGCAACAATATTATCGACCAGTGTGTCGCTCAGGGCGTTCCCTTCGCCCGTGAGTACGGCGGTATGCTTGCCAACCGTTCGTTCGGTGGCGCTCAGGTTAGCCGTACGTTCTATGCCAAGGGTCAGACGGGTCAGCAGTTGCTGCTCGGTGCCTACTCTTCTCTGAGCGCACAGGTGCAGACCGGCAAGGTGAAGCTCTTCACCCGCTATGAGATGGAGGATGTGGTCATCGTCGACGGCCGCGCCCGTGGTATCATCGCCAAGAATCTGGTAACGGGTCAGCTGGAGCGCTTCTCGGCAAACGCTGTGGTCATTGCCACTGGTGGATACGGCAACACCTATTTCCTCTCTACCAACGCCATGGGCTGCAACTGCACCGCTGCCGTTCAGTGCTACCGCAAGGGTGCTATGTTTGCTAACCCCTCTTACGTGCAGATTCACCCCACCTGTATCCCCGTCCACGGCGACAAGCAGTCGAAGCTGACGCTGATGTCCGAGTCGCTGCGTAACGACGGCCGTATCTGGGTGCCCAAGAAGCTTGAGGACGCCAAGGCTCTGCAGGCTGGTACCAAGCAGGGCTGGGAGATTCCCGAGGAGGACCGCGACTACTATCTCGAGCGCCGCTATCCCGCCTTCGGTAACCTCGTTCCCCGCGACGTGGCCTCGCGTGCCGCTAAGGAGCGTTGCGACAAGGGCTTCGGCGTGAACAACACCGGTCTGGCTGTGTTCCTCGACTTCTCAGAGTCTATCAACCGTCTTGGCCTCGACGTTATCATGCAGCGCTACGGCAACCTGTTTGAGATGTACGAGGAGATTACCGACGTGTTCCCCGGCGACGTTGCCAACGAGATTAACGGCGTGAAGTACTACAAGCCGATGATGATCTATCCCGCTATCCACTACACGATGGGTGGTATCTGGGTTGACTACGAGCTGCAGACCACTATCCCTGGTTTGTTCGCTATTGGTGAGTGCAACTTCTCTGATCACGGTGCCAACCGCCTCGGTGCTTCGGCGCTGATGCAGGGTCTGGCCGACGGCTACTTCGTGCTGCCTTACACCATCCAGAACTATCTGGCCGACCAGGCTGTTTGGCCGAAGGTTTCTACCGATCTGCCTGAGTTCGCTGAGGCTGAGAAGAAGGTGGATGCAGAACTCGACCGTCTGCTCAACATCAAGGGTAAGCGCTCTGTTGACTCTATCCACAAGGAGCTGGGTCACATCATGTGGGAGTATGTCGGCATGGGCCGCACCGCTGAGGGTCTGAAGACCGGTCTGAAGAAGATGCACGAGCTCGAGAAGGAGTTCGATACCAACCTGTTCGTACCTGGCACGAAGGAGGGCCTGAACGTCGAGCTCGACAAGGCTATCCATCTCCGTGACTTCTTCACCATGGGTCAGCTTGTGGCATTCGATGCGCTGAGCCGTAACGAGAGCTGTGGCGGCCACTTCCGCGAGGAGTATCAGACGGAGGAAGGCGAGGCCAAGCGCGACGATGAGAACTACTTCTACGTAGGCTGCTGGGAGTACAAGGGCAAGGGCAACGAGCCCGAGCTTATCAAGGAGCCCCTCGAATATGAAGCAATCAAAGTACAAACCCGTAATTATAAGAATTAAAGACTATGGCTAAGAATATAAGTTTCACTATTAAATTTTGGCGTCAGAATGGTCCGAAAGATGCGGGTCACTTCGATACGCACGAAATGCACGATATTCCCGATGACACCTCTTTCCTGGAAATGCTTGACATCCTGAATGAGGAGCTCATCAACGAGGGCAAGGAGCCCTTTGTGTTCGATCACGACTGCCGCGAGGGTATCTGCGGTATGTGCTCACTCTACATCAACGGTACGCCCCACGGCAAGACCGAGCGCGGCGCCACCACCTGTCAGCTCTACATGCGCCGTTTCAACGATGGTGACGTCATCACCGTCGAGCCCTGGCGCTCTGCTGCCTTCCCCGTCATCAAGGACTGTATGGTAGACCGCAACGCCTTCGATAAGATTATCCAGGCTGGCGGCTACACCACTATCCGCACCGGTCAGGCTCAGGATGCCAACGCCATCCTTATCCCCAAGGAGGATGCCGACGAGGCTATGGACTGCGCCAGCTGCATCGGCTGTGGCGCTTGCGTCGCAGCCTGTAAGAACGGTTCAGCTATGCTGTTCGTCAGCTCTAAGGTGTCTCAGCTCGCCCTGCTCCCACAGGGTCGCGTAGAGGCCAAGCGCCGTGTGAAGAACATGATTGCCAAGATGGACGAACTCGGCTTCGGCAACTGCACCAACACCCGTGCCTGCGAGGCCGTCTGCCCGAAGAACGAGACCATCGCCAACATCGCCCGTCTGAACCGCGAGATGATCAAGGCTAAGTTGGCTGACTAAAGGTTTCACCTTTTTATTTATAATAAGAGCGCCGCAGAAAAAACTGCGGCGCTCTTTTGGTGCTTTAGGCAATTATTTGTATCTTTGCGGTCTGAGATGAAAGACTATCCCGATAAGATGACGGCAGAGCAGGCGCGGATGTTTCGCGACGACGTGCTGACGATTGTCAGCCAGATTCCTCGTGGACGGGTGACGACCTATGGTCATATTGCTGTGTGGGCAGGATGGCCGAGTCATTCGCGGATGGTGGGACGGACATTGAGATATACGCCAGGAGCCGAGACTTTGCCTTGTCATCGTGTGGTTAACAAGGAGGGGCGTACAGCGCCAGGCTGGAGCCGTCAGCGCCCTTTATTGGAGGCTGAGGGAGTGGGGTTCAAGTCTAATGGACATGTGGATATGCAGCGGCACCTTTGGGAACCTTCTATTGAATCTAATGAAACGGAATTAAAGGGACATGAGTAAGGGTCTTTGGCGCTTTTGTTCTGTTTGTTGCTGTGCCACAGCAACAAGCTCAACGCTCAACCCTCACAAATAGCCCTCGCCATCTCGTTAAGCTCTAAGCATTGCCCCCGCTTGATGATAGTCTTCTCATTATGATGCTCCCATGGCGCCAGTATCAGTAGTTGCCCTCTGGCGCAGGCATCCATCCTCATGCCGCCAGGCTTTGCTAAATCCGTAAAGCCATTCTCTTGCAGATAGACCAACGGCAGCCCTTCGTCGAAGGCCGCCCTCATAATGGCTTTTTCTCCTTTCGAGATTGCTGGCGACACCAGCACGGCCCCTTGCCTTGCTGCTCTAAGACATTCGTTCATCTTCGCCTGTAAATCGCTATCGCTGATGCTCCTCGAGCACTGCACCTGTATCTTCAACGGCCTTTCCAGCAAAAACCGATTACCAATAGCCGAAAAGTTGAACCCAGCAACAATCAGTCCCCTTTGAACTCTAAAGAGGTCAGGGTTCTCCCGCTTCATCAGCAGACGCCGTGGGTTATCTTTCAGGTAGTTCAGCCATCGCTCAAGTTGTCCCTCCTTTAGCAAAATCTGGTCGTTAAAGCCCTTTGCAAACAGCAGCCCGTTTTCGCGGCTCTGTTGTGCATATTGCTGTGCCACAGCAACAAACTCTACCGGCATCACCTTCCTAAATGCTTGGTTGCAGGCCTGTTTCACGCCCAGCAGCACCTTCCCAAGCGGTTTTTCCATCCGCTCCTTCACAAACAGAATGGCGTGCAGATGATCAGGCATCATCTGCAGCGCCACCACCTTCACTTCAGGATGATAGCTGCCTATCGTTTTCCATATCTGCCCTATGGCCTCTCCCAATGGCGATAGTGCGATATGAGGCGCCTCTGACGATGGCTCCACAGCCTCGCTTCGTCCCACCACCTGTCCAAACAGTGGCTTCCGTCCCTCTGTCACCATCGTTATCATATACATCCGTCGTGCTGTGTAGTCATTATCCACACAGCGTCGCAGCATTGAGGGCTTCTTCTCGCCTGCAAATGCCTTCTGACTTTCAAATGTTGCTCTATCCATAGCAATTGTGCCGCAAAGATACAACTTTTCTCGTGACTATATTCATTTATTCGGAAAAAAGTCGTATATTTGCGGTCAGAGATGAAGCACGACGAGATATATTCAGCAGCCCAACTGACGGCATTCATTCAAGAGGTGGGATTTCTACCGCTGTTAGACAGTGGCATACAAGGCTTTTCAGCAGAAGAGATTGTGACTGACGACTGTCGCTATGTGGTATTCGACGATGGCGGGTGGGACTGGCCGTTGTGGAAGTGGAAGGGTCCCATCGTGTCGGAAGGCAGTTGCGTTTATGGCAAGTTCTTCAATAAGAAAGCCGGGTTCATCAGTCGCGCGTGGTGGCCTGACTTCTGCAACTACCGCCGCAGCAAATATCCTGTGCCTGTAGAAGGAACCATTGACGACATCATCCTCACTACGCTCCGCGAACACGGCAGTCTCATTACTCGTGAACTGCGTGCGGCTTGTGGCTTCGACGGCCCCAAGATGCGCAGTAAGTTTGATGGCTACGTCACCCGCCTACAAATGGCCTGCCTTATCGTCACCGAGGACTTCGTATATCCCACTGACAAGCATGGGCGTGAATACGGTTGGGGCTGGTCGCTACTCACAACTCCCGAGACGCTCATGGGACGTGATGCTTTCCGTTGTCCACATACTCCGGAGGAGTCCTACCAACAAATCATTTCCCATTTTCGAGCCATTCTGCCAAATGCTTCCGATAGACAGCTCCAACGGTTGATAGGATGACTATTTTGCCATTGAGAAGAAGATGAGCGAGACGAGGAAAGGATTCGTGCAGTTGCACCTGAGTGTGCTTTTGGCAGGCTTTACGGGCTTGTTCGGACGGCTTATCACCCTCAACGAGGTGGATATCGTGTGGTATCGCATGCTTTTTACGAGCGCTATTCTGCTCGTGTTTACGGGTCTGCCGAGGGTAGGGTGGCGCAAGTTCCTGCAACTTAGCGGCTGTGGGGCGCTGCTGGGCTTCCATTGGATTCTGTTCTACGGCAGCATCAAGGCGTCGAACGTCTCCATCGGTGTCATCTGCTTCTCGCTGATAGGTTTCTTTACGGCGTTGTTCGAACCGCTGCTTTTCAAGAGGCGCCTTTCTGGCAGGGAGCTGCTCTTCTCGCTGATAACGGTGGCGGGCGTGTTGTGCATCTTCTCCCTTGACGCCCGTTATCGCTATGGCATAATGATTGGTGTGGTGTCGTCAGCAGCCTGCGCCCTCTACGCCATCTGCAACAAGAAAGTGAGCGTGGGTGTGCGCAGTAGGACGGTGCTGATGTATCAGATGTCGGGAGGACTCGTTCTTGTGTCGGCCATCATCCCCGTCTATCTCCTTTTCTTTCCCAGTCAGCAGCCCGTCGTCGTCGTGCCCGAGGGTTCTAATCTCTGGTTCATGCTCTGCCATGCGCTGTTCTGCACCGTTGGTATGTACCTCTTGCAGATTCAGGCCCTGAAGCGGCTGTCGGCCTTCACCGTCAATCTCACTTACAACCTCGAGCCCTGCTACACCATCTGTCTGGCCTTCCTCATCTTCGGCGAGGGGCGCGAAATCAATTTTTCCTTCTACGTGGGCATAGCCCTCATCCTGCTCAGCGTCTTGCTGCAAACCAGGCGGGCGTGGAGGAAGTAACTTTTGTTTTATAGAAGCATGAAGGACAGTATGGAAGCACCGCGATGTGAGACCCAGCATAACCAGCACCGCCGGTCGTACTGGCACGACTACCACCAAAAGGGGCTTTATATGATTACGCGCGGAAAAATAAAGAAAAGTTAGCGGCGTTAACTTTTCTTTATTCTTTTTTTTTGAATTTGACGCGGAAGTTCGTATCTTTGCAGACAAAATAACAAAAACATTCTATTTTAATAATCAGATTATGAAGAAAAATGCATTACTAAGATTAGTACTGATGGCACTGCTGCTTCTGACGACCACGGTGATACGGGCCGGCGATGTGCAGTATCTGACCATCATGGTGCAGGGCAAGCCAGTCAGCTTTGCCCTGTCAGACAAGCCAGTGATCACTTATCAAAACAACCAACTGGTGGTAACCACTGCGGAGGAGACCATCGAGATTCCTGTCGCAGACATTTCGGGCACAAGCTTCGAGGAGACTTCAACTGCCATCCGCAACCTGATGAGCGGTGGCAAGCCCCAGATACAGGGCGGTCTCGTGTGCTTCACCGACCTGACTCCCGGCACGCCGGTGCAGGTATTTACCGCTGACGGCCGGAGTGTGGCCGAAGCAAAGTCCGATGCCAACGGCACGGTCCAGGTCAGCCTCTCAGAACTCCCCAAGGGCACCTATCTGCTCAAGGCGGGTAAGCGAACTATTAAAATGATGAACAAATAAATAAACAAAGAGCATTATGAAAAAGAATACCTTTTTTGCCATTGTGATCATGCTGATGATGAGCGTCAGCGCCTTGGCACAGTCGAACAGTTACAACATGGTCATTGAGATGGCCAACGGCACGAAGATTAACATCGGCCCTAACGACGTGAAGAATATCTACTTCAAGGACGGTGAGCTTGTAGTCAGTGGCGAGAACCTAGAGAAACTGATACAGAATACTAATGAGAATATGAATCAGACGACGACAGAGTTGTCCATCCTGAATGCCCGGCTCCAGAACGTTGAATCTAGGATAGACGTCCTGTCAAACCAGTCAGGTGGTGCCAGCAGCGATGAAATCAAAAATATACAGACTCAGATTGCAAGTCTGAAGGAAGCTATAAATGTGTGCGCCACAAAGAATGATGTCGCAGAAATGATGCAAAAAATGGATGCTTCAAACAAGTATCTATCGGATATGATAAATATCAACGCGAAGGACATCATGGACTTGAAGAATGAAATAAAAACTCAGACAACTCAAATAGTACAGCTGAAATCAATAACAGATGCTATGATGAATCAGATTTATGAGCTGCAAGCAAGAATGTCTGTTCTAGAAAATGCTCTAGAAAATAAACAATAGATCATTTGGGTCGCGATAGTCATGGGGACGGGCACCTGGGCTGTGCCGCAGGAGCCAGTCCCCATGACTGCCTCGCGCGGCTCCCGCAAGCAGGAAAAAGCACAATGACAGCCTCGCGGAACCCCCGCAAGCTACAAAATAAAAAGGGTCACGGGTCAGCACTGACCCTTGTTGAATAATAAGGGAGCTTCGGGTAAAAGTATTAATTTGTTTTTGTATATTTGCAGCCGAATAGATATTGCAATTATGAAGATAGAGCAAGAAGAGTTGGAAAAGCAAGTCATTGAGAGGATGAGCCTTAACTTGGTTTTTGTTCCATCTGCACTATATGCGTATTTACTAGGCCATAACACCATTGTGCAAAGGAGATAGCAACACGTCTATGATTTCTCTTGTCCCTTGAATGATTTTACTTTCATGCCAAGCTTTTTGTGACAACTTTTTCTCTGTGCAAATAAGTTTTTTGAGAAAAATACATTCATAATTCTGTAGTTTTTCGTAACTTTGCAGCATAAATGCCGGCAAACAGATCAAGACCAAGGAGCATGCAGAGCAGATTCTGGAACGGTGAGCCGTTCCATACGGAGATAGAGTTGATGCAACTAATACAGCAAATGGGTTTCCTGCCTTTGCTGGATAGTGGTATTCGTGGCTATTCTGCAGAAGAGATGGCCGATGACGATTGTCGCTACGTGGTACTGCCCGATGGCGGATGGGACTGGCCTTTGTGGAAATGGAAAGGACCAGTGGTGACGGAGGGCAACTGTGTCTATGGCAAATTCTTCGCCCAGAAGGCCGGCTTCATCAGTCGTGAGTGGTGGCCCGACTTCATGAACTACCGCCGTGCTACGCATCCTCAGCCCCAAGAGGGCAGCATTGAGGAGGCCATCCTGCTGACACTGCAGGAGCAGGGCAGTATGATTACGCGAGAACTGAGGGCTGCCTGTGGCTTTACCGGTCCGAAGATGCGTAGCAAGTTTGATGGTTATGTCACGCGCCTGCAGATGGGCTGCTATATCGTGACTGAGGATTTTGTCTATCCTGTCGACAAGCATAACAGGGAGTACGGATGGGGCTGGTCGCTGCTGACCACTCCTGAACAGCTGATAGGGCGCGAAGCCTGTCGCCCAGAGCGCACGCCTGAAGAATCCTTCCAAAGGATGTTCGAGCACTTCCGTCAATTGGTGCCTCAGGCTACAGACTCGCAAATCATGAAACTTTTGAAATAAAAAGAGATATAAGCTAATAAGGACAGTATGGAAGCACCGCGATGTGAGACCCAGCATAACCAGCACCGCCGGTCGTACTGGCACGACTACCACCAAAAGGGGCTTTATATGATTACGGGGCGTGCTAACGGACGGCCAGGAACCGACGAGGCGCCTCATGTTCAGCTGTCGGAATTAGGCCGGCGCGTGTTCGAGGAGGAGGTGCCGAAGATTCATCGCTTTTATCCCCAGGTGGAGGTATGGCGGGTGGCGATGATGCCCGACCATATCCATCTGCTGCTGTGCGTACGCGAGACGCTCCGCGAGGGCAAGCACCTGGGGATGGTGGTGCGGGGCTTTAAGACGGGCTGCTCGCGGGCGTGGTGGGCGCTGCAGGATGAGAGGGGGCTTGGCGGAGAAACGCCAAGCACGGCAGCTGCTAAAGACGCCGCCGCTTCTCCTGTCGGCGCCGCTTCTCCTGTCGGCGCCGCTGTTCCTGCCGCCGCCGCTTCTGCCGTTGTGCCCAAGGCTTCTCCCTTGGGCAATGCCCCTCTGCGCCCCGTGCTTTTCGAGAAGGGCTACCACGACCGCATCATCAACCGCCCTGGTATGCTGGAGAACATCAAGCGCTATATGGCTGAGAACCCGCTCCGCGCCCGTATCCGTGAGGAGTGCCCCCGACTCATGGAGCGCCAGCTGCATCTATGGATTGGTGGCCGCGAATATGCCGCCTTCGGTAACCTCTTCCTTTTGAAATACCCTATTAAGGAGCAGGTGTTCTTCCATCGCAAGGACCCTGAGACAGGCCAAGCCACCGAACTTACCGAGGCATACCAGGCTGAGCACCGCCGCCTGTTGCGTGTTGCCGAAGAGGGCGCGGTGCTTGTCACGCCAGGCATCTCACGAGGCGAGAGCCTTGTCGTCAGCGATGCCCTTGACGCCCGTCTGCCTCTGATTCTTCTTCAGAAAGAGCCTATTGGCGAATACTGGAAACCGCCCCAGCGCCGTTTCTATGCCTGTGCTGCCGGCCACCTGCTTATCCTTGCCCCTTGGGCTGTTGACGGGTCTACCGACTACTCCCGTTTTCATCGGCTCAACGACTATGCCCGCGAGATATGCGAAGCTACCGAAATGCGTATTCTGAACTATTCTGTTATTAAACAAACTGAACGATGACTTATTCAGGCGATTGATATCTTTTGGCGCAGCATCCTCCCACGCGCGCGTATTATAATAGGGACAAGGAGAAAACAACCCACACCTCCCACACCTCCCGCACCTAAGGCGGGTGTGAGAGGTGCGAGAGGTGAGGGTTCGTTTACGGTTATAACAATTATATATTTACAAGCATGATGAGACAAATCATAAAACGTCACGGCCGCTCGTGAAAATTTCACGGCCTTAGAGAAAAATTTCACGGCCTTAGAGAAAAATTTCACGGCCTCTCGTGAAAACGTCACGGCCGTAAAATTGGGCTTTCGTTTTCCCCCTTCTTGTCTACGCTTCCGCCTTTACGAAAAATGTGCTGTAAAACCAACAAAAAAGTTGGGAAAATGAAAATATCTCGCTTTTTTGTTGTAATTTTGCAACCAACCTAAAGCTTCCGGAAGATGAAAGTATATTTTGTAACAGCATTATTCTGCCTGATGGGCAGTTTCGTGTGGGGTCAGACCAGTTTCACGCAGCCCACAACCTTGTATCTGATGCATAGCAGCGGCAACCACGTAGAGATGGGCAGCGACAATGGCGGCTGGATAGAAGCCCCCACGAAGAGCAGCCCGCAGCAGGTGACCATCGTGCCCGCCGGTCAGGGCTACTATAACATCCAGGCCGCCGGCCAGTCTCTGTATCTCGCCCTCGAAGGCCAGTGGAACTCGAAGTTCATAGCCAGTGCTACGGCAGCCGCTGCTAAGTGGACCATTGAGCCGGCTTCCGGACAGTTTGTCAAGCTGCGCTGCAAGTCCAACAACCTGTATATGGGTACCGACAGCAACGCTGGCCACTCCAAGATTTTCACCGATAAGAACGGCTCCGACATGAAGCACCTGTGGTATTTCAGCGACAACGTGAAACAGGCGCCGCCTACCGACACCCTCCGCTATATGGTGAGTCCGCAGTTGGTGCGCCAGCACTTCGACGGCTGGGGCGTGTCGCTCTGCTGGTGGGCCGGACAGTGTGGCAAGTGGAGCGACGCTAAGATTGACGAGATTGTAGAGTGGCTGGTCAGTCCCACAGGGCTTAACTACAGTCACTTCCGCTACAACATCGGCGGCGGCGACGACCCTGAGAACCGCCACTGCACCAAGCACCACATGGGCAGCGGCAAGGGACTGCGCGCCGAGATGGAGGGCTTCAAGGACTTCAGCGGCGACGAGTATCACTGGGACCGCGATGCCGCCCAGCGCAAGATTATGCTGAAAATCAAGGAGAAGCGCCCCGATGCCGTGTTCGAAGCCTTCAGCAACTCCTGTCCTTACTACATGACCTACAGCGGCTGCGTTAGCGGCAATGCCGACGGCGGCAAGGACAACCTGAAGCCCGAGTACTACGAGGAGTTTGCCCACTATCTTGTTGACGTCTGCAAGCATTACAAGGACGTGTACGGCATAGAGTTCAAGACGCTGGAGCCGTTCAACGAGTCGGTGACCAACTTCTGGTATGCCAACGGTCCGCAGGAGGGCTGCCATTTCGACTATTCCTCACAGATAAAGTTCATACGCGTGCTGGAGCCCATCTTGCGCGCCTCAGGTCTTAGCACCGTCATCTCTGCCTCCGACGAGACCAACGTAGGGCTGTCCGTACAGGGTTTCAAGGAATACAAGAGCGCCGGCGTCCTGCCTTTGGTGGGCCAGTGGAACACGCACACCTATCAGGCCAGCAATGCCGACCGCGCCCGTCTGGCCCTGCTGGCCCATCAGGCCGGAAAGCCCCTGTGGATGAGCGAGACCGGCTCCGGCGGCAATGGCATCGGCGGCAACCTCAGCCTGGCCCAGCGACTCATCGACGATATGCGCTACATACAGCCTGAGGCGTGGATTGACTGGCAGTATATGGAAGAGGCTAACGACCAGTGGTGTACCGTCCGCGGCAGTTTTGCCAACCAGACCTATGCCAAGGTGAAGAACTACTACGTGCGCCAGCAATGCTCGCGCTTCATCAAGCGGGGCTACGACATCGTCACCTCGCTCTGTCCGCAGTCGTTGGCGGCTGTCAATGCCGACCGCGACACCCTGGTGCTCGTCCTGCTGAACGAGGGAGCCAAGGCCGTTCATCATATCAACCTGTCGCAGTTCGGCACGCTGCCGGCACTCGCCGACATTGAGGTCTACCGCACGTCGGCCAGCGAGAACCTGACCCGCACCAAGAGCGGCATCACCCTCGAAGCCGACGGACTCATGGCAGCCCTGCCCGCCCAGAGCATCGTCACCCTCGTCATACCCGTCAGCAAGATGGCCGACGCCCAGGAGCTGCTGTGCGACGGCGTAGAATACCTGATTGTTCCCCGTCACGAGAACGCCCGCGCCATCACGGCAACGGCCAGTCAGGTCACCATCCAGGATATTAACTACGGCGACGCCCAGCGCTGGCGACTGACAGACATGGGCAACGGCACCTATAGCCTGCAGAATGCACTCGGCCTGCGACTGACGGCCCATCGCAGCAGCGGCAGTTCGTCGCTGACAGCCCAGAAGGCACAGGCCAGCGAGCAGAACTTCTACATAGACCCCGTCGACGCACCGTTCTTCAAAATCTTAGCCAGCAACGGCCGCACCCACGGCTTCGACCTCAGCAACGAGTCGACGGCTGCCGGTACGGTGATTACCGTCTGGCAGTACCAGGACAGCAACCCGACGCCCGTCCACCGCCAGTGGATGCTCTTCCCGCTCACAGCGTCGCAGCAGCCCGATGGCATCGTAGACCTTCAAGTTGCTGAGTGTCATGCCGACAATGCCGTCTACGACCTGCTGGGACGCAGAACTACTGCCGTCGGGCGCGGCATCTACATTGTCCGAGGGCGGAAAGTCGTGGTGCGTTAGTCGTGCCTTAACGGGGCACGGGCGGGTCAAGGAAACAGGTGTTTTGACCCGCCCATGGCCAAAATTGGTTCAGAAATCCACAAAAATGTTCTAAAATCAACAAAATAGAATGATGGGGCGCCCTTATCAGCGGACTGCCTCACGACCTGCCGCTCTTTAGTGGTTGAAAAGAAATAGGTGGTGGGAAAGTTCAACTGAATAAGAAGCGCGGGTAAAGGGTTAGTCCATGCCCTCGCTGCCGTTGTAGCCGTTGTCAAAGCCGCCCTGCTGGTCGTCGTCCTGACCGTCGTCGCGCTTTTTCTTCTTGTTTCCCGCCATGTTGCCGAAGTTCCAGGTCAGCGTGAAGTTCACGCGGGGGTCGCGCCAGTTCTCCTGGTAGCGGGTAAAGGTGTCGCTCGACGTGTAGGTCTTCCAGTGGCGGGTGTTGAACACGTCGCGCCAGTTGATGGCCAGTGCCAGTACCTTGTTGAAGAACGTTTTCCGCAGGCCGAGGTCGAGTGAGCCGTTAGCCTTGCGGTAGCCCTGGGTGATGACGCCGCGCGAGCGGTAGTTGCCCGTAGCCTGCAGCGAGATGTCGTAGGGCAGTATGAACGATGCCAGCAGGCGTGCGTCCCATGAGAAGTTCTCGTCGCTCTGGCCGGTGATGGTCTGGCCGTTGATGACGTAGCTGAAGCCGTCGAGCTTGTAGTAGTAGCCGTTGACGGTGGTCGTCAGGTCGAGGATGCGGAAGAGCTTGTCTTTCAGTATCAGCTCGGCACCCGCCCGCTGGTTCTTGGCAACGTTCTCGTTGGTGGAGTACATCACGCCGTCGGCACCCTGATAGCGTATGCGCTGTATGACGTCGGTCGTCGGGCGGTAGTAGGTTGAGATGCTCAGAGTGTGTTCGGGCCACGTCTTGAGGAAGTTCAGCGAGAACGAGTTCGAGAACTCCGGCGTCAGTTCGGGGTTGCCGAACTCCACCATCGTGGCGTCGCGCGTGTTCTTGAAGGAGTTGAGCTGTCCGCCCCAGGGCCGGCGCAGGCGCCGTGTGTAGTTCAGCTGCAGCTGGGCCGTCTCCGTCAGTTCGTAGCTCAGGAAGAGCGAGGGGAAGAGCTGGAAGTAGTCCTTCTTGAAGGCCGGGTCCTTCGCCTTCACGCCGTGCTCCTGGTCCCAGTCGTAGCTCTCGGTGTTGACGCGCCAGTATTCACCGCGTAGTCCGGCCATGACGCCGAGGCGTTTCCACAGCTTGGTGTTCAGCGTCAGGTAGAGGGCGTGGATGTTGTTGTCGTAGATGAAGCGGTTGTAGTACAGCTTGTCCTCTTGCTGGTTCTTGCCGTCCCAGCTGTAGCGGTCAATCCACGACTCCTGCGGCGTGTTCTCGTGCGAGAAGTTGCCGTTGTAGCCTGCTTCGAGCTTCAGGTTGTCGGTTATCTGGTTCTCGTACTCCAACTTCGTCTCGTAACCCGTGTTGTTGATGTATGCCGGTCGGTATTGGTAGCTGGCGCTGTCGAGCGAGCCGTCCATATAGACGGTGCGGTCCTGGTAGATGTTGCTGTTGTCGCTCTTCCACTTGTCGGCCGAGAAGATGAACTTCAGCTTGTGCTTGTCGCTCCAGTTGTGGTCGTAGCCTATCTCGCCGTGGTACATGTGGTTGTCGCCGTCGCCACTGGTGCGGCGGGTCATGACGTAGCTGTCCTGCGGTGCGCCGATGGTGCCGTAGTGGTAGGGCGTCTCGTTGTCGCTCTTGCGGTTGCCCTGCATGGTCATGCCGCTCACGGTGATGTCGTCCTTCGCCGTCAGGTGCCACGTCAGTCCGGCACGGGCGAAGAGTCCGCCGCCACGGCCTGTGTCCTCGCTGTGGTAGCGCTGGTACTGGCGCGTCTGCAGGTACTCCTGTTCGCTCTCTGAGCCGCCGCCGCCGCGACGGGCACGGTAGCCAATGTTGCCGTAGGCCTCGACGACGCCGCTGCTGTAGTTCAGGTTGGCACCCGTGTTCCAGCCGCCGCGCGTGTCGACGCCGGCACGCAGTGAACCGTAGTAGCCGGCCTTGCGGTCGCGCTTCAGGATGATGTTGATGATGCCGGCCGAACCTTCAGCCGAGAACTTGGCCGAGGGGTTGTCGATGACCTCTACGCGCTCTATAGACTCAGCGGGAATCTGCTGCAGGATGTCGTAGCGGTTGTCGCTGGTCATGCCGCTGGCCTTGCCGTTAATCCACACCTCGACGCTTGAGTTGCCGCGCAGCGAGATCTCGCCGTCCGTCGTCACCTCTATTGAGGGTATCTGCTCCAGCAGTTCGGTGGCGTTGCCGCCGGCTGCCGCCAGGACGTTGTCCACGGAGAAGGTCTTGCGGTCCACCTCTAACTTCATCTGCGACCGCTGTCCCGTCACCTGCACCTCCTTCAGCGTCTTCGAGTCTTCGCCGAGATAGATGGCGGGGAAGTTGTGGCGACGGTTCTGCGGCGTCACCGTCACGCGGCGTGTTGCCGTCTTGTAGCCTACGAACGACACGACGAGCTGATACTGGCCGTCGGGCACGTTCTGGAAATGGAAAGAGCCGCTGACGTCGGTAATGCTGCCTTGGACCAGCTTGTCGTCCTTCGTCAGCTTTACGTTTACAAATTGCAGCGCTTCGTCAGTCTGTTTGTCTAGTACTTTGCCTCTCACCGTGCCCTGAGCCTGCACTCCCGCAGTGTATATCAGGGCGCACAAAAATAATATAAACCGATTCATAACTGAGATATTGACGCTCGCAGCACCGGAAAGTTTAATGCGCGCGAAGAAAAAATCAGTAGTCCTCCAGCATCTTCTCGAACTTCTCCTTCTTCTTGTCCTTGCGCCGCTTGATGAGCTTGCCGATGAGGCCCAGGATGTTGAAGCCGGCAGAGGGGTCGGCGGCGGCCAGCTGGGCTTCGGTCTTCTTGATGCGCAGCTGGCGCTTCAGCTCCTTCAGTGCGTCCTCGCCCTTGCCGTGGCCGAAGACCGTCACTTCGGGCAGTCCCATGAGTTTTGAAATGAGGAATATCGTGTCCTTCACCTCGTCGACATTCAGGATGCGGCTCTCGTATTTCACGTGCGTCAGCGACAGCGTGCGGCAGGAGTCGGGCACGCTGACGAGGCCCTGGTAGTCGGTGGTGTCGGCGCGATGGGCACTGCTCACGACGTTGACGCCACGGATGGGCACACGTGTCTCCACGTCGACCACCACAAACTGTCGCTGACCGAAGGCCACGGCGGCAGAAAAGGCTATGCAGCAAACCATCATCAGTCGGAACATGGTGCAAAAGTAAGCAAAAGCTACTATGTCCACAACTTTTTTTCAGCTATTTAAGCAGAATTGACGTGCTTTTGCACAACACGGGATGTGTGTATCTGATAACGAAAGCGGAAAACATCCCACACTCGTCACACCCACACTGGGTGTGGGAAGTGTGACGAGTGTGGGGTCTTTTCCCGTTATAACAACTATATATAGAGAGACAAGACAAACTGAGAAGCACAGACAAAGTGAGACTTTGTAGAGGTAAGAAGTAAGAGGTAAGGAGGTAAGAGGTGTGGTTCAACACGATGAAACGGAGTGAAAACGTCACGGCCGCTCGTGAAAAAATATAAGCCGCTCGTAAAAACGTAACGGCCTTAGAGAGCAAATACAATTCCTCCTTTTGAATTTTCCGCCCAATTATTTGGAAAGCTCAGTTTTTCTTTTTATCTTTGCCCCGTCATAACATCTCCTATGAGTACAGAAGCGACAACCATCAGCAGGCAGATAGCCGAGTACTTCAAGACACAACCTGTCGTGAAGGCTTGGCTCTTTGGCTCCTATGCTCGAGGCGAGCAACGGGAGGACAGCGATGTTGACATACTTGTTGTGCTTGATCACTCACAGCCTGTTGGTCTGAGGTTTTTTGGTATGTATGAAGATTTGAAAGAGTTATTAGGCCGCAACGTAGACTTAGTGGTAGAACGTACGCTGGCAGCCTTTGCCCGTGAAAGTGTAAACCGCGATAAAATCCTGATATATGAGAGAGCCGCTTAAAGACCGCGAACAAATAAGCAGATATATAGCTGAGACTAACTGGAAACAGTGGAAACAGCAATAAAATAGTGTTGAACCAATAATACTGTACCGCAAGAAAGACAATAAAGTATGAACAAAAAGATTATTGACAGCATCAAAAAGACTCTTGCTACCAGCTTGCCGAAGCAGGCTGTGGCAATGCTTTATGGATCTCAGGCCCGTGGCGATGCTCGAAAGAACTCCGATTGGGATATACTCATCGTTCTTGACAAAGAGAGGCTGATGCCAGAGGATTATGACACGGTAACTTATCCGCTGACCAAGTTGGGATGGGAGATAGGTGCCGAAATTAACCCTATTATGTACACTAAGAAAGAGTGGGAGGCCAGTAGCATTACCCCTTTCTACCACAATGTTATAAAAGATGCCATTGCCCTATGAGTTTAAATGACGAAGAGAGAAAGACGTTGGTCGGTCTCCAAATGGAAAAGGCCAACCGTTTCTTAGAGCAGGCAGAGATGGTGAGAAACCTCCAGCAGTGGGATTTGGCTGCTAATCGTTACTACTATGCGTGCTTCCATGCAGTTCAAGCATTGTTCATACATAATGGTTTAGCAAGCAAGACGCATGCGGGTATGCTCAGACAGTTCGGTCTTCACTTTATCAAGACGGGAATCGTCGAGGATCGGTTAGGTGGATTCTTGACAAGGATGGAGCAACTGCGAGAAAAGGGTGATTATAATTGTGTTTTCTCAATAACCGAAGAGGAACTGAGTACGATTATAGGACCTGCTCGGGAATTAGTAGATGTTATAACCCGTCTCATTCAAAACTAAAGCAAAATCACTACGCCACCTCCTATCTGTTGAATTTTCCGCCCAATTATTTGGAAAGTTCAGTTTTTCTTTCTATCTTTGCCCCGTCATACGACATTCTATGAGAGAGCTGTCCGCGCCTTCTCTTTATGTCAATTCAAACGGAAACAATAACCTAAAAAACTATAAGATGATGAAACAACAAAACATCAAACTTCTGCTCGTCCTGCTACTAAGTATGACAAACATGGTAGCATTAGCATTCGCCGTTGAAGTGAATGGCATTAATTACAGCTTTTCGGGAACAAAGGCGACAGTAACTTCAAGTAGCTCAAAATATTCCGGAAACGTCGTTATTCCCAAATCTGTCACGTACAACGGAAATACCTACTCCGTGACCAGCATCGAAAATTATGCGTTCGAAGGCTGTAGCGGTCTGACGGGCATCACCATCCCCAACTCCGTGACCAGCATCGGAAATTGGGCGTTCAATGGCTGTAGCGGTTTGACGAGTGTCACCATCCCCAACTCCGTGACCAGCATCGGCAAATCTGCGTTCTGGGGTACCGCATGGTACAACAATCAGCCTGATGGACTTGTGTATGCTGGCAAAGTTGCATATAAGTATAAAGGTACAATGCCGTCGAACACCAGTATTGTTATTGAAGAAGGAACTTTGGGAATCGCAGCAAGTGCATTCGAGGACTGTGGCGGTCTAACGAGCATCACCATTCCTAATTCCGTGACCAGTATCGGATATGGTGCGTTCGATGGTACCGGATGGTACAATAATCAGCCAAGTGGACTTGTGTATGCTGGTAAATTTGCATATAAGTATAAAGGTACAATGCCGTCGAACACCAGTATTGTTATTGAAGAAGGAACTTTGGGAATCGCAGTAGGTGCGTTCCGGGATTGTAGCGGTCTGACGAGTGTCACCATCCCCAATTCCGTGACCAGCATCGGAGGTTCTGCGTTCTATGGATGTATGTAGCAATACCTAAATAACCATGAATAACACAAAACAACTCTAACTAAAGTGCTGAATATCAGCTTCTCCTAAATTT
>ONDA01000022.1 GCA_900316475.1 uncultured Prevotellaceae bacterium
ACAGCCGCTTGGCTCTCACACCGTAGAGCTGGTACTTACACTGACGGCACACCCGTCGCCGCGTCCCCGTGGGGTAGTAAGCACACGGGGCAACCCCGTAAGCACAAATTTAAGACAAAGAAAAGAGCTGCCTCGAAGACAGCCCTTATGTTTAGAATACCGCAGCGATTCTTGGTATTTTCTTCAATCGCTCCAAGAACGATTTGTTGCGTTTTGCCGATAGCAGGTTATACTTCATTTGTAGCGCAAGCAACGGTGCTGCATCCAATTCCAGTGCCTGTCCTATAAGCAGCGCCATCTCTGCACTCAAAGGGCGCTTAGCGTTCAGCACCTCGTTCAGCTGACTGGCGGGCACGCCAATCTCCGAAGCCAAGTGTCGCTGGCTGATGCCACGAAACTCCAGCTCGTCCTTTATCACCTCGCCCGGATGGGTCAGGTAGTGCGGTTCCAAATTGTTGGCAACCATTCTGTCGTCTTTTCCCTCTATATGTACCATAATTCATGAATTTTTATAATGGTTCGACAATTCCGTTAAACTTACCATCTCTGCAATGGTCTTTTCGCCCTCAAGAATCTCGCGAAACTCTATGCGATACTGATTGTTCACTCTAACCGACGATAGCCCCTTCTTGTCTCCATGCAGATGCTCGTAGTGCAGACTACTGTATTTGGTTAGCCCCATCACATTTGCCTCTTCCATCATCAAGTCTACCACACGAGTATATTTCTTAATGATTTGGGGCTGAAAGCGATGTTTCTTGTCGCTGGTCTGTCCGTCCTCATAGAGTTCTCTGAGATAGTCTTCTTCGAATGTTACAATCATGCTTCGTTCACTTTTCGGGGACAAAGATAATAATATTATTCGGTATTCACAAATTTGTGAACATCTTTTTCTGTATTTAATGCGTTTTTCTATTTTTTATAAGACCATATAACAAAAGAACCGTCCCTCTGTTATACTTTAATCAGAACTTGGCGGTAGGTTATCACAGCGGTTCGCAGATATCGCGCGTGTTGACTGAGGACTGATGGAGCGCAATATGTTCTGCCCAGTTTGTGGCGCACCTGTATTAGCACAGAAGGGTCGGTTCAGAATAGTCCCAAATAATCATTAGTTTGCTTTGAGAGGGAAAAGTGTTGGCGTGGGAGGGAGGAACTACGGTTTCATTTCGTTGAACATCGCCACTTCGGCATCAAAACGGCTCACGATTTCTTCCAATAGTGGATGATTACGAGGAGCAATGAGATGTTGATGCGGGTTACGTCAAGGCTATTCATTACTTTACGGCAATATCGTAGTAATGCGAGTCGGCAGCCTGTTGTCTCAGCCGATCCTCCTCAGCGAATATCTCGTTGGCCCTTTTCTGAAAGGCATCCTTGCGCTCTCTGGCTTTTTGTAGCCATGCCATTACTTCTTCACGTGTGCGCTGCTTGTAATCAGTTGTTGCCATAATCTATATTGTTTCTTTGTATTGTTTGTTGGTGTCAGTCTGTCATTTAGCACGCTTTCGTGCGCAAAGTTACAAAAAAAAACAAAAAAAAGCATTTTGAGAGAATATTTACACGTTTTTGGGCACAAATACTATTCCAGGATTCACAGGGGGTTGACCCCCTGTGAGCATTTTCTCTGAGTGAGGGGGAAGGTAATCAGAAGAGGTCGGCGTGGGTACCGGTCTGCAAGAAGAGTAGCGTCAACTGCTGGTCGTTCTGTTCCCATGTCATCAGCCAGTTGGGCTGTATGTGGCACTCCCAGATGCCATTCATGTCGCCCGACAACTTGTGGGGACGGTACTTAGCCGGCAGCGAGCCGGTGGTTCTGAGAAGAGCGATAGCATCGTAGACCAATTGTATGTTGAGCCCTCGCTTGATGCAGCGCTTTAAGTCTTTTTCAAAGCGTTTGCTGGTATCGACACTATACATTGCTGCTACGAATCTTTTTGAATTCTTCTTCGCCAAGTATGCTTCTAAACATCTCGTCTACGGAGTTGTAGTGTGTCACCCCGATGCCCTTGTGGGCGTCCTCGATGGCCTTCATTGCTTCATCGTTGAGGTACTCGCCCGTCTCTGGATCGTATAGTCGGGGCTTTGCCTTGGTTTTTTGGGCTTTAACTTTCGTTACTCCTTTTAACATGCCAATAGCTTTTTTGATGTCCTTCATCATCGATATGTCGCTGATGCTTACCAGCAGTTGTCCTTCTTGTGGATACATCGTTGTTCTTGCTCCCATAATCGTATTGTTTTTACGTTTCTGCGTGCAAAGATACGAATAAGCGAGCGAAAATGCAAACAAATTTGCAATTTTCCGAGCGTGAGTATCTTCGGGCGAAGCCCAAAGATACGACATTTTCCGAACAACGCACACTTTCCCTCAGAAAATTCACCATTCACCGTAAACCATTCTTGCGTCCCTTCGGTAGCAACGCATGTTTCTGTCGAGAGAAGAAAAGGAGAGCGGCCGTCCGCGCCGTGGCGTCCGGGGCCGCCCTCCCTGGGTTCATCCTCAGGGATCATGGGGACAGATTGTTTGAAGTGAATTCAACGAATTCATTCAAAAACCTGTCCCCATGATCTTAAGTTGTTATTAAACAACCGCTTATTTCACTTCCCAGATGTCGTTGGTCTCAAGCAGTTCGCTGAAGTTATGGTACTTCTTCTGGGCAGAGACCTCTTCGAGCTGGGCATAGACGGCATCGTTGTAGGTGGGAGCCTCCACGTCGCGGATAACGCCAAGGGCGATGGGGAATCCATCTTCAGGCGTCATCAGGGCGAGTTTCAGCTGCAGCGTGTTGTCTTGGCAGTGAGCATCGTGGACGAGGACGTCGTCCAGCGTATAGCCATCCTTGCCAATCTCGACGACCTTCAGACCGAATCCCTGCTGTACCAGTCCGAACTCGTTGTTCTCGCCGAAGACGAGCTTCTCGCCGTGGCGCACGTAGATGGCGTTCTTCTTACGGCCTTCGTTGTTGTAGACGATGTCGTGGCAGTGGTCGTTGAAGATGACGCAGTTCTGCAACACCTCAGTCACCGAGGCCCCTTTGTGCTCGTAGGCGGCCTTCAGCACCTCGACCGTTCCCTTGGCATCGGTAGCCACGCAGCGGGCGAAGAAGTGTCCGCGGGCACCGAAGCACAGCTCGGCAGGACGGAACGGGTCCTCGACGGTGCCGTAAGGGCTCGACTTAGAGACGAAACCACGGGGCGACGTCGGCGAGTACTGACCCTTCGTCAAGCCGTAGATGCGGTTGTTGAGCAGAATCATGTTCAGGTCGATGTTACGGCGGTTGGCATGGATGAAGTGGTTGCCACCGATAGCCAGACCGTCGCCGTCGCCCGACACCTGCCAGACGGTGAGGTTGGGGTTAGCCACCTTGGCACCGGTGGCGATGGCGGCGGCACGACCGTGGATGGTGTTCATGCCGTAGGTTGCCATATAGTGGGGCAGACGGCTCGAACAGCCGATACCAGAGATGACTGCGACGTTCTCAGGGGCTACGCCAATCTCGGCCATAGCCTTATGGAGCGATGCCAGGAAGAAGTGGTCGCCACAACCAGGACACCACCGGGGCTGGCCTTTCTTGAAATCTTGTGCTGTATAACTCATATTCTTTATTCTTTTTCTACTACGAATTATACGAATTTTACGAATTTTACAATTTTACAATTTTACAAATTTTTTCTGAGGTTGGGGAAGCGTTCAAACTTCAGTGATGTTTCGCCAAAGTTAATCAGAATTGCTAAGGGGAGCCCTGAAACCTTTGCGTAATTGATGGCTTGAGAGCGATGCGTATCATCAAGTTCCTTGACGGCCTTCATTTCTATAATAATATTATCATAGCAGATAAAGTCTGGGATGAAGGTAGACGACAGCTCAGTACCGTTATATACGGCGTGCAACCGGGCTTCCCTTTGGTATGGTATTTCCTGTTTCTTCAGTTCTACCTCAAATGCGTCCTGATATACTTTCTCTTGGAACCCACAACCGAAATACCGGTGTACAGCCATTGCCGCACCGATAATCTTGTGAGATTCCTCTGGGAAAGCCAGACAACTGACAGGGCGATTTAACTGAGGCATGATAATTCGTTAAATTCGTAAAATTCGTAGTCGTTATTATTTCTAAAATTCGTAGTCGTTATTATTTCTTTAATATATCTTCGAAATTAGTTAAATTCGTAAAATTCGTAGTTGTTATTATTTCTTTAATATATCTTCGAAGTTAGCAACTAATGAGGAGGTAGTGAAGGGCTGGCCTTTCACTTCGTTGAACTGGTAGGGTACGAAACCGTCGACCTTCATGCGCAGGTAGGCAGCCAGCTGACCCATGTTCTGTTCGGCCACTACCACCTTATTATATTTAGAGAGTACCTCGGCCGTGTTCTTGGGCAGCGGGTTCAGATACTTGAAGTGAGCCTGAGCCACCTTGTGGCCGGCAGCGCGCAGTTCTTCCATGGCCGAGTGCAGATGGCCGTAGGTAGAGCCGAAGCCCACAACGAGAAGGTCGGCATCGGCGACGTCGCCTTCCACTTTCAGGTCGGGAACTTCGATATTGGCAATCTTCTGCTGGCGCAGACGCGTCATCAGATCGTGGTTCTCGGGGTTCGTTGAGATGGCACCCGTCTGCGAGTCCTTCTCCAGTCCGCCAAGGATGTGAGCAAAACCCTCACGTCCGGGGACGGCCCAGTAGCGGGTACCGTTCTCAGCACGCATATAGGGTGTCCACTTGCCTTTCAGCTCCTCGGGGACATACGGCGGGTTGATGGCGTCGAGTTTCGCTATGTCGGGCAGTTTGAACGCGCCAGAGCCGTTGGCTACGAAGGCATCGGTCAGCAGCACGACGGGTGTCATGTGCTCCAGGGCTATCTTACATGCCTGATAGGCTGCGTCGAAGCAGTCGGTAGGACTGGTGGCAGCCATGACGGGCATGGGACTCTCACCGTTACGGCCGAAGAGAGCCTGCAGCAGGTCTGTCTGCTCTGACTTCGTGGGCAGACCCGTGGCAGGACCGCCACGCTGTACGTCGAGCACTACCAAGGGCAGCTCCATGATGACGGCCAGGTTCATGGCCTCCGACTTCAGGCAGATGCCAGGACCCGACGTGCTGGTCACGCCGAGGGCACCGGCAAACGAGGCACCGAGGGCTGAGGCGCAGCCCGAAATTTCGTCCTCACACTGTACGGTGATGACGCCACACGACTTGTGCTTTGACAGTTCGTGGAGCACGTCGGTAGCCGGGGTGATGGGGTAAGAGCCCAGATAGAGTTTCAGTCCGGCTTTCTCGGCAGCAGCAATGAAGCCGTAGGCCGTTGCCTTGTTGCCCGTGATGTCCATATAGCGGCCGGGCTGCTTCTCCTTCGACTCAATGCGGTAGACGTTGACAGCCGACGAGTGGGTGTTGTGACCGTAGTCCCAGCCAGCCTGAATCACCTTGATGTTAGCCTCGGCGATGGCGGGTTTCTTGGCAAACTTCTCGCGCAGGAAATTGTTCACCAGTTCCAGGTCGCGGTCGAAGAGCCAGCAGACGAGTCCCAGCGCAAACATGTTGCGGCACTTCAAAACTGACTTCATGTCGATGCTGGCCCCTCCTACTGCCCCCGAGGGGGCTTCATTACTCTTGCCAACTTTTGTGGCCCCCTCGGGGGCCGAAGGGGGGGCCGGCATGAGCGCTTGTTTCACCATCGTCGTCAGCGGGCACTGGATGACGCGGTCCGGGTCGATGCCCATCTCGCCAAGATAGTCCTCGCTCTTGAACTGAGCCTTCTCCAGGTCCTTAGGACCGAACGAGTCGGTGTCGATGATGATGGTGGCACCGGGCTTGGCGTAGCGGTACTGCGTCTTCAGGGCGGCAGCGTTCATAGCCACCAGCACGTCGCACTTGTCGCCAGGGGTGTAGACCTTGCCGGAGCCGATGTGTACCTGAAAACCTGATACGCCCGTCAGCGAACCTTGCGGGGCGCGGATGTCCGCAGGGTAGTCGGGGAATGTTGAAATGCCGTTACCAACGGTGGCACTGACCGTAGAAAAGATGTTTCCGGCCAACTGCATACCGTCGCCGGAGTCACCTGAGAAGCGGACAACAACCTGGTCCAGCTCCTTCACTTCTAAATTTTCTGCCATAATTATTAATATGAATACCTATTTTCAAAATTCGCGTGCAAAGGTACTGCAAATTATGAAAAACGCAAAACAAATAACGATTAAAATGCAAAAATAGTGTATTTTGAACGCTATTTCTGCATTTTTATTCAGTACGGTGCATATCCTGCTTTATCTTCTTGGCGGCATCAGCATCTTGTTCGCCACTGAGGCTGTGTCTACTTCGTTAACAGGTCGTACAGCTCCTTCATGCCTGCCGAGGCGCCCTTCTGTATCTGCTGTACACGACCGCCGGCAGCTATGGGGCTCGGGTCGATGAGGTAGATAGGCACCGAGGGGCGGGCATAGTGCAGCAGTCCCGCAGCAGGATAGACGACGAGCGACGTCCCGATGACAATCAGGATGTCAGCCTGTTGCACCTCGTCGGCGGCGATGGTGATGTTGGGCACGGCCTCGCCGAAGAATACGATGAACGGGCGCAGCAGCGAGCCGTCGCCAGCCTTGGTGCCTGGTGCTATCTCGCAATTGTCGGGCGTCAGCGTCACCTGGTAGCGCGGGTCGTCGACGTCGCGGCTGGAGCACACCTTCATCAGTTCGCCATGCAGGTGGATAACCTTCGACGAGCCAGCCTGCTCATGGAGGTTGTCTACATTCTGCGTCACTACCGTCACGTCGTAGTGCTTCTCCAACTCGGCCACCAAGCGGTGACCCTCGTTAGGTTTCACGCCCCAGCACTTCTTGCGCAGCATATTGTAAAAGTTGGTCACTAATGTGGGGTCGGCTTCCCATCCTTCGTGGGTAGCCACCTGAGCCACAGGATAATCTTCCCAAAGTCCGTCGGCATCGCGGAAAGTCTTCAGACCACTCTCCACAGACATACCGGCACCTGTTAAAACTACAATCTTTTTCTTCTTCTCCATAATTTCCTCTCTCTCTGTTTTTAGCGTTTTTTTTACCGTACAGCCTGCAAAATTACTTATTTCTGTCGTAACATCCAAACTTTTCCCCGGTTTTTGTTTCCATTCGTTGACATTCCTCTTTTATTTACCCTGAAAAGTGATTAGTGGAACCCATCACTCGTAAGAAAGTTGCTGAAAAGTTTGGCCGTTTCGGTAAAACATCGTAATTTTGTGTCAGGAAACAACGAAGCGTTTTGCCGGGCTCGTAAATGGTCTGTTTAGAGACGTGGTAAACCAGCTCCACGCTTCATTACAAACTTAGAATCACCTATGGGGCTGGGGTGAGCCTATAGTAACCAATGAGAAGAATGTTACTTTTTCTTGCTGCCCTGCTTCTGGCCATCGTCGTGCCCAGACAGGCAAGGGCTTCGGACGACGTACAGTACATCGTGATTAATACTGCCACAGAGAAGGTGGCGGTGGCTCTCGCCGACAATCCCGTCATCACGTATGCCAACGACCATCTTGTCATCAAGACAACTGAGAAGCAGGTGGAGGTTGCCGTGGCCGAAATCACAGGCTACGGCTTCACGGAAGACGAGCCGTCGGCCATCAGAAACATCGAAATGAACCGTCTGCACAAGCATGGGATGGTGGCTTTCGACAACCTGATAACCGGCTCCACCGTTACGCTCTACAACACCAAGGGCGAGTTGGTCAGTACCACGACCGCCAAGACGGACGGCACAGCCATCGTCGATATGTATGGACTGCCGAAGGGCATCTATATCGTCCGCACAGACAAACTATCCATCAAGATTATCAACAACTAAAATAACACAAAAAAAATGAAAAAGAACATACTGATTGCACTCTTCGCGCTACTGGCAGTTGCACTGAACAGCAATGCCCAAAACAACACTTACAACATGATCATTGAGATGGCCAACGGCACCAAAATCACCATCGGGCCTAACGATGTAAAGAACATCAGCTTCAATAATGGCGAACTGGTCATGACCGGCGAGGACATCAACAGCCTTGTGGAACAGCAGAGCAAGACGGACGAACGCATAAGTAGTTTAGAAAATGTAACTATGGTTCATTACAACCAGTTAATGGCCCAGATTGCGGAATTACAACACCATTTAGCCAATAATGTCTACAACAAAGAGGAAGTTAACGTGCTGCTTAAGACCATTCAGGCCGGAAGTACACCCGATTTGTCAGATTATGTAAAGCAAGCTCAACTTCTAGACATAATAACTCAAATAGCTGCTATTTCCACATGGATAAATTCTATGTCACAAGCAATCGAAAATCTAAACCAGAAAATCGATGCTCTAAACTCGAAAGTTGATGCTATTCAATAAGTGCTCACGCGGGGGCGTGCTCACAGGCTGGCCCTGTGAGCACGCCCCCCAGATGAATATTCAATTCTTGCATACGGGGCGCACAAATAGCCCGCAGGCGCGGTAGAAGTCGTACCATGCCGGGTTGCCGCTATTGCCGACGTATAATGCGTAAGCGCCGTCCGGCCCTTTCTCGGAGAAAGACGACGACCAGTAGCATCCACGCGAATCCGCGTTGTACAACTCGCCGCCCGAGCGGCTGCCTGCTGCGGGAAGGAAGATGGAGGCCCCATTGGATGCAGTGAACCTAAGGCCATTCACGCCGTTCTCGGTGGTCCACTCACTGGTGCAGTTGTCCTTCAGCTCCTTCATCTGATCCAGGTTTGGCATCACCCACGGGCTACCCCAGTTGGCAGTGGCGGTGTCGTACTGGGTGCCCGCGATGTCCTCGCCAATGTCGTAAGATGTGCCTTTGCCTTCAAGGTAATTATCAGAAGTATAGGTGCTCTTCTCCGTGGTCTCTCCCCAAGCGTAGTAGCCGCCATAGTCCTCGGGCTTCGATGCTCCCACGTTGCAGCAGGCCCACTTCGTGCCACTCGGCAGACCGAGGTCAATCAGGTGAGGATGGTGGTCATCGGGACAGGAGGTGTAGGAAGGAATGTCTCCGCCGCCCGCCGTCACCGTCACTTCAGCCACGGCTATCTGCTTGTTGTCTTTGTCATATACACCGAAATAGGTGGAGCCTTCCGAAACACCCGTCACCGTCAGCGTGGAGCCGCTTAAAGAGACTTTGCAGACATCAGTGTCAAGACAGGGTGTCGATAGCGTGTGGCCGCTGTATGCATCCACCTGGAAGGTCTTGCTGCTTCCCGCAGGGAGGGAAATCTCTGTAACGGGCTGGTCGTCGCTACCAAGGATTTGTGGGGCATACAGGTCTTCATCTGAGAAATCCAAAGTTGCACTCAAATCTTTGAAATTCTCAGACTTTATGACACACACAGGATGATAGAACTTGATTCTTTTCGAGCCGAAGTCTGTTTCTTCCTTGTTGTATGGAAACACTTCCAATGAGTAGATGCCGTCCTCGAAGATTTCAAAGGTTGGTCTGTATTTCAGGCTTTTGCCTTTCTCAACGATTACTGTTCTGGCTTGATATATTTTCCCTGTGATAGGATTCCGCAGCTGCGTTTGAAGCCAACACTTGAAGGGGACTTCCGACAGTTCCACCTCAAAGGGTTGTAGCACTCCTCCCCGAGGGCCTTGCGACTGCCGACCTTTTGCTATATTAGCCGTAAAATATTCGTTGTAGCCGAAGGTGTCACCGCTAAGACTCTGCAGGTCGCTAACGTTCCACTTGTACATCTGAGAGTCAGAGTAGTTCGGGTCTTTATCAGGAAGACCATCCAATGCGCGGGGCATGGTATATCCTCCATAGAGCATATAATAGAACATCATTGCCGCATGTGCCTGGGCTATGCGTGTCTTGCCTGCCCACCCCACCACACAGGTATTGTTCTTTACCGGGAACCTGTCGTCCTTTTTCAAGAAACCACCCTGATTTACACCGTCACAAGCGCCAAGATAGACGATGGGTGAGGAAACATTCTCAAGGAGGTGTTCAACAGAGGTCAACAGATACTTCTGATTGTCAGTCGGGTCGAAATAGCCCTCCTCTTTGTTCGCCTGGTGTTGTTCCGTATAAATGTCACGAGTTGCAATGAGCGGCGTTCGTCCGGCAGGCACCACGCCGTGGGTCATGAAGATGACGGCCTTATAGGTGGTGCCGTTGCCCCGATTCAAAACACTCTGGACATTGGCCAAGGTAAAGGGCATTTCCTTGTAACCGGAATCAGAATAATAAACGGCACCGTCACCATATTCATTCACATCGTAGCCACATTGCTTGAACCATTCTATCAGGCTTTCCATAATCCTGTTCTGTACCCTATAGTTGTCCGAACCTCGGAAATAGTTAAAAATGGCCACTTTGCCAATTGTGCCGTCTGAAGACGCTCTTCTGGCTTGCATTGGAACAGACATTGCCATCTTGACTTCTTCCGGAATGTCTTCTTCTTTGAATATGGTCTGCATGTCATACATTGGATAATAGATATACCCCTCAGATGCATTCAGTTTCACTGCCACGTTGTTACCGTCACCTGACGATGCCTCGATTACTTGCGGATTGCTTTTCAGTGCGGCTACGACAGCTTCGGCATCGGCCTGGTCGGTGCCGGAGAGTTCTTCAAGCATGGTAGTCACGTCGGTAGTGGTGCCCGTGGAGAGAGTCTGGTTGGTGCGGGCAATGAAGAGCAGGTCCTTGATGTCGCCCGTCTTCGAGTCGTCAGCCTTCCATGTGAAGCCGTTCTGCTGTTGCTGGAAGGTGAGACTCTGCACCAGCTGCGAGTTGCCGTTCTTGTCGGCAACGATAAACGAGTTCTGTGCCGCTATGGAGGTAAAGGTGGCCACAACGAGCAGTGTAGCGCAAAGTAGTCTTTTCATCATAATAGTGTCCTCCCTGTATTTATTTCTTCATAAACTTAAAGGTCTGACTGCCGGCCTTCACCACATAGACGCCTGCCGGGAGGTGGCCGATGCTGACAACTGTCTCGCCGCCTGTGGCAGTCACCCTGACCTGCGGCCTGCCCGCAGCATCGTAGACTGTCACCTCGCCCGAAAGTCCTATCAGCGTGAGCTTGTCGGCTGCTGGCTGGGCTATCATGTTGCCCTGCGGCACCACTGGGCTGATGCCCGATGAGGCATCGGACTCGAACGACACCTTGAGGACACCCTCTGCTAGCACGCTGCCGTTAATGGAAAGGATGGTGAAGTCGTAGGCTTCATCTACGGCTACGAGGCTGCCTACCTCCGACATGGGATACTTGACGGTCTCGCCCTCGGCATTCTGGAACACCAGTTTCCAACCGTTGTCGGCCATCGCCACCGAAGGACTCAGCAGCACGACGGCAAATAATAGTATGTTGGCAAAGCTACGCCAAACATTCTTCTGTTTTCTTTCTTTCATAATTGTTTTGGTTTTGGTTGCAAAAATACGAATATTTCCTGACGTGACGAAACTTTTCCTGAAAAAATAATGGTATCTTTTACCTGTGTTTCTTGCTAAAGGCTCACTAAAATAAGTGAAAAATTGCTAATATGGCTGTAAAGTGAAAGAAAATGCTTACCTTTGCGCCGATTTTCGAAAATTTATACATTATTTTAAGAGAAAGTATGGATAAAGTGAGTTACGCCTTAGGCTTAGGCATTGGTCAGCAGTTGGCACAAATGGGTGCCCAGGACCTGAACATCGACGATTTCGCCCAGGCCATTAAGGACGTTATTAGCGGCAGCGAACTAAAGATTCAGCACCGCGACGCACAGCAGATTGTGCAGGAGTATTTTCAGAAGCAGGAACAGAAAATCAGCGCCCAGCGCGCCGAGGCCGGCAAGGTTCACAAGGAGGCCGGCGAGAAGTATCTGGCCGAGAACGCCAAGAAGGACGGTGTCATCACGCTGCCCAGCGGTCTGCAGTATCAGGTGCTGAAGGAAGGCAATGGCAAGAAGCCCAGTGCCAAGGATACGGTGAAGTGCCACTATGAGGGTTTCCTCATCGACGGCACGGTCTTCGACAGCAGCGTACAGCGTGGCGAACCCGCCACATTCCCCCTGCAGCAGGTCATTGCCGGTTGGACGGAGGGTCTGCAGCTGATGCAGGAGGGGGCCAAGTACCGCTTCTTCATCCCCTACCGCCTGGCTTACGGCGAGGGTGGTGCCGGTGCGTCTATTCCCCCGTTTGCAGCACTGATTTTCGACGTTGAGCTGATTCAGGTCATGTAAAGGTAAAAAGTAAAAAAAGGTATATTTTAAAACAAAAACAATGAAAAAGTTATCTATCGTAGCCGCTATGGCTATCGTCGCTGCAGGCTTTACCGCTTGCGGCAATGGCACTCCGAAGGCCAGCCTGAAGAGTGACCTTGACTCGATGAGCTATGCCATTGGTATGGCACAGACTCAGGGCCTGAGAGAGTATCTTGTTGACCGTCTTGGTGTGGACACCGCTTACATGGCTGAGTTCATCAAAGGTCTGAACGAGGGCGCCAACGCTGGCGACAACAAGAAGAAGGCAGCCTACTATGCTGGTATCCAGATTGGTCAGCAGATCAGCAACCAGATGATGAAGGGCATCAACCACGAGGTGTTTGGTGACGACTCTACGAAGACCATCTCCATGAAGAACTTCATGGCAGGTTTCGTCAGCGGTACCACCGGCAAGCAGGGTCTTATGACCGTTGAGCAGGCCCAGACGATTGCTCAGACCAAGATGCAGGAGATCAGGGCTCGCGAGTTGGAGAAGACCTACGGCGCCAACAAGAAAGAGGGCGAGAACTTCCTGGCCAAGAATGCCAAGAAGGACGGCGTGAAGACGCTGAAAAGCGGCGTGCAGTATCGTGTCATCAAGGAGGGTACCGGTGCTATTCCTGCCGACACCTCGCTCGTAAAGGTTCACTACGAGGGTCGTCTGCTGAACGACTCTGTCTTCGACAGCTCTTACAAGCGTGGCGAGCCTATCACCTTGCGCTGCAACCAGACCATCAAGGGTTGGACCGACGCCATGGTTCACATGCCCGCTGGCTCTATTTGGGAGGTTTACATTCCTCAGGACCTGGCCTACGGCGAGCGTGAGCAGGGTATCATCAAGCCCTTCTCTGTACTGATATTCAAGATTGAACTGTTAGAGGTTAATCCTAAGAAGTAATCATGAAGAAGACGATCATGTTAGCACTCGCTGTCGTGGCGAGTGCTTCTTTTTGCACCGTCGATGCAAAGAAGAAGAAGAAGGTAGCCGAGGAACCCGTAGTGGCTCCCGTGGAACTGAAGTCAAGCTCTGACTCTGTCAGCTATGCTGCCGGTATGAGCATTACCAACGGTCTGATGGCCTATCTGAAGCAGCAGCACGGTATTGACTCGGCTCAGATGAACATCTTTATTAAGGCTTTCGAAGAGGTTATCAAGGCCGGCGAGGCCCCCGAGGCTAAAGCGCGTGTTGCCGGCGTCGAGATTGCCAGCCAGGTGCGCGGACGTATGCTCCCCGGCATCTCCGGCGAGTTTACCGACACGCCCGACTCTATCGAGGCCGACCTGTTCTATCGCGGTTTCACCGACGCCCTAAAGCAGGACACCACCGTCTTCAAGCAGACTACCGCCGAGACCTACTTCCGACAGAAGCAGGAGGCCGACAAGAAGGCTAAGGAAGAGAAGCTGTACGGTCCGAACCGCCGCGCCGGCGAGGAGTTCCTGAAGGAGAATGCCAAGAAAGACAGCGTCATCACCACCGCCAGTGGCCTGCAGTACAAGGTGCTCGTCAAGGGCGAGGGCAAGGTGCCCCAGCTCTCCGACAAGGTGCAGGTGAACTACGAGGGCCGTCTGGTGGACGGCACGGTGTTCGACGCTTCTGCCAAGCATGGCGACAAGCCCGCCGAGTTCCAGCCCAACCAGGTCATCGCCGGATGGAAAGAGGCACTGACCATGATGCCCGTCGGTTCGAAGTGGCAGCTTTACATCCCCTATCAGCTGGCCTACGGTGAGCGTGCCACGGGTAACATCAAGCCCTTTTCGATGCTGATCTTCGATGTCGAGCTGGTCGGCATCGTTGGCGACAAGGCCAACGAGCCTGCCAAGGCCGAGGTGACGAAGACTAAAGGCACGAAGAAAGCCAAGAAAGGCAAGAAATAATTCGCGAAACTGTCAAGTGTGCTACTTCGGTAGCACACTTTTTTTATTTTTTCCGTTGATTTTGTTGCATAATTCAATAATAATATGTACTTTTGCTGACAAATTGTAAACGAAATCACTAACCAATGGAAAAAATCGACAATCTGGACAAGAAGATTCTGAGTATCTTGTCGAAGAACGCACGCATCCCGTTCAAGGATGTGGCAGCAGAGTGTAACGTGTCGCGTGCCGCCATCCACCAGCGCGTCCAGCACCTCATCGAGGCTGGCGTCATCACGGGTAGCGGCTTCGACGTCAATCCCAAGAGCTTAGGCTACTCCACCTGTACCTACGTAGGCATCACGCTGGAGAAGGGTTCGATGTACAAGGATGTCGTCGAGGAGTTGCAACACATTCCTGAGGTGGTCGAGTGCCACTTCACCACAGGTCCCTACACGATGCTGGTGAAGCTCTACGCCCGCGACAACGAACAGCTTATGGAACTGCTGAACGGCCGTCTGCAGGGCATCCACGGCGTTATGTCTACCGAGACGCTCATCTCGTTGGAACAGAGTATCAAACGCGAAATAGAAGTCAAGGAGTGAAGACGTTCGACCTGCAGGCCTGCACCAGTCAGGTGTACGCCCAATTTCCGGCCGCCCAGTGGCGCCCCGTCATCGGCATTACCGGCAACTACGAAGAACTGACCTGCAAACTCGGTCGGGGCTATTACGACAGCATCATCCGTGCCGGCGGCATACCTGTCATCATCCCCCCTTCGGCAGACAGCAATGTGCTGATGGGCACCCTCGACCGCATCGACGCCCTGCTGCTGAGCGGCGGTGCCGACATCAACCCCCTGTGGTGTGGCGAGGAGCCTGTTCCAGGACTGCACGGCATCAATCAGGAGCGCGACCTGCCCGAACTGCTCATCACGCGGCTGGCCTACAACCGCCAGATGCCCATCCTTGGCATCTGCCGTGGCATACAGACATTGGCAGCGGCACTGGGCGGTAAGGTGTGTCAGGACATCTCAGCCACTGTCAAGCACTCTCAGGATGCCGACCGCTCTGAGCCCACGCACTCTGTCACTGTCAAAGAAGACTCCACCTTATATAATATATATAAAGCAAATCTCTCTCCTCTCACATCCCCCCACTCTCCTCTCTCCTCTCTCCTCTCTCCTCTCCTCTACGTCAACTCCTTCCATCACCAGGCTGTTAGCGAGCCGGGCGACAAGTTCCGCGTCACGGCAACGGCACCCGACGGCATCATCGAGGCTATTGAGAGTACGGAGTACAAAAGCATCGTTGGCGTGCAGTGGCATCCGGAGTGCATGGGCGACGACGGACAGCCGTTGTTCCGCTGGCTTGTGGCTGAAGCCGCTGCCTACCGTCAGGCCCAGCAACTCCACGACCGCGTGCTGACCCTCGACACCCATTGCGACACACCGATGTTCTTCCCGCAGGGCATCCACTTCGAGCAGCGCGACCCGCGCATTCTCGTCGACCTGCATAAGATGACCGAAGGCCGTCAGGATGCTACAATCATGGTCTGCTACCTGCCGCAGCCGAAGCCCGGCGAGACGTTTGCCTCGAAGGTCGACTTCGACGTGCAGACGCCAACGCAGTATGCCGACTTGATTTTCAATAAGATAGAAGACATCGTCAACGCCAATGCACCATACATCGCCTTGGCACGCACACCCGACGACCTCGTAGCCAACAAGCGCAGCGGTCGCAAGAGCATCATGCTGGGCATAGAGAACGGACTGGCTCTCGACGGCAAGCTGCAGAATGTCAGCCACTTCGCTAACCGTGGCGTCGTCTATATCACGCTGTGCCACAACGGCGACAACGACCTCTGCGACTCTGCCAGAGGTACGGCCACCCACGGCGGCGTCAGTCCCTTCGGCGCCGAGGTCATTGGCGAGATGAACCGCTTAGGACTGATGGTCGACCTGAGCCACGCGGCTGAGTCGTCCTTCTACGACGCCCTCGACATCAGTCAGACGCCCATCGTCTGCAGCCACTCGTCGTGCCGCGCCCTCTGCGACCATCCCCGTAACCTCACCGACGACCAGATGCGGCGCCTGGCGGCGAAAGGCGGTGTGATGCAGGTCACGCTCTACAACGGTTTCCTCGTCAACGACGGTGAAGCCACCATCCTCGACGCCATGCGCCATCTGGAGCACGCCATCAGTATCATGGACATCGACCACGTGGGCCTCGGCACCGACTTCGACGGCGACGGTGGCATCCGCGGTCTGCGCGACTCGTCCGAACTGCTGCAGTTCACCCGCCAACTGCTCGCCCGCCGTTACAGCGAAGAGGACATCCGGAAAATCTGGGGCGGCAACTTCCTCCGCGTCATGGCGCAGGTGCAACGCGCGTAGACAAGGATGTCACCGGGGCTAGCCAGGAAGCTACATCATAGCCAACAATAACGATTATGCTGAGAGAATTATTCTTTTAGCATAATTTTATTTGCATAATTCAATCTTTGTTTGTAACTTTGCAACGAAAACGTGTCTTTAATAGCTTTCTGACTATGAATATCAATCCTTTTGTTCTCAGTCCGGCGATTCCCGACGAGTTGTTCTGTGACCGTCAGGCGGAATCGTTATCATTAATAAAAAGCATCCAGAACCAAGAGAATGTCGTGCTGATATCTCCACGACGAGTAGGGAAAACAGGGTTAATCTATCACTGTTTCAACCAGCCGGAGATAAGCGACAACTATATCACTGTTTCTATTGACATACTTCATACCACCTCTTTTCAAGAATTCATCAAGGAACTGGGGGATGCCGTATTCAATGTTGTAGCAAAACGCAACGAGAAACTGACGAAGCTGTTTGTCGCCACCCTTCGGTCACTCAATGGCAGCTTTGGTATAGACCCCATCACGTATCTGCCGACTTTTGATGTCAAGTTGGGACAAATCGTTGCGCCGGAATACACGCTTGACGAAATATTCGCTTATCTTGAGAAGGCTGACAGGCCATGTATCGTTGCCATTGACGAATTCCAGCAGATTGCAAAATATCCGGAAGGCAACATTGAGGCACTACTAAGAGGACGTATCCAGAAACTGACCAACACGCACTTCATATTTGCCGGTTCTGAGCGTCGTATGATGAACGAGATGTTTTTCTCAGACAGACGGCCATTCTATCAGAGTGCTACATTATTGCAGCTGGACCCCATAGACCTGAATATATACAGCGAATTCAGTATTCGGCAGTTTAAAGCCTCCGGCAAGGACGTTGAGACAGATGCTATCACATGGGCATACCATCTCTTTGACGGCGTTACGATGTATGTGCATAAGCTATTGCACGATTCTTATGCCGACACAGCAATAGGAGGGGTCTGTGATATAGCCGCCATTCAGTATGCCGCAGAGCAACTGATTCAGCAAAACGCCAAGCGGTTGCAGGAACTGCTTTCATACGTCACGGAACAACAGAAAGAAGTGTTGTATGCCATTGCTGCCGATCGTTGTGTCTCACGAATCACGTCATCCGATTTCGTAAAACGCCACCATCTGAAGTCTGCCAGTGCCGTACAATCTGCTGTCAAGAGACTGTTAGATCTCGACCTTGTCACCGAACAGCACAAATCTTATACCATATCCGACCCTCTTCTAAGAGTTTGGATTACCCGCGATGCGTTTCCCTCTCCGTTAGGCGACCTATCCCGTAGGTAGACCACGAAATGGTGGTATCGTGGAAGCCGCCGCTATCAGTAATTTATCAGCCGAAAGTTTTGCGCTTTCGGCTTTTTTCTCTACCTTTGTCGCCGATTTCCCTCAAGTCGATGTATATGAAACCATTTTTGATAGCAGTGGCTGTACTACTGATGACAGCCTGTAACAGTACGAAGAAGAGTCAAAACGAGGCGGCAACGGCTGCCGAGCCTGTCGGCCCGTCATTTGTGGCCGACTCGGCCTACCTGTTCTGCGAACAGCAGTGCCAGTTCGGACCGCGGACGATGAACAGCGAGGCCCACGACCGTTGTGGTGAGTGGATAGCCGGCAAGTTCAGGACGTATGGCATGGAGGTGACGCTGCAGAAGGCCGACCTCCGCGGCTACGACGGTACGGTGCTGAAGAGTACCAACATCATAGCGGCCTATAAGCCCGAACAGAAGGAGCGCGTCCTGCTCTGCGCCCACTGGGACAGCCGTCCGTGGGCTGACAACGATCCCGACGAGGCCAACCACCACAAGCCCGTGATGGCCGCCAACGACGGTGCCTCGGGTGTGGCGGTGATGCTGGAGATAGCCCGTCTGCTGCAAGGCGACAGCTTAGGCATCGGCGTAGACTTCATCTGTTTCGATGCCGAGGACTGGGGCACACCGCAGTGGGCTGAAAGCGACGACGACAGCGACACCTGGGCACTCGGCGCCCAGCACTGGGCAACCCATCTGCACCGCGAGGGCTACACCGCCCGCTATGGCATTCTGCTCGACATGGTAGGTGGCCAGGGCGCGAAGTTCTATCAGGAACAGATGTCGACGTACTTTGCACCCGAGGTGGTCAGCAAGGTGTGGGCTGCCGCCGAGACTGTGGGCTACGGCAGCTACTTCCCCAAGGAGGATGGCGGCGGTATTACCGACGACCACCTGCCCGTCAACCAGAAGGCCAAGATTCCCTGTATCGACATCATACCCTACTATCCCGACTGCACAGCCAGCTCCTTCGGTCCGACGTGGCATACCGTTAACGACGATATGCAGCACATAGACCGCAACACCCTGCAGGCCGTCGGGCAAACGATTATCCAAGTTCTCTTTTCAGAGAAATAGTCACAGCTGTCCCGCTTCGACTAACAAAACGACGCGTTCCGTCAAGCGGTCGGTGCCATCGGGGTCGTACTCCTTCTTCAGACTCGCACCGAACGCCCAGGCAAACGCCTGCCAGAAACCGGCGCGCAGCGGACCCATAAAAGCCTGGATGGCCTCGTAGCTCGTGGAGTTGCACTCGCGGTTGATGAGCTTGATGAGCAGTTTGCCCTGCGAGTAAGTCAGCTTCTTCATCTTCGGCTTGTATTCGCGAAAGACGCTCTGCTCCACTCGCTTCATGTGCTCGTCCTTCGCCTTCTTGTCAGGCAGCGTCTCCAAGTATTCCGCCGTCTCTATCAGTATCTGCCGCACCTCCTTGGCCAGCGGCAGCGTCTTCTTCACGTTGTTCACCAGTCGCATGTACGACTTCTGCTGACGCTTGCTGTTGAACGTCATCTGCGGGTACACGTAGACGTTAGACATCTCCATGTACTGGATGCTGTCGCCGTCGCGTAACACCTTGCTCACCTTCACCGTAGGCACGAAGGTGGGGGCACCGGCGTCCGGTGTCGCCTCCTGTGCCAGCCCCATTGTGGCCGCGCAGAGCATGATGATCATGAACGAAAGTCTCATTGCGGCTGCAAAGGTACAAAATAAATAAGAAAGGTGTGGTGACAAATAAGATTTTTTTCGTACTTTTGCATTATGAAAGCACTCTTGACGATTGTGTTACTGCTGACCGGCCTCTGTTCAGCGGCTCAGGACCACCGCTCGTGGGAACCGTTGCTGGCCCAGGTGCTCACCTCCGACGACCTGGATGCTGAGACGTGGGAGGACACCTACACCCTGCTCTGCGAACTGGAGGAGCAGCCGCTCGACCTGAACACCGTGAGCCGCGAGGAGCTTGAGCAATTGCCCTTTCTCTCTGCCCGTCAGGTAGAGGACATCATGGCCTATCTCTACTTCTACGGTCCTATGAAGTCACTCAGTGAATTGCGCATGGTCAAGACCCTCGACCAACTTCAGGTGAACCTGCTCCGCTGCTTCGTCTATGTCGACGAAGAACGCATAGAGTCGCCTTATCCCCGTCTGAGCGACATGCTGCGCTATGGCCGTCACGAACTGATGGGCAACCTCCGCGTGCCGTTCTATGAACGAGCGGGCGACAAGAGCGGCTACCAGGGCTATCCTTACCGCCATTGGGGGCGCTACCAGCTGACCTGTCGCGACTACGTGAAGCTTGGCGTCGTCTTCTCGCAGGATGCCGGCGAACCCTTCTTGGCCAACTGTAACAAGGCGGGCTACGACTTCTATTCCTATTACCTGCAGCTGAAGCATCTGCACCGTATCGAGAATCTTGTCGTCGGCAACTACAAACTGTCTGCCGGCATGGGACTCGTGCTCAACAACAGCTTCGCCATGGGCAAGCTGGTGGCGCTTCAGCAGTTGGGACGCAGCACCAACACCGTGCGCCCTCATGCCTCGCGCTCACAGTCGGGCTATTTTCGTGGCGCAGCGGCCACCGTCAGTCTGTCGCAGCACTCTCAGTTGACGGCCTTCGCCTCCTACCGTCCGCAGGATGCTACCCTCAACGCCGACGGCACGGCAGCTACCTTGCTCGCCGACGGCTACCACCGGACGCAAACGGAGATAGACAAGAAGAACAACACACATGCCACCGACGCCGGTGCTCGTTTCCTTTACCGCAGCGGTCCCTTGCACGCCGGCGCTACACTCGTCTATACCCATTTCGACCGCGAGTTGCGCCCCAACACCGCCATCCTCTACCGCCGCCATTATGCTCAGGGCAACGACTTCATGAATGTCAGTGCCGACTACGGCTACCTTCATCACCGTTTCCGGCTGAACGGAGAGACGGCCATCAACCGTGCCGGTGCCCTGGCCACCATCAACAGTCTGAACGCAAGCGTCGGCGACCAGCTCAGCCTGATGCTCCTCCACCGTTTCTACAGCTACCGCTACACGGCGCTCTATGCCCGTTCGCTGAGCGAGGGCGGCAGGGTGCAGAATGAGAATGGCGTCTATCTGGGACTGACATGGAAACCCTCTCCCCACCTCAGCCTGCAGGCCTACACCGACTACGCCTATTTCGCCTGGGCACGTTCGCAGGCGTCGCTGTCGTCCAGCGCCTGGGACAACCTTGTGACGGCTGTCTACAGTCGGCAGACGTGGAGTCTGACGGGGCGCTACCGCCTGCATCTGAAACAGAAGGACAACGAGACGAAGACGGCCCTCGACAACCTGTCGGAACACCGCTTCCGACTGGCCTTCAGCCGGTTGGAGCTGGGACCGCTGAGCACCACCACCCAGACGGACGGCATCGTCGCCGGCAGCGACTGGGGCTATATGCTGACGCAGACCGTCAACGCCCGCTGGCCGGCGCTCTTGCTGAATGTCGGTGGCGGCTATTTCCATACCACGGGCTACGACAGCCGCCTCTACACCTACGAGCGCGGCCCTCTCTACAGTTTCTCGTTTCCCGCCTACTACGGCGAGGGCTTCCGTCTCCACCTGTTGGCACAGGTCAAGCTCGGCGGTAGCTTGTCGCTGACGGCCAAACTCGGCTACACCCGTTACTCCGACCGCAGCACGATAGGCAGCGGTCTACAACAGATAGACGGTCCCTCGCAAACAGACCTTGACCTACAAGCGCGCTGGAAGTTCTAACACACGGCGATAGACATCCATCACCTGACCTGCCACGTCGGTCCCCTCGAAGCGGCGTACATACTCGCGGCTGCGCCGGATGCGCTCTTCGCGCCCAGTAGCCCCGTGCAGCAACTGCCCGACGGCAGCGGCCAACGCCCCGTCGTCGTCAGGGGCGACGTATAGGCAGTCGGGACCACCCGCCTCTTCTAAGCACGACCCCGTGGCAGCCACTACAGGCAGACCGCTGTGTATCGCCTCGATGATAGGAATGCCGAACCCTTCGTAACGCGAAGGGTAGACAAACACCTCGGCCATCTGGTAGAGCGCCTGCAGGTCGCCGTCGGGCACACCGTGCAGGAAGTGGACGCGCTGGGCGAGTCCTGCGGCAGCGGCCTCTCGCAGCACCTGCTGCGAGTATGTCGTCTGGCGCCCCACGGCCACCAGGTGGATGTCCTCTGGCAAGTGGCGCAAGGCCTTCACGGCCAGCAGTATATTCTTGCGCTCCTCAATGGAGCCGACGCTGAGTACCAGTCTGCCCGACAAGCCATAGCGGTTGCGGACAGCCTCCATCTGCGCCTGGGCCACCGTCTCGGCAAAGCGCGGCGAACAGCTCTGGTAGATGACGTCGATGCGGTCGGCACTGACGCCGCCCAGCGCCATCACGTCTTCCTTCGTCCGCTCACTGATGGCTATCACGCGGTCGGCCTCGCGACAGGCCACGCGGAACTTCCATTCGTAAATCTGCCTGTCTATCCAGTGGTAGTACTCCGGGTGGCGCATGAAGATGAGGTCGTGAATGGTCACTACCGAGCGTATGCCAGCCCGCCGCAAGCCTCGCGGCAGCTCGCCCGTCAGTCCGTGGTAGAGGCTGACGCCGTCGCGCCGCAGGTCGTCCACGATACCGCCGATGCGCCACAGCGACCGCTGCAGCTTCAGCGGACGGTGCTGCGGATACACAAATCTCAGCCGCTCCGTCTCCTTCACCTGCTGTCGCAGACTGTCGCGTCCGCCATCGGGCGCATAGAGCAGCAGCTGCCAGTCGGCAGGCGCCACACGCGCCAAGTCGTTCACCAGCGTCCGTCCGTAGTTGCCCAACCCGGTGCCGTTGCGCACCACTCTCTTGGCATCAAAGCCTATCACCGTTTTTCCCATAGCAAGGAGACCCCATCAGCTCGGAGCAGAACAACTTCTTGAATCCGTAATCGGTGTACGGATTCACGTATCTTTCGTGATTCTGCTCTACCATTATTGTAACGCTTTTGAAATTATGCAGCAAAGATACACATTTTCCGCGAAACGACAAAGTCTTTTGCCGGAATCTTCTTCTTTCGCTACTTTTTCTCCGTAGAGCAGGCTCCGTGAAAGTCCGTTCAGTCTGATGCCAAAACCATAGCTCCGTGAAAGTCCGTTCAGTCCGATGCGTATTTTGTAATGTCTACTTGTCATTTGGCCCTGACGAAGGCTGGGCGTGCGACTTTTTTTGCGTTTTTATGCATTCTTGTAAACACAAAACCCTGAACTTTGAACCCCGAACTCTGAACTTTTTGCTACCTTTGCAGCCGCAAAATTAAAAACCATAAGAATAGTCCATGTTAAGTAATTACAGAAATCTGCATCTCGTTGATGCAGCCCGACAATTCCGCCATGAGCATAAGTATCATCCTTCGAACACGCTGAAGCGGTTCCTCAAGATTGCCACCGTGGTTCTTGTCACCTTGTTGCTCTGGAACATGCCGTCGGAGTGGTTCGGCATACAGAACCTGACGGTCATCCAGCAGCGTATCATCGCCATCTTTGCCTTTGCCACACTGATGTGGATTCTGGAGATTGTGTCGTCATGGGCCACGTCGGTAGCCATCATCGTCATGATGTTGCTGTTTACGACGGATAGCGGCATCTTGCCGATGGTCAACGAGGAGGAGGTGGGCACGCTGCTCTCGTACAAAGGCGTGATGGCCACCTTTGCCGACCCTGTCATCATGCTGTTCATCGGTGGCTTCGTCTTGGCCATCGCTGCCACGAAGACCGGACTCGATGCCCAGTTGGCCAAGGTGCTGCTGAAGCCGTTCGGTACGAGGAGCGAGATGGTGCTCCTGGGCTTTCTCTTGATTACGGGACTCTTCTCGATGTTCGTTTCCAACACCGCTACAGCCGCGATGATGCTGACGTTCCTCACGCCGGTGTTCCGCCAGCTGCCCCCCGAGGGCAAGGGCCGCACAGCCTTGGCAATGTCCATCCCCGTGGCTGCCAACCTCGGCGGTATGGGTACGCCTATCGGCACGCCGCCGAACACGATAGCGCTGAAATACCTGAACGACCCCGAAGGCCTGAACCTCGGCCTGGGCTTCGGCCAGTGGATGATGTTTATGTTCCCCTTGGTGCTGGTACTGCTGTTTATCAGCTGGCGCATCCTGCTCAAGACGTTCCCCTTCACGCAGAAGACGATAGAGCTGAATATTGACGGTGGCATGAAGAAAGGTTTCCATTCCAATGTAGTCATCGTGACGTTCTTCGTGACGGTGGCACTCTGGCTCTTGGACCGCGTGACGGGCATCAACTCCTACACCGTGGCCATGATCCCGTTTATGGTGTTCGCCCTGACGGGCGTCATCGACAAGCGCGACTTGGAGCAGATTAACTGGAGCGTCATCTGGATGGTGGCCGGCGGCTTTGCCCTCGGCTACGGCCTCAACAAGTCGGGACTGGCAGAGAACGCCGTCGAAAGCATTCCCTTCGGCGAGTTCTCGCCCCTGCTCATCTTGCTGCTGGGCGGTGCCATCTGCTACTTGCTGTCAAACTTCATCTCGAACTCGGCCACGGCAGCTCTGCTGATGCCTATCCTGGCCATCGTCTGCGGTGCTATGGGCGACAAGCTGGCTCCTATCGGCGGAACGCCCACAGTCCTCATCGGTGTGGCCATTGCTGCCTCGTCGGCTATGATTCTGCCCATCTCGACACCGCCGAACGCCCTGGCCTTCGCCACGGGTTTCGTGAAACAGAACGACATGGCGAAGATGGGCATCCTGATGGGTGTTATCTCGATGGTACTCGGCTTCGGCCTCGTCTACCTCATGGGTACCATCCACCTGATATAAGAAAAAAAGGCTCGCCACCATGGCGAGCCTTTTAATATGATACAAAAACAACAACAAACCGTTTCCTTAATGGTTAACTTTTAACGGCCTGCAGCTTCTCGCCGTAGCAGAGGTCGCCACAGTCGCCGAAGCCCGGAACGATGTATTTCTGCTCGTTCATACCCTGGTCGATGGCAGCACACCAGATGGTTGACCCTTCAGGCAGCGCCTGCTTGACCATCTCGATACCCTCGGGAGCCGCTATCACACAGCAGAGATGAATCTTCTTGGGCTTGCCCGTCTGTTGCAGGGCTTCGATGGCGGCTGCCAGACTGCCGCCAGTGGCCAGCATCGGGTCGACGATGACGAGCGTCTTGTTCTTAACGCTCTGTGTGGCAATGTATTCCGTGTGTACACCTACTTCCGTGTGTTCCCGGTTGATATACATACGGAAAGCCGAGACGAAGCCGTTGTCGGCCTTGTCGAACACATTCAGGAACCCCTCGTGGAAAGGCAGCCCGGCTCGCAGTACGGTGGCAATCACCAGGTCTTCCTTCGGCAGGGCAATGTCGAGGGTTCCCAAAGGTGTGGTGATGGTCTTGGGCTTGTACTCCAAGGTCTTCGAGAGTTCGTAAGCCATCATCTCGCCAATGCGCTTGATGTTATGACGAAACAGAAGGCGGTTTTTCTGGTAACTCTTGTCGCGTAACTCTGACATATACTGATTCAGTATAGAGTTGGTCTTGCTAAAATCAATAACTTCCATAATCTGTAAGTTTTAGTTGCTGCAAAGTTACGGAATCTTATTTGTTTTTTGTTATCTCCAAATGACAAAAGTGTGAGGATTGGGGCGCTTTTTACTTTCTTTAACCTAAAAAGAATTGTGCGCGCGCAAAAAAAGCGCGTTTCTACGTTCTTAATTCTCAATTTATTTGTACCTTTGCAGCGCGAAATCAAATAGGTATTTAAAAACTCATTAAATAATTCAAAAGTAATATGGCAAAGTTAGATTTGACACAGTATGGCATCACTGGTTCAACGGTGATAGCACACAATCCGTCGTATGAATTCCTCTTCGAGGAAGAGACAAAGGCTGGTCTGACCGGTTTCGACAAGGGTCAGAACACTGAGTTGAACGCTGTAAACGTGATGACTGGTATCTACACAGGCCGCTCACCTAAGGACAAGTACATCGTGAAGGATGCACAGAGCCAGGACAAGGTGTGGTGGACTACCGAGGAGTACAAGAACGACAATCACCCCATGAGCGAAGAGGTCTGGGCTAAGGTTAAGGAGATTGCCATCAAGGAGCTTTCTGGCAAGAAACTTTATGTCGTCGACGCTTTCTGCGGCGCTAACGAAGCTACCCGTCTGGCCGTCCGCTTCATCGTGGAGGTGGCCTGGCAGGCTCACTTCGTGAAGAACATGTTCATCCAGCCCACCGCTGAGGAGCTGGAGAAGTTTGAGCCTAACTTCGTCATCTACAACGCTTCCAAGGCTAAGGTAGAGAATTACAAGGAGCTGGGCCTGAACTCAGAGACCTGCGTAGCCTTCAACACCACCAGCCGTGAGCAGTGCATCATCAACACTTGGTACGGCGGCGAGATGAAGAAGGGTATGTTCTCTATGCAGAACTACTATCTGCCCCTGCAGGGCATCGCTTCGATGCACTGCTCGGCCAACACCGATATGGAGGGCAAGAACACCGCTATCTTCTTCGGCCTCTCTGGCACTGGCAAGACCACACTGTCTACCGACCCGAAGCGCCTGCTTATCGGCGACGACGAGCACGGCTGGGACGACGAGGGCGTGTTCAACCTTGAGGGCGGCTGCTATGCCAAGGTTATCAACCTCGACAAGGAGTCAGAACCCGACATCTACAACGCCATCCGCCGCGACGCCCTGCTGGAGAACGTCACCGTTGACGAGAACGGCAAGATTGACTTCGCCGACAAGAGCGTGACAGAGAACACACGCGTGAGCTATCCCATCAACCACATCGAGAAGATTGCCCAGAAGGTGAACGGCAAGAGCGCCGGTCCCGACGCACAGAACGTCATCTTCCTGTCGGCCGACGCCTTCGGCGTGCTGCCTCCCGTCAGCATCCTGACACCGGAGCAGACGAAGTACTACTTCCTCTCTGGTTTCACCGCTAAGCTGGCCGGTACAGAGCGCGGCATCACCGAGCCCACGCCTACCTTCAGCGCTTGCTTCGGCCAGGCTTTCCTCGAGCTGCACCCCACCAAGTATGCTGAGGAGCTGGTGAAGAAGATGGAGAAGAGCGGCGCCAAGGCTTACCTCGTGAACACCGGCTGGAACGGCACTGGCAAGCGTATCTCTATCAAGGATACACGCGGCATCATCGACGCTATCCTGGGCGGTGCCATCCTGAAGGCTCCCACGAAGAAGATTCCTTACTTCAACTTCGAGGTGCCCACAGAGCTGGAGGGCGTAGCTACCAATATCCTTGATCCTCGCGACACCTACGCTGACGCTGCTCAGTGGGAGGAAAAGGCTAAAGACCTGGCTGCCCGCTTCATCAAGAACTTCAAGAAGTACGAGGGCAACGAGGCTGGTAAGGCACTCGTCGCTGCAGGACCGAAATTGTAATTTCGGGACGAAAGCAACTTCGCCCTTCGCAGGGCAAAGTCTGCTGGTCCGAAACTGTAATGTAAAAGGTAAATATAATAATGTAAGAATGGGCTGCGCCGTGAGGCGCGGCCTGTTTTTTTTGATGTAAGTCAAAAATGTCAGGGGCGGCAGCAAATTCTTCACGCTTCACGCTTCACTTTTCACTTCTTCTCAGTACCTTTGCACCAGCAATCGTGATGATTGCGTCGTTATTCATTAGGTTAGTAGTTAATAGATTTAAGGTAAAGATTATGTTATTAGATTTTCAAACAACAGTAATGTTGGCGTCGGTGGCAGTGGCCACGGTGCTGAGTATTTTTACTCTTACACAGACAAACGTCAGATAGTCAACATTTCGTTGAAGGAGTGCGGAGTGAGCGATTCATACCGCACTCTTTTTTTATGAAAGAAAACTAAAACTAACTTAAAAACACGTATTTTATGGTTATTTTAAAGAATAATAAGGTGAAAATGGCCGTTATTTGCAGAAATGTGCGTAAATTTGCACCCAAATTTGAATTTGCATATCCAATGAAAAGAATTCTTCAGACATTCTGCGGGCTGTTCGTGCTGTCATTGGCGTTGACTTCGTGTCTGGGATCTGACGACGACACGACGACCTACGACGATATGGTCATTAAGACCTTTAAGCTTGGCACGCTGAACCGTTACCTGCATACGAAGACGAAAGACGGCAGGGATTCGGTGTACAAGGTGTCGTATTCGGCCAGCACCTATAAGATGAATATAGACCAGATCAACGATACTATCTACAATGCCGATTCGTTGGCAATAGGTACTGATATTGCGCATGTTATCTGCACCGTGACGACCAAGAACAACGGCGCCATTTTCCTGAAGTCAATGACCAGCGACTCGCTGTCGTACTTCAATTCCGGGTCGGACTCGGTCGACTTCACGAAGCCACGCATATTCCGCGTCTTCTCTACCGACGGCTCCGGCTATCGCGACTACAAGGTAAGCCTGACCGTGCGCCAGATGAAAAAAGACGTTTTCATGTGGACAACTGCCGACATCAGCGAATTCCCCGAAGACCACACCCATGACAACATACGCAAAGCGGCCGAAGCTGCCGGACTGACCTACTTGGGCTGCACTTACGTAGAAGCCTATGCCATGTCGCCTGACGGCTACCTGATGGAGTCGGAGGACCTTGGCGAGACATGGAAGAAGGACCGTCTCGATAGCGACCATGCACTACTGCCCACTACCAGTCTGGCATTCGTGTCATGGGAACTCGACATCTTGACGGACTACGCCCTGCTGGTAGGCCAGAACCCGGCCCGTAGCAGTGCGATGACCCTGTGGCGCAAGTTAGCCGACTACGACATGGAGGGGCAATGGGTCTATATGCCTTGGGCTGAGGATAACCGCTATTACCTGCCCCGCATGGACTACGTAGCTCTGGCTTACTTTAAGGACATGGTGTTTGCCTTCGGTAGCGACCGCAACGTCTATGTGAGCCGCGACCAGGGTATCACCTGGAAGACCAGCTCCAACTACAGCTATCCCACGGACTTCAACGCCACTACCGGCTATCAGGTGGCCGTCAGTGATGACGACACACTGTGGCTGAAAGACCCTGCCTCGGGCAAGGCCTGGCAAGGCATACTGTCGGAATGATGCCTATGAGAAGCGCGCTGTTGGCTCTGCTCCTGCTGGCTGCTGCGACCACAGTGAGGGCCCAGGACGATCCGGAATACCGGATGGAGATCGGGGCGGGTGTCGGCCTGGTAAACTATCTGGGCGACTACAACGCCAATCTCTTCGGTAGCATGCAGCCAATGGGTACACTGACGGCGAAATACCGCAAGAATCCGCGTCTGGCCTGGGCGCTGTCTGTCAGCTACGGCCAGCTGAAGGGAGACCGGAAGGATGCCAATTCGTGGTTTCCCGAGCAAGACGCCCTGCCGGCAACGTTCAGCCACGGGCTGATAGATGCGGGTGTGCGGTTGGAGTACAACTTCTGGGCTTACGGCACTGGCCGTGAATACCACGGAGCACGTCCCTTTGCGCCCTTCATCACCTTCGGACTGGGCGTCACGCATGTCAGTGCGTCGTCGGGCGTGTTCACAATGAATGTGCCGCTGGGACTGGGAATGAAATACAAGGTGGGCGAACGCCTGAACTTGGGCGTCATGTGGATGATGCACTTCACGGGAAGCGACAGTCTCGACGACGTGTCCGACCCCTACGGCATCAAGAGCAGCGGACTGTTCAAGAACACCGACTGCTACAGCACGCTGCAGCTGACGCTGACCTACGATATATGGGCAAAATGTAAAACCTGTAACAATGACAGAGACTGATTTCACATTGGATATGAAGCGTATCCCAGAGCACATCGCTATCATTATGGATGGCAACGGGCGCTGGGCAACGGAGCGTGGCAAGGACCGCAGCTACGGCCATCAGGCTGGCGTGGACACCGTGAGGCGCATCACCTCGGAATGTACCCGCTTAGGCGTGAAATATCTGACGCTATATACCTTCTCGACAGAGAACTGGAACCGCCCTGCCGACGAGGTGGCCGCCTTGATGGGGCTGATACTCACCTCGTTAGAGGACGAGATCTTCATGAAGAACAACGTGCGCTTCCGCGTCATCGGCGACCGCAGCCGTATTCCCGCCGAGGTCGACAAGAGACTCACGGAGACAGAGGAGCATACGGCGGCTAACAGCGCTATGACCATGATCGTGGCACTGAGCTACTCGTCGAAACTCGAACTGGTGCGCGCCACACAGCGCATAGCCCAAGAGGTGAAGGACGGACAGATGAGCGTTGACGACATTGACGAGAAGACGATTGACAGTCACCTGTGGACGAGCTTCATGCCCGACCCCGACCTGCTCATCCGTACGGGCGGAGAACTGCGCATCTCAAACTACCTGCTCTGGCAGATAGCTTACAGCGAGCTGTATTTCTGCGATACCTACTGGCCCGACTTCGACGAAGCCGCCCTGCATCAAGCCATTGCCAGCTACCAGCAGCGGCAGCGACGCTTCGGAAAGACAGAAGCACAGGTGGAGAGCGAAAGACCCACCCCCAGCCCCTCCCTGTAAAGGAGGGGAGTAATTACTCTATAGCGACATATAGAAACATGATGAAATATAACATATTAAAAACTGTAGACAGACTATTCACTCCCCTCCATACAGGGAGGGGCAGGGGGTGGGTCTCTCTGTTGCTTTTTATCTTATTACCCTTTGGTGGCTTTGCCCAGGAGAAGATTGTCAATCCCGACATCTCGTATGCCGGCACGCCACGCTCCTGCGAGATTGGCGGACTGGCCGTCAAGGGTGTCGAGGGCTATGAGGACTATGTGCTGACAAGCCTGTCGGGCTTGTCGGTGGGTCAGCAGATAGAGGTGCCGGGCCAGGAGATTACCGAGGCCGTGAAGCGCTATTGGAAGCACGGACTGTTCTCGAAGGTGCAGATCACGGCCGACTCACTGGTAGGCTCGAAGATTTACCTGTGCATCCACCTGGCTCTGCGACCACGCGTGAGCACCATCAACTACTACGGCCTGAAGAAGTCGGAACGCGAGGACATGGAGGCCAAACTCGGTATCATGAAGGGCAGTCAGATAACACCCAATATGATTGACCGTGCCAAGATCCTGGCCAAGAAATACTTCGACGAGAAGGGCTATAAGAACGCAGAGATAGATATCATGCAGCGCGACGACGTGACGGGGGGCAAGAATCAAATCATTCTCGACGTCACGGTCGACAAGAAGTCGAAGATGAAGGTGCGCCACATCATCTTCGACGGCAACGAGAAACTGGGTGACTCGAAGATTAAGGGTACGCTCTTCAGCAAGGGCGCCTTCGGCAAGATTCACGAGGCTGGCAAACTCTCGCAGATGTTCAAGGCGAAGAAGTTCACCGACGAGCGCTATCGCGAGGCTAAGGAGGCCCTGGTAGACAAATATAACGAACTGGGCTATCGCGACATGTCCATCATCGAAGACTCCGTCTGGAACCACGACGAGAAGCACGTCAACATCTACGTCAAGGTAGAGGAAGGACAGAAATATTATCTGCGTAACGTGACATGGGTGGGCAACACCATCATTGCTACCGACCAGCTGAACCGCCTCCTCGGTATGAAGAAAGGCGACGTCTACAACCAGCGACTGCTGCAGAAACGACTGAGCGAGGACGAGGATGCCGTAGGCAATTTCTATTGGAACAATGGTTACCTCTTCTATAACCTGCAGCCAACGGAGGTGAACATCGTCGGCGACAGCATCGATCTCGAGATGCGTATCTTCGAGGGAACGCAGGCGCACCTGAGCCACGTCCGCATCTATGGTAACGACCGTCTCTATGAGGAGGTGGTGCGCCGTGAGTTGCGTACAAAGCCTGGCGACCTCTTCTCGAAGGAGGCCCTGCAGCGCTCGGCACGTGATATTGCCTCGATGGGACATTTCGACCCGGAGAGTGTCAATCCCGACGTGAAGCCTAACTATGATGACGGCACCGTCGACATCAACTGGAACCTGCAGCAGAAGTCGAACGACCAGATAGAATTCTCCTTAGGCTGGGGACAGACGGGCGTCATCGGACGTATCGGTCTGAAGCTGAACAACTTCTCCATGCGTAACCTCTTTGGCAAGAATAAGATGCACCGTGGCATCATGCCTATCGGCGACGGCGAGCAGCTGGGCATCAACTTCCAGACTAACGGCTCATACTATAGCCAGATTTCTACCAGCTATTCTACAGGATGGTTTGGCAACAAGCGCCCCAACTCGTTCAGCGTCAGCCTGTTCTACTCCAAACAGTCTGACATCTCCAGCTACTACCGCAACAACAGCCTCTATAACAGCCTCTACAGCTATGGCTACGGCTACGGTTACGGTACGTATAACAACTACGCCTACAACTACGAGTCGATGCTCGACGACGATAAGAACATCAAGATGTTCGGTGCCAGCATCGGATGGGGCAAGCGCCTGCGCTGGCCCGACGACTACTTCCAGTTCATGGCCACCGTGGGCTACACACGCTATATGCTGCGCGACTGGAACTACTTCTATGTCTCCAACGGTAACTGTAACAACCTCAACCTCGGACTGACACTGTCGCGTACGTCGACCGACAACCAGCTCTTCCCGCGCAAAGGCTCGGAGTTCCTGCTCTCACTGACGGTGACGCCGCCATGGTCGCTCTTCGACGGCAAGGATTATGCCAAACTGGCGCTCAACTCCACGTCGGCAACCTATGAGAAGGAACTGCAGGATATGTACCGCTGGATAGAATACCACAAGTGGAAGTTCAAGAGCCGTACCTTCACGGCACTGACCGGCGGACAGAAGTGCTTCGTGCTGATGACACGCGTAGAACTGGGCATCCTCGGCTCGTTCAACAGCGACAAGAAGTCGCCCTTCGAGACGTTCTATGTGGGTGGCGACGGCATGAGCGGCTACAGCTACAGCTATGCTGAGGAGACCGTCGGACTGCGTGGCTACGAGAACGGCTCCATCTCTACCTCGGCGGCCTATACCGAGACAACGGGACGACGCACGTCGAACAACGCCTACGCCTACGACCGCTTCACACTGGAGCTGCGCTACCCCTTGATGCTGGGCAACACCACCATCTACGGACTCGGATTCCTTGAGGGCGGTAATGCCTGGGCCGATGTGAAGAAGATTAATCCCTTCAACCTGAAGAAGTCGGCAGGTCTCGGTGTACGCATCTTCCTGCCAATGGTCGGCCTCATGGGTATCGACTGGGCATACGGCTTCGACAATGTCTACACCAGCGGCGGTTGGAGCAAGGGCGGCAGCCAGTTCCACTTCGTACTCGGACAGGAGTTCTGAGGAATTAAGAATTAAGAATAAAGAGTGTCGGCTTTGCCGATTAAGAATTAAGAATTAAGAACGACTATGAAGAAAGTACTATTATTCCTTTTCTTGTGTGCATCGACACTGTCGATGCAAGCACAGAAGTTTGCGCTCGTTGACATGGACTATATCCTGAAGAACATCCCTGCCTACGAGCGTGCCAACGAGCAGCTGGCACAGGTGTCGAAGAAGTGGCAGGCCGAGGTCGACGCATTGACAACCGAGGCACAGACGCTGTACAAGAACTACCAGAATGAGGTGGTCTTCCTCTCGGCCGAACAGAAGAAGGCCAAGCAGGATGCCATCATGGAGAAAGAGAAGCAGGCTGCAGAGCTGAAGCGCAAGTACTTCGGCCCCGAGGGTGAGCTCTTCAAGAAGCGCACCAGCCTGATGTCGCCTATCCAGGACGAGATTTACAATGCCATCAAGGACATTAGCGAACTGCGTGGCTACCAGCTGGTGCTCGACCGTGCCAGCGACCATGGCATCATCTTCGGTTCGCCGAAGATAGACATCTCTAACGAGGTGCTGTCAAAACTGGGCTATGCCAATTAGCAATGAGGCCCATCAGCCCCATCAAAAAAATTAACTCAAAAAAATAAAGCAACAATGAAGAAGTTTATCATCTGCGCACTTTGCGCTATCTGCGGTTTCGCTACCGCCAACGCTCAGGCCAAGTTCGGCCACGTGAACACCCAGGAGATTATCCAGGCCATGCCTGAATACAACAAGGCTAAGACCGAAATCGAAACCTTGACCAAGCAGTACGAGGCCGACCTGAAGTCGATGCAGGACGAACTGCAGAAGAAGGGCGAAGCCTTCGAGAAGGAGCAGGCCACACTGCCCGACAACATCAAGCAGCGCCGCCAGCAGGAGCTGCAGGACATGTACCAGAAGATACAGCAGTCGTATCAGGACAACCAGCAGGCTCTGGGTAAGGCCCAGCAGGAGAAGATGCAGGCCATCACCACCAAGGTGCTCGACGCCATCAAGGCCGTAGGTCAGGCCGGCGGCTACGTCTACATCATGGAGATGGGTGCCGGCATCCCCTACATCAGCACCACCCTCTCTACCGACGTCACCGCCCAGGTGAAGCAGAAGCTCGGCCTAAAGTAATACGTCTCGTTAACGCTAAAATGCCTGCACTGACAAGTCGGTGCAGGCATTTTTTATGTTTTATGGTTGGAAGTCCTTCACATAATGTAAAAGTGGGGCAACGGCCCCACGTCAGTTCCGACGGAAATTCTACACGGAGGTACATCCATGTGCGGGGTATGGAAATGCATTTTTAATGATGAAAATGCAGAAAAATCGGGAAAAGCTTGCTTTTCTGCAATAATATCCTTATCTTTGCTGCCGTAATCAATAGTTATAGAGACAGATATGGGTATTTCAATTGAGAGTGTTTGGAGCAAGGCACAGCGTCTATCCGCCAATGACAGGTTGGCATTATCGCGCCGTTTGCGCGAGAGTGTCAATGAGACAGATAGCGTTCGTCAGGCACGTGTGGCCTCAGAAATTGACCGATTCTTTGGTGGTTGGAGTGACGATCCACGTACTACCGATGAAATCATGCAGCAAATTCGCGAAGGACGCACAGAAAACACCTATCCGAAGTTCTGATTATGACCACTTTCAAGTATCTTTTGGAAACATCAACCTGCATAGAGTTATTGCGGGGGAATGAGATCGTACGCCAGAAATGCATTGAGCAAAATCAATATTGTTGCATTTCTGCCATTACAGCTATTGAACTTTTGTATGGGGCTCATCCGAGTGTGAAAAAGCGTTGCATGAGAGCAGAATAAGTGATAGCACCAACAACAAATAGTTATTTCTCTTTAACATCAAATTTCACTGGAATTAAAAACAGGTTTGTTATATTGTGTTAGGAAATATATGGGCGCATCAACTACGTGGTGCGCCCTATGGTTATCTCAAATCTTTTTTATTATAGCAAATAATTCACGTATAATCATTACCAAAGCTGACCCGACAATGATTATAGCCCAGTCAACCATCTTAAGAGGAACAACGTTAAAGAAACTATTAAGGAACGGGGCTTGAACTATGAGAATTTGACCAACCAAGATGACAAAGGTAATGAAAATGAATCCATCACAGCCCTTGAGATTCAAACCGCTGCCGCCGCTCCTATATGCTCTTGCGTTGAACATATACCAGAAGTGAGTCATTACAAAAATGGTAAAAAGCAATGTTAACTCGTAAGGTGTCACAGCGTTTTTTTCTGCAGAAAGTGATAATGTCATGAGATCGGTGAGTTGCTGAATATCACTATGCTGGAATATATAGAGGAATCCAAGTAATAATACGAAGAAGAAACCACCAACTCCAATGATATTAGCAAGCATGGACTTATCCAGGATAAAGGCTTTTCTATCTCTTGGTTTATCATTCATTACTCTATCTGTTGGAGGTAGACCCGACAGTGCGAATGCAGCGAATGTATCCATAATAAGATTAACCCACAGCATCTGTGTAACAGTTAATGGAGATTCTGTTCCCATAAAAGCACCACAAAGAACCAAGAAACAGGCAGCGACGTTCACAGTAAGCTGGAATAGCAAGAAACGTTGTATATTCTGGAAAAGTGAACGTCCCCATTTCACAGCGCGGGCAATACTTGCAAACGAATTGTCAATAATGGTAATATCACTTGCCTCCTTTGCGACACTGGTTCCTGCACCCATTGAAAGGCCTATATGGGCAGCATTAAGTGCAGGAGCATCATTGGTACCGTCACCTGTAACAGCAACAACTTGATCTTTTGCTTGTAAGGCCTCCACAAGTCTCTTCTTGTCCATTGGACGAGCACGAGCAATAATCTTGAGGTCATCAACTCGCTCCAACAATTCCTCCTCAGAGAGAGAGGCAAAAGTACGTCCGTCAATAATGTTCCGTTCTGTATATGAATCCTTCCATATACCAATCTGACGACCAATCTCACGAGCCGTTGCAATCGTATCACCAGTAACAATCTTAACATCAATACCTGCATGCAGACATTTCTCCACGGCTTCCTTGACATCCTCGCGGATAGGATCTTCAATGCCGACGATACCCATAAACGTCAGATCATCTGCAACCAGATTGCCATTTTCGATACCTTTCCGGTCATCTTCAATAATCTGGTATGCAAAACCTAAGGTTCTCATAGCTTTCTTCTGATAGTCAAAAAGAGTCTTCTCATAATCCTCCTTGCTGTGATTTGACGGCATGTGTTTGCACAATCCTAATACTATCTCAGGAGCGCCTTTAACATAAAGTACCTTCTTCCCTTCCTTGACACCAGATTGCACCATTGTAGCCATGTACTTCCTCTCTGTAGAGAAGGGCACTTCTGCTAAACGGTTTGTTGCTTCACGCAGTTCCTGATAGCTCTGTTTTTTATTATAGAGCCAAAGGAGAAGAGCACCCTCAGTCGGATTACCAATTGCATGTGGTTTTCCTTTAGAAAAATCAAGCGAAGCCGTGGAGTTCACAGCCATTGCTTCATATACGAAAGCATCCTCGTCAATAACGCTTTCCTTAACTTGCATCAGATTCTGAGTAAGAGTTCCTGTTTTATCTGTACAGATTACAGTGGTCGCTCCCATAGTCTCACAGGCATGCATCTTACGGACAAGATTGTTTGTCTTAAGCATCTTACGCATAGAATTTGCAAGAGAAAGTGACACAGCCATAGGCAATCCTTCAGGAACAGCGACAACAACCAGTGTAACAGCAATCATTATCGTTTCTAATGAGTATGCCATCAAATGGGACATCTCAGCTTCTGGCAAGAGAAGATTATGAAGTCCGATTACTAAACCAATAAAAATAGCGAAGAATACAACGATAGTGGTCATACATTGCCATTTGTTGAAATCTTCAAACTTCTTAATAACAAGCCAGAAGAATATCGCTGTTGGAATAGTAAGAGCCCATAGCCACGGATTCCAGATGAAAGAATACCAAGGATCTAAATTCCACGGCATCAAATTGAAATAAACCAAGAGTTTGCCAACAATAATAGCTCCGGCAAATACATAGCTAATATTTGTAATTAACTCGCTTAATCCATCTAACTGCTCATTAAGTGGAGTCTTAACCTTCTTAGACACCTTATTCTTTCTTTGCAGTTTGACAGCTCTCTTTTGTTTCTCATCCAATTCTTCCAAAGCCTCGTCATCCTCATCTTCATCATCGAAATCTGCGCCGACAAGAGACTGCATTATCTTTCCGTTTTCTGTATTATCTCCTACTGCAAAGACTTCTGCATATCCATGACCCTCCATAATTTGGGTTCCCCGGTAAATCTGATTACAGGGATATGTCGCTTCGCTATCAAACTCTGCCTCATTAGTCGTCTTTGAATGAACAGGCTCACCGGTGAGAGATGACTCGTCGACATTCAAACTAACGGCTTCTAACAGTTTCGCATCAGCAGGAATCTCTTGACCTGTTTGAAGGACTAATATGTCGCCAACAACAATGTCGCATTTGGGTACTTCTACAACATTGCCATTCCTAATAGCCAAGACTATCTCTTTATCATTGACCTGATTCAGAAGGGTAAACTCCTTTTGAGCCTTCAATTCAAAATAAAAGCCAAGACCTGTAGCTAAGAGAATAGCAACAAAGATTCCGATAGGCTCAAAGAAAACTGGAAAAGCTTCGCCCAATCCCCAATATTCATAACAGGATACTCCAATAGCGAAGATACCAATTACCATTAATATTACAATCAAAGGATCTTCGAACTTCTCCAAATACATATTCCATAGAGACACTTTCTTTGGTGGAGTTAAATTGTTGCCGCCATACTTCTTTCGGCTTTCGAGCACCTGTGCATCGGTTAAGCCAATGTAATGATTTTGTTTCATACTGTTTATATTTATTTGTTATTCATTATCATTTTGAAGATATATGTTTTTATGCTATATAAAATGAGCATAAGAAGGCATAGGACAGTCAATATTGCAATTGTATCACCTGCACCAGGGTATTTCATTCCCAAATAATAGAGTACCCAAAACGCAACTACAAAAACAAAAGGTATTATTCTATTCATCTTTTCACACTTTATTGTTATATCAATCTTGCTACTCCACTATAAGATAATACTACCAGATCAGTAACATAATTTGCAAGGTCTGCGTTTATATTTTTTCACAGCCTCTTCTTTTGGAACTTTGATTATTTTATGTTTTGCTCTGTTTAACCCTCTGCAATTCCTTGACGAATGATACACTTCCCCTGTAACACATATATATACCTCTACCTGTGATTGTACCTTAGGATAGTCATAGGTATATGTATGTATTACATTTGAACATAGGAGAAAAGATATCAATAGAATTTGCTTCATCTTAATAGTGTAAAGGGTGAAGGCAGAAAAACTGCCCACACCCAATTTTTAACTAGCGAACTTCACCGTTTCGATACATTTCATTGACTTTGTTTTGAATCTCCTGATACCTATCTCCAAGTTTTCTGCGGCGTTCCGGATTATTACCATAGTTGCCACGAATAACAGAGATAGCAGCCGCCTTTACTTCCTCGACAGGAGCACTCGGCTTCTGGACGTCCTGAGTTGGCTGTATAGGCTTTGAGTCAATCTTCTGTTTCGATTCTTCTACAACTTGGTCTGATTCCACATCAGTTTTCACATCTGCGGAATCGACTTGTGATGTAGTCTCAATTGTATCAGGAACTATAGCAATTGGAGAATTTTCTGGCTTTGCCTCATCACCGCCGTTGCCAAGTACACCATATCCAATTGCACCTACAGCAATTAAGCCGGCTACTATTCCACCATAAATGAGTGGTTTCCTGTTTTTTCTCTCATTAGGAGTTTTTTCAAAATCCTGATCTGAGAAAATATTATTAGCTGCCATAATAAAACGATTAATTAAAAAACGTTCTGTGCCAAATACGCCATACCACCAGAAAAAGCATCAGCTATTGCCTCAAAATGCCACAATTGGTCTTTACCCAATTCAAACTTTCCGACACAGACAGAACATTTCCCAGGGAAATCCTGATTTAATGCATACTCAGCCAAATACACAGGCTTTTCTTCGTCGAAGTTATCAGCATCAGCTATAGTAACGATAGGATTCTTCGCATCAGAGAATGTATAACCTCCTTTAATTGCGGCTTCAGAAACAACTGCAGCAACAATTATAGATGTATACTTCCTTGTATCTACATCATCTAATTTTATATGCATGGTCTCACCACATTCTGTTCCTTCGTCTTCACTCATATCATCCCATGAGCCTATTACAGAATCATCTCCTGACAGAGGTAGAGTTGCCTCTTGCCATTGCTTAAAGTTTTTGTAATTATTGCCATCTCTGTCAAAAGTACTGACTTTTCCTTTTAAGGGATTAAAATTGGGAGAATCAAAAGGCTCATCTGTTAACCATCTCCTTTCAGATCTAAAATAAACAAGATCGACTCTCTCGTGAATTTTACCATCTTTGGCTAACAGGAAAGCACACAAATCCAAATCATCTAACTTTGAGCCGTCCCAAGTAAGGTCAACTCTGATGTTGCTCAACTCTGGCTTATCGAAAATGAGCATATCACCAACGCTCATTTTTTCGAAATCGCCTGCATTAAAAATATTTGCCATAATCAAAAAATTAATTGTTAAACAAATAGTGAATTATTTTCTTTTTACTATAGGATGTCTTTTGGACGGTCTACTATTGTCATCTTTATCAGATGTTACTGTCACTGAGGTTTCTACAGATTTAGACTCAGCACCTGATTTGTCTATATCCACCGTCTTATCTATATTACGTTTTATTCTTTTGCCTCTTGGAGGAGAAACATCAACAACAGGCTTTATAACCTGAGACTTTTGTACTATAGAAGTATCCACATGTGGTCGTCTCTTAATTCTTGGTATTTGGAGGCGTTTCCCCTCTTTCGGATTGGTCTCCACCTGTTTTTTAGGCAATTGTTCAGATTTTGTATGAGATACTTTTCTATTTGGTATGTTTTGCTTATAACCTCTTTCTTCCTCATCAATACCAAGACCTTCTGTAACAACTTTAACTACTTTAGTTACAGTTTTACGTATTTTCTCGCCGGTCCTACCTAACCTAGTCGTCATCTCTGTTCGTTTCCAGGTCTCTTCAATTTTGATTATATCTCCATATTCTTCAAAAGGCTTATCGCGGGATACAAAATCAGAAACATAGCTATCGTCGGCATATATCACGTCGAGTCCACCCATATGAAAGGTTAATTCTTCCACAAAACGCCAATTTTTGTCCCACCTTTGAACTATTGCTACATCTACAGAACGGCATAGTGAATCAGACTCGTTTACTAAATCACATTGATACGTGCTTCCTGCGTTATCTTTTAAAGAGAACCTTGCTTTAGATAGTGTATCAAATCCCACTGTATCCAAATCATCCTTTCCTTTAGCATCAATACTTGCAATTACCCGAATCGTGTTCACTTCAGAATTGATTTTGGCGAGATCGATAGTCATGCAGTATTCACCGCTTGTACCGAAGCCCTTCCTTAACAAGGTGTCACACATTATTCCACCATCTGGGGAAGTTATCTTCTTGCCGTCAGTACTATGAGATCCGTAAAACACAAAATCCTCAAATTTATCAACTACACCACTAGCAGCATTGAGCAATAAAGCAGAAATACTCAATGCAAGAGGTGGTGTGTTGTTAATCCTCCCCCATTCTATTTTTAACTGTAATGGTGACTGCAACTTATATGATTCATCTATCTTTCTCATATGCAAACAAGTGTCTAATTTTGATATTTACTCTTTGACTGAAGTATACGTCCAATTATTGCAGCAGGACAATACACATATTCGTCTTTTCGTTTCAATTTGATTCCAACGCCATTGGCATCTTCTTTCATGGAGAATAAATCATCTTCGCATTCCATCAGATGCTTTCTTATGGTGTTCATTCCTTCAGTTTTTTCATGAAGGAGATATTGTTTTGATTTATAGCTTAGGATTAATTTCGTAGAACTGGAAGAGTCTATCTTCACGTTTCCATTGGACATTCTTATTATGGCATTGGACAATGAGTCTGCTCTTACCCAGACGAATTCTTTTGAATTCATTGGCAGCTTTTCTTTGACGATATCTGATTGCACATTTTTATTCAGTACCCAATATGAGGCAATTGCTAGAATAGCAACAGCAATCAATGCGATATATATATTTGATGGTTTCATAACACTAATTTTTCATATATGATACAAACGACTTACTTGAGATGATATTGTTTATTATCTCACTTATATTATACATTGATCCAGTTTGCTTGAAACGGAAATATATTACGTAAAATTTATATTCTTCAGGAGAAGACGCTGTTAATATGTCCTTATTTGTAATTATGACAGCTAACATACGATCGTCCTTTATATTATTCCCCAATGTTAGTGTTCCTGTTTTTGCATATAAGTGCAGTGAACCACCATTTGTGTTGACTGAGGACAATGGTACGCGAGCAGTACCTATTGAAACACACTGGCTCATTCCTGTAAAGAGTTCTCTTTGGTAGAAATTAAACATAGCAGTGCGATCCATAGGTGAAGGTGCGTCCCAATCTTGAGTGAAACGATTATTATTGTCAGTAATGCATGCATGGAAGTCTGGATGCATTGACACAAGCCTACCATACATTTCTGCCATCATTAGGGGAGTAATACGTAACGGGCTTGAACCAAGAGTGTATTGTTTTAGCCTTAAAGCCTCGTCAAGTTCGTCAAGATCCCGCATAAATGCATTTGATGATGCCGGGAATACCCAAGGGTGATAGACAGGATTAACACCATTGATCCATTCCTTAGAAACAAATTGGGTTGAATCTTTGTCATCATATGACACATTCATATTAAAATTGATAGACAATCCTGTATTTAAAATACTATTCTGCCTTCGTTCGCTTGGAGAATTCTTGAAACAATAATTAATGCCATTAATCTGGAATGTCGGATAGTTGTTGAAGTCCGAAACCTGTTTCAAAATATCACCCATTGAACCAAGATCACTCTTATCATAATTACCCAAGTATGTGATGAGTGCATTATAATAATTACTTGACTTATAGAGATAGAATTTGTTGTCAACCCATCCTTCTATACCTATTTCATCTCCTGCTATGGATTTAAATGGTGTTTTCTTTGAATAAGTATAGTCAGGTCCGAACTTATCCATCAAATAATAGCCTTCCTTCAGAAAAGCAGAATTTGGAGCATGAAGACGTAAAGACGACCAGTTAATAATTTGAGGACTTATTTGAGATGTTACAGCTGCATATGTAATTGGCTTAAGAGACGAACCTGGTCCAGGTAACATATAAAGCAAGTTTTGATTACCAAATACTTTTGAATCAATAGCATAATTCGGATTCAAATAACTATTCTCCACAAAGTTCTCAATCGATGCGGCATCGTTGGGATCCATATTATACTCATCTCTTTCGTTATTTTCTGCCATTAGACGGACATTGCCTCTGCCATCTAATGCAACGACAGAACAAGTCTTGCCAATTCCGTTAATTACACGAACTACAGATTCCTGAAGCTCTTTATCTATTGTCAGGTGGCAATTCTTTGACCCATGCTTCTGTGAGGCTGCCATTTCTGAGAAATCTTTTATCCAGAAAAAATCTTTTCTCATGGGGTAAAAGAATTTGTTCTCTCCATTTACAATCATATTCTTTGCCAAGACTTTCTCTTTATATCCAGACAATTGGTCTATGAAAATTTTACCACCATTATTACATTCGATAGTTTCATCACTATTAACAACAAAGAGACCTGATGAAATGTCGTAATCATTCTCAGAAGAGTGTAATGTTAACTTACTATTTCTATCTACATATCTTACATCTGCTATACCATAACTGCCACCTTCTCTGAGCCAAGAATTAGGAATACGATAGATGTCAATTCTATCTGCTTTGTCGGAAGAAGTTAACAAGTGATCAGTATCGTCAAGATCCTCATATGCATATATATTTCCACTCCACACATTCTTCTTCATTTCTGGTGCACGCAAGCTATAAAAACCATTGTTCAATCCAAAAACATAGGACTCTGTCGCAGAAATATATCTCAAATGGATGATATTGCCTATATGATTGTCATTCTGTAAATTCTCACGGAAAGCTCTATAAAGCGAAGCAGAGAATGGGCTAATTTCATTGTTAGCTTCCATTTGTGCAACGGTATGATCCAATCCGATTTTTGTGATTATGTCGTTAATCTTTATGGTTTTTGTAAGGTTCTCTCCATGTGGTTTCAACGGTTTTTGGGCTGGGTATGCTGCAAGAATAGAATTTATCTTTGATATATCCCGTTCTGCTTGTTGCATTGCTTCGCCAGCATTAAACTCTGTAGCTATCCTCGTTCCATAAAGGCTGGAATATTTGTTTCCACTTATATATACGATACCGAATATACATAAAAACATTACAAAGAACACCTTAATTGGACGTCTATTGAAATAATCAAATCCATATTCTGTTAAACCATCTCTCTCTTCTTCAGTTTTAGAACAATCGTTACCACTAGTTATTATCATCATAAATAACAAAAGTACAAACATTAACAGAGTCGCTTTAGCATTCTGACTCATAAATGGAAAGTCTTGACCAAAGAATATCATTCTATTTGTATTGGCCATCCACACAAAGGTGGTCTGAATGAGTAGAAGAAGGGATACACCATATGATATCGATTTGCCAATCGAAGATTCTGTACGGTGCCTCAACGCAAATAAGAAGAAAACGAATACAAACGTTATGATGGCTAACGGAACAATCAATGATAATTCGCCAATGATATATCTGGCGCAGATGACATCACTAATTTGAGTACTCCAAGAAACTCCTTTTTTAAAGTGTGGGAATAAATGTAATATTCCTTTTTCGGTAATTCTCTGTTCCCCTAAATTGCTGTGGTGCTGAAGAAACCATTGATTCTGTGATGCCTCAAGCAGGCGTTGGTTGTCCCTATCAGCAACATCTTCATTCATCATTATCTGTCCAACATCCTGTGTATGGATTAATGAACGATACTTAAAATGTTTGTTGTTCTCCAGGAAAACAGGACCAACTATGGTTATGACAACAATTAAAACACAAGCGACTGCACTCCATCTTAATGCTACCTTTTTACCATAACTGATATTGATTATTCTTATAACAACATAAGCAATGAATGCAGAAATTACAAAAAATACATAATATGTAATAGGTATTCCGATTATTTCATTTTTGTCGTAAAGTAAAGAAACTAGTATGGGCGAGAATATGATGATAAAGCCTACAAATAGAGACAATCCCAAACATAGCTTCCACGCTGCGTTTCGCTGAACTCCGTCGGCAGTTCCTGAATTTCTGAAAACAACAGTTTGAATAATATAGTAAACACTTACAAAAATGACGAACATTATTGCATATCCAGGGTCGCCTTTTACCAGTAATCCTATTGTAAGCAATGTGTTAACTACTCTGAATGGCAATGATAGTTTAAGCAAACAGAGATACTCGCAAATAAAGAAAACTAATACTGGGATTGCTATATTACCAATTACCATACCTGTCATAGAAAAGGCGATGGAAATACCCATTAGTATATAGAACAATACCGTTGAGGGAATAACGCTAATACGATTATTGAACCTGTTAAATACACCTTTGTATCTAAAGAAAACGAAGTACGCTAGTGTTAAAATGGCAAAGATGCCTATGCAGACTAATGTCAAAATCATGGCATTATCTAATCCGTGTCCATTCTCAAGTCGATAACGCAAAAAAGCCTCTTTACTAATATTTTCAACAGGTGGGAATACTGCTATACGCCACAGCAAGTAAAGACGCAGCGTTATCATTGGAACTAAGAACATCCATATTTGGAAGACAGATACAGACTTCTTGTTTGGGCTCCATTCTTCATCGCCAAACAAAAACAATGTAAGAAAAGCGAAAACAGATACAGACAATATGATTGTCAGTATCAACCATTCATTTAACCACCCATTAGACTGTCCAAAAATGGGACTTATTCTTTTAAGGTCAGGGATGGATAGAATCCATTTTCCCTTTTTATCAACGGATGTTAGATAATACTTGTCTTTAGCAATCGTGTTTTGTTGAACCTTATTTCCTTCAGGTGAATTCGTATCTAAAATATTAGCAGAAAACTTATTGAGTGTTGGGCCTGTTTGATACAAGATGGTACCACCAAAATTGTGAACATTATTTTCTGTTTGAAACAGATTGTAATAAAAAGCTTCCTTGACAACGCTTGATGTCAATTCTTCGCTTGACGTTGATATTGCCGCTATTTTATTCTTTTGGCTAATCGAGTCGTGCGGAAAATTAAACATAACAGGCATGTCGTAGTTCATTGTAATAATGCCATTGTCACATTTCGAGAAACTTACGTATCTTGATTTGGAGGCTCCACAACCAATGTATAATAATGTGTTTTCAGCCAATTGATAGGAGTTGGTACTAGGTCTGAAAAGATAATTAGAGCCATTTGCAATAACAGTATAAACATTATTAGACAATATTTTTTGAAGCCCTTCAGGTATCGTCAAGAACCATGTAAAAGAGTTATTGTCCTTAACCTTATCGTTTCCAATTTCATTTTGTACTATATAACAATCCTTCAGCACAGATATCAAGTTCTCTTCTGCTGTTGAGCATACACCCGCACTACGAATAAGATCCACTAATGGATAACCTTCTTTTATTATTTTATCAAAGTCTGCCGTATCAATTCTTGTTCCAGACTCCTTTGTCTTGAAAGAAACAATGCATTGTAATGAGTCTCTGTCATTTCGCAAATGAAATAAACGCCGCTTTCCTTTTTTTATTTCAAAATCTAACTTCAGAGAATTTTCTCTATTAACAAAGCTCAATTGATTTGCAAAGGAAATAAGGTTGGCACCATTTATTAAATGATATGTTTTTTTTAAATTGTCAAATACATAAACAGGCTGGGAAGAGATGTTTTCCGTAATTGTGAGTCCTTCGTCAGAGCCTAGAATTGTTAAGTTGCCAATATAGTCTTTATTATCAAAGACTGCAGTTTTTGGGTTCTTTGAATTTATAAGATTTAATGAACCATTTCGTTCATAACCTTTAAGAGCTATAATATGGTGTGCTGCATTGTTATACACGTCAGCTGATGGGCGCATATAATTAAGCGTGACGCAAATAGCTGCAGAAACGATCAAACTCCAGCATGTATAATGGGCATCCCAAAAGATACTAATAATAAAAGCTAATACGCAAATTATAAAAAATGCGCTGAAAGTTAATGGAAAAAGGAAATTGATTCCAAGAACCACTAAAAGAGGTACAACTATTTGGAATATAAATCGTTTATTCATTCTTGTTTGGAATTGTCACATAATAACCAAATATATTTGTTTCAAATGACTGGCGAGCAGCCACCTGAGGGCTTAACGTGTTATATACAGCTAATACTTTCGCTGGTACCGTTGTGGGGTCTTCGTAAAATGTTTTCAATCCCATCTCTTGGTAGTTCTTGTTGTTTATAATAGAGTCAACGCTTGCTTTGTGACGTTCTAAAAGATTTGGAGATTCATTTACTAACATAATATAGTCCATTGTCAGAGAAGCAATTTCCCATGACATAACACTGATTTCGGCCTTTGATGCCTTATCTATAGGATATCCAATATGGTCATACAAATTTTGCCATTTTTCTGCAAATCGATTATACATGGCGTCACTCCATTTCCTTGCAATTTCATTATTGGGATTATCTTCAACACTCTCTTTTAAGTTACTATCAGATTGTTTAGTAACTGGGGATGTGACAACCTCGGGAATAATACTTTCTTTACTTTTGTTTATGAAGAGAACCTTATCTACCAATATAACAACAAGTGTTATGCCGTTGATAAAAACTATTGATATCGGCAAGATAATGCTGTTTACTTTACCTAAAGAAAATATAGTAATCACAACAACCATTGTTGTTATTACAAGGAGTATTGTTAAATAATATAAATATCTCATACTTTTCATTTCTTATAAATACCATCCTTAATAGAATATGGGAATTGACTTTCAAAACATAAATTTTGAGTTCCCTGAATATTTGACGCAATCAATGGATGAGAGCCATGCTTATGCCGCAAATAGAATGAATCTCCGTCAAAATAAATAGAGAAAGGTTTGTCTTTGTCGCTAATGTGATATCTATCGGCAGGAACATAATACCTTCCGGAAATACTGATCAAAGAGTTACTATTTATCTTTTTATACTCTTTTCCTTTAGTCATCAATAGTTTTGCATCTTCAACCATATGATTGACATTATTACTATTGCATGTATACGCACTATCATCATTTCCGATCCATTCTTTTAGCACGTTTATACTGTTTAAAAACGTTTGGTAAACTCCCTCAACATTTAGTGTTTTCTTCTTTATGGGGACTGGATGATTGTCGTCTTCGGAAATTAAACTGCCTAAATGCTCAATAAAGGCTTTTGGATTCTCAATAACTTTTGAAGCATCAATAATAAGGGGAAGTCCCACAATAGAGGAAGACTGGCATAATCTTATGCCATTTGAAGCTCCTATCAAACAACCACTTTTCGCAGAACCATCATTATAATGACATCCTACATGCTTGAATTTTCGCTTTAATTCTTTCTCCAGAATGTCCTTTAACATCTTGAATCGAAAAGCTCTACCACTAATCACAATTTGATCTATTTTCAAGTCTGGTAGTCTTTCTACAATATTCTGTGTTATTATTCCCACCATTTTTTTGATAGAACCTGTTCTGTCACCAATACCTCGCATAGCACGAATACGATCTAGAACAAGTTCTACAGATATACTATCAATATTTTTGAACGGCTCAATATTTATATTGGTATCATCTTCCTCCCAATGGTGCTTAATATCCTCTATTAAATTATCCAATTCATATAGAAGCGCTGTCTCTGACTCTAAAATCTTTTGGATTAAAATGTCTTTTTTGTCACCAGCTAGCAATTCTATGCAATTTTCGAAAATTGCATATGACAATGCATTTCCGGCTCCCACGAAACCTGATCTGAACTCACTAGAAGCATTGTATGCATCTTGTTTTTGAGTTATCGAAAAATCTGTTGTCCCTTTTCCAATATCGATTGTAAGACATCGGTTTCCTGAGTTCATCCCGATTTTATTCATTCTTTCCAAGAAAGAGGCATCACTCTCAGAACAGCTTTCAACATCTATCAATTCTATATTTATTCTGTCTTTATGACATTTCAGAAAATCTTCACTATTAGAAAATTCTCGTATTCTCTTTAGCAACGAAGAAACGGAATTCTGTGGCATGACATTAGGCAGTAGAAGAGTAAAACGAATAGCAATTGGGAGATTATTGGATTCATGTCGATCTGCAATTATATCGCCAACCTGCATCAAGGCTTCGTGAAGGAATCTCAAAATGACGCCTGTATGAAGTCTCAATTTTTCTCCTCCTTCTGCTTCCTTTCCTGTCAAGTATGATATCTTAATATTTGGAATACGTTCACCTAATATGTCTGTGCGCTTTGAGATAAAGGCGAAATAACTATCTTTTTTTTGAGGGATATCAATCTCAAAGTCTTTTTGCATCTTGCCTTTTTCTTTTTTATAAAAGATGCTTCGAAACAACTTATCGTCATCATCCTGTTGGTCATATACCCTTTTCCCTCTAACAGAAGCACCCCAATAATGACGTAAGGTGTTATGAAATATTCTTTGAGGTACTGTAGCACTATCATCCTCTGCACTCTTTATAAGCATCTGACTCGCTTCTGAACCGAAATCCAGTACAACATCGTATAATGAACATAATGGAACACAATGGACTGTAACAAGGGAAGAAAACACTTCGTAATGTAGTTCTATTTCTATTTTTGTGTAGACGTTCCCCCCTTTTCCAATATTGTATATTGCTAATTGGTCTTTATTAATTTGGCGAACCGAAACTATTTCGTTCTGTTTAGAGGCTATTTTTGGTACAACAGTTTTCTTAACGTCTGCCAACCCAATAATTACTTTACTATTGTTTAATTCTATATTTGAAATAGTTACATCTTTGTCATCGCATATACCAACTGAAGAAATAAGTTTGGCAGGGATGTCAATATAGAATACTTCGTTACTACTATCTGTATTTATGACCAATGTATCAATGTGTTGGGACATAAGGGAGTCAGACTTTGCTTCTGCAAAGTTCATTACCCTTGCTTGGCCACTGCTTTCAAAATACAATTTATACATTTGTAATATCAGTGTATAGCCTAAATCTCCCAAGTTTCGGCTTTTCGCTTTAGGTTTTAAGTATAAATAAGGGCGTGGGAGTCACTACTTCTCGCTTGTCCCAAGCCTCAACTCTTGCATTGCTCCTTCATCAAGATAAGCAACTCGAGTTAGCCCACGTCGCGATTATATACGTTCGTCCAACCTATATAATAAGATGAACTGGGTAATAAAACCCAACGCGGACGTTTCGGTTGCGTTCCCTCAGATGAAGATTCAAATTTGCGAGATTTGAGACTCCGAAGATAACGTTCGTAAACGTCCTTTTATCAATATGTCTTGACCCTCTTTGCCCTTCTTGCTCTAACAAGCACATGGCATGCAGAGCTGTGGACTAACTGAGTCAAGTGCAAAGATAGAAAGTTTTTTCTTACTTTCCAAATAATTGAGGAAAAATTTTCAAAAAATTATTTTCACAAGCCTTGTGAACAGTAAGTAGGAAGTCCGCTCTTGCAATCAGCCATGCAGGAGTGGATTTGCTTCCTTTAGCATATCGCCACCAAGGGGAATGGCGTGGTGGACTGCGACAACCACGCGGTAGATGGTCGGAGTGCCGAATGGCGTTGCAAAGATACGGGCTCTTCGCGTGCGTGTGCGCACGCTTCGGTGAAATGGCGAAAGTTGGTGACACCCAGCACACCTAATACTGATTATCAGGCAGTTGCAGCGGTGGGAGGTCGCACCAGTGCCCACACCAATAGTCGCACCAAGTGTCGCACCAACCCTTTCTGTCAATGTTTCACGCCAAAACCTAAAAACGTACAAGCCTCTCGTAAAAATTTCACAGCCTCTCATAAAATTCTCACGGCCTCTCGTAAATGTTTCACGGTCGGCCATAATCAGTTGGTGTCACCTTTGGTGCGACTATAGGTGTCACCAAACTCGGAAAGACGCCCCCTGATTTTCAGACTGTTAAGTGCCAGGTGTAAGAGGTGAGGGTGAAGTTTTTGGGCAATTATTTGTTCAGTTCATTTATTATTTGTACTTTTGCAAACCAATCAGTGATTAAAACTTTGTAGACAGTATGAAACGGTTATTGGTATCGATAGTTTGTCTGTGTTCAGTCTTGTGTCTTTCGGCACAGGACAGCACGCCGACGTTTAAGATTGGCTATTTCAGCTACGAACAGGTGCTGAGGGCAATGCCCGGTTACAGCGTGGCACTGCAGAAGCTCAGCGAGCTGAGGGCGCAGTACGATGCAGAGATGCAGCGTGTGGAGCAGGACTTCAACACGAAGTATGAGGAGTTCCTGGAGGGTCAGCGTGAGTTTCCGGAGACCATCCTGCGCAAGCGCCAGACGGAGCTGAAGGAACTTCTGGAGCGTAACATCGCCTTCAAGAACGAGAGCCGCCGCCAGCTGGAGACGGCTGAGGCCGAGATGATGACACCGCTGAAGGAGCGGCTCAACGAGGTGCTGAACAGCTTAGGTCTTGAGCACGGTTTCGCCGTGATTGTCAATACCGATGCCAATGCTACTCCCTTTGTCCATCCGCTGATGGGCGAGGATATCAACCAGATGATAGCAGATGCTCTCAAGTAAGCCGGGGCCTATCGGCATCTTCGACAGCGGCTATGGCGGACTGACCATCCTGCACGGCATCCGCCAGTTGCTTCCCGAGTACGACTACCTGTACCTCGGCGACAATGCCCGTGCGCCGTACGGTCCGCGTTCCTTCGATGTCGTCTATGAGTTTACGCGCCAGGCCGTGCAGCGACTCTTCGAGAAGGGGTGCCATCTGGTCATCCTCGGCTGTAACACGGCGTCGGCCAAGGCCCTGCGCACCATCCAGCAGAACGACCTGCCAGGATGGGATCCCGACCGCCGCGTCCTTGGCGTCATCCGCCCTACGGCCGAGGTGATAGGTTCGCTGACCAAGAGCCGCCATGTAGGCATTCTGGCTACTGAGGGTACCATCAAGAGCGAGAGCTACAACATGGAAATCCAGAAGCTGTTCCCCGACATCGTCGTCAGCGGTGTCGCCTGTCCTTTCTGGGTGCCGCTGGTAGAGTACAACGAGGCCGACTCCCCCGGTGCCGACTATTTCGTGAAGAAGCGCATCGACCAGCTGATGCATCTCGACCCTCAGATTGACGCCATCATCCTTGGCTGCACGCACTACCCGCTGCTGATGCCGAAAATCCTGAAGTACCTGCCCGACGGCGTCCGCGTCGTGCCTCAGGGCGAGTATGTGGCCAACAGTCTGAAGGACTATTTCCGGCGTAACACCGCCCTTGAGCAGAAATGCTCGAAGGGGCACACCGTGCGTTACCTGACCACGGAAAATCCCGACAAGTTCAAGGAGCAGGCGCAGGTTTTCCTGCATGAACCCGTTGAGGTAGAGAACATCACGCTGGGGTAACTGTACTATATTTTTCTTTTTGTCGTCTTGTCGTCACTTCCAGCCTATCACACTGAAAAAGAGCAAGTTATGGCGTGACGACAAAATGCAGGGTGACGACAACTCCGGCCATCACTCTCGCGCCGCGAAAAAATCTTCTTGCGCCGCAATAAATTTCTCTTGCGCCGCGAAATTTTTCTCTCGCGCCCGCTGGTTGTGAGCAAAATACATAGTGTGTCGACACGGTACCGTTTGTCGTCACTCCGTAAACTGCTGTGTATAAGGTAGTTATGGCAATAGTGACGACAAAACGACAAATAAAAAAATAGAGAATAGAGAATAAGAGCAATACTGGCGTCCCATTACACCAAGTACACAGGTTTGACGGCCGATGAGATAGCGCGTCTGTAGCACTATTGGTTTTTGACCAAAAGGCGGGAAATTTGCGACGCTTCGCAAATTTCCCGCCTATTTCTTTGTCTGTTCAAAAAAAAGTTTGTATCTTTGTGCCGTGCTTACTATAAGCATGGCTCTAACATCACCGAACTAGCACCTCGAAGATATTCCGAGCCAGATAAAAATCCAGAGATGAGCGTGTGCGCTATGCGCAGACGTTTCCATGACTGGATTGGGCTGTGCTAGGCCTTGGTGATGCGTAGACAATGTCTGCGTATTCTATGCTAAAATCCAAACGTTTTTCGTTGTTTAACTAAAAATTAACACACAAAGCAAAATCCTTTACATTCTCCTTCTTGTTACTGTTTGGAT
>ONDA01000045.1 GCA_900316475.1 uncultured Prevotellaceae bacterium
GGCCGTGGGCAATACGACCTATACATCTGACACAGGCAGGAGCTATGACTTCAATACGGCCACAATGCTGAACAGCCTGCTGGTAAAGGCGCTCCTGAGTACAGGCCAGCTTGTGGCCGGAGAGTCATACGACCTGGATTTCGACCACCAGTTCATCGAGACGGAGAAGTACGACGCGAAGATGACCTACAAGAAATTCACCGGCTACAGTCCCGGTGTGGCCGTCATAGGCGAGCTCATCGTCGGAATAGAGAATCGCGACGGCAATGCCAATGTCCGTTTCCACCAGCAGGACACGCTTGAGCGCATCTTCTCGAATCTTGAGCTGAACGGAATCCACATCAGGCGCGCCCGTATGGACTGCGGCTCCTGCTCGCGAGAGATTGTGGAGACCATCGAGAGGCACTCCGAGCACTTCTACATCCGCGCCAACCGCTGCGCCTCGCTCTATGACAGCTTGCTGGCACTGCGGGGATGGAAGAAGGAGGAGATCAACGGCATCGAGTATGAGCTGAACTCCATCACCGTGGAGAAATGGGAGGGGAAGGCATACCGCCTTGTCATCCAGCGAGAGCGACGCACGGATGGGGAGCGGGACCTGTGGGAGGGAGAATACACCTACCGCTGCATTCTGACCAACGACTATACCTCCACCAACCGCGAAATCGTGGAGTTCTACAACCTCAGGGTTGGCAAGGAACGCATCCTCGACGACATGAACAACGGCTTCGGGTGGGCAAGGCTGCCAAAGTCCTTCATGGCAGAGAATACAGTCTTCCTGCTGTTGACAGCACTCATACGCAACTTCTACAAGTTCCTCATGGACAGGCTTGACACAAAAGCCTTCGGACTGAAGAGGAACAGCCGTATCAAGGCATTCGTGTTCAAGTTCATCAGCGTGCCTGCCAAGTGGATAAGGACGGCAAGGCGCTATGAACTGAACATCTACACGGACAACAAGTCATACTTGAACCCTTTTGCTCTCGCTGATGGATGAGCAGGTTTGCTTTGAGGGTTAACCACAACATCCCCCACCTGCATGCTTGATGGGGTAAGGGGAATTGTGCCCGATTCAACACATGACGGACTATATTTTAATTTGTTAAGCCATACAAGACACCATAATGTGAATCTCTAGACGAAAGATTATTAGTTGCGGATTTTAGGCAGAAAAAATTGTTCTTTCCCCTTTTCAGTTGATTGGCCCTTTTTCCCACTCCACCCGTCTTAAAAAGCGCAATTATCCGCTTATCCGCAAACTCCGCTGAACGTCAGATGGTTAGCGCAAAATTATCCGCCATTTATCCGCCAATTATCCGTCATAATCCGGGTTTTATCCGTTATTTCCAGGGTTTTATCCGTTATTTCCAGGGTTTTATCGACGTTCGAGTGCACAGCAGGACGGCTCCGCTGCGCAGTCCGACGGCCGCGGACAAAAGTCCGCAAGCGTCGGACTGTTGCTAAATGGCCATTACGTTTCAGCGACGAAGAAGGTAAAAATGACGGATAATTGACGGATAAATGGCGGATAATTTCACGCTAACCATCTGATACTCAATAGAGTTTGCGGATAAGCGGATAATTGCGTTTTTTAAGACGGGGACGATGTAGCAGCCTCGTGGCACCCGTGGCACCCTCAAAAACAGGGTGCACACCCAGTGTACATGGGCATTGTGGCACCGTGGCACCCTCAACCACAGTTTTCCTTTGGTTTGCTGAAGCATCTGCGGACATTTCCCCCTGCGCCAAATAAGTCAGTGCCCACGCGTTTCTATAAGTACTACACCTTAATTATATTATAATAATAGGCGGGAAATATGCACTGATTAGTAAATTTGTTATTATTGTTCGGCAGTGCCTCCGTGAGGAGTCGCTGCCGTTATTTGATGAGTACGGCCTTGCCGCCTTTAAGATATACACCATGTGACGGGTGGCTGACCCGCGTGCCGCTCAGGGTATGGTAATTGTTGTCGGGTGTCGGGCTGATGACAGCTCTGACGCCAGTTACTAATTGCAGGTATTGGCTGACGTCCTCAACAAACTGTATGTCGAGGATGTCGCTCGTGCCCGTTGTGGAGGTCAGACCGAAGATGGTCTGGCCCATACACACCGAGGGACGGTCGCCGCTGAAGTTGTCGTAGAGGTTGCTCTTCGTCAAGTCCCAGGCGATAATCTGCTGTTTCTGGCCGTCGATGGTCACCTCGCTAACGGTGGTGGGAGCCACCTGTGAACCTTTGTTCGTGCCGTTGAGCCACCACAGGTAGCTGGCGCCGGTAGTGGTACTCAGATTGGTGCCGCGAACGACGAGATACTTCTGCGCCCTGGCAATAGTATAGTCAAGATTGGCGTAGTTGAGCATCAGCGCCACGTTGTTGGCACCCGTTCCGGCGTTGACGTGGATGATGTTCCGCTTCGCGTCGTAGGTGATGTTCGAGGCACTGACACGCCCCGCGTCGCCGGTGGTCCACTGGTTGCAGACGAACTTGTAGCGGTCGGGGTTCTCCTCGTAGCCGCTCATCAGACGCATGTAGTAGAGGCCGGGAATGAGCGTTGACGACGAGGCTGTCAGGCGCACGACGAACTTCTCCTTGGCGTTGCCGTCGTTGTCGACAGCCAATGCGGCGGGGATGGCGTACTCTACGTTATAAAAACCATTCTCAGCATCCTTCACCGACGAGGCCACAGTGATGTCGGCAATCTTCGTGCCGTCGACAGAGAGCGTGCCCTTGCGGCCCTTGTCGGCTGTGGTGAAGCGGAGCATGACGGCGAGGCTGTCCTTTACACCTTTTTTATTATAGAGCGTGTACTGGATGTAGCCATTGGCACGGGCGTCGCGGTAGGCTTCGCCATTGTAATTGCCAGTTGTCGACTCGCTGGAGTACTTGACCTCGTGGCCGGCCTCGCTCTGCTGTTCGCCGGGAGCCACGAAGTCGAGCGTGCGCTCGGCCAGTGCGGCGGCGGCATTCTCGTCGGCTGCCATCGAACTGTTCTTGAAGTTCTCTTCAGTTTGCTGATACCAGTAGCAGGCGTAGCGGGCATGGTGAATCTTGTAGAAGGGTACAAGCGTCAGCGTATTCCATTTGTAGCTTTCGACGCCGGGTCGGCTGACGTCAATGGTGAACGTCAGCTCAGGGGTGCGCAGGCGTTCGATGCGGTTCAGCACGTCACTGCGGTTGCCGATGAGCATCGGAGCCGTCGTCAGCTTCTTCGACGAGGCCATTGAGCCGGGGGCATGGTCCATACGACCGGCACCGGCATATTCGTTCTGCAGTTTCTCGCCGTCGGAAGTCTGGGCAGCCAAGAGAATGGGACCATACTTGAAGGCGATATAGTCGGTGTAGTTGGGGCACGTCTCGTAGCGCAGCTCCATGGGCAGACTGACCTCAATCTTGTCGCCCTCAGCCCAGGTGCGGCTGACGGTGGCATAGCTGGCAGTGCCCCGTTTGACGGTGATGTCAATGGGGGAACCGTTGACAGCAATAGCAAAGCCCTCGCCGACCCAAGCCGGGTGGCGGATGGCTATGGCGTAGTGGCCGGCCTTGCCGATGGTCAGCGTGGTTGACGCGGCGTCGGGGAAGGCTGTCTCCTGTGTGACGACGAAGTCGTCGCTCACGAGCGAAGAGGGGGTGAAGAGGTTGACGAAGAGCGTCTCCTTACCGTCGTGGCTGTAGATGAAGTGGCCGTACTTGGAGTGGTTCTCCATGCCCGTGCCCACGCAGCACCACATACCCTGGTTCACCTGTGAGTAGATGCGGTAGCCCTGTGGGCGCAGGGTGGTGAAGTAGACGTAGCCGCCGGTCTCTGGGTCTTGGGTCGAGAGAATATGGTTCCACGTGGCCTGCTCGTAGAAGTCGGCATACTTGGCATCACCGGTACGGTCGGCCAGCATCTCGCTGAGCTTCAGCATGTTGTTCGTGTTGCACGACTCGGGGCCGTCGAGCTGGTCGATGTAGCGGTTGCTGTTGCTCTTCGACAGGAAGTGCTCGCCAACAGAGTTGCCGCCGATGCAGACGGTGCGGTTCTTGGCCACGTCGGTCCAGAAGTTCTCGGTGGCCTTGCGGTAGGTCGTTGCCGTCTGGTCAAGCTCGTAGATGCGCTCGAAGCCGATGTACTTTGGCACCTGCGTGTTGGCGTGCTTGCCGTCGAGGAACGTGGTATTGAGCGTCTGCATGTTGTTAATCATGTCCTTGTGCGAGTATTTCTTGGCCGCCGTCAGGTACTTCTGGTCGCCGAAGAGCTGGTAGGCGTCGAGTAGCGTCTCGTTCATGCCACCATGCTCACAGCCGAGGAAGCCTTGGAAGTCACTCTCCGACACCTTCGCCACGAGATTGACGCTCCAGTCGGCCAGTTTGTGGAACAACTCCTTGGCCACGTCGCTATGGGCGTAGACGTAGGCATCGCGCAGACCGGCCAGCACCTTGTGCTGACAGTAGAAGGGCACCCAGCCCCAGTTGCCCTGGATCTTCGACAGGTCGCCCTTGTAGAGTGCCTTCCACGAGTCGTTGATGGGCTGGCCGCCGATGAAGCCGTAGAGGCCCTCGGTGTTCTGGTCGTACTGGTCCTGACAGTCTTTCAGCACCTGCAGCATGTAGTCGAGGCGCTCCTTCAGCTTCGCGCGCTGCGCCTCGTCGTGGGAGGCCGCCCATGCCAGGGCCAGCGCCGTCACATAGTGGCCGCCGACGTGTCCGCTCAGGTCGAAGCCCGCATCACCGCCCCAGTTGGGGAAGTTGGGGTGCTTTGTCAGCCAGTTATAGTACTTGCTGGTCTTGTCGGCGGTCGATGCCAGTCCGGCCTGGCGCACGAAGGGCGTCAGTAGGCGGTCGACGTCGTACTTCATCAGAAGTTCGATATTCTTGTCCAAAGCAGTCTTCATCGGACCGTCGAGCAGGGTCACCTCCTGCAGGTCGAAGTGCTTCGGGTAGAGTAGGCTCTGGGCCTGGACGCTCAGAGCGCAAACAGCCAAAAGGGCGGCAACAGTTTGTTTCCTCATATCCTTGTTTTCGTTTATTACCTAAAAGTCTCGATCCGATTCATCGCGAAATCAGACGCCCCCCCTCTTTTGGAGGGGGCGGGGAGGCTCTATTTCTTCACCTTATAAATACGGAAGGTCATAGCTGGCACGTCGTCGAGAATCTGGGTACACTTCTTGCCGGCGTCGAGCTTCAGGCTGCCGGTCTTCGGCGTAATCTTCTCGGGCTGGTCGAGCGTGTTCTCGTCGTCCATCGAACCGCTGTGGTTCAGGGTGATGGTCTCTGCTGTGCGCTCGCCCTTCAGACCTTGCAGCTGGATGGTGACGGGCTGCGACTGCTTCGACGTGTTCACCACCTTGACGATGACCTCGCCCGTCTGCTTGTCGAACACAGACGAAGCAAAGAGACCGTCCTGACCCTGCTGTCCGGCTACGGGCTTGCCAGCCATCGTCAGCGACAGCACGTTGGTGCCCTTGTTCATGGCAAACATCTGCTGGACGTAGTAGCTCACCGACTTGAACGAGCGGAGGTTGTCGTACCAGATGGCATCGGGACGCCACTGCCAGCCTTCGACATGGGCGAAGAGCGGAGCGTAGGTAGCCATGTGGACGATATCGGCATTGCGCTCGATGCCCGTCATGTGGGCTGCCTCGTAGAGCGACGTCTCAAAGTGGTTCCACTTCTTGCCTTTGCCGTGGCAGGCATATTCGCCGGCAAACACACGGGGACCCTTGCGGTCGTAGGAGTCGTAGCGCAGGCCGTGGCTCAGGAACCACGCCTCGTTGCGGTAGTAATGCTCGTCGTAGAGGTCGACCTTCAGCTCCTTCATGCGGGGCTGCAGCAGGTCGAAGTCCCAGCCCTCGGAGTTGGGGCCTGTGGTGCCGATGAGCTTCAGCTTCGGATATTTGGCGCGCAGGGCAGCATTGAACTTCTTCAGACGCTCGGTGAAGACGGGACCGTAGCCGCCGTGCTTCTCGTCGTAGTCCCATTGCTCGTTGCCGACACCGAGGAATTTCAGGTTGAAAGGTTTGGGATGGCCCATGTCGGCACGCACCTTGCCCCACTTCGTCGTAACGTCGCCGTTAGCGAACTCTACGAGGTCGAGGGCGTCCTGAATATAGTCATCAAGCTGGTCGAGGGGTACGTGGACGCCGGGCTTCGTCGGGTCGGGGTTCTGGAACTGGCAGCTGAGACCGCACGAGATGACGGGCAGGGGCTCGCAGCCGAAGTCCTCGCAGAGCTGGAAGAACTCGAAGAAACCGAGACCGTACGACTGGTAGTAGTCAGGGAAGTAGCGTTGGGTGAAGGTGTAGTGCCAGCGGTTTTCGTTCAGCGGACGGTTCTCAACGGGACCGACACTGTTCTTCCAGTTGTAACGGGTCTCAAGGTCGGTGCCCTCGACGATGCAACCGCCGGGGAAGCGGAACACACCGGGGTGCATATCGTTCAGAGCCTGTGCCAAGTCCTGGCGCATGCCGTTCTCGCGGCCTTTCCACGTCTTGACGGGGAAGAGCGAGACGTGCTCCACGTCGGTCGTCGTCTTCGAATCGCCCCACACACGGAGATGGGCCTTGGCAAAGGTGCGCTTAGGCTTGATGATGGCCGTGTACTTCTTCCAGTCCTTACCACTGACCTCCACACCGGCATTACCGAGTTTCTGATCGTCGCTCATCGTGGCGTTGTCAACGATGTCGACATACAGCTTGGCCTTGCCGCCGTCGGGGACGCGTGCCCAGACGGAGAAACGGTACTCCTCGCCGCCCTTCACACCCATACCGAAGAATCCGTGGTTCTCAATCATGGTGTGCTTGTCGCTGTGACCCGACGGAGCCAGACGTACGTAGTGAGGATTGCGCTCAAAGGGACCGTCGTCCTTTAACGTCACCTTGCCGGAGATGTCCCAGCCGGCAAAGGCGTTGGGGAACTCGAACGAGCGGTTCATCACTAACTCAGCGTAGAGGCCGCCGTCGGCAGCGTAGTTGATGTCCTCGAAGAAGATGCCGTACATGGTAGACTGTACGGGAGCCCCCGGCTTAGCTGCTTTCACGTCGAAGACGTGCGACTGTGCCTGAGTTGACAATGCTGCTGTCATGGCTACGGCACAAAAGATGTGTTTTAGTGTCATAAAATTATTAGTTGTTATTGAGTTAATAGTTCTTGTGGTGCAAAATTAGTTAAAAAAATATTATAAAACAAGGTTTTTCCGAAATTTTATTGTAATTTTGTGTCAGATTATTGAAATAACTTTATTTTTCGGACTTAAAATCTTTCAGACAATGAAAACAATATTAGTAGCAGAAGACAACGACAGTAACTACATCCTTATGACTTATATCCTTAAGCGTCATTATCAGTTCTTGCGTGCTAAGAACGGTCAGGAGGCTGTCGATATGGTAGAGAAAGGCGGTATAGACCTGGTTTTGATGGACATAAAGATGCCTGTCATGGATGGCTTGGAGGCTACGGGCAAGATTAAGGCGGCACATTCGGACCTTCCCGTGGTAGCGCTGACAGCCAACGCCTTTGAAAGCGACCGTCAGCAAGCGATAGAGGCAGGTTGCGATAATTTCCTGACAAAGCCGATCAGCAGTGAAAAATGTCTGACGACAATAGCATCACTGATTGGTGAGTAACGTATGCTATCCGACTTGCTATTAATAGTCTTAGGTGTGGTGATGGTGCTGTGGGGAGCCGACCGTCTGACGGAAGGCGCTTCAGCACTGGCACGGCGTATGCGCGTGCCTGAGATAGTGATAGGACTGACCATCGTTGCCGCCGGTACGTCAGCGCCAGAACTTTTTGTCAGTCTGGTATCGGCGCTGAAAGACACGCCCGACATGGCTGTAGGCAATGTCGTCGGCAGTAACATTTTTAATACGCTGCTGATAGTAGGCTGTGCGGCGATGGTGGCTCCGATGGTAATAGCCCCTTCGACGGTGAAGAAGGATATGCCTTTCGCTGTGGGGGCTTCTATGTTGCTCCTGGCTGTTATCCTCATGGGAAACGACGTCAGCCGTTCCGATGGCTTCGTAATGCTGGCATTCTTTGCTCTGTTCATGGTCTATACGTTCCGTGTGGCTTTGCAGAAGGGGAATGGCGAAAATGCCTCGGTGGCGGCTCCTGTCAATGTGTGGAAAAGTCTTCTCTATGTCGTTGCCGGCCTGGGAGGTCTCATCATCGGCAGTAATCTCTTTGTTGACTCGGCGTCTGACGTGGCGCGACAGTTGGACATCAGCGAGGGCGTCATCGGCCTCACTATCGTGGCTGGCGGTACGTCGCTGCCCGAACTGGCAACAAGTGTCGTTGCTGCCCGCAAGGGACAGTCGGCCATTGCCATCGGCAACGTCATCGGCTCCAACGTATTCAATATTCTGCTCATCCTGGGTCTGACGGCTACCGTCAGTCCGATGGCGGTACAGGGCATCACGGTGGTCGACCTGTCGGTGATGCTTGTCAGTATCTTGATGGTATGGGCTTTCTCCTATACCAAGTATACCGTCGCCCGATGGGAAGGAGCGGTCCTGACGTTAGCTTTTATGGCCTATATGGGCTGGCTCTTCTATAATTTGTGATAGAGCAATAAGAGGCAACAGACATGCGTAAACTGCTGCTGACACTGAAAATCCTGGGCGCTATTGTCGCTTTGCTGATAGTGCTGTTGGTGGGAGCCACGTTCCTGCTGAACAGCAGCTCGTTCCAGAATAAGGTAATGAAACGGGCCGCAGAGATGCTGTCGGAGCGGTTAGGAACGCGAGTTACCGTCGATAGCGTACACGTCAGCCTGATGAACCAGGTGGTGGAACTCTATGGCGTCGACGTCGAGGATCAGCAGCAGCGCAAGATGTTGCAGGTGGAGCAACTGGCGGCAGGCATCCGTCTGATGGCACTGCGACACGACGAGGTGGACATCACTAAGGTGTCGCTCAAGGGTTGCCGGGCGCTCGTCGTCAAGGCCGATACCGACTCTGTGGCCAACTTCCAGTTTGTCATCGACAGTCTGAGCCGCAAGACGAGGGAGCAACAGCCGGATTCCGCCGAGACGAAGTCGAAGAAGAAACTGAAAATCGACGTCAACAATGTGGCGGTCGACGACATCAACCTGCAGTATAACGGCAACCGCTACCACTTGGGATGGCTGGGCTACCACCATCAGTCGGGCGACACCTACACCGTCGAGGTGAGGGACGTGACGACGGCGTGGAAGTCGAAGAACAAGAAGGGCATTACCATCGACCATACTGCCAGCGTCGGGGCATTGCTCTACGTCGACAAGAACGGTCGCCGGCAGCTGAAGGTCGAAAACCTGCGCTACAAGACGGATAACCACCGGCCACGAAAGAACCACAACAGACCTAAGCGCGGCGCCTTCGACGTGGGACACTTCGACGCCTGCCTGCAGTTGCAGGCTATGGTCAGCTACCTGAGCCTCGACAGCGTCGCGGCCACCGTCAGGGGCAGCGCCACCGATGCCGCCATGGGAATCGACCTGAAGCAGCTCAACATGAAAGTGGCTGCCAACAAGCGCGAGGCTCATCTCAGCAACGTCACCATCCAGCAGGGCCAGACCACCCTGAAGTTTGCTGATGGCATCATGACCTTTGCCAACAAGAAGGAAGGACGCTCACTGGCCTATCGGACGTCACCCATCAGCGGCCATGTCGTGTTGAAGGACATCTCCAAGACTTTCGCACCCGTGCTGAGCCAGTTCACGCTACCTCTGCAGCTTGTCGTCACCCTCAACGGCACCGACCAGGGCATGACGTTCACAGGCGTCAGGGTGAACACGCCCGAGAAAAAACTGCGCATCAGGGCCGACGGCAATATCAAGAACCTGAAGGACAGCCGCCAGTTGGTCGTCCACTTCAACGTCAGCGAGATGTTTGCCAAAGGCGGCATCAAGGAGAAGGTTATCAGTCAATTCCCCGTCAAGCGGCTGATGATGAAGCAGCTTCACGCCTTGGGCGACATACACTATACGGGACAATTCGACGTCGTCTGGCGCAAGGAAATCTTCCGAGGGAGGCTGACCACCAATGTGGGCAACATCGGCTTCAACTTCACCATCGACGAGAACCAGAAGTACGTCTTTGGCAATGCCAGTTCGCCAGCCATCAACGTCGACAAGACCTTCAATTTGCCCGACATCGGCGTGGCTGCCTGCAAGGCTAATTTCAAGATAGACATTTCCAAACCGCGTACTGCCAAGATGCGACAGCTGAAAGGCGGCCATCTGCCTATCGGCCATGTCGACATACAGGTTGAGGAGGTCATCTACAAGAAACTCAAAGTGCGTAACGTTGACCTCGACGTCGAGAGCGACGGTGCCGTGGCCACAGGGAGCATGCATACGCGTGGGCGACACATGGACCTGATGTGCAACTTCTCGTTCACCAATACCGACGACATGAAAAAGATGAAGATTACCAAGCCCGGTATCAAGCTCCACCGCCTCTCCGACGAGGACCGCCAGAAGAAGGCTGAGGAGAAGGAGAGAAAGAAGCTCGAGAAACAACTGAAAAAGCAACAAAAGAAAGAAGAGAAAAAAGCCAAGCAGGAGCAGGAAGAAAAGGAGGGGAAGAAGAAACGTGGTTTCTTGAAGGAAATCTTCGGATAAACGACAAGACATAAAGACATATTAAGATAAGAAGCGCCCGCTTGAATCTTTTTATCCCCATTTCTCCGAAGCCCACCGCTTCGGAGATTTTTTGTGTTTTTCTTGGAAGTCTCAGTAATAATCACAATCTCATTCCGCTGCCCGCCTTCAAAATCTTCGGGGTATGTAGCTTAATGTTCATATTCTATTTTGGGTACAAAGGTAGTGCAAATCGAACGAAAAAAAATATATTTGAGTTTTTTCTGAGATGCAGCCATTGCAACCCCACACTCCAGAAAAAATGTCTGCCGAGATGAAAGTCTGAACTGTTCAGGGGTTTAGTGAACATTTGGAATTATAGCTCTGAAAAAAGTTTCGCAAACTGCTCTTTGAACCACTGCGGGGAATTATCGACCACCTTGTGCGTCTGGCTCTTGCTGATGTGCAGGGCTACGATGTGGCCGTAATCGCTGTTGCCGTCGATAAAAGTAAGGTTGTCAAAGAGGCGGAGGTGCTGCTGCGTGTTCTTCAGCCCCTCGTGGAAGTTGAAGCGGATAACATCATCCGCAACATCGTGGCCACCCGTCTGTACGCGGTGGATGACGCGGCTTACGCTCTCGTCCTCATTGCGGAGGCCGAAGTAGCAGAGGGAAATCTTGAAGCCTGCGGTACGGAAGTCCTCAATCATGTGCAGCACCATGTCGCTGGAAAAGTTGGTCTCAAAGGCAAAGTCCTTGTGCTGTTCAAGAGCCTCGGTCTTCTGCTTCTCTAACTGCGAGGCGACGGTGCCGCTCACCCAACGGTCGGGCCAGTCGGGATGTTCGCAGCGTAGGTCGAGCATCAATTTGTCGCCGTCGAACGACTTGGCGCTGACGTAGAAAGGGCAGAGGCGGCTCTTGCCCGCGCCGTTCGGTCCGGCGATAATCGTTAACTCTGGACGGCGCTCCATCTATCGCGAAATAAGATAAGAGTAACGACCTTTACCGGGAGCGGCAGTTCGGCGAATAATGCGGTAGGTGCGGCTACGACGGTCGAGAGCGACACGGTCTTCGCTGCCGTCAGGATTGGCCAAGTATGTGTTTCCGTCGTTGTCAAAGAAAGGTACGGAAACACCGCGGCGCCACGAGTCGGCATAGATGCGCTCTATCTCACGGCTCGCCGCAAGGTTGGCCTCACTGGCCGTCTGGCCATTAGGCAACTGAATGGTGTCAATGTCCTTATATGTACACATAATCGATTACTTGCTGAATTCGGCTGCAAAGATACAACATTTTTGCGAATAATGATCGTTTTGACCTTACCTTTTACAAATTATTAGGTGAAAACGTGACGGCCTTGCCAATGCGTGAAAAATGTTGGGGAGTGACGCAGAGGAACGAGGCGATAGTATATATAAGTCCGACATCATGTGGAGAGATTACTCCAAAATGTCAGAGGAAGAGGATATTTGAAGTCCGGGAACTCTTCACCATACGGAGTACTCTTTCACGTATTGTAGCAGAGGGTCGATGGCCCACGTCAGTTCCGATGGGAATTCCACGCGGAGATATAGCCAAGTGTGGCTTTTCAGTTTGATATCCTTTTCAAAAAACAATCTGTCATTTCCGCAATTCCCTGCCAATAGGAACGAGCTGTACATACCTGCCTTAAAAAACACGATTATGAAAATTATAACTTTTTCTCAACGTTCGCGACCTCGTAATTCGATAAAAATGTCCGACAAGCAATATTCCGACAAGCGCTTTCTCAATGATAAATTGTTACGGGCTCTAAGCGTACAAAACTCTAGTAATCATTTCTCTATATCATTTTGCGTTTCTAAAAGGACAAACTTATTCTCCTTTTGAAAGTATGGTAAATAGATTCTCTCCAACCATATCTCATCATTGGAAAAGTAAGAAAGCATTAGATAAGAAGAGGGGAGTGGCGCAATTTCTATGGTATCACCAGCTGCACATGACATAACATATTTGTCTCTTTCGCGAGCTTTCTCAGAGTATTCAATACTCTTGGGCACATGAAATATCAGGGATAAATGAGAAAATGCGACCATTAATGCAAAAAAAATCATTGCTGGTCTAGTATAATAGTATTTACATAACACTGACGTGTAAAAATGATTCAAGCCAAGCAGAGCAAATAATGCCAAAAATACTTCTGCTACAAAATAGACTCTTAATGGTCCAGAATCATTAAAGCAGATATACATGACCACACTGTCTAGAATAAAAGCAGCTCCAAAGACTGCCATTGCAGTCAATATACGCTTCTTTTCACATGCATGTTTATTTGTCCATTGAGCTGCAATTGGCAAGAGAAATAGTGTATTCAATAAGAACGGCTTCATTTCTGTTATCCGATAAAATACGGATTCAAAAATACCCATGTGGATATCTGTGTCTTTGTACATAGTTTCCTCTTCTAGACGGATAAAATTACCAGGAGCAGCCACATTCAATATAACAAATATTCCTAAGAGAGACAAGACAAATACAGTATTCTTGTTTACAGGCTTATTGTATAAGATATTATAAATTATGATTCCAGAAATCGCATAAATGATAAAGGTCAACTTGCTGCCTCCAATAAGAAATAGGCAAAATACCACAAGAAGCCATTTCATATAGGAAGATTCTTTGTTTAGGTCGTGATACAATGAGAGAAATAATAACAGAAAGGACATTTCGGATATATAGGTGATATTAGCACATATCCAGAAACGAATTTCTGCATTTCCTTTTGTACATAAATACAAAAAGGACAAAAAATACAATGAATACGCTAACGCTCTCTTAACAGATAAACTCGTATATGTCCTCAAAACGTAAAATAACGAAACTAAAAGCAACACGAGAGAGAACAAATTACCAAAGAATGGCATATGTGAACCATGAAAAGCATGAGGCAGAGAAGCAAGGAACGTATGCGTATATGAACCTTCCCAATTAAAGTAATAGAACTGCTGATTACCCCAAAAACCATTAATCCTCACATTAGTTCCGAACCAATAATCGTCACATGCATAGACATTATTAAAAGCAACAGGCAAATACCAGCACAGGAACACCACGCCAACAGAAATGATTGATATATCAACTATCTTCTTTTTCATATTCTTCAAAAAACTAAAAGGATGTCACAGAACATGCCTGTGGCATCCTAATAAACTAATTCATTCTACTGGAATAGTGTGAGCGATGCGATTGGTGGCTGTTCACTTTAACCTGTCCGCTCATAGGCTGCTCCAGAATAAGAGCCTGTCCCTGCTTTGCGATAGATACCACGTCGTTATTCGTCACCTTTGCAATTACGTCTTTGCTCAGGTTTGAAGCAAACGTGGTACATGTCATAAGAGCAGAAGCCAAAAGAAATAGTACTCTTTTCATTAAACCTACTTTTAAAATTTGGTAAAACATTAAGTTAACTATTTCAGACACAGGTCGAAACCGTGATGTCTTCTAAATTAGGATTGATATGTGCACTGTGATGCTCCTGATTAGATGCAAAAAGACCTCCGCATCTCTCTCGCAACTTACATCCATCACATTCTGGGAGATATGCATCCTTCCAATCTGAGATAGAAGCAATAGCAAATTCCCTCATTTCTGGAGGAAGTACACATAGTTGGGCATTAAAAATGAAGGTACGAATTCCGCGATTAGCAAGCAGTAGAACAGCTTGTTTCAGTTCCTCATTGTAATCGTATGGATCAATCCACAACTCATTCAGATTGGCATAAGCATTACCCGTTGTTTCCATTTGCATAAAAGCCACTTGGCTCACAAATGGGAAATTGTGATATATGTAATCTGCCAATTGTGGCAAACGCTTGTATGTTTGTTTGTGTATAACAACACGTAGCCCTATTCGTTGATTAAACAAAGCCAGATTATATAATCCCTGCACAGTCTTATAGAACGTCTTGGCACCTACGATGCGATTATGTTCATCGGCAATATCCGAAAATATTGGCACGTCAATCTGCAAATCATGATGTTTGCACATTGCTAATCTCATAGTATACGCTTTATCCGCAAATTTTACCCCATTTGTCAGTAGACTTATTGCCGCCTTTGGTTGGTACTTCTGTATTTGTCGAATTAGAACAAACAAATCATCGCCAATCAACGTGGGTTCACCTCCTGTAATGCCAACCTCACGTGTATGCTTGTCCATCAAAGAAATTAGTTTCAAGTTGAATGAAGTCTTATCCGTTTCCGAGTCTACTGGAGGCTGAGGACACATGATACAACGGTGATTGCAACGCTCTGTTGCAAATATGGCGTTGTGGAGGGATTTTATTTCGTACAGGAAGATAATTTCTCCACTTTTAGAAATCAAAACCACATCGCCTTCATTGAATTCACACAACTCTTGCTTATCTACAATACACGCACAACCATTACCGGATAATTGGCTGTTAGTAATGACTGCTGAATATCCAAAAGCGATATTAGGCAAATCTTCTGATACAAGAATGTAATCCTTGCGACTAAAGAAATTCCTTTTCTTTAATGTTATGCGCCCGAGAACTTCTTCTTCAATGTTGATTGGAGTACCTATTATCTGCTTCATTTTCAATTAATTTAACCAGGACCAAAATATCCTGTTTATCTCAGTGTCATTCTTCTTTAGTAGCTCGAACAAATAGTGCATAATGGCAGTATTCTTCTTACACATGTCACTTGTGGGCCGATGGCCTATGATGTCGCCTTGTTCTGAATAATTACGTACGGGATCTGCACCGCAAAAGGGCTGAAATACGCATTCAGAGCACATCGGCAAGCATTCAGTACATGCATTCTCTATGATGTAGTGCAATTTTTCTCCGTTAAACATTGACTGATAGTCATCTTCGTTTACATTTCCCAATTTGAAATAATAGTTCTTGAATCTGGCAAGCATTCTACCTTCATCTGCAACATAAACATTTCCATCCCAATCATATATGACACCAGCAATTCCAACACCCGCAGGAGATTGCAAATCCACAAAGCCAGTAGCGTAAGGGGTCAATATTCTTTTTAACAGTAGAGCTGTATAACCTTCCACGAAGAATAGCCCTTTCTTGTTTAACTCAATGATATAGTCTAGCCCCTCTTTGAAATTTTCTATAAAGTCTTCTACAGGGTAGGCTATTCTATCCTTATATTGCTTTGCAAATCCGTATGGATTCAATGCACGGAAGAAGATATTATTGAATCCCAACCTAACATATTCATCAACAATGTCCTTAAATCGTCCAAGGCTATATTTTGATGTCGTCATCAAGGCTGAAACGCTATGCGGCCCGCAGATTTCACGAATCATCTTGACATTCTCCTCGAACTTCTCATGGGTATGAGTCGTGTTCTGTAACGGACGATTCGTATTGTGCAAATCCTTCGGTCCATCAAGAGAAGTCGAAATATAGCACTTATGCTTTTTTAGATATTCCACATCTTCTGGCGTAAGCAATGTTACATTTGTACAAATAACAAAGCTGAGGTCTTTTTTCTTGAACAGGTTCTGCCATTCAGCCTCTTCAATCATATACTTAACCATTCCCAAATATGTAGAAGGGTCTCCTCCTTGAAACTCAATCTTAATATAAGGTGAAGGAGACTGGAAAATGGATTTAATCACTTTCTTCGCTGTTCGTTTGGTCATGTCTGCCTCACGGTCATCAATATTCTTTCGAGCCACTTGACAATAGATGCAACTAGAGTTACAACGCAACGTAGGTACTACCATGTGCAAACTCGTAAAATCACGCAGTATGCTTTTCTTTGTTCTAAACTTTGTGGCCAGCATATTCACGACATCCTCTACTCTATCAGTCGTTGCGATTTGTTTTGAAGCTATGTCCTGAAACAGGGTTGATTTTGTATCAAGCTCTTTGTTGATGAACTTTTCAAAGTTATCGTTAGACAAAAAGATATACTCGCCGACATCATTTGTCAGCAAATATTCCGCGTCATTGAAACGGGAAAAGCGAAATGGCAATATTTGGTAATTTGACATAAACCTTATCGGGCCGAATAATGGGAACTATGAGATGAATGAGATTGGTGAGATTGGTGGGTGCCTGAATAATGAGATGAGTGAGTCCCCGAGTAATGTGAAGAATGATTACTATGAGAATAATGGTTACTGGAATAGTGAGACAGGTGAGTGCCAGAATAATGGGAAGTATGATTCTGCGAACTATGAGAGTAATGTGTTCCAGAATAATGAGAAGAATGAGTCCCTGAATTTGTAATCGAATCTACCAATTCCGAATAATGGGTAGGATCAGGTGTTATATAATCATCTTCATCAGAATTACCAGACGAGCAACTCCATAATAATCCGAACATCTGAAATGGCCTTAATATCAGGTTGTCAGAACCCAGTTCTTCAATTCGTTTTTCTTCTGTCTTTTTTCCTGTGCTAAAGAAGGATAAACAAAGAATAGCGAAACCTATAAGGGGATATAACATTCTTTTCATACTGATACTGGTTTAAATGCTTCTTCAACAATTAAATCACGGATATGACCAAACTGCTGATTCGTGTTATAACGAACCTGCTGGTCAATCAGTTCATTGCAGAACTCCTTGACGATGGTATCTGAAACAACATTGCCATCCTTGGATTCAAATACCACAACGACATTGCCACCATCCATTTGTTGATGGATGTAGAATCGGTCAGTAAATTTGTAGCAAGCTGCGACGAGAGATTCTTTTACGTATAGTGACATATCGACAACGACTTGAAACCTCTCGTTTTCAAGTACGGTAACAGGAAACTTCAATTCAGCCATAGCCATTTCTATCAATCAGCGTCCCATCAGCACCCAATAAGGACAGTTAGTAGTACGTAGAAGCGTGGCACTGATTTGCCACTTCTTCTGACGGAGGCTGTGAGAATTGCCTTGAACTGAGAAGGAGTAACCAGCCCACGCTATACGCGCGAACCGATACACCGTCCTTGCAGTTCATTGGAAGTTTCTCACATTTCCGTCAGCAAGTCGAGCATAACGCTTCGTTTTCCAATAAAATTTTGCTCTCCATATGGATTGCACCCGCAAAAATACAAAAAGATTTCGATAAAAGCAAAAAATATGCATTTTTTAACCCTGCTTTATGGCCGTCCGTTTATCAAATGGACTCAAAATCTTAGAGAGAAATACTCAAAACTTTTATATAAACCAAGTTGTTTTGATGTTTGTGAGATGATAGAAAACGCTTAAAAAACATCAACGTTCATTGACTTGTGAGTAAGAAGTCATTGTACCTTATTTGTTGGCAGAAGCAATAAATTCCAATCAGAATCCTCATGCCAATCGCTTCGAGCACGGGAGTCATAGAGATAAAGCGTGCTGCCCTTGGGAAGTACACGCGCAGCCACCCAGATATTGTCAATGATTTGATTTCGTTCCATGTCGTTTTTTGTCAAATCATATCGTTCGATTGCAAAGAAAAAAGAAAAATTGAAACCTCCAAATAATTGGAGAAAAAGTTTCTGAATGTGGCTGTAGGGTTTAGATAGGATTTCTTGAACTGACCAGTGTAGATAACTTCATACATAGCTTTAGCCCAAGATCTGCTTAATCAGGTCTTCCGAGTTTTTGGCATGGAATACGTTGCCCTTGCGGATGTCTTCCAAGCCCTTGTCTATGCCGCTTTTACGCTGTAGCTTGAGCGACCACCCCATCTTTTTCGAGATAGTACGCAGAAAGCTGATGTCTGCATTAGGCAGCGTCAGTTGTACATTCTCAATGGTTGATATTGCTTGCATAAATTAAATTGTATTATTTGTTCTCGCCTGCAAATATACAAACTATTTCGGAAACTTCCAAATTTCTCTCGCCTTTTTGATGTTAGTATTCAGAAAGTTCCTTTTTCAAGCAATACATCGCCCTCGGAACCTCTGAGTACAATGCGATATCATAATATACCCACACCTCTTACACCTGGCACTTAACTGCTTGATTCTCAGTAGCCATTTTCTGGTGGCATAGCCGCACCTAAGGTCGCACCAAGTGTCGCACCAAGCTGTTATCGGAATGTTTCACGGAAGGGACCGAGAACGTAACGGCCTCTCAGAAAAATTTCACGGCCTCTCAGAAAAACGAGAGGCCGTGACAGAAATGTTTCACCCATTGGTGCGACCACTTGGTGCTACCAACCTGTAGGAAAAGTGTCCTGGAATACAGTGAGTTAAGTGCCAGGTGTAAGAGGTGTCACCTATTGTTGTTTTTCAGGTAGTAGCGCATAGAGGACAGGTTCTTACTCATCCTTTCACTCCTTTAACGAAAAAAAAGATGAACAACGAATGCTCATCTTTTTCTTTTGGTCGGGATTACTGGACTCGAACCAGCGACCTCGCGCCCCCCAGACGTGTGCGCTACCAACTGCGCTAAATCCCGATCCTTTTTGCTTAGCAACTGACCTTTTGTCGTTTGCGGGTGCAAAATTACATACTTTTCTCGACATTTGCAAATTTTATAGGAACTTTTTTTGTTTTTCTTTAAAATTGGCGTATCTTTGTGCCGAAATAAGACAATTATCATGCAATATATAGTAAACGCACCCTCAAAACTGAACATAAAGTTATCGTTGCCTGCTTCGAAAAGTATTTCTAACCGCGCCTTGATTATCTACGCTCTCAGTGGCGGACGACTGTTGCCGCAGAACTTGAGCGACTGTGACGACACGAACGTCATCCTCGACGCCATACGCTATATGCCCGAGACGATTGACATCAAGGCGGCGGGCACGGCTATGCGCTTCATGACGGCTTACCTCAGCGTGATGCGCGGCAGACACACGATTACGGGCACAGAGCGTATGAAGCACCGTCCGATAGGCGTGCTCGTTGAGGCCTTGCGACGCCTGGGTGCCGATATTGAATATGCAGGAGAGGAGGGGTTCCCGCCACTGCACATCACCGGCAGGAAACTGACGGGCGGTGTGCTGGAGATTGCGGGCAACGTGAGTTCGCAGTATATCTCAGCGCTGCTGATGATCGGACCAGTGCTGGAAGAGGGCTTGGAACTTAGGCTGACGGGCGACATCATATCGCGTCCGTACATTGACTTGACGCTGTGGATGATGCGCGAGTTCGGTGCAGATGCCGATTGGAGTTCAAGTGACACCATCACCGTGAAACCGCAGCCTTATCGGAGCATCGAGTATGTTATTGAAAACGACTGGAGCGGTGCCAGCTACTGGTACGAGATGGTGGCACTGTCAAAGGACAGGGATGCTATGGTGGAGCTGGCAGGTCTGATGGATGGCTCGAAGCAGGGCGACTCTGTCGTGAAGTATCTCTTCAGCTTGTTGGGCGTCAAGACGGTCTTCGAGTCTCAGGAAGCGGGTCAGCTTCAGCGGGTGACGCTGAAGAAGAGCGGCCGCTGTGTGCCCCGTTTGGATTACGACTTCACTGGCTCTCCTGACTTGGCACAGACGGTGGTTGTCACCTGCTGTATGCTGGGCGTGCCCTTCCGCTTCAGTGGACTGTCGACGCTGAAGATTAAGGAGACCGACCGTATCGAGGCACTGAAGACGGAACTCAGGAAGCTGGGTTTTGTGCTGACCGACCAGCATGACAGCGAACTCATCTGGGACGGTACCCGCTGTGAACCTTCAGAAGATGCCGCTATCGACACCTACGAAGACCACCGCATCGCCCTCTCGTTTGCGCCCATCAGTATGCGTCAGCCCGTCGCCATCAACAACCCGCATGTGGTCACGAAATCGTATCCCCATTTCTGGGAAGACCTGTCAAAAGCAGGTTTTCTTATCGTCGAAATAAAATAAAGCATGAGTTTTGCCGTTGTTTGTATAATAGCTCTTGCCGTATTGGGCATAGTGGCTGCTGTAGCCTCCCGGCTGCAAGGTGGCAGCGACGAGATTGCCGTTGGCCACGACTGCAGCACGTGTACGTCGGCCGATGACGGCTCGTGCAAGCTGCACTGTCTGATGGAAGAGAAAAAGAAACGAACATGCGGAGACACGCGTACCTCTTAATAATAATAGCTGCTACACTGCTGGTGGCAGGCTGCTCTACGAAGAAGAATACGTCGAAGAGCCGCCTGTGGCACTCGTTCACTGCTCGTTACAATACTTATTATAACGGTTCGCAGGCCTTCATCGACGGCAATCTGGAGAAGGAGAAGGGCAACAAGGACAACCACACCGAGCTGCTGCCCCTCTACGCCGTCGGCAACAAACAGAGTCGCTCGATAGGCGGCGGACAGTACGACCGCGCTATCGAGAAGATGGAGAAAGCCATCAAGCAGCATAGCATCAAGGCGCGCCCGGAGTGGAACAAGTCGCGCCGCAAGACACCGAAGGACCGCGAGTGGCTTTCGCGCAAGGAGTACAACCCCTTTCTCTGGAAGGCATGGCTGCTGATGGGCAAGGCGCAGTTTCAGAAGGGCGAGTTCGACGAGGCTGCTGCCACCTTCTCGTACATGAGCCGCCTCTACCAGTCGCAGCCTCTGCAGAATGCCATTGCAAGGGCGTGGTTAGCCAAGTGCTACACGGAGCTGGACTGGATTTACGATGCCGAAGACGTTATCCGTGGCATGAGCCGCGACTCCATCCACTACCGTGCTGTCAAGGACTGGGACTACACCTACGCCGACTATTACCTGCGCAGTGGCGACTTAGAACATGCCGTACCCTATTTGTATAAGGTCATCAAGCATGAACGGCGCAGCGTGCAGAAAGCCCGCGAATGGTTCCTGATGGGACAGATACAGACACAGCTCGGCCACCGCGAGGAGGCCTATGAAGCCTACCGGCACGTTGTCCGCCAGAATCCGCCCTACGAGCTGGAGTTCAACGCCCGCATTGCCCAGACAGAGGTGATGGCTTCTAACAACGGCAGGGGTATGATTAGCCGGCTGAAACGCATGGCCCGCAACGACAACAACAAGGACTACCTCGACCAGGTGTACTACGCGATGGGCAATATATACTTGTTGCAGAAGGACACGGCGAACGCCATCGGCGCCTACGAGAATGGTGCCGCGAAAGCTACCCGTTCGGGCATTGAGAAAGGCGTGCTGCTGTTGCGTCTTGGCGGTCTGTACTGGGATATGGAGCGCTATGCCGACGCCCAACGCTGCTACGGCGAGGCCATCGGACTGCTCGACAAGGACCGTCCCGACTACGAGGAACTGGCAAGTCGCTCGAAGGTGCTCGACGAGTTGGTGCCACACACCGAGGCCATCCACCTGCAGGACTCGCTGCAAGAGCTGGCACAGATGCCTGAGAAAGACCGTCTGGCGGCTATCGACCGCGTTATCGACGCCTTGAAGAAGAAAGAGAAGGAAGAGGCCGACAAAGCCCTTGAGGCAGAGGTGGAGCGGACGCTGCAGCAGCGTGGCGCCACTGCAAACCGTAGCAACACCAATATGCCGGTACGTCCCACGCCGGGAACGCAACCTCAGGGCAACGGACAGTGGTACTTCTACAATCCGATAGCCGTGAACCAGGGTAAGCAGACCTTCCAGCGTCAGTGGGGTAAGCGCGAGAATACCGACAACTGGCGGCGTGTGAACCAGACGGTGGTGAACCTGATGCAGGAAACGGCAGAAACAGCTACCCCCGACAGCACCCTCGCCGGCACGCTCGCCGAGTCTGCAGTGCCTGGCGATTCCCTCGCCGGGGCTCCTACGGAAGAAGCCGACACCCTGGCCAACGACCCCCATAACCGCGAATACTACTTAGCCCAGATACCGTTCACCGAGGAGCAGGTGGCAGCCTCGAACGACATCATCAAAGACGCCCTACTGCACGCCGGCATTATCTTCAAGGACAAACTCTCAAACCTCAAGCTCAGCGAGCGTCATCTGCTGCGCCTGACGGGGAAGTTCCCGGACTATCCGCAGAACGACGAGGCCTGGTATCACCTCTTCCTGCTTTACTCGTTAAAGGGGCGCACCGACCTGGCAGACAACTGTCTGAGCCACTTGAAGGCCGAATTCCCGGAGAGCCAGTGGACCGTCCTGCTCTCCGACCCGCACTACGTCGAGAACCAGCGCTTCGGCGTACATATCGAGGATTCGCTCTATGCCGCCACATACGCCGCCTTCAAGGCTAACCGCTACGACGAGGCGAAGGCTAACACGACACTGGCCATCGACCGCTTCCCGCTTGGTGCCAACCAGCCTAAGTTCCTCTTCATCAGCGGTCTGAGTATGCTGAACGAGGGCGATGGCACGGGGTGCGTCGAACGCCTGAAGCAGGTGGTGGAGAAATACCCGCAGAGCGAGGTCACCGAGATGGCGGGCATGATAGTGAAGGGCGTTCAGGAAGGCCGGCGGCTGTTTGGCGGGAAGTTCGACTTGGGCGATGTCTGGTCGCGCCGCGACGTCACGCTGAACCAGACCGACTCCACCGTCTCCGACACCTTGTCGACAGAGCGCGACGTGCCGTTCCTCTTCATCCTGGCCTACGAGCCTGACTCCATCAACGAAAATCAGCTGCTCTTCGAGCTGGCACGCTATAACTTCACAAACTTCATGGTGCGCAACTTCGACCTGCAGATAGAGCAGGACGGCAGTCTGCACCGGATGGCGGTCAGTGGGTTCCTCAACTACGACGAGGCTTTGCAATACGCCCGTAAGCTCTACGATGCCGAGAAGCTGACACCCCTGTTGAGTCTCTGCCGCTGCCTTGTCATCAGTCAGCCGAATCTGGCCTTGCTGGGTGTCCGCTACACATACGACGACTATGCCAAGTTCTACGACGAGGCTTTCCGGCGGCTGACCATCAGCAACGAACAGCTGCTGACCATCCCCGAGCGTGTTGAACAGCCTGACGCTGAGGACGAGGCTGACACCGAGGAGAGTGAGGCTGGCGAGGAGGAAGAGACTGCACCGCAGGGCGGCGATCTCGATTTCGGCGAGGACTTCTGGTAAGAAAAAAACAGACAGATTATGACAAACGGTGTATTGCTTTGGGTTGACGACGAGATAGAGCAGCTGCGTGCCCACCTGCTTTTCCTCGAGAAGAAAGGTTATGAAGTGGTGACGGTGTCAAACGGTACCGACGCCATAGACCAGTGCCGTGAACGGTCGTTCGACCTGGTGCTGCTCGACGAGCAGATGCCCGGTCTCTCAGGCCTGGAGACACTGCAGCACATCAAGGAACTCCAGCCGGCGCTGCCCGTGGTGATGGTGACGAAGAGCGAGGAGGAGAACATCATGGAACAGGCCATCGGCCAGAAGATTGCCGACTACCTCATCAAGCCCGTCAACCCCAACCAGATACTGTTGACGCTGAAGAAGAACATCCACCGGCGCGAGATAGAGACCGAGGTGGCACAGAGCCAGTATCAGCAGAACTTCCAGCAGATAGCCATGCAGATCATGGACTGCCGCACGTGGCAGGACTGGACGGAGGTCTACAAGCGGCTGGTGCATTGGGAACTGCAACTCAGCGCCACCGACAGCAATATGACCGAAATGCTCAATATGCAGAAGAAGGAGGCCAACCTGGGCTTCTCAAAGTTCGTCAAACAGCACTATATGGAATGGATTCGTTCGAGGTGCGAGCTACGAGGTGCGAGGTACGAGAAAAGTCCTGGACCAGACCGTAGCCCGCACGCCGAAGACGCCCCCCTCCTGTCGCCTGACATCTTTAAGTCCAAGGTGTTCCCCCTGCTCAACGAAGGACATAAGGTGATGCTCGTCGTGATGGACAACTTCCGCTACGACCAGTGGCGCATGCTGGCTCAGGAGATTGGCGACCAGTTCGACATCGACGAAAACCTCTACTGCTCCATCCTGCCTACGGCCACACAATACGCCCGTAATGCCATCTTCTCAGGACTCATGCCCGACCAGATAGCCCGCATGTTCCCCGACCTGTGGGTGGACGAGGAAGACGAGGAGGGCAAGAACCTGAACGAGGCGCCGCTGATTCAGACGCAGATAGAGCGCTACCGCCGCCACGACACCTTCTCCTATCACAAAATCAACACCTCTGCCGATGCCGAAAAGCTGATGCAGCAGTTCCGGCAGTTGGAGCGTGACGACCTGAATGTCGTCGTCTTCAACTTCATCGATATGCTCAGTCACGCCCGTACCGAGAGCCGAATGGTGCGCGAGCTGGCCAACAGCGAGTCGGCCTACCGCAGCATCACCCTCTCCTGGCTTCGCCACTCGGTCATTGCCGACTTCTTCCGTCAGCTGGCGCAGTCAGATTATCGCGTCATCGTCACCACCGACCACGGTTCCATCCGTTGTACACAGCCGGTGAAGATTATCGGCGACCGCAATACCAACACCAACCTGCGCTACAAGTTAGGCAAGAACCTAAGCTTCAACGACCGCGACCTCTTCGTCGTACGCGAACCGAAGAAAGCACAGCTGCCGTCGCCCAACCTCTCGACGAGCTACGTCTTCGCCACGGGCGACTCCTTCTTTGCCTATCCCAACAACTACAACTACTACGTCAGCTACTACCGCGACACCTTCCAGCACGGCGGCATCTCGCTCGAAGAGATGATGATACCCATCGTCACGATGACAGGCAAGAAACGGTAAGGCTGTCAGTGTCAAGAAATTTGGTGCATGGAGAAAAGTCCGTGGATGGCTCAATGGCATTGAAATCTCATGGGTGAGCCGTAAGATTTACACGCGCACGCAGGAGACAAATACTTCTATTGGGGCATCCACGGACATTTCCCCCTGCGCCGAAAATCCTGCATCGTCGGGCGTTAAATGTTCTTAATCGATATTCTATTCTTTGAAGTGGACAGTGTCGGCTCTGAGGCCGACGGCTGCCCGCTATCAACGAGAGAGAGTTATAATCGGTTGCGTTCGCTTTGTCCTGCGTGACTACCCTTGTAGCGGCTTTTGGTAGCGTTGAACTTCCACGAGAGGTCGATGCCGATGCGACGCGAGTCGTTGTACTGACGGAATTGTGTACGGATATTGATACCGCTGTAGGCTGTCATCTCTGTGTATTGTGTATGCAGAATGTCATTAGCAAGGATGGCTATGCTCAGGCTCTTGTCTTTGAGCAACTGCTTGTTGAGTCGGAAATTGACGAAACCCGTGGTCTTCACTTGGGCACAAGCGGATTCTTGATAAGGTGTCAGACTGCCTTTCACGTTCAGCATCCACGAATGGGGAAGTGTGAAAGTGTTGTCGAGCGTAAAGTCCGTACAAAGTCCATTCCACTTATGGGTGATGCCGATGGCCTCCAAATCTTCGTCAACGAAAAAGAAACTTGCGGAGTAGTTCATCTGCCAGATGCCTACCTTCGGGGAAAGGTTGAGATTGATGCCATATAATTGTCTCTTAGGGCTATTGACATAACTCATGATCATGACACCGGGATGATTCAGGTCATCGTAGGCATACTGGAATGAGCGGACAGTGTTCTTGTTGTATTCGTAGAAAGCCTCAGCATAGAGCCACTTCCATCCGGAGGCCCAGGAGAGTTGGTAAGTCGTCTGCGGCTTCAGGAACGGATTACCCATATCATATTCGTATTTACTGCGATAGTGGATGTCGGATGACAACCGCAAATATGAAGGGTTGTTGCGATAAGTGGAGAACGAAAGCTTATGGTTCCATTTTTCCGTTTTGTAATTGACAGATGCCCTTGGAATAACAATGCTGTAATTCGGGCTCATTTCGTCATTGCGCTTGCCGTCTATGTCATAGTGGTTAAGTTCGTTCTGCCACCGCAGGCTGGTAGTGAGGCTGAACTTGCCAAGCGTCAGTGAATAATCTGCGAATAGCGACCAAGTGGTAGTCTGCTGATGTATATGATTATCGGCAGCATATCCGCTTTGCGTGAAATCCGTGGTACGGTCTACTCCTGATGCTTCCTCACCGAAAGTCAGTTTGCCTTTAGAAACGGGGGCTGTGATGACAAGTTTCTCAGCTATCAGTTTGTTCTTTGCTTTGCTGTTACTGCTGACACCAGATTGCCCAATTGTTCCGCCCTCCATCTCCGTATCCTCGGGTGCCATATAGTAGTCGGCACTGAAATCAATGCCCCAATTACCGACTTCGCCAACGTAATAAGCGTTGATGCTGTGACTGACTTTGGGCTTGCGATAAGTAAAGGTCTCGGCTTTTCCGCTTTCCACGATTATTCCATCCTGCCATGTTTCTTCCTCAAAGCGACGGAGGTCGGGCTTGTTGCCTAAGTAGCTGAATGGGGTGTAGTCAATGCCGACAGAATGGTGTTCATTGATGTCCCAGTTCCAGCCAAGGTCGCCAAAGAAATAGTTAAAATGGTAGAGCCATTCTCCATTGCGTGCATAATCCCAATTAGAGGATGCCTGCAACTGGTCTTCAGACGTAGCAGAAAATGTCTGATTGTTATGCGTCAGATAGATGCCACCAAAGAAGTCCATACCGTTTTTTGTTCGGTAGTTTAGTCTCGTATTGCCACTGGCATAATTCTCCTTTCCCTGCCGATAGGCTGTCGAGAAGTTGCCACTCAAGCCCTCACCCGTTTTGCGGATGGTTTTTAGTCGGATGACGGAAGTAACATTTGCACCGTATTCAGCACCAGGATTGGTGATAATCTCTGCCGATAGTATTTCGTCGGCGCGAAGACGGTCGAGTTCCTGCGCATCGCGCACTTTTTTATTATTGATGTAGATTTCAGGCACGCCATGCCCCGCTATCGTTCCGTCACCCATCATCAGGGGCAGATGGCTGAGCATGTCGCTTGCCGAACCGAATTGTGCCAACGGTGTACCCTGAACGGTAACCTGAAGTCCTTTTTCTGTTGGTGTGTAGAGCAGCCGATGGCCTTTCACTGTCACGTTCTTCAATGTATAGGTATCAGGCTTGATTCTGATTTCGCCGATTTCCGTGGTCTCGCATAGTTTATATACGGTCTTGTAGCCTACGAATGAAACGCGGGCGAGGACGGGCCGTTGCTCACATGGAATAACAAAGAGGCCGCTTTCGTTCGACACGCCACCCGTCATCAGCGTGGAGTCCTTGGGAGAGAGCAGGGCGATGTTGGCATAGGCTATGGGCTGGCCTTGCTCGTCAATGATAGTTCCTTTGTATCGAGGGGCTGTCTTCTGCGGACACTCCACAATGATTTCATGGTTTTCAACGGTCATGCGGATGGGATAGAAACCTATCATCTGACGGATGGCGTCGGGCACGGTCTTGCGGTGTACCGAAGTGGTGATGTGGAAGTCCTCCAGTTCGTTGTAGAGGAAACTGATGGTATATTTCTCGGTCTGCTCATTCAGCTGGCGCAGAGCCTCGCTAAGTGACACGTTGTTATATTCGCGCGTAATCTTTTGGGCTTGCACTCCGGCAAAGACAAGGCAGCAGACAAGCATTGATATGATTCTCTTCATGGCTTATTCTACTACTATCTTGTCCGACTTCAGTTCTACGGTGATGCTCTCGAAGAGGTTGAGACGATGCAGCACGAGGCTGCGGGCATCGCCATTCTGAAACTCCACCTCTTTATGATAATGGGCAGCAATTTGGGGCAGCATCTTATCCAATGCAACATTGTCGAAAACAATGGGCTTTGTCGTGGTTGTCGTGTCCGTCTTGATGGTATCTGTCGGCAATACCGATGTAGGCTTGGCAGATATGGTTTGTTCTGCCTGCATTGCTTGTGGCTTGGAATGGCTGACCATACGCACAATGTGGATGGCAGCGAAAGCCACTCCTACCCTTGCTGCAACCTTGTAAGGGAGTATGCCCATTAGTTTCTTAATAGTGGCTCTATGTGGTTCGTCTTTTTCAAGAGCTTCTAATTCATCAGCGTGTTCTGTTGCAAACTTCTGCCATTCTTCTTCCACGGGGATGGTTTCCTTTTCCGTTTCCCGTTTTACATAGGCTTGTTTCATCAGTGCTAGCAGTTCCTGGTTCTCTGCTACTAACTGATTCAATTTGTCTTGCTGTTCCATAACGTTTATCGTTTTGCTGTTTGTTGTTGAAAATACTCTTTGATTCGCTGTAGCGACAGTGACAGATGGTTGTAAACTGTTACTTTGCTCACACCTGTGGCCTGTGCCACTTCCTCATAACTCATCTCGCTGAGAAACCGCAGCCGGAATATCTGCTGGCTAAGCGGTGGCAGTTCCGCCTCGATAAATTGCATCAG
>ONDA01000021.1 GCA_900316475.1 uncultured Prevotellaceae bacterium
TTGAACCAGGTGCCCAGGGCATACATGTAGAAGTCGTCGCCGGGCTTGACGGTCTTGTCCATCAATGCCTCGTTGATGAAGTGGTCTGGCACGGCGGGCACTCCGGGCTCTGGCACTACCGGGTCGTCTGTTGAATCGTCAGCACACGACGTGAATACGTTTGCGCCGCTGATGAGGGTGGCGGCGAGCACCCATTGCATGATTCTTTTCATACTTCTTTTTTATTACATTGGTTAAAACTTCATTTGAAAATCTGCCCTCACGCCCCGGACAACTGTTGGGTGGTAAACCGTGTGATGTTTTAGATTTTGCTGCAAAGTTACAACTTTTTCGGTAAACGCCAAAAGGAACGGCTAAAATTCCGCTTTCCGCAGTAAACACTGCGGAAATAGCGAAAGTTACAAGTTACAAGTTACATTTTGCGCATTTCGAAGAAAAAATAGTAACTTAGAATTTATAATATTATATATTATTATAATAATATATAATATTATAAATTTATATATGTGTTTTGAAGCATTCGTGCTCACACAAAAACACGTAAAATGTAACTTGTAACCTGTAACTTTCCCGCTTTCCGCAATAAACACTGGGGAAACAACGAAAATTACAAGTTACAAGTTACATTTTACATTTTCGCGGCCATTCCCGAAAATTTGACGGCCGTTCGCGAAATTTTCGCGGTGGACGGGAGTACGGGTTTAGACAGGAGGACTTTTTAGACAGGAGTACAGGAGGACTTTTTTTTGACAGGAGTACAGGAGGACTTTGACAGGAGTACAGGAGAACTTTTTTTGACAGGAGTACAGGAGGACAAAACTACTACTCAAAAATAGCCTGCAAAATGAGCCATACGCCAACTTTTTCGTAACTTTGCCACTAAAAATGGATTAGTTTTTCGCTTTGCTCAAGGAAACTACTCCGTCTCGGCATAAAAAAGATTAAAATCTTTTGTTCTGCACTCGACTTTTCGTAACTTTGCCATTCAAAATGGCTTAGTTACTCCGTCTCGGCATAAAAAAGATTAAAATCTTTTGTTCTGCACTCGACTTTTCGTAACTTTGCCAACCCTATGACAAAAATGACATTACTTGAAGAACTGAATGAGAGCCAACGTGAGGCGGTGGTGTTCTGCGACGGGCCGTCGCTGGTGATTGCCGGTGCTGGCTCGGGCAAAACACGTGTGCTGACGTATAAGATAGCCTGGCTGCTGGAGCAGGGGCTGAAGCCGTGGGAGATTCTGGCACTGACGTTTACCAACAAGGCAGCGCGCGAGATGAAAGACCGCATAGGCCGGCTGGTGGGCGAGGAGCGTGCACGTTACTTGCAGATGGGTACGTTCCACTCGGTGTTCTCACGCATACTGCGTGCCGAGGCCGACAAGATAGGTTTTAACGCTAACTTCACCATCTACGACCAGACAGATGCCCGCTCGCTGGTGAAAGCTATCATCAAAGAGTTGGGGCTCGACGACAAGGTGTATAAGCCGGCTTCGGTGGCCGACCGTATATCGATGGCTAAGAACCACCTGATACTCGCCAGTCAGTATGGGCAAACGGCCTGGGCTCGTGACGACGCTCAAAACAAGCGTCAGCAGATAACCAACATCTATTGGCGTTACGCCGAGCGCTGCCGCCAGGCTAACGCGATGGACTTTGACGACCTGCTGGTGCAGACGTATGTGTTGTTCCAGAATCATGAAGACGTCAGGCGGAAATATGCTGAACGGTTCCAGTTTGTGCTGGTCGACGAGTATCAGGATACGAACTTTGCCCAGCAGGCCATCGTGCTGCAGATTACCCGTGAGCGGCAGCGTGTCTGTGTCGTCGGCGACGATGCCCAGAGTATCTACAGTTTCCGTGGTGCGAATATTGACAACATTCTGAATTTCCGTTCTAATTATGACAACGTTCGTCTGTTCAAGCTGGAGCGCAACTACCGTTCGACGCAGATGATAGTGCAGGCGGCTAACTCGCTCATACGCAAGAACGAGCGGCAGATACCGAAGGACGTCTATAGCCGTAACGAAACGGGCGAACTCGTGACGCTGAAGCCTGCATACTCAGACCGTGAGGAGGCGCTGATAGTTTGTAATGACATCAAGCGCATACGGCGGGAGGACCGCTGCGGGTGGAGCGACTTTGCCATTCTTTACCGCACGAACGCGCAGAGCCGCTCTTTTGAGGAACAGATGCGCAAGGACAATATTCCCTATCGCATCTACGGCGGTCTGTCGTTCTATCAGCGCAAGGAAATCAAGGACGTCATAGCCTACTTCCGACTGGTGGCCAACCCTGACGACGAGGAGGCTTTCAAGCGTATTGTGAACTATCCGGCACGTGGCATCGGCGACACGACGGTAGGGAAGATTATACAGACGGCGCAAACCTATGGTGTCAGCCTTTGGCAGGTCATCAAGGAGCCAGTGTTGTTTCCGACGGGTGTCAGCAAGGGCACGCAGGCGAAGCTTCAGGCGTTCCGCGAGCTGATAGAGGGCTGGATAGAGCGACTGACGACGGAGGACGCCTACACGCTGGGGCACGACATCGTCATGTCGAGCGGTATCAGCAAGGATATCTACAGCAATCGCAATCCTGAGGACATAGCGCGTCAGGAGAATCTGGAGGAGTTTCTCAGCGGTATGCAGGACTTCGTTGAGAGCCGTCGTGAGGAGGATATGGGCGAACAGGTGTATCTGGCGGACTTCTTGCAGGAGGTGGCGCTGCTGACCGACCTGGACAGCGACGAGGGAGATGCCAACGACAAGGTGACGCTGATGACCATTCACTCGGCCAAGGGTCTGGAGTTTCCGACGGTGTTTGTCGTAGGTTTAGAGGAGAACATCTTCCCGTCGCCGATGTGTACGGGCTCGATGCGTGAACTGGAAGAGGAGCGCCGACTGCTTTACGTGGCCATCACACGAGCCGAGAAACACTGTGTACTGACGTGTGCGCAGAACCGTTTCCGCTACGGTCGGATGGAGTACGACACACCGTCGCGGTTCATCAAGGACTTTGACCCGCAACTCATCAGGGTGGAGTCCGAGAAGGGGGGCGACGAGGACACCTACACCCGCAGCTACCACCAGACAACGAGTCGTGGCGGCGACTGGATGCAGAACCCCCGCCCCGTGGCAACGCAGTTCAAGGCCGACCCCAAGCCCCGGATGGTGGCGCCCTCGAGACCGGAGAAGCCCGCCTCGCCATTTGGGCCAAACTTCAAGCGTGTACATCAGGCCGTTGCTCCCCGTCCAATGGCTACCGATGGCGCATTGCAGGAAGGCAGCATGATTGAGCACCAGCGTTTCGGTATCGGCCGTGTGTTGAAGATAGAGGGGACGGGTGAGAACCAAAAAGCAACTGTAGAGTTCAAGAATACAGGAACTAAACAGTTGCTATTGAAGTTTGCTCGTTACAAGGTTATCTCATAAAGCCTCGTCGTCGGGCTTTTGTATGAGGCGCTTCTGCTGTTGCGGCAGGTGCGCCTTTTTTCGCAGCCAGGCAGCCTTGCGCGCTTCGTACTCCTGCTGGCGTGACTCCAAAAAACCGTCGGCCATTGCTGTACGTTATTGTTTGAACTTACCGTAGACGATGTTTAGAAGGATGGGAGCATGGTGGTTCTGGCTGCCGCCAACCAGTTTCGTACTGGCAATGCCCACAAAGTGCTCAATGCCGGTAACGGTGGCTGTGGTTGACGATGTACTGCTCCACTTCAACTGTACAGGAACGAGTAGCACCTTGTTCCAGTTAGGGTGTTTAGCCGCCCATTGCTCTCCGCCGCCGGCTTTCTTTGCCTGATACATAGCAGTGATAAGGTTCGAGATGTTGGCGAAACTATACTGGTTAGAGTAGCCACTGCTCACGGCGTAGGTCGTGTAGTAACTGGTCAGATTGTCGGCCAGTTTCTTCTTTTCAAAAAAAGACGTGAGGCTGTCGGCAGGCACCATCAACACATAGGGTGGAGCCGTCAGTGATTGGTCCTTTACCATGTTATTGATGCGCTGGAAGTTGACTTTTGCTGTCATGATGGAATCGTTCTCGTGGTTACGGAAGATGTCGTCAATAGGCAGTGTCACCTCAGTATAAAGCCCTGCAGGCGCTTTCAAATAGCTACAGGTGTCAATGGAGGCCATATATTCGAGGATGGCCTTCTCGTTGTCAATCTTTGTTGTCTGGAGCACCTCCTCGGTGCCAGCAAATATACTCGAGAAAGTGATGATGCTATCCTTATTGTTCTTCCCCCTGTAGTAAAAGCGCAGTGCCATATCTGGAACTTCGGTATAGACACCCTCACCGTCGTGTACGGAGACATAGAACCCTGGGCACACGTTGTGAGTAAATGTGTAAGCATTGCGGAAGTATTCCGGGTGGCGATAGTACTGCTGCATCAGATACGTACCGTAGTTGTTGTAGACGGTGCCGTCCTTGGCGGTATAGGGCTGGTTCAGCTTAAAGACGATACAGTCGTAATAGTTAGATTTTGAACGGAGCGTATCGGCAACGGTAAGGTCTTTATAGGAGAACATCTTGTCGACGACAAGGCCATCATTGCGCACTTTGCCGGTCTTGACGGGGTCGTAGTTGGAATAGTATTTGATATTCTCTTCCATAGGTTCTGACAGCTCCGAAAGCTTGATTTTCAAGGCTGCCAAAGTGTCGGTGATGCCCGTAGGCGAGCTCATGTATAACTCTATTTGGCAAGAGTCGGCCCCCGCCATATTGTTTTCGTATCGGCTGGTAATCTTATCTTCTGCAGGCAGGGTATAGTTATCGAGAACGTTGAACTGTGTCATCATCTCGCTGGTGACGTATGCGCCAGTCTCGGGGTCTTTTACCCGTCCTAAATAGCAGTAACTGCTTCTCAGAAGTACGGAGTCTGCCATCACAGAGCGTGTCGTTACCTGATAGTCTGTGGCACTGATATCCAATTTGTCGGCCTGTTGCGTCAGTGTGCTTCCAAAGTCGAATGTTTCGTCACTACATGCAGCAAATAATAGCGAAGTAAGCATTATTGCTGTCTGCAATTTTCTGTTCGTCATTGAATGTGTGTATTGTTTATTCCTCTTCAGGACAAATCTTGGCATAGAGTGCTTCGTAGCTATCGGCGAAGTCCTCTTGATAGCCTAAAACGGGAATGTTCTTTGTTGATGCGTATTGTTCGAATGACTTGTCGGCCTCAGGACTTGCCAGAATGATGCCGTCGCTGTAGTCGATGGCTAACTTACCCATCTCTTCGAAGTCGAAGACTTCCTTGTAGGGAGAAAGGAGGTCGGCCGTTGTCTCACGGAACTCGACGCACTTCTTGAAATTGGTACCTAAATCGTTGGTGAGATTCTTTGCAAAAAATGACGTGACGACCTTTGTATTGGCAAATGAAGGCTCATCCTGATAGGCAGTCTTGATGTAGAGAGGTACAACGGCGCTCATCCAACCTTGACAGTGAATGATGTCGGGCACCCAGCGTAACTTCTTGACCGTCTCTAAGACGCCGCGTGCAAAGAAGATGGCACGCTCGCCATTGTCGGGATAGTCGTTGCCCATCTCGTCTTTTTCCATCTGGCGCTTAGAAAAATAGTCGTCGTTGTCAATAAAATATACTTGTACGCGAGCTTGCTGGATAGAGGCTACCTTGATTATCAGCGGATGGTCGGTGTCATTGATGATCAGATTCATTCCCGATAGGCGGATAACCTCATGAAGCTGCCCTCGGCGCTCATTGATATTGCCCCATTTGGGCATGAATGTACGTATTTCGTGCCCCTTTTCTTGCATGGCTTGCGGCAAGGCGCGACCCATAATGGACAACTCGGTGTCGGGCACATATGGAGAAATCTCCTGATTGATGAATAAAATCTTCTTTTTTGCCATCTTTTGAATATTTAGCTTTGCAAAGGTACGAAAAAATTATCATAGTCAGGCGTTTTGCACTTTGATTTTAGTTTTTTTTGTGAAAAGCAGGCCCTTTAATCCCGATAAATCCACGATAATATGGCGTTTATCCAGTGTATAGAGCACCTGAACCAGCGGTAGGTACTGACAGGTTTCCCACCGAAGCGGAGGATGAATTCCCGGAAAGGATTGTGCGAAAATGGCAGGCCAACGTCAAGGAAGAAGACGTGCTGGTAGCCGCGACTATGTGAATCCTTGAGAACGTGCCACAGGGTCAGCTCGTCGGGGTGGACAAAAGCGAAAGACTTACGGCGAAAAGCAGTGTACCAAAGGTAGGCATTCTGTTGACTATATACAACGGCAGAGCAGCCAATGACATAGTCGTGATAGCGCGTGAGGTAGAGACGCCCGTGTGCTTCTTTTTGGATGATGCTAAAGAATTTTTCATCGGGAATGTAGCGTTTGGGCTTTAGCCAGTGGTGGCGTTTCAGTAGTTTGAAGAACTGCTTCATGTCCTCCTCGGTTTTCACCTCCTCGGTGATGACGCCTTTGGCATAGGCGCTCTTGATATGTCGCTGCAGCCGTTTGCTAATGCGCTCCTCTGGTGTGTGGCTGTGGAGCGAATTGTGGATACTCATCCAGCGTACGGGGAAATATTCTTGCTGTTTGAGCTCACGATAGGCAAACATCTTCTGACTGAGATTACTGATTTCAAAGTACAAGACATGGTACCCGATATGCGTTCGCAACGTCTCAATCATCATGCTGAAAAGTTCATAATTGGAATAACCTTCGTGAGGGTAGGAGTAGACACCCTCACCGAGGATGCGGCAGTGCATATATATATAAGGTGGAAGCCACATTGAGCGATAGCGGACGATAGCCAGCATGTGAGACAGGACACACCCGTCTGCCGTCATCGCTACAGCCATATAGGGGCGTTGGCGAGGCGTCTGCTTCGTTATCTCAAACAGTTGCCGGCTATGGAAAAAATAGCTATTATCCAATTCTGGCAAGTCCTTCTGTTTGGTGATAATTTGTATGACGGGCTTGTTCATGTGGCAAAGATAGAAAAATAATGTGAATTATGGCGAATAAATTATATTTTTTTTGTAACTTTGCACCGTTTTAATCAACATAGAAGGAGATGACGGACTTTAAAGATTTAGTGCAGATACGCCGTTCGCACCGTAAGTTTACCAGTCAGGAACTTGAGCCTGACGAGGTACGTCTGATTCTGCGTGCAGCCTTGATGGCGCCAACATCGAAGGGCCAACGGGCGTGGCAGTTTATAGTAGTCGACAATAAGCAGGATATTGAGAAGCTTGCTGACGCAAAGGACTTAGGATCGCAATTCCTGAAAGATGCTCCGCTGGCTGTCGCCGTGCTGGGCGACCCCGTCCAGAATGACTGTTGGGTGGAGGATGGCTCGATAGCAGCGATTTCTATGCAGTATCAGGCCGAAGAATTAGGCCTTGGCAGTTGTTGGATTCAGATGCGCGGTCGGGGATTGTCGGACGGAACGACGGCAGATACTGTCATTCGGGGTGTTCTTGACATTCCCGAGAACTTGAATGTGCTCTGCATAGTAGCCTTCGGCCATAAGGCTGATGAACGAAAACCGCAGAACGAGGACAAGCTGAAGTGGGAGAACGTTCATATAGATAAGTATCGTCATGATTAACTATGACTTACGACTCATCAAGGCCATCATCTTTGATGTTGACGGTGTGCTTTCAGCAGAGACCATTACATTGTCGGCCGATGGTGAACCGCTGCGTACGGTGAACATCAAGGATGGGTATGCCATTCAGCTTGCTGTGAAGATGGGGCTTCGCGTGGTCATTCTGACGGGCGGCAGAACAGAAGCTGTGCGCCTGCGTTATGAGCGACTGGGTGTAGAGGACATTCATATGGGTTGTGCCGTCAAGATCAGAGCATACGATGAGTTCCTTGAGAAATACAAGCTAACAGACGCTGAGGTGATGTATATGGGCGACGATGTCCCTGATCTTGAGATCATGCGTCGTGCGGGGTGTCCTGTGTGTCCTCAAGATGCTTGTCCCGACATTAAGGATGTCAGCCTCTATGTCAGTCCTTACCGAGGAGGTTATGGCTGTGGGCGTGATGTCATTGAGCAGACGCTACGAGCTCAAGATAAATGGTTAAAAGACGAAAAGGCTTTCGGATGGTGAACGATTACAAGATTATTCTGGCAAGTAACTCGCCCCGCCGGCGGGAACTCTTGGCGGGCTTAGGCATAGAATTTGAAGTACGAGTGCTACCGGGCATCGACGAGAGTTACCCCGCATCGATGCCAGCTGCAGAGACGGCGGAATACATTGCCGGAAAGAAGGCGGCTGCCTATCGACAGGTAATGGCTGACGATGAACTTGTCATCACTGCCGATACTGTTGTCATTGTTGGTGATGAGGTGCTTGGAAAACCTGCTGACACACAAATGGCTGCACAGATGTTAAGGAAACTTAGCGGACGGACGCATCAGGTGATGACAGGTGTCTGTATGACCACCTCAGAGCAGACGGTAAGTTTTTCTGTGAAGACTGACGTCACATTCAAGCAACTGGCGGAGGACGAGATAGAGTATTACATAAAAAAATACCAGCCTCTTGACAAGGCTGGTGCTTATGGTATCCAAGAGTGGATAGGCTACATTGGCTGTACAGGTCTCAACGGTAGTTACTATAACGTGATGGGATTGCCCGTGCAGCGTATTTATACCGAGTTGCAACGGTTTACTCGTCGGCGTAGTCTTCCAGACTGTCAGCAGTGATGTCATCGTCGTCACCGCTTAAGTCCATCATCGTCGAGTAGTTGTCCTCGTTGATATCGTCATCATCAGGTTCATCTATCTCAACGTCATCCTCGTCGGGCTTGTTATAGGTGTCTTCTATCTCAACATCAGCCTCCTCGTCGTCCTCTTCAAGTTCTTCACTGTTAGGGAACTTCATACGGGGTTTCTCTGCTTCTGGCTTCAGCTTGGCAAAGATGGCCTCTACCCAAGTGCCTTTCTCTACTTCGAGAACGTCATAGCCGTCGGCCATCTTCTTCTCGTACATACCGCCCTTCTTGTGCAGACGGTCCTTGGGCAGGGTGGTGGTAGAGATGTCAAAGCCACTCTCGATAATGTCCTTTATAGACTGCGACAGGGAGTCCCATCCACCGCCGAAGTTGCGGTCGAGAACCTCTACCAGCTTTGCAGCGGAGATGTGGCGTATGTTCTCATACGTCAAGTCGGTCACTCTGACGATGGGTTTCTTCTTCAGGGCCCAGGTCGTCTTTTGGCTTTCCGAAAGCTTAACCTGAGCAACCTTATAACCCATCTTCTCGTATTTCTCTTTGGCAGCTTTGGAATCGTCCTTGATTTCCTCTATCAGAAACGCACTGCGTATGATATCCTGATAATGGCGGGGATTGTCAAGCACATCGGCATCTTTGTCCGAGATTTCCCAAAGCCTGAAGACATCGTTTTCCTGAAGATCCCAAACGCTACTTTTGTTTAATGCTTTGAGCGTCAGACCTTTACTCTTTTCTTCTTTCTTGTCCATATTAGTGTTATTTGGTTTCTGCTGCAAAGATAGAAAATAATTTTGATATATGAATTATATTTTACGAAATAATTTTGTACCTTTGTCGCCGATTATGTCACAACCATTAGCCGAAAGACTGCGTCCCCATACGCTTGACGACTACATCGGACAGCAACACCTGGTTGGTGAAGGGGCTGTACTGCGTCGAATGATTGATGCAGGACGAATCTCGTCGTTCATACTCTGGGGCCCGCCCGGAGTGGGTAAGACAACTTTGGCTCAGATTATTGCCAACCGTTTGGACACACCCTTTTACACGCTATCGGCCGTTACCAGCGGCGTCAAGGATGTGCGCGATGTCATTGAAAAGGCTCAAAAGGGACGTTTCTTCAATGCGGCTTCACCTATTCTATTTATTGACGAGATTCACCGTTTCTCGAAATCGCAGCAAGATTCGTTGCTTGGTGCTGTCGAACGTGGCATTGTGACACTCATCGGTGCTACGACAGAGAATCCATCGTTTGAGGTGATACGTCCGCTGTTATCACGCTGTCAGCTTTATGTGCTGAAGTCGTTGGAGAAAGACGACCTGTTGAAGCTGTTGCATCGTGCTGTCACCACCGATGTCATACTGAAGGAGCGTCATATAGAACTGAAGCAGACAGACGCCTTGCTGCGCTTCAGCGGTGGCGATGCCCGAAAGTTGCTTAATATCCTGGAGTTGGTCGTTGAGGCCGAGTCGGGTGAGGTCATTATCACCGACGAGCTGGTGGTGTCACGTCTGCAACAGAATCCTTTGGCTTATGACAAAGACGGCGAGATGCACTATGACATCATCTCAGCTTTCATAAAGAGTATACGAGGTAGCGATCCTGATGCAGCCATCTATTGGCTGGCTCGTATGATAGAGGGTGGGGAGGATCCTAAGTTCATTGCCCGACGACTGGTCATCTCTGCAGCAGAGGACATAGGCTTGGCCAATCCCAATGCACTGTTGTTGGCAAATACCGCTTTCGATGTGATTCAGAAGATAGGCTGGCCTGAAGGTCGTATTCCCCTGGCTGAAGCAACAGTTTATCTGGCCACGTCGCCCAAGAGCAATTCCGCCTATCTTGCTATTGACAGTGCCTTGCAGTTGGTGCGTCAGACGGGCAATAAGCCTGTGCCGCTGCCTATCCGCAATGCGCCGACACAGCTGATGAAAGAATTAGGCTATCACGACGGTTATAAATATCCTCATGACTTTCCCGGTCATTTTACGCCCCAGCAGTATATGCCCGATGACTTACAGAACGAAAGAATATGGCACGCGCAACATTCGCCGTCGGAACAGAAACTCTATGAGCGCATGGTTGCCTATTGGGGTGACCGTTATAAAGATGAATGATGGAGCAGGATATCGTTATCAATATTATTGAGTTGCTGGGAACTTTCGCTTTTGCCATTTCGGGCATCCGTCATGCTGCTGCCAAGCAGTTTGACTGGTTTGGCGGCTATGTCTGCGGCATTGCCGTAGCTATTGGCGGCGGTACTATCCGTGATGTCATGTTAGGGACGATACCGTTCTGGATGACAACCCCTATTTATTTGATATGTACGGCCGTAGCCCTTTTGACTGTTGCTTTCTTCGGCAAATGGATGGAGCCGCTGAAGAATGCGTGGTTTGTCTTTGACACTTTGGGCCTGGCACTTTTTACGATTGCCGGTATTCAGAAATCACTCGCTTTTGGCCAGCCCTTCTGGGTAGCTATTATCATGGGGTGTATCACAGGTTCTGCGGGTGGTGTCATCCGCGATGTACTGTTGAACAACGAACCAGTCATTTTCCATAAGGAGATTTACGCTATGGCTTGTGTGCTGGGCGGTATCGTCTATTGGGGATTGATGGAGTTAGGTGTACCTGTTGAAGTGACAGCTGTTGCGTCCTTTATTACAACCTGTCTGATACGGTTTCTTGCCGTGCGTTACCACATTTCGCTTCCTACACTCAAGAGCGAGGATTAGACTTATTGTTGCGCGGACGGTTCTGTCGTTTGCCATTGCCGTGACTGTGCCAGCGGCCATGTCTGCGCGTGTTGGAACGTTTCTTTTCGCGCTTCGTATATTCGGGCCCTTCTCCTATTCCTTCGGGTAATGGGTTCTTCAGCACCTCCTTGCCTAAGAAGTGCTCTATTTCATGGAACTTGCCCATCTCTGCCTCATTGACAAAGGTGATAGCCACACCATCGCGGTCGGCACGTGCCGTACGACCGATGCGGTGTACGTAATCCTCAGCATCGTGTGGCACGTCGTAGTTGATGACGATGCGAATGTCATCGATGTCGATACCTCGGCTGACGATGTCGGTAGCTACAAGAACGTCTACCTGTCCGGCCTTGAAACGGTACATCACGTCGTCGCGGTCAGCCTGAGACAGGTCGCTGTGCATTTCGGCACAGTTTATCTTCATACGCTTCAGCTGGCGGGCAATCTCCTTTACACGGTCTTTCTTGCCGCTGAAGATGATGACGCGCTGCAAGTCGCCAGCTTTGAACAGATGCTCGATAATCTTGAGTTTCTGAGGGTCATAGCAGACGTATGCCGACTGCTGAATTTTCTCTGCAGGCTTCGAGACGGCCAGCTTGATTTCTACGGGGTCGTGTAGTAATGAGACGGCCAACTCTCGAATCTTTGAAGGCATCGTGGCTGAGAACATGACGCGCTGACAGGTCGTTGGCAATTCCTTGACGATGCGCATGATATCTTCCGAGAAGCCCATGTCCAGCATTCTGTCGGCCTCGTCAAGAACGAAGAACGAACAGCGTGACAGGTCAAGATTGCCAACCTTCAGATGGCTCAGCAGGCGTCCTGGTGTCGCTATGAGTACGTCGGCTCCGAGGCGCATGCCACGCAGCTCCTGATCGTAGCGGCCACCATCATTGCCACCATAGACGGCCACTGAAGACACGCCGTCCAGATAGTAGCCGAAGCCTTGCATGGCTTGGTCTATTTGTTGAGCTAATTCGCGGGTCGGCGACATGATGACACAGTTGATGGCATCCTTCGGATAGTCACCGTCATCAAGCATGGAAAGTATTGGCAGCAGGTAGGCAGCCGTCTTTCCCGTGCCTGTTTGTGCTACGCCTAAGACGTCATAGCCATCGAGTATTTCAGGAATACACTTCTCTTGTATAGGCGTCATATCGTCGAAACGCATGTCATAGAGCGCATCGAGGATGTTATCGTTAAGATAGGTTTCTTCAAATTTCATCACATTACAAATTGTAAATTAGTTAGGGGCTTGTCGCCAACAGAAATAGGCGATGAAAACATATAACAGATTAGGTATCCACTCTGCCAAAATGGCCGGAGTTCCTGCATTGATGGCAAATGTGGCAGAGATGGTTTGTAACAGGATATAAGCGAACGACAAGGCCAGTCCGATGCCCAAGTAGAGGCCCATGCCGCCTTTGCGCTTTCGCGACGAGAGTGAAGCACCGATAACGGTCAGGATGAACGAGGCAAAGGACATGGCTATGCGCTTATGATACTCCACCTCATACTGTACGACGTTCTGCGAACCGCGCTCTTGCTGTTTTGAGATATATTCGCGCAACTCGGGGCTTGTGAACGTCTCTTGCTGTCCCTTTGAGAACACCAAGTCCATTGGCTCCATCATGACCATCGTGTCTAATTCCATGCCAGACTTTATTTCCTCACGTAAACCCTTTAACGTGCGAATCTTGTAATTCTGGGCACGCCAATGGAACCGTGATTCGCTGATGGTGTCATAACGTATGACGCTGGCTGTCATGTGACTGACGAGCTTCTTCTTCTCAAACTTGTCTAACGAAAAGCCGTAGCCGGTTTTTGTTTGGTCATCATATTGCTGTATGTATGCGATAATGCCTTTGCCAACCTGGAGTTGTACGTTGGCTGCTGAAGTAATCTTTTTGTCGTTCTTGTATTGCGACTCGAAGTTTTGACGGATAATAGTCCCCTGAGGTATAACGTAGGAGCCGAGGTAGAAATTTAGCGCAGCAATGAGGGACGCTGAGATGAAGTAAGGGCGCATCAGCCGTTTGAAACTTAGGCCAGAAGCCAGCATAGCGATAATCTCGCTGTTGCCGGCCAGCTTCGATGTGAAGAATATCACTGCGATAAAGACGAACAGCGGCGAGAACAGGTTGGCGAAGTACGGTACGAAGTTGGCATAATAGTCAAACACGATAGCTCTCAGCGGTGCGTGATTTGTGGTAAACTTTGCCAGGTTCTCATTGACGTCAAAGACGATAGATATTGATATAATCAGCAGAATCGAGTAGATGTATGTGCCGATGAATTTTTTGATGATATACCGGTCAATGCGCGTCAGATAGTGAAAAGGGTTGAGATACTTCAAGTAGCTCAGCCAATGACCAATATGATGCAGCGCACGGCCAATGTGTGTCAGGATAGTTTTCAGCTTCTTCATCTCCTTCTTCCAAGTTGTTCAATGACAGAGCGTTTCCACACGACGAAGTCGCCCTGCTCAATATGCGTGCGGGCGTCGGTGACCAGTCTGAGATAGAACGCCAAGTTGTGTATCGAGGCAATCTGCATGGCCAACAGCTCTTGCGCCTTGAACAGATGATGCAGATAAGCCTTTGTGTGAATACGGTCGATGTCGCAGCCGTCAGGGTCAATCGGTGTGAAGTCCTGTTCCCACTTCTTGTTGCGCATATTCATCGTGCCCTCATAGGTGAAGAGCAATGCATTACGCCCGTTACGTGTAGGCATGACACAGTCGAACATATCCACGCCGCGCTCAATGGCCTCGAGGATGTTCTGTGGTGTGCCGACTCCCATCAGATAACGTGGCTTGTCCTTGGGCAGAATCTCGTTGACGACCTCAATCATTTCGTACATCACCTCCGTTGGCTCACCTACTGCCAGTCCGCCGATGGCGTTGCCGTCAGCCCCTTTGTCAGCCACGTACTTGGCGGCTTCCTGACGCAAGTCTTTATAGGTACACCCCTGTACGATGGGGAAGAGGCTCTGCTGATAGCCGTAGAGCGGCTCTGTCTCATTGAAGCGCTTGATGCAGCGGTCGAGCCAGCGCTGGGTCAGTCCTAACGAGTTCTTGGCATACTGATAGTCACTCTGTCCTGGCGGGCACTCGTCTAATGCCATCATAATGTCGGCACCGATGATGCGTTCTGTCTCCATGACGTTTTCCGGCGTGAAGATGTGCTTCGAGCCGTCAATATGTGAGCGGAATTCGCAACCTTCTTCACGTAGCTTGCGGATGCCTGTCAGCGAGAAGACCTGGAAACCGCCGGAGTCTGTCAGTATGGGGCGGTCCCAAGTGTTGAACTGATGTAGCCCGCCGGCCTTCCTCAGTGTGTCGAGTCCTGGACGCAAGTAGAGATGATAGGTGTTGCCCAGAATAATCTGTGCCTTCACCTGTTCGCGCAGTTCAGCAAAATGCACGCCCTTGACGGAGCCTGCCGTGCCTACGGGCATAAAGATAGGTGTCTTGATTTGTCCGTGGTCTGTTGTTATCAAGCCTGTGCGTGCATCGCTGGCGTTGTCGCTATGTTCTACTTTGAAGGTCATTTCTTCTCGTCTTTTTTCTCGTCATCCTCTGGTATTGTGAAGTCGGTGGGATTCTTCACAATTTCTTTGGTCAATGCGAAGTCCCAGACGTCCTGTACGTTTTCGACATAGTGGAAGGTGACGCCCTTGAGATATGTGTCAGGAATCTCGTTGACGTCTTTCTCGTTCTCGCGGCACATTATGATATCCGTGATGCCGGCACGCTTGGCAGCCAGAATTTTCTCCTTGATACCACCTACGGGTAGCACCTTTCCGCGCAGGGTAATCTCTCCCGTCATTGCCGTATTCTTGCGCACCTTGCGTTGTGTCAGTGCCGAGGCAATAGACGTGGCAATGGTGATGCCAGCCGAAGGGCCGTCCTTGGGCGTAGCACCTTCCGGTACGTGGATGTGTATGTTCCAATGGTCGAAGATACGGTAGTCGACGCCTATCCTGTCGACATGCGCCTTGACGTACTCCAAGGCTATGACAGCCGATTCCTTCATCACGTCGCCTAAGTTGCCCGTCAGCGTCAGCTTGCCTGCCTTGCCTTTTGACAGCGATGTTTCAATGAAGAGTATTTCGCCGCCCACGCTCGTCCACGCAAGCCCCGTCACGACGCCAGCATAATCATTACCTTGGTAGATGTCGCGATAGAAGGGCGGATTACCCAACAGCTCTTCCACCTCCGTAGGGGTCATCTTGGTGTAGGGCATCTCGCCATTCAGGGCCTGCTTGAAGGCCAGTTTGCGCATGGCCTTGTTGATTTGCTTCTCCAGCTGTCTGACGCCGCTCTCGCGGGTATAGCGCTCGATGATCATCTCTATGGCGGCCTTGTTGAAGGAAGGCTTGGGCGATACCGTGTTAAGGCCCGTATTCTCCATCTCGCGGGGAATAAGGTGACGTTTGGCTATCTCTATCTTTTCCTCGGTAATGTAGCCTGAAACCTCGATAATCTCCATACGGTCGCGCAGGGGACCGGGTATGGTAGCGAGGTTGTTGGCCGTTGCAATGAACAGCACCTTCGACAAGTCATAGTCCACGTCGAGGTAATTGTCATGGAAGGCATTGTTCTGCTCGGGGTCGAGCACCTCAAGCAGTGCCGATGCCGGGTCGCCGTTATGCGTGTTCTGCGTCACCTTGTCTATCTCGTCGAGAATGAAGACGGGGTTCGAAGAACCGGCTTTCTGTATGCTCTTGATGATACGTCCGGGCATTGCGCCGATATAGGTGCGGCGGTGGCCGCGAATCTCTGCCTCGTCGTGCAGTCCGCCCAGCGATATACGTACATACTTACGCTTCATGGCGGCGGCAATAGACTTGCCTAACGAGGTCTTACCCACGCCCGGAGGGCCATAGAGACAGATGATGGGCGACTTCAGGTCGCCGCGCAGTGACAGTACTGACATATACTCCAGTATGCGCTCCTTCACCTTCTCCATGCCATAGTGGTCGTGGTCGAGAATCCTCTGTGCACGTTTCAGGTTCAAGTCGTCTTCAGTAAACTCGCCCCAAGGCAGGTCGACCATCGTCTGCAGATACGTTAGCTGTACGTTGAAGTCAGGACTTTGCGGGTTTAGCGTATCCAGTTTGTCCGCCTCTTTGTAGAACACCTTTGCCACCTCTTCCGGCCATAGCTTCTTCTCAGCTTTCTTCAGCAGTTCCGTCTTCTCGGGCGCACTCTCGCCGTTACCCATTTCTGCCTGCAGATTCTTGATTTGCTGCTGCAGGAAGTAGTTGCGCTGCTGCTCGTCAAGGTCTTCACGCGTCTTGTTGCGGATGTCGGCCTTCAGGTGCTGCAAGTTGATTTCGCGGTTCAGCACCTTCATGGTGGCAAACAGGCGCTCCTTCACCGACTCTGTTTCCAGGAGCATCATTTTGTCCTTGATGCTGAACGGCATGTTCGAGCAGGTGAAGTTCAGCGCCATGACGTCGTTCGAGATGTTCTGCACGGCAAACGTGGCCTCGTCGGGTATCTCGTCGCTCATGTTGATGTAGTCGTTCACCTGTTTGCGCAGGTCCTGCATAGCGGTGCGGAACTCCTTGTCACGTTTCTCGGGGCTTATCTCGGGTGCGGGCTCCACATGTCCTGTCAGGTAGGGTTCGTCGCTGATGATGTCTATCAGCTTCATTCGTCCCAGAGCCTGGATGATAGCCGTGATGTTACCGTTAGGCAGCGTCAGCTGCTTGACGATCTTGGCAAAGACGCCATATTCGTATAAATCATCTTTTGTAGGTTCGTCCACTTCAGGGTCGCGTTGGCAGACGATACCAATCACCAGTTGTTTCTTCTCGGCACGCTTGATGAGCGTTGAGCTCGATTCGCGGCCGATGAGGATGGGCGACACCACGCCTGGGAAAAGCACCAGGTTACGAACGGCAAGGATAGGCAGTTCGTCGGGCGTGGGCACGCCGTTAATCAGGTCCTTAAAATCTCCTTCAATGTCGGCAATCATTGAGAATGCCTTGTTATTCTGACTTTCTAAAAACATATTACAACTTTAAGAGCGTGCAAAGTTACGAAATTTAATTGAGATTTGCTAACAGATAGCCGATAATTAACAAAAAATGTGTATCTTTGTGCCCGATTATGGCAAATGATTACTTCCGTTTTCGTCATTTCACGGTTTATCACGACCGTTGTGCCATGAAGGTAGGCACCGATGGAACGCTGCTTGGCGCCTGGGCGCGAGGTGGCCAGACGGTGCTCGACATTGGCACGGGTACTGGCTTGATAGCGCTGATGATGGCGCAACGTTTCCCCGATGCCACGATTTGGGGCATCGATATCGACAGCGAGGCGGTGGGGCAGGCACGAGCGAACGTTGCCGGCTCGCCTTTCCGCAACATCGGGATTTTGGAGGCCGACGTCAGGACTTTTACGCCGATAGTGCCAACGGCCTGCTTGTCCTTCGATGCCATCGTCAGCAACCCGCCGTATTTCGACAGTTCGCTGGAGTGTCCTGATGGTCAGCGCACGCTGGCACGCCACACGGCTTCGCTGTCGTATCGCGACTTGATGCAGTCCGTCTGTCGTCTGCTGGCCGATGGGGGCGAGTTCTCTGTCGTCATTCCCTTCGACTGCAAGGCGCGAATGGAGGCCGAGGCCACTTTGACGGGCCTGTTCAAGGTGCGTGAATGTGCCGTTAAGACCACGCCGCGCAAACAGCCTCGCCGCTATCTGATGGCCTTTCGCAAGCATCCTGCCGACTTGGAATTGGAGGAAGGTGTTATTGAAACTTCTCCCAATGTCCGTTCTTCGTGGTATCAAGAACTGACAAAAGACTTTTACCTATGAAAATAACGATTTTTCAAACTGACACCATTTGGGGACAACCCGATGAAAACGTCAAAAACGTGCAACGGCTATTTGACGAAAATCACGGTTCCGATTTGTATGTGCTGCCTGAAATGTGGGCTACGGGATTTGCCACAGAGCCACAAGGTCTTGCAGAAAACACCGATTCCATCGCCCTCCGATGGATGCAGCAGACGGCCAGAGCCCATCAATGCGCCTTCAGCGGCAGCCTGCTGATACATGCTTCTGACGGCACCTACCGCAATCGTCATTATTTTGTCACGCCCGAGGGCACCGTTTTCTACGACAAGCACCACCTCTTCACCTATGGCCACGAAGACGCGTACATCACGCCGGGAACGGAGCACGTTGTCGCCTTATGGCAGGGGCGCCGTTTCCTGCTTCTGACGTGCTATGACCTGCGTTTCCCCCTGTGGTCTCGCTATGGCCGTGCTGGCCAGTACGATGCCATCATCGTGTCAGCCAACTGGCCTGAAAGCCGTCAGCAGGCGTGGCGGGTGCTGACGCGGGCACGTGCCATCGAGAATCAGTGTTACTTGATTGGAGCTAATCGCGTGGGCAACGACCAGTTCTGTCATTACCGCGGCGAGAGCCTTGTCTGCGACTCCAAGGGCGACACGTTGGCAGAGACAACTCCCAACCAGCAGCAAGCGCTGACAACGAGTCTTGACTTTGAGAAATTAGACGCCGTAAGAGGGCGTTTTAAAGTGTTGGAGGATAGGGATTTGTAGCCTAACGGTAAAACTTTCGGTTTAACTTGCCGTTGTAGGTTCTTTCTACGTGGTCAACCTGCTCGTAGAGCATAGGTACCTTGTAGATTTCCAACCGTCCTTTCAGGTGTAGGGCTATGCGCCGCTTGTTCAGTTGGCAACCGTCGGCCATGACCACCAACAGCTTAAGGGCATGCCCCGTGACGGGGTGTGCGGCAGAGATGCAGATACAGTCTTTCACCTCTGGTAACAGCAGGGCAGCGTCCTCTACTTCTGTCGGTGCCACCTTGTACCCTCCTACATTGATGACGTCGTCCTGGCGCCCGCCAATATGCAGGCGTCCCTGTTCGTCGATACGTCCCAAGTCAGACATATATACCGTGTCGCCACGCAGGACGGTGGCCGTCAGTTCGGGTTCTCCGATATAACCGCTCATCAGCGTGTCGCCCTGGCACGATATGCGGCCCTCGGGGGTGATGATGATGCGTGAGTGTGGCATCGTCTTGCCTAAACATCCGGCTATGCACTCACCGTCGTTGTAGTTATAGGTACTGATGATGCCCGTTTCCGTTGATGCATAGGTGTTGTAAAGTCTCGTCTTGGGCAACAGCCGGCAGAGTTCCTGCATGTCAGAGTGGGGCAGTGGGGCGCCTCCGCACTCGATGAAATCTATCTTTTCTGCGTAGGATGCAAGTCTTTCGGCGCTGAACTGCATCAGCATACGTACGCTGGCCGGTACGAAGAAAGTGGCCATCTTCGTGGCGGGATAGTCAAGTGCGCCGAAGAAAGCGTTCATATCCCTCATGCCGTCGATGATGTATAATGTTGCGCCCAGCATGATGACGGGATAAATCTTCGACAGGCTGCCGATGTGGTTCAGCGGGCCGTTGATGATGAACACCAGCTCGTGTGAGAAAAGTTGTCCGGCAATCAGGTTCTCGGCGTCGGCCACAATGGTGCGATGACTGATCATCACGCCCTTCGAACGCCCGGTAGTGCCTGTGGTGTAGAGCACGTCTGCGATGCCTTCGGGAACAGTGGCAGAATTGAGTTTTTGCTCCAATTCATCGATGATTTCCTGCGGGGTGTCCTTCTCCATCGGGGCAGCCACGGCACCAGCGATATGGATGGCGAAGTAGTCGACGACGAAGCCGATGGTTGGCGAAGCCCTGAACAGTACGACTTGGCCCCGGCGGTCGGCATAGTGGGCTGAACGCGCCAGGCAGCGTTCGTAGAGCTGCAGGTATGAGCACGACTCTGCCCCGCAGACAATCGCTGTTTTATCGGGGTAGAGACGTGCGTCTTGTTCGAGATAGTCTTCTAAAATCATGTTTCCTGAAGTTTGCGCTCCACCATAGCCACGATGTTGTCCAACGTTTTCAGGTTCTTAGGCGTCGCATCGATGGCTTCCAGCTTGATACCATATTTGTCGGACAACGACATCAGGATAGTGGTGACGTCCAGCGAATTGAGTTCAGCAAACAGAAAGTCGCTGTCAAAGTCTACCAAAGGTAGCAAATCTTCTAAGAGTGCTCTGATTTCTTCTTTCACAACAGTTGTCACTTTTCACGTTTTCAATTATTATACTCCTGCCACGACTTAATCTGGATGTCTTCCAGCTTCATGGCGGTAAATGCCTCGATGAAGGCTTTGGCCAGACGGACGTTGGTCATCAGGGGGATATTGTGGTCGATAGCGCCGCGGCGAATGCGGTAGCCATTGGTCAGCTCGCGCTTCGTGTGGTTCTTCGGCACGTTGACGATGAGGTCGAACTTGTGCTCGGCAATCATGTCCATCACGTTGTTGGCACCCTCCTCGTCAGGCCAGCTCACGGGGGTGGCCTTCACGCCGTTGTCATTGAAGAACTTGGCCGTTCCGCCAGTGGCGTACACCTCGAAGCCCTTCTTCACCAAGTCCTGAGCTGGCTCTAAGAGCGACACCTTGCCCTTAGCACCACCCGAAGAGATGAGTACCGACTTCTTTGGCAGACGATAACCTGTTGCTATCAAGGCGTTTAACAGTGCTTCGTTCAAGCTGTCGCCCAAGCATCCTACCTCACCCGTAGAACTCATGTCGACACCCAGGACGGGGTCGGCATTCTGCAGACGGGCAAAGGAGAACTGGCTGGCTTTGACGCCGATGCGGTCGATGTCGAACTCGCTCTTGTCGGGACGCGAGTAGGGGGCGTCGAGCATAATCTTCGTGGCCGTCTCGATGAAGTTGCGCTTCAGTATCTTCGACACGAAGGGGAACGAACGCGAGGCACGCAGGTTACACTCTATAACCTTCACCTCGCGGTTCTTGGCCAGGAACTGGATGTTGAACGGTCCTGAGATGTTCAGCTCCCTGGCAATCTTGCGCGAGATGTTCTTAATCTGCCGGATGGTGGAGTAGTAGATGTGCTGGGCGGGGAACACCATCGTAGCGTCGCCGGAGTGAACACCGGCGTACTCCACGTGCTCGGAGATGGCATACTCTATGACCTCACCCTTGTCGGCAACGGCATCAAACTCTATCTCCTTGGTCTCGGTCATGAACTTCGAGATGACGACGGGAAACTCCTTTGACACCTCGGTGGCCATGTTGAGGAAGCGGTGCAGCTCCTCGTCGTCGTAGCAGACGTTCATAGCCGCACCGGAGAGCACGTACGAGGGGCGTACGAGCACGGGGTAGCCCACGTGGTTGACAAAGTCCTTCACGTCGTCGAACGACGTCAGCGCGCGCCATGCCGGCTGGTCTATGCCCAGCTTGTCGAGCATGGCCGAGAACTTGTCGCGGTTCTCAGCACGGTCGATGTTGACCGGACTGGTACCCAAGACGGGCACACCTTGACGGTGCAGCTTCATGGCCAGGTTGTTAGGTATCTGGCCGCCCACCGAGACGATGACACCCTTCGGCGACTCCAGGTCGATGACGTCGAGCACGCGTTCCAACGACAGCTCGTCGAAATAGAGACGGTCGCACATGTCGTAGTCCGTAGACACGGTCTCGGGGTTGTAGTTTATCATGATAGACTTGTAGCCCAGCTTGCGCGCCGTGTTGATGGCGTTCACCGAGCACCAGTCGAACTCGACGCTGGAGCCTATGCGGTAGGCACCTGAGCCGAGCACCACCACCGACTTGTCGTTGTTGTAGTAGCTTATGTCGTGCTTCGGCGTGTAGGCTTTCGCATCGGGAGAACTGGCACCCACGCTGAAAGAATCTTGGAACGCGGGCGTGTGCGTGTACGTGAAATAGAGGTAGTTGGTCAGTTCGGGATGCTCGGAGGCCACGGTGGGAATGCGCTTCACCGAGGGCAGGATGCCGCGCTCCTTACGGTACTGGCGCACCTGCAGATTCTCTTTCTCCATATTCGTGGCCGTCGACTTCAGTACGAAGCGGGCTATCTGGAAGTCGCTGAATCCGGCACGCTTCACCTCTAACAGGAATTCGTCGGACAATTCTTCCAACTTGTTATAAGTCTGTAACTTATGCTTTAAGTCAACAATGTGCTTCAGCCGCTCCAGGAACCACACGTCAATCTTCGTTAGCTCCTCAATGCGCTCCACGCTGTAGCCTTCTTCCAAAGCCTGGGCGATGGCGAAGATACGCAGGTCGGTGGGGTTGGCCAGTTCCTTGTCAAGGTCCTCAAACTTCGTGTGGTCGTTGCCCACGAAGCCGTGCATACCCTGACCAATCATGCGCAGCCCCTTCTGAATCATCTCCTCGAACGAGCGGCCGATAGACATGATTTCGCCTACAGACTTCATCGATGAGCCTATCTGACGGCTGACACCGACGAACTTTGTCAGGTCCCAGCGCGGAATCTTGCAAATCATATAGTCGAGACTCGGAGCCACGTAGGCACTCGACGTCGTACCCATCTCGCCAATCTGGTCGAGGGTGTAGCCGAGGGCAATCTTTGCAGCCACGAAGGCCAGGGGATAGCCCGTAGCCTTCGATGCCAGTGCCGACGAGCGGCTCAGTCGGGCGTTGATTTCAATGATGCGGTAGTCATTGGTCACGGCATTGAAGGCAAACTGAATGTTGCACTCGCCGACAATACCGAGGTGCTTCACGCAGCGGATGGTGATGTCCTGCAGCATCTTCACCTGCTCCTCTGTCAGCGAGCAGGTGGGAGCCACGACGATAGACTCGCCCGTGTGGATGCCTAAGGGGTCAAAATTCTCCATCGAGGCTACGGTGAAGCAGCGGTCGTTGGCGTCGCGGATGCACTCGAACTCAATCTCCTTCCAGCCCTTCAGGCTCTCCTCGACGAGAATCTGCGGGGCAAAGGTGAATGCCGACTCAGCCAGTTCTACAAACGCCTTTTCATCGGGACAGATGCCGCTTCCGAGACCACCGAGGGCGTAGGCCGAACGAATCATGATGGGGAATCCTATCTCGCGGGCTGCCTTCAGGGCGTCATCCATGTTCTCAACGGCGTGGCTCACGGGCACCTTCAGGTCTACCTCGCCAAGCTTCTTGACGAAGAGGTCGCGGTCCTCGGTGTTCATAATGGCTTCAACGCTGGTTCCCAGCACCTCCACACCATATTCTTTCAGCACGCCGCTCTGGTAGAGCTCCGTGCCGCAGTTCAAGGCCGTCTGTCCGCCGAAGGCCAGGAGAATGCCGTCGGGACGCTCCTTCTTGATGATTTCAGTCACAAAGTAGGGGGTTACCGGCTGAAAATACACCTTGTCGGCGATGCCTTCCGAAGTCTGGATGGTTGCAATGTTGGGGTTGACTAACACAGAGGAAATGCCTTCTTCGCGAAGCGCTTTCAGAGCTTGGGAGCCCGAATAGTCAAACTCGCCAGCCTGTCCGATTTTCAGGGCACCCGAACCAAGGACGAGCACCTTCTTCATTTGTTTTTTCATATCAAAAGCTGAGTTTTGTAATTGCATTCTGGGCTGCAAAGGTACAAAGAAAATAGGATACCGCCAAACATCTTTGCGTAAAAAATCTTATTCTGCAAGAAACGTGCATAAACATTGAATATGAACTAAAAACACACTTCGTATGACAAATGAAATTGCGCTTAATGTCACATGTCACATGTCACAATCGCCGCTTTCCCAGTGTTTACTGCGGAAAGCGGCGATTTCAGAGCGTAGTGCTTAATGACAACAGTCGCTGCAAGCAGCGATTAAAAAAGTTGTCCTTGTTGTCCTTGTTGTCGTTTTAAAATAATAAGAAGGTTGTCGTTTTAAAATAAGGAGGTTGTCGTCTTACCGCTTCTCGATGACCGTGACCTTGCAGCGGTTGGGCATCGTCTGTGGCCTCACGGCGAAGTGCAGCCAGAAGCGGTTGAACTTCTTCTCTATGATGATTTCGTCCCGTGGGCTTCGAGGAAAGGATGAGGGAGTAAAGGCCGGACTCGTTGATGATGACAGTGTTCGGCTTTAGTCCATGGGGGGAACGTTTTGTTCCCCCATCTTGTCCTCTTTGTCAACATGGAGGATAAGACCACTGCACCGATTCAGTGCGGTGGTACCATAACATGTTACATTAAGGAGCGTTCGTCAAAAATGCCGCTTTCCGCAATAAACACTGGGGAAGCGGCGATTGTTACACGTTACATGTTACATTAAGCGTTTTTTATTTCGCAGTTTTCAAAATGGGAAAAAAGGGGGCTCGATATTTTATATTATATATATAATATATATATTATATATATAATATAAAATATTATTATATGAATTTTAATAAAAAATTCCTTCTCTTCTCCTTCTCCCCGTCTTCTCCATTTTTGCAGTTGAAATTGCGCTTAATGTAACATGTAACATGTAACAATCGACGTAACCCCAGTGTTTATCCCGTAAAGCGACGATTTCAGAGCGTAGGGCTTAATGTAACATTCATAGTGCGCAGTGGGCAAAAGGGTGGGGCGCTGCGCGGGGCGGACGGGAAATTTTCGCGATTGTTCCCGAAAATTTGACGGCCGTTCGCGAAATTTTCGCGGTGAACGGGAGTACGGGTTTAGACAGGAGTACAGGAGGACTTTAGACAAGAGTACAAGAGAACAGGAGACTTTTTTAGACAAGAGTACAGGAGGACTTTTTGGACAAGAGTACAAGAGAACAGGAGGACTTTTGACAGGAGAACAGGAGGACAGGAGAAGACTACGCCATTGCCATTGGTTGTGTAAATGGGGATTCTGAGAAGACGTTAGATTTTCGGCGTCGGGTGTGGCTTTTTTAACGAAAATATTTTGTGGTGTACGGATTTCTTCGTACCTTTGCATCTATAAAACCCATAAGAACAAAAAACCCCTGATAGCAAGATGAAAACAAGACAATTATCCGTTCTGCTCTCACTCCTCGCCTGTATCGTCAGTCTGTTCACGGCCTGTACCAACGACGACGACAACGACCGCGTGTCGACAACCGACCCCATAGAGGAACAGCTCCGGAAGATGACCCTGCGCGAAAAAGTGGGACAGATGTTCTACGTCCGCCCAGAGTGTCTCGACACCACAATACACTTCAACAAGCCAAGCGGCATCGACGGCAGCTCCGACGACATCACGAAGATCAAGCTCCAGGCCGTCAATGCCACCATGAAGGGCGTCAACGAGAAATACCCCGTGGGCGGCATCATACTCTATGCCCATAACATCGACAACGAGGCCCAGCTTACCTCTTTCGTCACTCAGCTGCGGTCGCTCAACGGCTCGCCGATGCTCTGTATCGACGAGGAGGGCGGCAGGGTGGCACGTATTGCCAACAATCCGAACTTCAACGTCAAGAAGTATGTCTCGATGGCCGCTATCGGCGCTACAGGGGACCCCGGTGTAGCCTACGAGTGTGCAACCACCATCGGCACCTATCTCCATAGGTACGGCTTCGACATCGACTTTGCACCTGTGGCCGACGTGAACACCAATCCCGAGAACATCGTTATCGGGGCACGCGCCTTCTCCGACAATCCGCAGCTTGCCGCGGCCATGGTCGTCAGCTACCTGCAGGGCTTGAAGGATACCGGCATTGCGGGCTGCATCAAGCATTTCCCAGGCCACGGCGACACGAAGGCCGACACCCACTACGGCTATGCACAGACACTGAAGACGTGGGAGGAGATGCAGAACTGCGAGTTGGTGACCTTCAAGGCCGGCATACTTTGGGGGTGCCAGCTGATTATGACCGCCCACATTGCGGCACCCAACGTGACGGGAACGGACGTCCCGGCGACGATGTCGCCAATCATCCTGCAGAACAAGCTGCGCGGCGAGTTGGGCTATCGGAACATCATCATCGCCGACGCTATGGAGATGGGAGCCATCACGCAGCAGTACACCACGGAAGAGGCTGCTGTAGGGTGCATTCAGGCTGGCGTCGACATCGTGCTTGGTCCGCAGAACTTCGTCGTAGCCTTCGATGCCGTTGTCAAGGCGGTGGAGAACGGTACCATCTCAGAGGAACGTATCAACGCGAGCGTACGGCGCATACTGAGCCTGAAGGCGAAAAGGCGCATCTGACGCCCCGTGGCCGTTACAGTCCGCAGACCTTCACGTAGGGGCAGTAGCGGCAGCGGTCGGCGTCGGCCGCAGGAGCGAAGGGCTTCGACGCGTCGAAAATTTCCTCTATCTTGTCCATGAGCAGGTGCACGAACTTGTCGCCATCGGGCGTAGCCACGTCGTTGATGTATTTGTCGCCCAACTTCAGAATGGGGTTGTAGTCATCCCCCGCGGTATGCTGAATAAAGAGCAGGGCAGGGGCTACGGGCGTCTGCTGGCGGCTACGTTCGATGCGCGCATAGAGTATCGTTTGCAGATAGTAGTCGCTGTGGTTTTTCAGCTGACTGCCGTCGAAGATGTCCTCAATCGTCTTCATCGGACGCTGGCGTAGGGCACTCGTCTTGTAGTCGATGATGCGTATCTGTTCGCCATCGCCGCCGTTGATACAGTCCATACGGTCAACGCGTCCGCCAATCGTAATCTCTATGCCCAACGACTTAACGAAGGTTTTCTGCAAGACATCTTTCTCCAATTCAAGGATGGTGAACGGCGCCAGCTGGCGGTCGATTTCCACCAATTGCCGCAGGTAGTATATAATCACCTCGCGGTTGATGATGCCCAGTCCGGTTAGTCTCTCGCTGTTCAGCTCGCGTGCAAAAGCGGCATCGACGGCACGCTCAATGTCGACCCCCGACTTCAGGAGGGCTTCCAGGACGGAGGCCGTGATGCGCGGGGTTTGCTGAGTCAGTTTTTCGTAGAGCATCTGGGCAGCATTGTGGAAGATGTTGCCGAAGGCGCGGTTGTCGATGATGCCAGCCTCGCTGTCGTCGGGCTCTTTCAAGCCCTCCACATAACAGTAGTAGAACTGCAGCGGACAGCGAATATAGCGGTTGATGGCCGTCGGCGAGAGTATGAATTGGGAAAAGTGCCCGCGGAGCGTGTCCATCACCTCGGGCGTCTTTTCTATCGTGTGCGGATGCTGCTTCTGGCTGTGCTGACCTGTCATCATGGTATAACGGCCAATGGTGTGATAGACGTCTTCTACGAGCAATTGCTGGATGAACCGGCTCATCTCGGCCGTCTGACCGTCGGTGGTGGCGTTCTTGTATAAGATGGTGACATCGGTGGCACGGCTCAGCAACCGATGGAAATAATAGGCATAGATGGCCACTTTGTGGTCGGCAGTGGTCAGCCCGTATGCCCGGAGGATGGAGTAGGGGATGAACGAGGCTTCGTTGATGCCGCGAGGCATGTTGCCCTCGTTGCATGAGAGCAGCAGGACGTGGTCGAAGTCGAGGTTGCGGGTCTCGAGCACACCCATGACCTGAACACCGACGGCAGGCTCGCCGTGAAACGGGATGCTGACCTGCCTGACAAGCTGCGAGACCAGGCGCTGCATGGTGACATCGTCGACGACAAGGTCGCCGCTCTTCACGAGACTGTTCAGGCGGTTCAGTAGGGTATAGGTGCGGAAAAGCGACTCGCTCATCAGCGGCGACTGCCCGGCGTCGTTACGTGCCTCTGCGGCAACCTGCCGGAAAATGGTTGTGATATGGCCGATGAGCGATGCGCCGGGAGCAATGGCCGTCAGCATCGTCTCGTCCAGATAGCGGGCGTAGGGATGCCGTCGCAGACGCTCGATGAAGCGGTTGCGGAACCGCTGGCTCTGACGGTCATAGCCTTGCGTGTACAGGCTGAACAGCATCGAGACGAACGAGCTGGAAGGCGTGAGCTGGAGGGGATAGCCCGTCGTGATGTTGACATGCTCGACGCTGTCTGGCAGACAATGGACTACGGTCTGCAGCAGTCCCTCGTTGCAGAGAACGATTGCCGTGCGGCGTCCGTCGCCTATGCGTCCGTTCTGCTGGAGCCATTGGCCGACGTAGCGCGCCTGAATGTCTTCTGTGGCTGCCGAGACAATGGCTATGTCCTTGTGCCGTTTGTAATTGTTGTAAATATGGTCGTTGCTGACAGGCAACTCGTTGGGAAAATCTTGCAAGTATTGCGAGATGAAGTGGCCCGCCTCCGAATTCATGTAGTAATGGTCGAAATCCCAATAGAACGTAGCCTTCCCGGCGGTTTTCAGCCGTTTGAAGAGTCTCTGCTCAACGGTATGGAGCAGGTTGAAACCCACAAAGACGTAGTGCTTGTATTGGAATTCTTGCGACTCGTCTTCGACCACTTGCCGGTAGAGAGCCCCCTCGTAGGCGAGGTTCTGGCCGGCGAGGCGGCGGTTGAAGCTGTGGTAGATGTCGCCCATCTTTGACCACAGTCTCAGGAAGCGTTCCTTCAGGAGCGAATTGTGGTCGTCGCTGAAGTTAGCGAAGAAGTGGCGGATAATGGTTTTCTGCTCCTCATTGAGATAGTTGACGTCGTCGAATTCGTGGATATTGCCGAGATGGGCAAACACCTTGTCGGCAGGGGCCATATTCTTGTCGATGTCGTCGAAGTCGGAGATGAGCAGCTCGCCCCAGCCATAGAAGTGGTCGAGGGTCTCGTCGAAACCGGTAACCTCAATGTAGGAGCGATAAAGGTCGCAGACAAGTTTGATGGGGTCGGCAATACGCCGGCTGGAGTGACTGCGGAACAGGTCGCTGATGGTGATATAGGCGGGCGACCAGAGGGGTTTTCCGGACAGGCGGGCCAAGGCGTCGTTGAGAAACAGCGAGGCTCGCTTGTTTGGAAAAACGACGGCCGTGTCGGCCAGGTCGTTGCCATACTTTTCGAAAATGTCCTGAGCTACGTATTCAAGAAATGTCTTCATGATTCTGCTACTACTTCAATCTTGTTACTATAGACATACCAAAGGAAACCCTGCACATGCCGATGCCCCATAGCCCTCAGAAGCTCCATATACTGGCGTACCTGCTGATGGTGCCCGGCATCGGGACGTCCGAACTTGAAATCGACGACAATCCAGTTGGTGCCGTCGGTCATCACGCGGTCGGGACGCCGTTCGACAACCTGGCCGTCAACCATGCTGAGTATCGTGCACTCGTTGAAGAGGCGCCATCGGCCTGAGAACCAATCGGCCACCTGCTGATTGTCCAGCCGCTTGCGAAGCATGGCGGTAATGCGGTCTGTGGAGAGATTGCCGTCGTACAGGACGCCGTCGGCCTCTAATTGCTGCAATGCACCGTCAACGTCAGCGTAGGTGTGAATGGTGGAAAAGACGTGGTGCAGTATGCTTCCCAACTGTATGTAGTCGGTAGCCGACTTCATCTCGTCGTTGCCGCTGATGAACTCGCGGCTCTTGTTGCTCTGGCGGAATTCGGCCTTTGACTTGCCGGAAGTGATGCGGACGTTGATGGCGTCGGCAGGTGTCAAGAATACGTTCTTCACCTGGCGCTGCTTGCCGGCTGCGACATCGCCGCCGTTGGCCGTTGCTTCGACCGGCGTGCCATATTCATAGGTGAGCGGAAGCCCTTCATCCTCAGCGCCGCTAAGCGTACCGGGAATGTTGGGGAGTGTCTGTTCGATTATCTCCGAACGGGAGTTCTTTGCCCCGCGCTTGCCAATGACATAAAGACTGCGACGGGCTCTGGTGAAAGCCACATAGAGAAGGTTCAGGTTGTCGACGACATTCTGCAGATGCTCGTGGTGGTAGTCGTCTTCGTAGATGGTGCCGGTCATACCTTTCTGGCTGTAGTCGACAGGAGCAATGGGCAGGTCGCTGAATGGCGGCTCGTCGGGACGGCACCACAGCACGTTGCCCGTCTTCTCCAACTGCCAGTCGCAGAACGGCACCAGCACGTGGTCGTACTCCAGCCCCTTGGACTTGTGGATGCTGATGATGCGTATGCCGTCGGTGATGTCGCTCTGGATGGTCTTCTGACGGATGGACTCCTCCCACTCCCTGAGAAAGTCGTCAATGGTGGCAGCATTTTCGGTGATGTAGCTGTTAAGCTGGTCGAAGAATGCACAGAGATAGGCGCTCTCCTCGTCGAAGGTGTCCAGGTGGAAGTCGGCAAACAGCTGCTCGACCAGTTCGTATAGCGGTAGCGACAAGTACCCCTGGCGTTTCGCCTCGTCGATACCGACAGGCTCTGACAGTGCCTTGTCGAGAAAAGCCTGTGCCATCGGGTCGTCAGGATGAGCCAACAGCCGCAGCGTCTCAATGATGATGTTTACAGGCCGCGAGGCATCGAGCCTGAAAGCTTCGTCGCTGACGATGCTGAAGTCGGGGCAATGCTCGGCAAAGTAGTTGGCAATGATGGGGATGTAGCTGTTGGTGCGCACGAGAATGGCTATCCTGTTCTGAGGGATGTTGCTGTCAGACAGTGCCTTAACGGTGTCGGACAGTAGTTCGAGGGTGTGCTGCTGATAGTCGTCGGCCGTCAGCAGCTGTACGCTGACATAGCCTGACGCAGGCTTGTCGGCGGGTATGAGTTGCTCGACGTCAGCATAGGCTTTTTGCAGTTGTAGGGCTTCAGGATTGTCGGTTACCAGACTATACTCCAGCCTGGCTGCCTCTGTAAAGAATGCGTTGTTGAACGCTATGATATGGCGCTCAGAGCGTCGGTTGGTCTTCAGGGTCTCCGTATGGAGCACCTCGGGGGGAAACTGCTGCTCGATGTTGTTCAGTAAGCGCCAGTCGCCGCTACGCCAACGATAGATGCTCTGTTTGACGTCGCCCACGATGACATTCTCGCTATCTTGGCGGCTGATGGTCTCCTGCAGCAGAACACTGAAGTTCTTCCATTGGGTGGTCGAGGTGTCTTGGAACTCGTCAATCATAATATGGTCCAGCTGCGTACCGATTTTCTCGAAGATGAAGGGGGAATCGCTGTCGCTGATAAGCACGTTGAGCAACTTCTGCGTATCGCTCAGCAGAAAGCGGTTGTTTTCTTGGTTCATGGAATGCACCTTCTTCTCGATACTACTCAGCAGGCGCACTTGGTTCAGATGGCGCAGGGTGAGAACGGCACTCTGGTACAGGCGCCATTGGCGTGGACGCTCCTCGACGGCATAGCGCAGAATGTCGCCAAGCTGCCCGTCGGCCAGCATGTGGATGAGCTGGCGGCGGGGATGGGTCTTGGTATACCACTTCACGGGATTGCCTAAACAGTTGGCCACCGTCTGGTTCTCTATGCTTTCGTCGAAGACGCCGGCTTGCAACTTCAGGAAGAAGCTGGCTATGCCGCGACGCTTGTTGGCCAAGTCTTCAACGGACAGCCCCTCTTCACGAAGTGTGGCAAAGAACTGATCGGCAAAACTCTGCATACGCGCTTTGGCGCTGTCGCGCACTTGACGCAGCTTGCGGGTGTAGTTGTCGAAAAAGTCTGCTCGCTGAAGTTGTGTGTCCAGCTGGCTGCTGATGTCCTTGTAATAGTCCCGGAAGATGGTCTTTCCGAATTGCTTTATTTGGCCGATGACATTCCACGAGCGCTCGTCGGAGATGTTTTCCATGATATACTTCAATATCCATTGTAGTATCACGTCGCTGGTCTGCAAGTCATCAATCAGCTCGTCGACGGCTTGTTCCTCAATCTGAGAATCGTTTAAGCTGACCCGGAGATTGGCCGTCAGGTCGAGTTCGCGGGCAAGATTCCTCAGTACGCTCTGAAAGAAGGTGTCGATGGTCATCACCCGGAAGTGGTTGTAGTTATGGAGCAGCAGGCTGAGGGCGATACCTGCCCGTTGGCTGACAAACTGAGGACTAGTGTCGAGGGCTTGGCAGATTTGTTCCATATAGGGGTGCGACTCAGGATAGTCTTCGGGGTGATCCTGCATCTTCCAGATGCCGTACAATTGGCTCAGAATGCGGGTCTTCATTTCCTCCGTCGCCTTGTTTGTGAAGGTGACGGCGAGGATGTTGCGATAAGCTTGCGGATTCTTGACCAGGAGCTTGATGTATTGTATGGCTAAGGCAAATGTCTTGCCACTACCGGCAGATGCCTTGTAAACGGTAAGCGATTTCACCATCGTCTGAAAAGTTCAAAAGTGAATTTAACGTCGATTTTTTGGAATTCTGAACTAAGGAAGCTCGTAAACAGCCCTAAAGACACAAAGCGTGTGGAAAAGCCGTAGCCTAATTCATAGTAGGGGCGGGTGTTGTCGATGCTTAGGGCGCTGAAATACAAGCGCTCCTTCTCGATGATTCGTCCCAAGAGCGGCAGCCAGGTGCCCACAAGGAATGGTGACTCATAGGAGAAATGCGTGCGTGCGTAGTAACGCGATTCATTATACCAGCTGCTGTTCAGCAATTGGAAGTCGCCCGACCAGTCATCATCCCAGCCGCCAGGCAGCTTGTTATCGCGAAAATGATTATAGTCCACAAAATAATTGGATTTCTTTCGGGTGTAGAAACCATAGCCGAAGCGGGCGTTGAGTTTACGAAGGGGCTTGATGTCAACCTTCCACGAACCGTCGAACTCCCAGCGCTCGTAATCAATATTGGCATCGGCTAATCCCTTGATAGCACGTTCATAGTCAACAGAGAAAAGCGGACCGTACTGCCAAGGTTTCAGCCTGATAGAAATCATCGGAGCAAGCGTGTTGTAGGTCTGAGGCTTCCCGTAATGCCACATCACCTCGGGCTTATACGGCACTCGGCGATGGTAGGTAAAACCAGTAGTGAGATCGAGCCCCTTGATAATCATGTAGTTGTTACTGATGGTCAGATAATTGTCTTCAAAGTAGTCGAGCTGGTCTTCGTCTATCTGCAGGGTGTCGCCCCGCTCACGCTTGATCTCTTCGATGATGCTGCCGTTGGCGATGCGGTTGCCGTTACCGTAGATAATGGTCAGCTGACCATTGCGGTCGGGGCGATAGTTGTAATATAACGGCAGTGTGAAATAAAATTTCTTGTACTTGAAATTATAGCCGCACCAAGGCTGAAATTCAAAAAAGTGATTGTCGTCAATGTTATAGTAGGCACCCATCTTGAGCTTGTAGGCAAAACCGTGGGTGCTACTATAGCTAATGTACTGCGGGTCGAGAATGGGCGACAGCTTCATCCGCGCACGTGACGACTCAAAGCGAATACTCGAGATGAGGTTGTCGCCGATGGCGTCTTGAAGGACATCCTTTGCAAAGTTGAAATGATGCACGGTGTCTACAACGGCATTGGTGTCGGGTTTGTGTTGCTCTACCCATTGGTCGAATATGCGGCGCTCACTCTCTGACAGCTTAACAGGGCGTATGGAGTCCATCAACTGGGCATCGAAGACGTCATTGACAGAATCGGGCATCGACGGACAATCGTAAACGGCCTCGTTGTTGAAATACACCTGATTGCCTATAAACTTGAACACCAGGTGCGTACGGCAGTGCTTGGGTAACAGTGAACTTACATCGGCATCGCCTTGCGTCGTCTCCGTATGAAAACGCATCATATCGTATTCGCCGTCGAAGGTAGCACGGATAATCTTGCCTGTTGACTCCTGAACGCAAGCATGCCCTGACACCAATTGGGTGTTACTCGGAATACGGGGCTTGAAGTTGATGATGACGGAGTCTCCATCAGTGTACCTGATGCGGTAGCGGTAATAGTGGCGGTTATTGCGGCTGAAGGGTGACAGAACATGATCGTCGTAAAGACAGGTGCTATAGAGACTGGGCTTGAGAAACTCCGTTGTGATGGACATCGTGTGGCGGTTGTGGCGGATAGTGCTGAAACTGACATGCCGCTTGAGATCATAGTCTTGAAAATCGTTAAATTTGACTCTGTTATAAGTCTCAGAAAGATATGAACGCTCGCCCTCGGCAATAGAATACATAGACGGAATGAGCCAAAGGGCTACGTTGCGCCGCCAGACGTTGAAGTTACGCTTTATATAAACATTGGTAACATGGGATTTCACAGTGCCTGGGGTATAGATCTTCCTATAAGAAAACAACCGCTCCAACACAACGGAGTCGGCTTGTTCTCTCGAAAAAACACTGCTGGGCATACTTGTGAGTATGCCCAGCAGTAATATCGTTACCAACAGATGGCGTTTCACGACGGCAAAATTACAAAATTATGCTGAGGTGACAAAATTTTCAGCCTAAATACTTCATCAGAATTTTTGCATTACCCGAATCGCGCAATTTGGCAATGCTCTTCTCACGTATCTGGCGCACACGCTCACGCGTCAATCCCAGCTGGTCGCCAATCTCCTCAAGTCCCTTCTCGTGGCAACCAATGCCAAAGCACTCGCGGATAATGGTGATCTCGCGCTCCTTCAGTACCTTGTTCAACACTGTATTCAACTCCTGAGCCATTGACTCATGGTCGACCTGACGGTCGGTACGTGAGTCGTCGCCAGAGGCCATGACATCGAGCATACAATTGTCTTCACCATCCTGAAAAGGAGCGTCGATACTGACATGATGACTGTCGGCCTGCATGGACTGGCCAATCTTTTCTTCGTCAATATCAGTAGCCTCTGCCAACTCTTGGACGGAAGGATGACGCTGGTTCTCCTGTTCAAACTTGTTGATTTCGTGATTGATTTTGTTGAGCGAACCAACTTGATTCAGAGGCAGGCGAACAATACGGCTCTGCTCAGCAATAGCTTGAAGTATAGACTGACGAATCCACCATACGGCATAGGAGATGAATTTGAAACCGCGGGTCTCATCAAACTTCTGGGCAGCCTTGATAAGGCCGATGTTTCCCTCGTCAATGAGGTCGGTCAATGTTAAGCCCTGGTGCTGGTATTGCTTGGCAACGGAAACCACGAATCGCAGATTGGCGGTCACAAGCTTGTCCTTGGCACGCTCGCCCTCGGGGCCTCCCTTACGAATCTTCTGTGCCAATTCAATCTCTTCGTCAATGCTAATCAGTGGCGCACGACCAATTTCTACCAGATACTTGTCCAAAGCCTCACTCGAACGGTTGGTGATGCTCTTCTGAATCTTAAGTTGTCTCATTCTATTATTACCCTTCTTTCTACTTAAACGCTTGATAATCAAGCTAATATACGCATATTGCCTATTAAAGCGATGCAAAGTTAATAAAAAATACAATACATTGTTCTAAAATTAACAATTTTTATAGTTTTTCTTTCAAGTAAAAACCTGTGATACTCTCCTTGCATTGGGCTACTTCCTCGGGGGTGCCTGCAACGACAAGTGATCCTCCGCGATCACCACCTTCAGGGCCAAGATCAATGACATAATCAGCACATTTCACCACTTCGAGGTTATGCTCAATAACAACAATGCTGTGACCTCGTTCTACAAGAGCGTCCATTGACTTCAACAAACGGCTAATGTCGTGAAAATGCAAACCTGTGGTAGGCTCGTCAAAAATAAATAAGGTAGGCTCTTGGCGTTCTTGGCCTATGAAATAGGCAAGTTTTACGCGCTGGTTCTCGCCACCAGATAGAGAACTTGAGTTCTGTCCGAGTTTGATATAGCCCAATCCGACGTCCTTTAGGGGCTTCAGGCGGTTGACGATTGTTTTGTGACCATCAAAAAACTCGATAGCCTCCGTGACTGTCATGTTTAACACGTCGTCAATGTTTTTGCCTTTATAACGCACGTCAAGAATATCTTGCTTGAAACGATGCCCATGACAGGCTTCGCATTCTAACACAAGATCGGCCATAAACTGCATCTCAACGGTAATGGTTCCTGCGCCTTTGCATTCGTCGCAGCGACCTCCGTCGGCATTGAATGAGAAATACTGGCTTTTAAAACCCATCTGCTGGCTTAGTGGCTGCTCGGCATAGAGGTCGCGAATGGCGTCGTAAGCTTTGACGTAAGTCGCAGGATTCGAACGAGTAGACTTACCGATGGGGTTCTGGTCAACGAACTCGATATGCTTGATGGCGTCAATATCGCCTGTAAGTCCCAAGTATTCACCCGGTGCATCGAAGACTTCTCCAATATGTCGCTTCAGGGCAGGGTAGAGGATGCCTTTGATGAGACTTGACTTGCCGCTGCCAGAAACGCCGGTGACGACAGTCATGACGTTCAGCGGAATTGTCACGTTGATGCCACGAAGATTATTCATACGAGCACCCTTGATGCCGATATAGCGGTTCCACGGGCGACGGTTCTTTGGTATGGGAATCTGCTCTTCGCCGCATAGGTAACGGACCGTATAACTGCGTGAGTCCTTACTGGTACTGACAGCTGGTGAACCTTCGTACACAATCTCGCCGCCAAGACGTCCTGCGTCAGGGCCGACGTCAATCAAGTAGTCGGCGGCTCGAATGATTTCCTCGTCATGCTCAACAACCACTACCGTGTTGCCTAATGCTTGCAGCTCGCGCAATACTTTGATAAGTCGGTTCGTGTCGCGTGAATGTAAACCTATGCTGGGTTCGTCGAGAATGTAGAGTGAGCCTACAAGTGACGAACCAAGTGATGTGCAAAGGTTGATGCGTTGACTTTCTCCACCGCTAAGCGTGTTAGACAAACGGTTGAGGGTAAGATAGCCAAGTCCCACATCCAGAAGGAATTGCAGACGTGACGTTATCTCTGTCAACAGACGTTTGCCGACCTCAGCATCATGCTCGTTAAGCTTCAAGCCGTCGAACCATTGCTTCAGCCTTGATATTGGCATCTGTACCAAATCGGTAATACTGCGACCGTCAATCTTGACATATTCTGCCTCTTGCTTCAGACGAGTGCCGTGACACTTTGGACAGGTGGTCTTGCCGCGATAGCGTGCCATCATCACGCGATACTGTATCTTATATTGGTTCTCTTGAACCATTTCAAAGAACTTGTCAATGCAAGGCTTCTCTTTGGCTCCCTTGTCTGACGGTAAACCGTGCCACAACTGATCCTTCTGCCGTTGGGTCAGATTCATATATGGCTCGAATATCGGGAAGTCGTCCTTCTGCGCGTGGCGGATAAACCATTGCTGCCATTCTTTCATCTTTTCCCCGTGCCAGCATACTACACAACCATCATAGACAGACAACGTGGTATTGGGAATGACCAATCGCTCATCGATACCAATCACTTTGCCGAAACCTTGACACTCTTGGCAGGCTCCAATAGGTGAATTGAAAGAGAATAGCTGGTCTGTAGGCTCTTCGAATGTGAGGCCATCAGCCTCATAGCGCGTGGAAAAATCGTAGGTGATACCTGAAGGGTGAACCATCAAGCGCAGCTCGCCATGACCCTCGTAGAAAGCTGTCTCAGCAGAGTCTACCAACCGGGCGATGGAGTCTTTGCTTCCGTCGACCGACAAACGGTCGATAACGAGGTAAATATCGGCATCATCGTGTGTCGGATTCTCCAGATAGTCGTCGATGCGCACATAGTCATTCTCTACATAGATGCGCGCATAGCCTTCAAGCACATATGCTTTCAACTGCTGTTCCAGCGTGCGTCCTTCTGTCACGTGCACGGGAACCATTATAACAAAGCGTGTGCCGGGCTGGAAAGCTAACACCTGCCGAACGACGTCCTCTGTAGAGTGTTTTTTTACTTCCTCGCCACTGATGGGGGAGTAGGTCCGTCCGATACGCGCAAAGAGCAGACGCAGGTATTCATAAATCTCAGTGGACGTGCCTACTGTGCTTCGAGGATTGCGCGAGATGACTTTTTGCTCGATAGCAATAGCAGGCGGGATGCCGCGAATAAAATCACATTCGGGCTTGTTCATACGCCCCAAGAACTGACGGGCGTAGCTCGAAAGGCTTTCAACGTAACGGCGCTGACCCTCAGCATAGAGCGTGTCGAAGGCCAAAGATGATTTGCCGGAGCCACTGACTCCGGCAATCACCACGAACTTGTTTCTTGGAATACGCACGTCAACATTCTTAAGATTGTTGACGCGCGCTCCTTTTATCTCAATATAATCGTTCAAGAATTCTCAGGATTCAATGATGTGAAATCTACAGAATTGTCTTGACGGCCTCGAGCATACCCTTCTGCTGGATGAGGTCGAGGAACATCTTGACCATAGCGTTAAGCCCCTGAATCTTATTGAGGTCTTCCTGCCAGATGAACTCAGCCCCGAGGACGCCGTCGGCCACTTTCTGCGTGTCGCCAGTAGCCCATAGCTCCTTCAGCAGATCCATAATCTTCTGGTCGTCGTTGGGAACGATGTCTACGCCGTCGGCACGCTTACCGCCCTTGTAGTAGGTAATGATGGCTGCCAGACCGAAGACGAGACCCTTAGGCAGTTCGCCCTTGCGCTCGAGATAGGTCTTTACGCCGGGCAGGTCACGAGCCTGGAACTTCGGGAACGAGTTCAGCATGATAGAGGTTACCTGATGGTCGACAAACGGGTTATCGAAGCGTTCCAGCACGTCGCCGGCGAATTTCTCGAGTTCCTCCATCGGCAGGTCGAGCGTCTGCATAAGTTCCTCAAACTGCACCTTGTGGATGTACTTCGAGATGATCTCGTGGTTGCAAGCGTCGCGAACGATGTTTACACCACTGAGGAAAGCAACAGGACTCAGCACGGTGTGAGGGCCGTTGAGCAGCGTCACCTTGCGCTTGTGGTAAGGCTCTTCAGAGGGAACGAACAGCACGTGCAGCCCAGCTTTGTCTGCGGGGAACTCGGCAGCCACTTCCTTCGGAGCCTCGATAACCCAGAGGTGGAAGTTCTCGGCCTGAACGACGAGGTTGTCGCGATAGCATATCTTCTCCTGAATCTGCTTGATCTCGTTGCGGGGGAATCCGGGAACGATGCGGTCTACCAGCGTAGCATAAACGCCGCAAGACTCCTCGAACCACTTCTTAAAGCCTTCGGGCAACTGCCACAGTTCAATGTACTTCTCAATGCAGTCCTTCAGCACGTGGCCGTTCAGGAAGATAAGTTCGCAGGGGAAGATGATCAAGCCCTTTGTTGGGTCGCCGTTAAAAGTCTGATAGCGGCGATAGAGCAGCTGTACGAGCTTGCCAGGATAGCTGCTTGCTGGAGCGTCCTCCAATTTGCAAGCGGGATCAAAAGCGATACCGGCCTCTGTGGTGTTTGAGATGACGAAACGAATCTCGGGCTGGTCGGCCAATGCCATGAAGGCCGCGTTCTGCGTATAGGGGTTCAGTGCACGGCTGATGACGTCGATGCGCTCTAAGGTGTTCACAGCTTTGCCGTTCTCACGTCCCTGCAGGTTTACATGATAGAGACAGTCCTGAGCATTGAGCCAGTCAACCATACCTTTCTCAATAGGCTGTACGACAACAACGGAACCGTTGAAGTCGGTTTTCTGATCCATGTTCCAGATAATCCAATCAACGAATGCGCGGAGGAAGTTACCTTCGCCAAACTGAATCACTTTTTCGGGCATCACGCTTTTCGGCGCAAATTGCTTGTTTAATGGTTTCATAAGCTTTTATTTGTTTTAGATGTTTTTTAATTTCGATTGCAAAGATAGTACTATTTACCTGAACCACCAAATTTATTGGTCTTGTATTATGTTAAATTCTCCGTAATGGTTTGCATGCCTATAGCGTAACACCATTTTTGAAGATGGATATTTCGCGGTAGTCGTTCTCCTCGTTGCGGGCTTTCTCTCCGCTGGCAACACTCAGCACCTTGTCGATAAACTCGGGGACAAGTTCCTTCATTGTGCGCCCTTCGACAAGCTGTCCGGCTGAGAAGTCCACCCAGTTTGGCTTGCGTGCTGCCAGAGTGGGGTTGGTTGCTATCTTCATTGTGGGTACAAAAGTACCGAAAGGAGTGCCGCGACCGGTTGTAAAGAGCACGAGATGACAGCCGCACGACGCAAGGGCTGTGGCAGCCACGAGGTCGTTGCCTGGGGCTGAAAGCAAGTTCAGACCGGTGTTCTGCAAACGGTCGCCATATTCCATCACGCCACTGACTGGAGCCTTACCGCACTTCTGTGTGCAACCGAGTGCTTTGTCTTCGAGCGTTGAGATGCCGCCAGCCTTGTTGCCTGGTGAGGGGTTCTCGCCGACGGGTTCGCCGTGTGAGAGGAAATACTCCTTGAAGTTATTAATCATCGAGACGGTCTGCTGGAACAGCTGTTCATTGCGGCAGCGGTTCATAAGGATTGTCTCTGCCCCAAACATCTCGGGCACCTCCGTCAGTACCGATGTGCCGCCCTGAGCCACCAGCCAGTCGCTGAACTCTCCGACGAGCGGATTGGCTGTAATGCCGCTGAATCCGTCGGACCCGCCACACTTCAGGCCTACGCGCAGTTTGGAAACGGGTACTTCTTCGCGCTCGTCGTTCTTGGCGATGCTGTATAGTTCGCGCAGCACTTGCATGCCTGCCTCTACCTCGTCGCCGTCAACCCTCTGTGTGACGAGCAGACGGATGCGCGACTTGTCGTAATCGCCCAGCATTGCCATAAATTCGTCGGGCTGATTGTTCTCGCAACCGAGGCTCAGTACCAGCACGCCACCGGCATTGGGATGCAGGCAGATGTCGCGCAGCACCTTTCGGGTGTTCTCGTGGTCGCCGGAAAGTTGCGAACAGCCGTAGTTATGATGCCATGCGTAGATGCCGTCAATACCCTCACAGCCTGTTTCCTTGCGAAGTTGTGTAGCCAGGCGTTCAGCGATGCCATTCACACAGCCGACGGTAGGCACAATCCATATTTCGTTGCGCACGCCGACGTCGCCATTAGCACGCTTGTAGGCTTTGAACGTACGATTCTCGTTGGGTATGCTAAGTTCTTCGTTGACAGGTTCGTACTTGTATTTCAGCGTACCGCTGAGGTTGGTCTTCAGGTTGTTTTCGTTCACCCAGTCGCCTGCCTTCATGGCCTGACGGGCATGACCGATAGGGTAGCCGTATTTGATGATGTTGTCACCCTCCTGAACATCTTTGATTAGTACCTTATGGCCAGCGGGCGTGTCCTGATTGAGGACGATGTCCTGACCGTCGACGCTGATGATTTCGCCTTTTTTCTTTTCTACTAAACAGACTACGACTGAGTCTGCAGGGTTAATTTTTAGAAATGTAGCTTGCATAAAAAATCTGTATTTGTTTTAGTAATCTGTTTATCCTTTGAAAGTACGGCGGTAGAAATCCACATTCTCGCGCGTCAGCAGCTCTATGGGCATATAGTTGACGGGGTTCACCTTCTTCTTTAAGACGATAGCCTCGAAAAGTGACTCTATGCAAGAGTACCCTTGACGATAGGCGTGCTGGGCAATGAGAAATGAAATGCTGCCTTCCTTGACACATAGTTCGTTCTTTGGCACCATGTCGTAACCCATGATCTGAATGTCGCGGCGGTTGGTGTGCAGCAGGAACTCGCCCACGATGTGAGCTTTTGAGTTGAATGTGATACAATGATGAACCTGCGGATGCTTCTTGAAGAATTCCTCGAGTATCTTATTGTAATTCTCTGGTTTCTCGTCCAATGAGAGGTTGACCTCTGTAATCTTGATGTCGGGGAAGTGGTCGCGCATATAATGACGGAATCCTGTTTCGCGGTTCTCTTGCTGCTTCGATGCCACATTGCCGTCGCGCATCTGTTTCATCAGCATAATCTCTTTCTCTTTCGACGCTATGAGCATCAACATACGAGCAGCAAAATAGCCGCTTTGGAAAGAGTCTTGTCCGTAGAACGATAGTGGACGGAGGTCTGGCATATAGGAGTCAAGCAGGATGAATGGTGTCTGGTGGTCGTGCAGCTGGTCGGTGAACTGGCGTGTCGATTCCAGTTTAGACGGCACAATGATGACACCGTCGGGCTTCTGCTTCATACAGTCAGCAGTAGCTTTCTCGAAGGTTTTCAGGTCGAACCTATTATAATATATAAATTCTACCGAAATGCCAAAGTCACGTCGATGTTCACAGGCGGCAACACAGCCCTCTTCTATTTCCTCCCAATATGCCTCCGACTCGTGCTTTGGCAGTAGGCAGTAGAAGGTGTAGCTTTTGTTGTAGGCAAGAGCCGAAGCATACATGTTTGGCTTGTAGTCCATCTCCTCTAAAGCTTTGTTGACTTTATCCAAAGCTTTCTTCGATACGTTGGGACGGTTGTGCAGTACACGATCGACCGTACCAACCGAGACGCCAGCCCGTTCGGCAATATCTTTGATCCTTATATTTTCTTTTGCCATCGATACGTATATTTGTTTCAAGGTGCAAAGATACAAAATTAATTTTGATATTGATTTCATTTCGCAACTTTTTTTTCGAAATCGGTTACGGAAATTTTCCGTCTTTTTTTTTGGTGGTTTCAAAAAAACGTCGTATCTTTGTCGTCGGAAACAGAAAAATAATTAATCTATAAAACAAAAGCAAAAAACAAATGGCAAAAATCGTAACATTGGGCGAGATTATGCTCCGCCTCTCCCCGCAGGGAAACGACCGTTTCATCCAGAGTGAATCATTTCGCATCATCCCTGGTGGTGGCGAAGCTAATGTAGCCATCTCAGTAGCCAATTATGGTCATGAGGCTTATTTCGTATCGAAACTCCCGAAGCATGAGATTGGTCAGATTGCCGTGAATGCTCTACGTCGCTATGGTGTGAACACGCAGTTCATCGCCCGTGGCGGTAATCGCGTAGGACTCTATTATGCAGAGACTGGTGCTTCGATGCGCCCCTCGAAGGTGATTTACGATCGTGCTTATTCTTCTATCGCCGAGGCCGATCCTTCAGACTTCGACTTCGATGCTATTATGGAAGGCGCACAGTGGTTCCACTGGTCGGGCATCACGCCAGCCATCAGCGACAAGGCTGCCGAACTGACAAAGTTGGCTTGTGAGGCTGCCAAGCGTCATGGTGTCACCGTTTCCGTCGACCTGAACTTCCGTAAGAAGCTGTGGACTTCTGAGAAGGCTATCAGCATCATGCGCCCCTTGATGCAGTACGTCGACGTCTGCATTGGCAACGAGGAGGACGCTGAGCTTTGCTTAGGTTTCAAGCCCGACGCTGATGTTGAGGGAGGTCAGACTGACGCCGCCGGCTATGAGGGCATCTTCAAGCAGATGCGCGAGGAGTTCGGCTTCAAGTATGTTGTCTCTACGCTCCGTGAGTCGTACAGCGCTACTTTCAACGGTTGGAAGGCCCTCATCTATGACGGTAAGGAGTTCTATCAGTCGAAGCGTTACGAGATTAACCCCATCATCGACCGTGTGGGTGGCGGCGACTCGTTCTCGGGTGGTCTGATTCATGGTCTGCTGACCAAGAAGACTCAGGGCGAGGCTCTGGAGTTTGCTGTCGCAGCATCGGCTCTGAAGCACACCATCAATGGCGACTTCAACCTGGTAAGTGTTGACGAAGTAGAATCACTGGCTGGTGGCAATGCCAATGGTCGCGTACAGCGCTAATAAATCCGTAAATCGTTAATCCGTAAATATAAATAAGGTGGCAAAATTTGATAAGATAGCCGTTCTGAAGAAGATTGGCGACACGGGTATGGTTCCCGTTTTCTATAACAAGGATCTTGAGACTTGTAAGAATGTAGTGAAGGCTTGCTACGAAGGTGGTGTACGTGCCTTTGAGTTTACTAACCGTGGTGACTTCGCCCAGGAGGTGTTTGGCGAACTGGTAAAGTGGGCCGACAAGGAGTGCCCCGAGCTGGCACTGGGCATCGGCAGCGTTGTTGACGCTCCCACAGCTGCAATGTATCTGCAGTTGGGTGCCTGCTTCGTTGTCGGACCGCTCTTTAACCCCGACATTGCTCCTGTCTGCAATCGCCGGCTGGTGCCTTACTGCCCCGGCTGCATGACCGTCTCAGAGATTGGTAAGGCTCAGGAGCTGGGTTGCGACCTCACGAAGGTGTTCCCCGGCGACGTCGTCGGACCGAACATGGTCAAGGGGTTGAAGGCTCCCATGCCCTGGTCGAAGATCATGGTGACTGGCGGTGTGGCTCCTGAGGAGGAGAACTTGAAGTCGTGGTTCAAGGCTGGCGTCTTCTGTGTCGGCATGGGCTCGAAGTTGTTCCCCTCAGACAAGGTGAAAGCTGGTGACTGGCAGTATGTGACCGACAAGTGCAAGGAGGCACTCGGTTATGTGGCCAAGGCTCGCGCATAACAATACAATTCACAAAGGCTCAATGTGGCTCATTGCTGCATTGAGCCTTTTTCTTTTCTCAGCTTGCAACCGTCCGAACCAGCAGCGGATTGACAAACTGAACAGCCTCGCTTATGCTCAGCACTATCGAAGCCTCGACTCCGTAGACTACTATGTGCAGGAACAAAACCACCCTGTCATGGGCATCATGACCATCCACTACGACGACGGCGAGGCGGAGCAGCGTAACAATATGGCGTTCCGCTATATTGCCAAGATGGAGTATGACACTGCAGAGTACATACTTAACAAGATTCCGGAACGAACCGACAACCAGCTGGAACTGCTCGTCTGCTACGTCCAGCAGATGAGACTCTGTCAGCGACGCTCGCGCAACAAAGATTTCTACGACTACCGGGAGCAGGCCCTGAACTGCCTCAAGCGCATCAACGAGGAGCGCGACCTGCTAAACAGCCGGCAGCAGAAACGGCTGCTCTATGGCGAGACCGAACTGGCCATCGTCACTTCCACCTATTATTATTATGTGGGACTCAGCCAGCAGTCGGTTGAAGCCTTGATGGCCATCGATGCCGATGAGGTGAAACTCGACACGGCCCAGTTCCTAAACTATCTTTACAACATCGGTGCCGGAGGCATACTCACCAGGGGAACGGCTGACGAAATCTACCAGCAGGAGATGGATTACCTGCTGCGATGCTACCAGATTGCCAAGCGCGACAACTATCCCTACTTTGTGGCCAATGCCCTTGAGGCCATTGCTGAGCACCTGACATCGGCAGCACCCAGCGACGAGCTTTTCGACCGCGGGCTTGCGATGGTCAATCCCGAGGGACTCACCGATTACAATGAATTGGCCATCAGCCTGGCAGAGCGTTCACTGCAGCTGTTCGAGGAATACGGCGACGTCTACCAGATAGCCGGCGCCTATCGTACGCTGGCCTCCTGTCATCGGGTCATGGGCAATGATGAAGCCACGCTCTACTACTTAGAGCAGGCGCTTGCCGATACGGTCATCTTCCAGGCTCCCGACCTCGTGGCCAGCATCTACGAGCGACTTAGCGTAGCCTACGCAGCCATCGACGACAAAGCGAGCAGTGACCATTATCGCAACCTCTATCTTGACCTTCACGAGCAGACGCGTCAGGATCGTCAGTTAGAGGCACGTGCTGGACAGCTGAGCCGTTCAGTGACGCAACTGGACTGGATTCTGATGGCTACTGTCGGTGCTATCCTGTTGTTGGTTTTTCTGTTGTGGCTTTTCCGCTGGCTTAACCGTCGTCGTCCGACAGAGAATCCTTTAGCTGACGAACTCGAGGAACGCCGCGAACAGTTGGCCGTCAGTCACCGCCATATTGATGAAGGAGAACGGCGTCATGCTGAACAGCGAGCCAAAATCTCGTTGGTCAACAGTCTGCTGCCACTCATCGACCGTATGGTCTACGCCATCAACCGCCAGAATGACAAGGAGTATGTCCGGGAACTGACGGAGAAAATAGAGGCCGACAACGAGCTGCTGACACAATGGATACAGCTGCGTCAAGGGCGGTTGAACCTGCATATCGAGAGCTTCCCCCTCCAACCGTTGTTCGACATGATGGCTCGCAGTCAGAAGAGCTTCCAGATGAAAGGCATTACGCTACACGTTGAACCTACGCAGGCTGTTGTTAAAGCCGACCGCATACTGACGCTGTTTATGCTAAACACCCTTGCCGACAACGCCCGAAAGTTTACCACCGAAGGGCAGGTGAGCATCAGCGCCACAGAGACCAAGGACTATGTCGAGGTGTCTGTCAGCGACACTGGCTGCGGTATGGACGAGGAGCAGCTGTCGCACGTCTTCGACCACCAACTGACGACCCACGGCTTTGGCCTGCTGAACTGCAAGGGCATCATCGAGAAGTATCGCAAGATGAGCCAGCTCTTCAGCGTCTGCACACTGCAGGCCGAGAGCCAGCAGGGTAGGGGGAGCCGCTTCTTCTTCCGACTGCCGCTTGGCAGACTGATGGGGCTAACAGTGCTAATAGTGCTTATGAGCCTTATGAGGCCAATAAGCCTTATGGCCCAGCCGCTCAACAGGGCTGCTGTCTATTCCGACTCGGCATACTTTTCAAACATCAATGGCAACTACGAGCGGACGTTGCTCTTTGCCGACTCCTGCTGCCGCTGCCTGAACGAGCACTATCTGAAGCAGCATCCTCATGGGAAAGCCTTGCTGACGGTGGCTGCTGACGATGCCGTGACACCGCCCGAGATACAATGGCTGCGTGACTCCGTGCAGACGAACTATAATATGATTCTAGACATCCGCAACGAGACGGCTGTGGCGGCATTGGCGCTACACCAGTGGTCACTCTATCAGTATAACAACCGTGCCTATAACCAGCTCTATAAGGAACTATCGGCCGATGCCACACTGGCCGACTACTGCCGGACGATGCAGCAGACCAAGGAGAACCGCACCATAGCCGTCGTACTCTTGCTGATGGCTTTGCTGGCCGTCTTGCCAGTCTGGTATTTCTACTATCTGCGACCGCGATTCAACGCCCGTTTCAAGGCCGAACGCACCAGTCGTGACGACCTCATCCTTTTAGACGATGAGCAGCGGCGCGCCGACCTCGAACTGGCCAACCTCCACGTGTCGAACGCTGTGCTCGACAACTGTCTGTCTACCCTGAAGCACGAGACGATGTACTACCCCTCACGCATCCGCCAGCTCATCGAACAGAACGATATGGAGTCGGCTAAGGAGGTGGTCGACTACTATCGCGAACTCTATAACCTGCTGAGCCAGCAGGCTATGGCTCAGGTAGAGCGTGTCAAACTGCACCTGAAACCCTGCACCTTCTACGGCGAGACTGTGCTTGGCGACGAGAACCTGCTGCGCTATGTTTTCGAACTACTCAAGTCCACTGACGTCAAAGCCGGGAAACTCAGCGACATGTACGTCCAGTACACCATATCACTCACTTCGCCCACCACTACTTACACCTCGTATATCATCCGCCAGATTGTACGCGACCACGGCGAAGCTACCAATCGTCGCGCCTGTAGCATCCGCGAGGAACAACACGATAACATCACAAACATCATCATTATATTACCAGCTTATGGAAAACTTCAAAGTAATCATAGTTGAGGACGTACCCCTGGAACTGAAGGGTACGTTAGGCATCATCCGTACCGACATCCCCGAGGCCGAAGTCATCGGGACGGCGACCAATGAGATAGAGTATTGGCGCGTATTAAAACAGCAACTGCCCGACCTCGTACTGCTCGACCTCGGACTGGGCGGTTCCACCACCATCGGCGTCGAACTGTGTCGCTCTACAAAGGAGATGCACCCCAGTGTCAAAGTGCTTATCTTCACTGGCGAGATACTCAACGAGAAACTCTGGGTCGACGTTCTCGACGCCGGTGCCGACGGCATTATCCTGAAAACGGGTGAACTGCTGACGCGTCACGATGTGCAGGCCGTGATGGACGGCAAGCAGCTGGTGTTCAACGAACCCATTCTGCGCAAGATTGTTGAGCGTTTCAAACGTGCCGTTGGTGCCCAGTTAGCTAAGCAGGAAGCACTTATCAACTACGAGATTGACGAGTACGACGAGCGTTTCCTGCGCCATCTGGCTCTCGGCTATACCAAGGAGCAGATTACCGGACTGCGTGGTATGCCGTTTGGCGTCAAGAGTTTGGAGAAACGTCAGGTGGAGCTGATGAAGAAACTCTTCCCAGAAGGCACTTCGGGCGTCAATGCCACCCGACTCGTCGTCAGAGCCCTGGAACTACAGATTCTCGACATCGAAAACTTGGAAGCTGATGAAGATTAAGCAGATGCTCGTCGCATTTACCATCAGTATGGTGCTGGCAGAGTTGCTTTTAGTACTCCTGTCTTGGCTCTTGTCGGCTATGATGGTGGGGGGTGTGCGTTCATTACTGTCGTCTGAAGGCATACGTTGGTTCTTCGGCCAGTTTGCCTCTGTACTTGCCTCAGCCCAGCTTGTTTGGCTGCTTCTGCTGGCAATGGCTGGTGGGGCTTTCTGGCGCTGTGGACTGCTTCATCCGTCCTGTACATACAGAGAGAAAACCGCCAAGCGTATGGTTATTTTTACGCTGCTCGCATACCTTGTTGTCATCGCTGCGCTGACAGTCGTTCCTCATGCTGTTCTTCTTTCCGCTACAGGTCGTCTGCTGTCGTCACCTTTCAGCCGGGCTGTCATTCCTATGATTGCTTTCGGGGTCATGCTCATTTCGGTCGTCTATGGCCGTATGTCTGGGCATTTCAACTCAGCCACCGACGTCTTCGACGCCATGTCGGTGGGCATTGCACACTGTGCCCCCTTGTTTATCGTCTATGTTGTGCTGATGCAGTTCTACGAGTCAATATTGTTCGTCTTCTAACGGAATTAGAAGAATCGTCCGTGTGTAACAGTAGTTAGAAATCACGTGTGTTACACAGCGCGAAAAATTTGCGGATGGACGTGAAAAATTTAGGAATAATCGCGAGTTTTTTTGAGAGGACAACAGGAAAAGACATTTGTAATGAGACGGAGGGCGCATGCTTTTTGCGTGCTTTTTGGGGCAATAAATTTGCAAGGCTCAATATTTCTTCGTACCTTTGCACTGCATTTGAAATGCAACTCACCCGATAATATTCATTTAAACCAAGAAGACTATGCATAGCGACCCCCAACAGTGCCTTTACTGCACAAACAATCAGACGCTTAAGGATCTGATGATTGAGATTTGCGAACTCTCTGTTTCGCGCGCGTTCCTATTTAAAGAACAGACCTATCGCGGTCGTTGCCTCGTTGCCTACAAGGACCATGTGAACGACCTCAACGAACTGTCAGACGACGACCGTAACGCCTTTATGGCCGACGTGGCCTGCGTGACCCGTGCCATGCAGAAGGCCTTCAACCCCGAGAAGATTAACTACGGCGCCTACAGCGACAAGCTGTCGCACCTGCACTTCCACTTGGCACCGAAATACGTCGACGGTCCCGACTACGGCGGCACGTTCCAGATGAATCCCGGCAAGGTCTACCTGACAGATGCCGAGTATCAGGAGATGATTGAAAAGATTAAGGAATTCCTATAAGCCATGATTATCAAACCATTTAAGGGTGTTCGCCCACCAAAAGAACTTGTGGAGCAGGTTGAGAGCCGCCCCTACGACGTGCTTGACAGCGAAGAGGCTCGCGCAGAAGCTGGCGACAATGAGAAAAGTCTCTACCACATTATCAAACCCGAGATTGACTTCCCCGTAGGAACGTCAGAATATGACCCACGCGTCTACGAAAAGGCCGCCGAGAACTTCCAGAAGTTCCAGGACAAGGGCTGGCTGGTACAGGATGCCGAGGAGCATTATTACATCTATGCCCAGACGATGGGGGGCAAGACGCAGTACGGACTAGTGCTCTGTGCCCACACCGACGACTACATGAAGGGTAACATCAAGAAGCACGAACTGACTCGTCGCGACAAGGAGGAAGACCGCATGAAGCACGTCCGCGTGAACAATGCCAACGTAGAGCCGGTGTTTTTTGCCTATCCCGACAACCAGGTTCTCGATGCCCTCATCATGCGCTACGCAAAGACAGAACCAGAGTATGACTTCGTAGCGCCGATAGACGGATTCCGCCATCAGTTCTGGATCATCAGCGATGCCCAGGATATGCAGACCATCACCGACGAGTTTAAAAAAATGCCGTCGATGTACATTGCCGACGGTCATCACCGTTCGGCTGCTGCGGCCCTCGTAGGTGCGGAGAAGCAGAAGCAGAACCCCAACCATCGTGGCGACGAGGAGTACAACTTCTTCATGGCCGTCTGCTTCCAGGCCAGCCAGCTGACCATTCTCGACTACAACCGTGTTGTGAAGGACTTAAACGGTTTAACGTCAGAGCAATTTATAGAAAAGCTTCAGCAAAACTTCATCGTCGAGGACAAGGGTACAGCGCTCTATAAGCCCCAGCAGCTGCATGAGTTCTCGCTCTATCTCGACGGCCATTGGTACAGCCTCATGGCTAAGGAGGGAACCTACGACAATAGCGACCCCATCGGCGTGCTCGACGTCGACATCTCCAGCCGCTTGATACTTGACCAGATTCTGAACATCGGCGACCTGCGCTCCTCGCAGCGCATCGACTTTGTCGGCGGCCTCAGGGGGCTCGGCGAACTGAAGCGCCGTGTAGACAGCGGCGAGATGCGTGCCGCTCTGGCGCTCTATCCTGTGTCGATGCAGCAGATAATGGACATTGCCGACAGCGGAAAGATTATGCCGCCGAAGGCTACATGGTTTGAGCCGAAACTGCGCTCAGGACTTGTAATCCATAAATTGTCGTGACCGACGAATATAAGACCATAGCAGGAACAGGCGAGGGATACTACACCGAGAAGCGTAGTAAATTCCTCGCCTTTGCCCACCACGTTGAAGCTGTCGACGAGGTGAAGACACTGTTGGACGGTTATCGTAAGAAATATTATGATGCCCGCCATGTGTGCTATGCTTATATGTTAGGCCCTGAGCGGAAGCACTTTCGCGCCAACGACGACGGCGAGCCTTCGTCGACGGCCGGCAAACCCATTCTCGGACAGATTAATGCTGCTGAACTGACGAACATCCTCATTGTCGTCGTCCGCTATTACGGCGGTGTCAACCTCGGCACCAGCGGTCTTATCGTGGCTTACCGTGAGGCTGCTGCCGACGCCATTGCCCATTGCGCGATAGATACGCGACAGGTGGAGGAAGTCATTAGTTACCAGTTTGCCTACCCGATGATGAACGATGTGATGCGTGTTGTCAAGGAGATGTCGCCGCGCATTGTCAGCCAGACCTACGACAACACCTGCGAAATCAAGTTGGCTATCCGCAAGTCAGAGGCCGACCAGCTCCGCCAGCGGCTGGCCAAGTTATCATTTGAATAAGTCGTTATTTTTATGCGTAAAGGATTGTTTTCGCTATTTCTGCTTTTGTCGCTCACCTCATCAGCCCAGATGAAGTGGAACTCGCGCTACCAGCAGTATATCGACCAGTATAAGGACGTTGCCATCGAGCAGATGAAACGCTGGAAGATTCCAGCTTCCATCACCCTGGCCCAAGGCATTTTTGAGAGTGGGGCAGGGCAGAGTTGGCTGACGATCAACTCCAATAACCATTTCGGCATCAAGTGTCACGATTGGACCGGGCGCAAAGTCTATAAGGACGATGACGCCCGCAACGAGTGCTTCCGCGCTTACAGCTCGGCTTTCGACTCCTTCGAGGATCATTCGCGGTTTCTGGCTTCAAGTCAGCGCTACCGCAGCCTCTTCTCGTTAGACATTACCGACTATAAAGGATGGGCACGTGGTCTGAAGGCCGCTGGCTATGCTACCAATCCGCAGTATGCCGCCAAGCTCATTGAGCTGATACAGCTCTACAGGCTCTATGAGTATGACAAGGCCAAGGGCTACGACCGATTTATGGCCGACCATCAGCGCAGCCAAGGCAGCAACGGCCAACAGCTGCATCCCATTAAGATTTACAACAAGAACTATTTCCTCTATGCCCGTCGTGGCGACACCTTCAAGTCTATTGGTGAGGAGATTGGCATCTCATACAAGAGGATAGCCCGCTATAATGAGCGCGACCGCGACGACCAGTTGCAGGAAGGCGAAATCATCTGGCTCAAGAAGAAGCAGAAACGTGCACCCAAGGACTACAAAGGCCATCTGCACTATGTCAAGAATGGCGAATCGATGTATTCCATTGCCCAGAAATACGGCATACGGTTGAAGTCGCTCTACAAGCTGAACCACATGAAGCCCAACGATGAGATTACCGTGGGCGATGGACTCAAATTACGATAACATGATGAAACGGCTGATACAGGCAATACACAAAGATTGCGGTATTACCTATTTATCATAATACCGATTGTGTAATTAATTCATAAAACGGCTTTTTACTGCAATCTTTTGAGAAGTTCTATCAACGACTTCTGGTCGCTCCAGCTAAAGTCGTCCATGTGGACAAAGGTACGCAGCATTCGTTTCTTCTCCTTGTTAAGAACGTTGCTCAGCGAACGGTCGTGACAGCGCACGAACTTTCCGTTCAGCCGGTAGTAGTAGATATTGATGAGCGGGAAAAGATAATCGTCCTCATTGCTTAAGTCAACACTCGTAGTGCTTACCTGGTCGCTAAGGCTGATGTTGGTCATTACTTGGTTGTTTCTCAAGTTCTGGCGATAAGCCTCCTGGTCAATAACTGTGGCACAATACAGCGCATCGTTGCCAACGCTGTCAACCTCGTAAGCCAAAAGCGTGTCGACTTTAACGTACAGGCGGTCGTCAAACTTCACGCTTTTGATGTTAGCCATATAAGCTTCCTTGGTAACTGTTCCGCTCATATAGAGCAGCGACGAGTTCTTCAGGAAGATGTTGGTAAACTTCTCCTTGAGAATACGCCCGTCGGCCAGTTCAATGACCGATGGCTTGAATTCCGGGTAAACAGTGAGTTTGGTGGTACGATCTTGTCCAAAGGCAGATTGGACAGAGATAAGAGTTATGATAAATAGACTGGACAGTTTCATATTATCATTATTGTTATAAGGTTTATATTTAAATAAAGTCCCTACAGAATCCGTTTTAATGGTAATCTGAGGGACTTTACGCGGTGCGTACGAGGCTCGAACTCGTGACCTCCAGCGTGACAGGCTGGCATTCTAACCTACTGAACTAACGCACCAATAGTGCTTTTATCAACTCTAAGAAGAAGCGGTGCGTACGAGGCTCGAACTCGTGACCTCCAGCGTGACAGGCTGGCATTCTAACCTACTGAACTAACGCACCAGTGGTCTTCTTTCGTTGTTTGCGGGTGCAAAGGTAGTAATAAAATTTGAATCCGCAAAACTTTTGGATGTTTTTTTTTATAAAATCTTTTGCATCATGAATGCGTCATGATAATGATGGCCGTCATAGAGCCAGTCCTGGAGGCGTGCTATCTGGTGGAAATCGCATTTCTCAAAGAGTTTTTGTGCCGCAAGGTTCTGGTCGTCAACAATAGCATATAGCTGGTGCAAATGCAGTACGCTGGAGGCATAGTCGGCTATCTGTCTCAAGGCAGCAGTGGCGTAGCCTTTCTGACGCTGATTGTCCATAACGACAATGCCCACTTCGGCACGCAGGTTTTTGGCATCGAAGTCTACAAGGTCGGCCACACCTACCGTTTCCCCCACCCCATTCTCTGCGATAAGCCTAACCTGTCGGTCGGTATAGATGTCGCCCGACGATGTGGCGATATAGTCGTGAAGCACGTAGCGCGAATAAGGAACGTTGGTGCTGCCGACGTTCCACAGACAGCGGTCGTTCTCTATCTTATAGAGCAGCTCAAGGTCTTCGGGCTCCATAGCCCGCAATCTCAGTTGTTGTGTCGTCATAGGTGCAGTTTTTGCCGTAGGATGTCGATAACAGCTATCAAAGCGCGGAAATAGATGGCTATCTTTACTGGCAGCGTGTAGATGATGCTCAGGTGGCTGTAATGTTTCCGGAAGAAGATAAGCATAGCCTGATAGAAGACATGTACGTAGCGATAGTCGGACTTTACTGTTGAGCGTCCTTTGTAGTGTATAATGTCAAGTGGCACGTACCAGTTCTGCCAGCCGCCTTTCAGGATTCGATAGCTCAGGTCGATGTCCTCACCATACATAAAGAAGTCCTCGTCGAGAAGTCCCACCTCGTCGAGTGCCTTCCGGCGCAGCAAGCAGAAAGCACCACTCACCACCTCAATGCGGCAGGCTTCGTCCCACGGCAGATGACTCATGTAGTAGAGCTTGGTAAAGCCCAGCATCTTCATTGCCGACACCCAGGGTGTTGGTATAGCCCGGCGTGACTCTGGTGCTACCGAGCCGTCTTCGTTGTGCATCCTCACGCCCGCAGCTCCAGCCTCAGGATGTTCGTCCATAAAGCTTACTGCCCGCCTGAGGGTGTCGTCCTCAAGCTTCGTGTCGGGATTCAGCAGCAGTACGTATTCACCATCAGACTGCCTTATAGCCAGATTGTTAGCCCGAGCAAAGCCGATGTTTTCGTCGTTGGCTACGAAGCTTACCGATGGGTATTTTGGCGGCAGCACCGCCAAGGTGTCATCCTGTGAGGCATTGTCAACCACAAACACCTCAGTGCCGTTGATGCCCTCGACAGCCTTTAACACACTCTCCAGACACTGGTCCAGATAGCGGCGCACGTTGTAGCTGACGATAATTATTGAGAGTTTCTTGGCCATACGAAAGGTATACAAAGTACGAGCATGACGGCCAGATAGAAGAACACCGTCGTGCGGTATATATAATACAATAAGGTATTGACAAGTAGAGGTACGACGATAATGGCCAGCCGCAGCCACTTGTTGCGCTTGTAGAGCCTCAGTCCTAAGTAGGCACAGGCCAGCGTCAGTAGTTCCATCACGGTAGTGAGCAGGAATTGTTGTGTTTCTTGGTTCATGTTCAATAATTATTTTCCTTCAAAGAGTGTTCTGTTCGTAATGGAGCGTCCTAAGGTCACCTCGTCGGCATATTCTAGTTCGTCGCCTACGGAAACGCCTCTTGCGATGACGGTAATCTTCAGTTGTCCGTAAGGCGCCAGCTTGCGGAAGATGTAGAAATTGGTGGTGTCGCCTTCCATTGTGGGACTCAGTGCCAGGATGACCTCGTCGATGCCGCCCTGCCCTACCCGCTCGACGAGCGAGTTGATTTCAAGGTCTGAGGGACTGATGCCGTCCATTGGCGATATGACGCCGCCGAGTACGTGGTAGAGGCCGTTGTACTGCCGGGTGTTTTCGATAGCCATCACGTCCTGAATGTTTTCAACCACGCATACCGTACGCTTGTCGCGTCGTGGGTCGCTGCAGACGCTGCAGACATCCTGGTCGCTGATATTGTGGCAAACCCTACAATGGCGCACGTTGCGCTTCATGGTGGTCAGTGCCGAAGCCAGTTGCTCAACGTCTTCAGCGTCCTGTCTGAGCAGGTGGAGCACCAGGCGCAATGCTGTCTTACGTCCTATGCCAGGCAGTCGTGAGAATTGCGATACGGCATTCTCCAGCAGTCGTGAGGGGTATTGTTCGTTCTGTATCATTCCTGTATCATCGTTATTAGGCACCAATCTCCGACAGTTCTAACCAGCGCATCGATTTCTCGTCCAGCTCGTCCTTGAGTTGTGGCAGCCGTTTCGACTTTTCCGTCAGTTCGTCTATCGACAGTGTTCCGCTGCACAGGGCGTCCTCTATCTGATGTTGTTCCGCTTCGAGCGCCTCAATCGCCTTTGTCAGCTGTTCAAACTCCATTTTCTCCTTAAACGTCATGCGGCGTCGCGTATCGTTGCGGTAGCTCTTCTTCGTATCGGCGGTGTCGTTGCCAACCTTGGTAGAGGAACTTTCCTTGGGTTGCAGGGCGCTCCATTCTCTATATTGCGTATAGTTGCCTGGAAAATCCTTCACCACGCCGTCACCTTGGAATACGAGCAGATGGTCTACCGTCTTGTCCATAAAGTAACGGTCGTGACTGACGATGATTACGCAGCCCGGAAAGTCTTGAAGGTATTCCTCGAGTATTTGTAGCGTAATGATGTCAAGGTCGTTAGTGGGTTCATCGAGGACCAGAAAGTTGGGGTTGTGCATCAGCACCGTGCAGAGGTATAGCTTGCGCCGCTCACCGCCGGAGAGTTTGTAAACGTAGTTGTATTGCTGCTCGGGGGTGAAGAGGAAATACTGTAGCAGCTGTGATGCCGTGAGATGTCGTCCGCCACCCAAATCGACATATTCTGCTATATCGCGTACGATATCAATAACCTTCTGTTGCTCATTGAACTGCAACCCTTCCTGCGAAAAATACCCGAAGGAAACGGTGTCGCCAATATCAAAGCGTCCGCTGTCTGGCGGAACAATTCCGAGTAACATCTTGATGAATGTCGACTTGCCGGTACCGTTATTACCGACAATCCCCATTTTCTCGAATCGCGAAAAGTTGTAATAGAAGTCCTTGAGTATGACTTTGTCGTCGAACTGCTTTGACACGTATTGGCACTCAAAGATTTTGGAGCCAATATAGACGTTTTTCGACTTTAGCCGCACCTGACGCTCCTCAATACGCTGACGTGCCACTCGCTCCAATTCGTAGAAAGCGGCTTCGCGGTATTTAGCCTTGTGGCCACGGGCTTGTGGCATACGTCGCATCCATTCCAGTTCTGTACGGTACAGATTATTGGCACGGGCTATCTCCGCACGTCGGTTGTCGATACGCTCCTGGCGCTTCTCCAGATAATAGGAGTAGTTGCCGCGATAGGTATAGATGGTGCGGTCGTCAAGTTCCAGAATCACCGAGCAGACGCGATCAAGGAAGAAACGGTCGTGAGTCACCATGAGCAGCGTCTTGTTTCCGCGTGAAAGGAACCCCTCCAGCCACTCTATCATTTCAAGATCAAGATGGTTCGTCGGCTCGTCCAGTATCAAGAAGTCGGGCTCGGTTATCAGCACGTTGGCCAGAGCTACGCGCTTCTGCTGACCGCCCGAGAGCTGCCCCATAGGCTGCTCCAGGTCGTGTATCTTCAGCTTTGTGAGTATCTGTTTCGCCTTCAATACTTTCTCCGGCGCTCCTTGATGATTGAAACAGGCGTCAAGTACCGACTCCTGCGGGTTAAACTTCGGCGACTGTTCCAACATTCCCACGCGAATGTCGCGGCGGTAGATGATGTCGCCGCTGTCGTAGCCCTCACGCCCCGTCAGTATCGAGAGGAGAGTCGACTTGCCAGTACCGTTCTTGGCTATCAGACCTACATGCTGACCTTCAGCCACCGAGAAGTTGATATCCTCAAACAGTATGAGTGAACCAAACGACTTCGTCAGATGCTGTACGTCTAAGTAAGGGGTGTCTTTAGCCATTTTCGTTCAGCGAATGATTAATGTTCTCTATATATTGCAACAGCTCATCCCTACCCTTGCGCGATTCTGAAGACGTCAAGAATATTGGTGGCAGTTCCTCCCACACCTCCGAAAGCTTCCTCTTGTAGGCCTCCACGTTTTGAGCAGCCTTGTTCTGCGTCAGTTTGTCGGCTTTAGTAAAGACAATGGCAAAGGGTACAGACGACTCACCAAGCCAGTTGATGAACTCCAAGTCAATAGCCTGCGGCTCTAGTCTGACGTCTACCAGAACGAAGACATTGACCAGCTGTTCGCGCTGCAGGATGTAGCCGCGTATCATCTGGTCCAAGCGGGCTATCTCCTTCTTCGAGCGCTTAGCGAAACCATAGCCGGGCAGGTCCACCAGATACCATTCCCTGTTGATGATGAAGTGGTTTATAAGAAGCGTCTTGCCTGGCGTTGACGACGTCTTGGCAAGCTTCTTATGATTCGTCAGCATATTGATAAGACTCGACTTGCCCACATTGGAACGCCCGATGAAGGCGTACTCCGGTTTCATATCCTGAGGACACATGCTGACCATCGGGGCACTGATGGTGAATTCTGCGGTCTTTATTTCCATAAAGTTTCAATTTTTCGGTGCAAAGGTACAAAAAAGATTCGAAATAGTTTGGCAGATTCGAAAATAATCATTACCTTTGCAGTCGATTTTTCTAAATCAGCGTTTCCAGCCGCGAAACGTTTCCACCGTTATTTTATCCCGTAAGACAATTACAGACTATTATTGTATATGTATACCAAAGAACAATTAGAACAGATGGAGATACCCCAGCTGAAGGGTATCGCAGAAGAATTAGGCATCAATGTCAGTGATGCTGACGCCCGTGAGGACACTATCTACGCCATCCTTGATAAAGCTGCCGAGCAGAGCGCTACGAGCGATGCCGGTAGCAAGCGCAAGCGTACGCGCATCGTCAAGAAAGACACCGACCGCGTCTATACCGTCAGCGGGCAGGAGGGCGAAAACTTCGACGTCAAGAGCAGAGGCATCAAGGGCGTCGAGGCTCCATCGCTCTTCAACGATAATCTTGAAGCCAGTCCCGAACCTGTCAATAAGGCCGTTGAAGAAGCCCCCAAGCCTGCCCCCAAGAAGCGTGGCCGTAAATCGAAGGCTGAGCTGGCTGCTATTGCCGCTGAGGCAGAAGCCAAAGCCCGCGAAGAGGCCTTAAAGCAAGAGCAAGAAAAACAGGCTGTCGCCGAAGCCGCTACCGACATACCCGAGGCCAGCAATGAAGAGGCAGCAGAAAACAACAACGACGCGACGCCGGAAATGTTTGCCCAACTTCAGGAGAAGATGACTCAGAAACAGCAGGAGCCCGTCTCTGACGATGTTGAAAGCGTTTGGGAAGACGATCCTAACGACGGCACAGATTTCATCATCGTCGAGGACCTGCCCATCGAGGACCAGGCTGCCATACCGACCCTCGACATCTTCGACCGTCCCGTGTCACACCCCATGCAGGAAATTGTCCCGGTCAATCAGCGTCAGTCAAACAACAGCCCCACTGTTTTCGACTTCAATGATATCATCACAGGCAATGGCGTGCTCGAAGTGCTGCAGGATGGTGGCTACGGATTCCTCCGGTCTTCAGACTACAACTACCTGTCGTCGCCCGATGACATTTATGTGGCACCACAGCAGATTAAGAGATGGAGCCTGAAGACGGGCGACGTCATCGAATGTACCGTCCGGCCTCCCCATGACAATGAGAAGTATTTTGCCTTGTCAAACATCAACAGCATCAACGGCCGCAATCCTAACGAGGTGCGTGACCGCATCAGCTTTGAGCATCTGACGCCCCTCTTCCCCGAGGAGAAGTTCACACTCTGCGGCGACAAAGCCACAACCAACCCCTCGGTGCGCGTCGTCGACCTCTTCTCGCCCATCGGCAAGGGACAACGCGCCCTCATCGTCGCACAGCCTAAGACGGGTAAGACCATTCTGATGAAGGATATTGCCAACGCCATCGCTGCCAACCACCCAGAGGCTTACATCATGATGCTGCTCATCGACGAGCGCCCGGAGGAGGTGACGGATATGGCACGCACCGTCGACGCCGAAGTCATTGCATCGACATTCGACGAGCCTGCCGACCGCCATGTGAAGATTGCCGGCATCGTACTCGAGAAGGCTAAACGCATGGTGGAATGCGGACACGACGTCGTCATCTTCCTCGACTCCATCACCCGCTTGGCACGTGCCTACAACACTGTGGCACCAGCCTCTGGCAAGGTTCTTACGGGTGGTGTCGATGCCAATGCCTTGCAGAAACCTAAGCGTTTCTTCGGCGCAGCACGTAATATCGAGGGCGGCGGTTCACTCACCATCATTGCAACAGCACTTGTCGACACGGGCTCCAAGATGGACGAGGTAATCTTCGAGGAGTTCAAGGGTACGGGCAACTCCGAAATACAGCTCAACCGTTCGCTCTCCAACAAGCGAATCTTCCCGGCTATTGACCTCGTACAGTCGTCGACGCGCCGCGACGACCTGCTGCAAGACCCGACGACGCTCAACCGTATGTGGATTGTACGCAAGTTCATTGCCGAAATGAACCCCATAGAGGCTATGAACACTATACGTGACAGGCTCATTCAGAGCCGTAACAATGAGGAGTTCCTCATGGCGATGAACGGATAAGCAGCTGACAGCTCTGCTGTTTTTCATGATACAATAGCAGTTGTAGTTTCGTAGACTTTTTGCACAGCAAAGGTTCTGCGAAACTACAACTGTTATAATATGTGTTTCAACGGATGCTTACAACGCTTGGTACTTTCAGGCCGTTCTGCACAAGGGCGTATCAGTCCCTGAGTCGCATAAGGGCCATACCGATGACTATCCAGATGATTTCGCGGACGCGGCAGATGATGCTGACGAAGATACCGAGGGCTGCCGAGAGTCCGAGGGCTGCAATGGAAATGACAAAGCCGCCCTCCTGAACGCCGAGCTGCATGGGCAGGAAGCCGATGAGGTTGGCAAAGAGCGTGGTAAACGAGACGATGAGGATGGCGTGTAGATAGGTGATGGTGAGGCCTGAGAAGCCGCCTCCACAGTCGATGCCGAAGAGCAGCAGCATGAAGAACACTTCTGAACTCTGTACGATGCGCGAGAGGTATTCTAACAGCAGACTGTAATAGAAGGCTCGCTTGTCGTCGGCGTGAAGGGCAGCAATCTGCTGGTCGATGTTGTGCAGCGCTTCGGCGTGACTCTCGTAGAAGCGCTGGCTCCAGTTCTTAAGCCCCGGTATGTGGCCTATCCAGCGTATGGCCTTCACGACGAGTCCATTGCGATAGCCTCGCGAGAAGATGTAGAACGCTATGAGGCAGAAGACGATGATGATGCCGAGGACTGTGGCAATGGCGGTGTTGATGGGCAGGTCGCCTACGGCAGCGAGAGCGAGGTAGATGAAGATGCTTGAGAACCAGAACCAGAAGTGTGCGAAGAAGTGCATCATAGCGTAGAGGATAACGCTCGACGTGGCGTGCTGGTTGCCAACGTTCTTCGACAGTTCCAGGATGCGATATGGTTCGCCGCCGAGTCCTCCTACGGGTGTGGCGTAGTTCAGGGCGTAGCCGGTGATGGTAAGGCGGTATACCCGCCATAAGGTGACGTGCTCGTCGGTGCCTCTTGTCTTGCTGCGGATGATGGTGTACCACGACCATGCATTGATGGCGTAGATGACAATCCATACGCCGATGATGGGCAGCAGCCAGTAACCGGCGTGACAGAGATGCTGCCACAATTCGACGAAGCTGACGTCGAATGTAAAGAGCATGACGACGCAGGCGAGGACGCCGACGACGAAGAAGAGGTTGTTGAGTCGCTGCTTAGTCCACTTCATAATTGTTCGGCCATCTGGCGGCAGAATGACTCGTGGCGGTGGTTGACGTACTTGTAGAGCAGTCCCATGACGATGATTTCGAAGAGGAAGAGACAGACGGGTACGTCGAGCAGGCAGAAGAGGAAGAGCCAGAACTCGCGGAAGTTGAAGGTGAGGAGTCCGTTCCAGAAGATGACGGGCAGGGAGCGTCGGCGGAAGTCCTCGCGGACGTCGGCGGGAATGGCGTCACTGCTGCCGTACTTCTGGCGTAAGCGTGCCATAAGTCGCTGAAACTGTGGCGTCACCTTCTCCTGCTTACGGGTGTAGTCGACGTAGGAGCGCTGGAAGAGACGCTCGTAGAATGGTGCGTCCTTGGGCATCTGGTCGTATAGCTGCTGCTGGCGCTCGGAGTTGTCGAGTTCGGCCCCCTTCTCGCCCTTCAGGAAGAAGAGGTGTACCTGAATGTAGTAGTCGGCCAGTCGCTGCTGTCCGGCTATTCCTGCTATACCGGAGATAATGCCTAAGACAAGAACGACGGCTGTGGCGATGAGGGCGTTCTGCGGTGTGTCGTCAATGCCGAGCCACTGGAACTCAAGGTCGTGATGAAGATAGAATCGCCAGACAAGGGCAACGTAGATGGGGAAAAACCACGTGAAGCCCGCCACGCCGTCGAGTATGCGGCCTATGCGGCTCTTCTTGCCTGTCATGCGTGCCAGCTGACCGTCGGTGCAGTCTAAGATGTCGGCTACCATCAGCAGCGCCACAGCTAAGATGTTGTAAACAAGTCCCGTAGTGCCACCGTAATAGAAACTGCCGCACCCGAAGAAGATGGCGCTGGCAGCACCGACAAACATCGAGAGTATTGTAACGGTGTTAGGGTGGATGTCGAACTTGGCGAATCCCACAGCGCAGTAATAACACAGTGGACGAATGACATGAAGGTCGAGCCAATCTTCGGTCTCAGCCGACTTCAATGTTGCCCTATATTTCTCGTTCATTGCTGTTGCTGCTGGAAAACACGTTTAATAGTATCGCAGACCACCTGTGTCTGCTCGCGGCGTCCCAGGGTGATGCGCAGACAGGACTCAAGTCCCGGGTCGCCCATGAACTTGATTTTGTAGTCCTGAATCTTCAGGGCTTCCATCAGGCGCTCCTTGATGTCGATGGGGTACTTGATAAGGATGAAGTTGGCCACCGACTTGTAGACCTTGAAACCGGGCAGCCCGCCGAGTTCCTTCTTGTAGAGCTGTCGTCCCCACTCCATCTCTTCGGCCACGTGGCGGTAGTGCTCGTCGCTGTCGAGGGCGGCCAAGGCGACGGCCTCGGCGAAGCGGTTGAAGCCTAAGTACTTGTTGGAGTAGCTGAGGAACTGGTCGTGCCCCTTGCCGATGAAGCCGAAACCGCAGCGCAGGCCGGGCAGTCCGTAGAACTTAGACAGCGTGCGCGAGATGATAAGGTTCTGATACTTGTTTACCAGCGGGGCAATGTAGTCGGTGTCGGTCGTGATGAAGCTGGCATAGGCCTCGTCGACAAGCACCATCGTGTCGCTGGGTATATTCTCCATGATGCGGCCTATCTCTTCAGAGGTGAGCGAGTTGCCCGTGGGGTTGTTGGGCGATGCCAGTAGCAGCATACGGGGGTGAATGCGGTTGGTGTAGGCTATCACCTCGTCGACGTTATAGGCAAAGGTGTCGTCGGTCTCGTAGAGGGGGTACATCTCGAACGTGCCGCCGCACTCTGAGGCTACGCGGTTGTAGTACCACCATGAGAACTCGGGGATGAGAATCTTCTTGTTGTTGCCCTCCATCAGGAAGTAGTGGATGGCGTTCTTCAGGATTTCCTCGCCGCCGTAGGCCAGCAGCACCTGCTCCTCGGGCACACCATAAATCTCGCTGACGCGGACGGAGATGACGCTCTTCTTGCCCTGATCGTAGATGCGGGTATAAAAACACAAATCCTTCGGATCAAAATTCTTCACAGCATCAAGCACTTTCTGGCTTGGTTCGAAGTTGAACTCGTTTCTATCAAGATAATTCATAGTTGTCTTATTCTTTTGTTATTTGTTTTGAGGGTGCAAAATTACTCATTTTTTATGAAATAAAAGCACTATTCTTGTTTTTTTTAACAAGATGTCGAGTTAATGCGTATGGATATTAGTACAACATGAAGCAGGCTCGGAAAAGCGCGTAGATGAGCGTTGCGACCAGCACGATGACGACGACGTCGATATCGAATCGCTGATAGCCGGCTTCCGTATACTGTGTCGACACGAATCGCCCCGAGTGATTATACCCTCGCTCGAGCCGCCGGTGAAAGAGAAACACCATTGTTCCCACAAAGCCGCCCCACAAGAGGCCACACAGGATGTCGCCCGGGAAATGGACCCCCAAGTAGAGCCTCGTCCAGCAGTTGATGAGCGACCAGCTGACCAGCGAGAGCGTCAGCAGCCGGCTACGCACCAGGAGGCTAAAGAAGACGGCAATGCTGAAGGTGTTGCAGGCGTGGGCAGAGAAAAAGCCGTACTTGCCCCCTCGGTAGCCGTCGACGACATCCACCTGCCAGCCGACCACGGGGTCGTGAGTGGGTCGCCATCGCGCTATGAGAGGCTTGACGATGCCGTCGTCGACGGCACCTGCCAACAGGTAGCACAAGGCAGCACAGCCGACAATGACCAGGATGCTGCGCATAGTGCTGTTATTTCTCATCACCAGAAAGAACAGGGCGATGTAGAGCGGAATCCACGTTGCCGCCGTTGTGAGTGTACGCACCACGCCGTCGAGATAAAGCGAGGTGCTGCCGTTCACCTGAAGCAACAACCAACGGTCGAATTCTATGAGCTCTTCCATCATATAATCTCCATTTGCGAGGTTTCTATCCATCCCTCCTTACCGTCAGCCAGACGGATGCGTTTCCACTGGCGCATCGTGCCGTCGGTAATCTCCACGCGCGTGCCTTCGTGCAGAATGAAGAGGTCGGTGCCCTGCTTGGCGGGTGTGCTCTTCACCGTGACGGCAGGCGCCATGATAATAGCACCGCTGCGACGGACGAAGCCCTGCTTCTGGGCATAGGCGAAGATATTGGCAACGACAAACAGCAGTAGCATGGCCAATGCGCCGAAAAAGCCTGCCTTGCGCATCCACACGGGCGACGCAAAGAGATAGAGCAGCGCCAGGAAGATGGCTACTGCCAACGCGCAAAGGGCCATGCGAGCCCACCCGTCGACGCTGGTGAAGTTGACCAGCATGTGATACCATGTGACGAAGAACATCTCCGATTCTGGCGTTATCTTGTCGACAGTCTTCGAGCGAGCCATCTGAAGGTTGAACCGCACGTCGGCATCGCCGGGCGACAGCAGCAGTGCTCGCTCGTAGTTAAGCACGGCGTGCGGCATATCGTCCATACGGTAGTAGGCATTGCCGAGATTGTAGTAAATAGCGGTGCTGACACCTTGTTGCAGCAGCGTCTCGTAGTCGCGTGCAGCCTGCTGGTAGTGTCCCTGAGCGTAGGCACTGTCGGCTTCAGCCTTCGTGACGGCAGAGGCCGTTAGTGGCAGCAACAGCAGCAATAGCAGTGCGGTAGCCGGCTTCGAACCGCGTCCTTTCTTCATTGTGCCTGCAATCTGCGTGATAGCATTCATAGCGGCATCATATACTTTATTCATATTTCCTTGTGCATCGCCAGGAGCGTAACGTGCAAATTCGCACTCGTCGATGGCGCCGATAAACAGCTGGATGGTGTCGGCAGACACCTGACGCGACTCTAACTGCTGGCTGATATTCTCGCGCGACAGTTGCTCGACGGCGATGTTCAACTTGTCGCCGACGTAGCCCCACAAAGCGCGAAGCACCTCGTCGTAAAAGTCTGAGGGTTTGTTCTCCTTCATCAGCCGGGCAGCTTTCTTCAGTCGCTTCGTGGCCACCTTGTTGGCACGTCCTGCGCGCTTCCCCACGATGTCGGCATTGTCGATGGCACGCTGTCGGAAGATGACAAAGAGCGAGACGAACACCAAAGCGAGTACTGCGAGGGCCACCCAATAGCCTGTGCTGCAGAAGAAGAAGTCGTCGATGGCGTGTTGGTCTGCCCCACCCGACTTGATATAGCGGATGTCTTTATTGAGCAATTTCAAGTCTTCCTGTCCCGTATAGTCGCTCATCGTCGACGAGCCGCCTTCTCCTTTCTGAACGTTCAGCGTGAAGCTCTCGGTCTTGACGGTCTTATAGCTGTTGCTGCTGACGTCATAATAGGTGAACTCCACCGGAGGAATATCGTATTTGCCTTGATGGCGGGGAACGGCCAGAAAGTCGTAAATCATAGACCCTTCGACGCCGTTGGTGGTCAGCCGCGACTTGTCGGTAACCTTAGCGTCGTAGCGGTCGAAATCCTTGGGGAACTCCACAACGGGCTGTTTGATGAGCTTTAGGTTGCCCACACCGCTGACGACGACACGCAGTTTCACCGCGTCGTTGGCCTTCACCTCGCTGTTTTCCAATTGTGCTGATATGTTGAACTGTCCTACGCCGCCAGAGAAGTTGGCAGGCCGGTTAGGCAGCGGCAGCACCTCAATCTCAATGCCGGGAGCCTGTATCTGCTTCTTCACTTCCACATAGCCCGAGCCTCCGTTGAAGAACGCCTCAAAGGGGTCGACGTTGCGGTTCTGCTGGACGACGATGCCGTTGAAGGTGATGCTGGGAATCTTCAGCTTTCCTGTTATCTGTGGGAACATCACATACTGCGACCACGTCACCGTGCGGTACGGGCGTCCGTTCACCTGCTCAATCTTGAAACTTTTCTGCTGAGGCAGCGGCACTTCCTGCGTATGGAAGCCGTTCAGCTCGGGCATCTTTCCCTCCAGCTGTGTCAAGTCAACCAGCGTAAACACCTTATAGGTCAGCAGGATAGGTTCCTGCTCATGAACGCGCTTCTTGTTGGCACTGACCTTGATGAAGAGGTCCGACCCCGAGATAGGCGTGCCGGCAGCACGAGGCGCCGGTGCCGATGGCTGGTGTTGCCCGCCGCCTTGCTGTCCACCCTGAGCCTGCCCTGACACGGTAATCTTCAGTGGCCCGGACGCGATGTTGTTGCCGTCGGCCGTAATATGGGCTGCGGGAAAGGTGAAGGTGCCATTCTTCACTGCTACGAGAATATAGGTGAAGGTAATGGATGACGACTGGCTGGTATGGCCATTGATGATTTGGAAACTCGACTGCGACGAGCGGCTCGGTCCCATGAGCACATCAAAAGCATCGGGAAATTCACCAGGGCGGAAGTTGCTGACATCCTGCGTGTTGACAGTGTACGACAGTCGGAACTGCTCGCCGACGGCTACGTGCGACGGCGCATTAGCGGTCAGTGTCTGGGCCACGGCCGCTATGACGGTCATCATCAGCCCTACAATGGTTATAAATGTCTTTTTCATTACCAATTCTTCTGAATATGACGACGCTGGGGCTGCTGCTGTGCTTTCTTCATGCGCTCCTGCGTCTGCTTCTCCTGCTGCATGGCGGCATTCAGCAGTTGTTCAGCATTCTCCTTGCTCATCTTCGGTTCCTGCTTCTGCTCTTGCTGCTTCTGCTGGTCCTGTTTCTGCTGGTCCTGCTTCTGCTGGTCTTGTTTGTTTTGCTTGTCCTTATTGTCTTTATTGTCTTTGTTGTCCTTGTTCTGCTGCTTCTGCTGGCGCTTGCACAGTTCGAGATTGTAGCGCGTCTCATCGTCGTGGGGATTGAGACGAAGGCTCTGCTTGTAGGCTTCGATGGCCTCGCCAAACATCTGGTGACGCTGACAGACGACGCCCATATTGTGATAGGCCATCGACTTACGCAGGTCGTTGGTCTCTTGTTTTGTTGCCTTTTCAAACTCCACAACGGCGGCAGAGTCCTTATTCTGTGCCATCAGCGCATTGCCTAAGTTAAAGAGAGCCTGGGCGTTACGGTCGTTCTTCTCGAGTGCCTTGCGATAGCTCACTTCGGCTGCGGCATAGTCGCCGCTGCGGAATTGCTTGTTACCCTGGCGCACCAGCTGGCGGTCGGTCTGAGCCGTTGCGCCGAGAGCCACCATCGCCAGTAGGACCGTTGCTATGGGCTTACGGCCAAAGAGCGAGAAGCGTTTGGCAATAGGGTTCTTGCTCTCCAGGAAGCACACCTCAATGACAAGCAGCAGCAATGCCAGGATGGCAAACGCCTGGAACTGTTCGTCGTAGTCGCTATAGATGGTCGACTGTGTCTCCTTCTTCGACAGTTTGTCGAGTTCCTGGTCCAACAGGTCCTGCGCATTGCTGTTGTTCTCGACATGAATATAGGCACCGCCACCGGCAGCAGCAATCTGCTTACACATATCCTCGTTGAGAGCCGACATCACGGTCTGCCCGGTGTTGTCGGTCATATAGTCGCTGGTGCCGGGAATGGGGATGGGCGCCCCTTTTGCAGAGCCGATGCCCAGCATGTAGACGCGCATGCCGGCCTTCTTGGCGGCTTCGGCAGCCTCGACGGCCCCACCCTCGTGATCCTCGCCGTCGGTAATGACGATGATGGCCTTGCCGATGCCTTTCTCCTGCGTGAAGCTGTGGGTTGCCATCTCGACGGCACGAGCCACGTCAGTGCCCTGGGTGGCTATCATCGACGGGTCGATGTTCGCCAGGAACATCTTTGCCGACACGTAGTCGCTCGTGATGGGTAACTGCACAAAGGCGTCGCCGGCAAAGACTATCAAGCCTATCTTGTCGTCGGTAAAGTGGTCGACAAGGTTCTCAACCATCATCTTTGCACGATCCAGACGGCTGGGCGTCACATCCTCAGCACGCATGGAGTTACTGATGTCGAGACAGATGATGGTCTCAATGCCTGTGCGCTTCTCGTGACTGATGCGGGTGCCCATCTGCGGGCGTGCGAGCATCAGGATGAGCAGGGCCAGCGCACCCTCCAGCAGCCAGAACTTCACGCTGGGGCGCCAGCGCGACAAGTCGGGCATGAGTTCGCGTAACAGTTTAGGGTCGCCAAACTTGCGCAGACGTTTCTTCTGGCGGCGACTGGTTATGAACCTGATGACTGCCAACAGCGGTATCAGCAGCAACAGATAGAGGTATATGGGGTCTTCAAATCTAAACATTATGGTATCCTCCTGAATACAGTTATACGCAGCAGCAGCTCCAGCAGCAACGCCAGCACGGCCACTAAGGCAAAGGGCTGGTAGACGTCGTACTTCTTGCTGTACTGCTTGACGTTGAGTTTCGACTTCTCTAACTGGTCTATCTCTTTGTAAATCTGGTTCAACTCCTTGGTGTTCGTGGCGCGGTAGAAGTCGCCGTCGGTAGCACGGGCAATGCCGCGAAGCGTCTCGTTGTCAATCTCTACGGGAATGTTCACATACTGAACGCCACCGGCTACAGGCATCGGGTAAGGAGCCACCTTGTTGCTGCCCACGCCGACGGTGTAGACGCGTATGCCCAAGCTCTTGGCAATCTCTGCGGCGGTCATTGGCGAGATGTCGCCACGGTTGTTGGAACCGTCGGTAAGCAGAATGACGACGCGGCTCTTGGCCTTGGAGTCCTTCAGTCGGCTGACGGCGTTGGCCAGTCCCATGCCGATTGCCGTTCCGTCTTCTATGAGCCCGCGGGCTGCAATGTCAGTGCGCACGTTCTGGAGCAGGTTCAGCAATGAGGCGTGGTCGGTAGTCATCGGGCACTGTGTGAAGGCCTCGCCGGCAAAGATGCTCAGACCGATATTGTCGTTGGGGCGCCCCGAAATGAATTCGGCAGCCACCAGCTTGGCAGCTTCCATACGGTTGGGCTTCAGGTCTTCAGCCAGCATCGACGTCGAGACGTCCATTGCCAGCATGATGTCAATGCCCTCGATGGTCTTGTTCTTCCACGAGTTCCGCGTTTGAGGACGGGCCAGGACAACGACAATCATGGCGAAGGCCAGCATGCGCAGCAGCATCTGCAGCGGCATCAGCCTCACCTTCCAGCTCTTCGGTGCATAGCGGAAAGCGAAGGTGTCTGCCATGCGCATGGTTGGTTCGCTCTTCTTCCTATACATCAGATACCACACGAGATAGGGTATCAGAAGGAGCAGCAAAAACAGATATTCCTTATTGGCAAATTCCATTTCCTATTCGTTAGTTCAATAATTGATAGAGTCCGTAGCATACAATACCGAGCAACACGGCACTGGACACGACGATGATTCCGATGACAGCCTTCAGAATGCGGCGCGTCTTCACCGTGCGCTGGTCGGCTTCCGTCAGTTCGGGCTTTACGGCTTCCTCGGTGGGAACGTTCTCAAGCTTTGTCTGGTTGATGAAGTCTATGGCGCTCACAAGGTTGGCATCGTTCTCGTTGATCAGTGTCGAGTACTTGGCAAACTTCACGAGGTCGGCCGTATTGAACAGCTGACGCAGCTCTTGCTTCATCGTGTCCGCCGTCTGGGCATCGTCACTCAGGGCACGCTCCAGACGCTCTATAATCTCGCCGCTGGTCATCTCCATGGCGTTGAAGCCATAGCGGTCTTCAATGTACTTACGCAAGGTGTCGGTAAGTCGGGTGTAGTACTCCTTGGGGTTCTCCGAGTTCTGCATCTTGTCGGCCTTGATCTGTTCTATCTCGCGCATAGCCTTCTGATGGGGCAGCAGCCGCTTGACAATGCGGATGCGGGTGACGATGGGCTTGCCGGAGCGCAGTCTGACATACAGATAATAGGCTACGCCCAACAGCAGGACAATCAGGACACTCAGCCAGAACAGCAAACTCCAATCGCTCCACAGGAAGGGATTGTCCTGCACGTCCTTAGGGCCGAAGAACTTCTCCACATGGGTGGTATCAACCTCTATCCCAACGACTTTCAGCGCCAGGCTCTTGCTTTTGTACGGCTTGCCGTCGACCTTGACGACAAACGGCGGCAGATAGTAGAGCGTATCGTCAAACGACGTCAGTGTGTAGACCACCTGGCGGTCGACGAAACCGTCGTCCCTACCCTTGACGCCCAGCTCAGTACTCTTCAGCACCTCGACGCCGGGGATTATCTGCTCTGTGGGTTTGAAGACGGGAAACTCTGCCTTGGCGCCCTCCTTCATCGTGGCCGTCACGGTGACGTGAGCCTGCTCTCCGATGAGTATCTCAATGGAGTCGATGGCGGCCTCGACGGTGACTTGCGACTTGGCGGTCAGCACCGCTGCTGCCAGTAACAGGAACAAAAACGTTCTTTTCATCATTAGCTTCTTTGCTTAAAGAGTCCTAACAGTTGCTTGACATAGTCCTCATTGGTGGCAATGCTCACATGGTCGACATTGCTGCGGGTGAAGGTGTCCTGCAACTCCTGCTGACGGTTCATCCAGTAGCGGCTATAAGCCTGACGCAGGCTCTTCGAGCTGGTATCGACATACTGCTCGAAACCCGTCTCGGCGTCAACGACCTTCATCAGCCCTACGTTGGGCAGTTCACGGGCACGCGGGTCATAGACCTGAATAGCCACTACGTCGTGCTTGCGGTTACAAATCTGGAGCGACTGCAGAAAGTCGCCACGCACGTAGAAGTCGCTCAGCAGGAAGGCCGTCGTGCGGCGCTTCTGCACACTCGACAGGAACTCCACGGCCTGGCGAATGTCGGTCTTTAACGACGCGGGGTGAAAGTCCAACATCTCGCGGATGATGTAGAGGATGTGCTTACGGCCTTTCTTCGGCGGAATGTATTTCTCTATCTTGTCGGAGAAGAACACGACGCCTATCTTGTCGTTATTCTGAATGGCCGAGAAGGCTATGGTGGCGGCTATCTCCGTCACCATGTCGCGCTTCATCTGCACCTGGGTGCCAAAATCCAGCGAGCCGCTGACGTCGACCAACAGCATGACGGTCAGCTCGCGCTCCTCTTCAAACACCTTGACATAGGGCCGATGGAAGCGCGCCGTCACGTTCCAGTCAATGTCGCGCACGTCGTCGCCATACTGGTACTCGCGCACCTCACTGAACGCCATGCCACGGCCCTTGAAGGCCGAATGGTATTGTCCGGCAAAGACTTGCGAGCTCAGACCGCGCGTCTTGATTTCTATCTTGCGTACCTTTTTTAGTATCTCGGAGGTGCCCCCCCCTACTGCCCCCGAGGGGGCTTCATTTGTATTCATCTTCATCACAACTATAGTGTCCCCCTCGGGGGACGAAAGGGGGGCTTTCAGGGAACTTCCACCTTATTTATAATCTTAGAGACAATTTCCTCACTGGTGATGTTCGAGGCTTCGGCCTCATACGTCAGGCCAATGCGGTGACGCAACACGTCGTGAGCCACGGCACGCACGTCCTCGGGCACTACATAGCCGCGACGCTTGATGAAGGCATAGGCACGGGCGGCCTTCGCCAAGTTGATACTTGCACGAGGCGAACCGCCGAAGGCAATCATATTCTTCAAGTCCTTCAGGCCGTAGCGGTCGGGATAACGCGTTGCAAACACGATGTCGGCAATGTACTGCTCAATCTTCTCGTCGATATACACCTCGCGCACCACACTGCGCGCTTTCAGTATCTCGTTGGCCGTCGTTACAGGACGCACCTCGGCTGTCGTTTCGCCAATGTTCTCGCGGATGATGCGCTTCTCCTCTTCCAGCGTCGGATAGTCGATGACCACCTTCAGCATGAAACGGTCCATCTGAGCCTCGGGCAGCGGGTAGGTTCCCTCCTGCTCAATAGGGTTCTGCGTGGCCATCACCAGGAAGGGGCTGGGCAGGTTGAAAGTCTCGCTGCCAATGGTTACCTGCTTCTCCTGCATCGCCTCAAGCAGTGCGCTCTGAACCTTGGCGGGCGCACGGTTTATCTCGTCGGCCAAGACGAAGTTGGCAAACACGGGGCCTTGCTTCACCTGGAACTTCTCGTCTTTCTGCGAATAAATCATCGTGCCCGTCACGTCGGCCGGCAACAGGTCTGGGGTGAACTGTATGCGGCTGTACTTGGCGTCGATGAGTTGCGACAAGGTCTTGATGGCCAGTGTCTTGGCCAAGCCGGGGACACCCTCCAAGAGGATGTTGCCGTCGCTCAGCAGTCCAATGAGCAAGCTGTCTACTAAATGTTTCTGACCTACGATAACGCGATCCATGCCTGTCACAAGATTGGTGACGAAGGCACTTTGCTGTTCTATCCGGATGTTCAACTCGCGGATATCAATTGATTCTGCCATATTACTTTATTGATTTGATTGTTTTTTCTTTTTCTTTTTCAGCTCCAGCTGCGGAATCTTCAGCGTCTGCCCTTCCTTCAGCATGGCGCCGGGCTTCAGCTCGTTGTACGCCTCGACATAGCACTCCATGCCGGGACCTAAGTGGCGGGCCGAGATGCGGTTCAGGGTTTCGCCTTTTTTCACTTTCACCTCCTGAGCCGTACCGATGATACGATAAGCGCCGGTGCGCACACGGGCGTCATTGAAGTTGTACTGTTTGTACGCATCCTTGATTTTCTCGTCGTCCGGTTTGGGACGAGGCACTATCGTGTCGGGCTTGGCTTCGGGCTTCGCTTTTGCCGGTGTGTCAGCCACGGGTTTGGCAAGGGTGTCTTCATCAATACTGTCTACCGTCCAGGCGTCAATGACGTCTGGCGACGCGTTCTTGCCCGTATGGCGACCCAGCAGGAAACCGGCGCCAAAAGCTATCAGCGACATCAGCAGCCACCATATCCAGCGCTTACCGGAGGGCGATGAATACTCGTTTTCGTCTTCATCATCTTCTTCCTCCTCTTCTTCTGGTTCTTCCTCGTCAGGCATCTCGTCCGAATGCTGTTCCTCGGCTGAATCAATGAAATCCAGCAAGGGACTGACCTCCTCTTGAACAGGCTCGGGTTCGGGAGCCTCAATGGCCTCTGGTTCAGGCTCGGGAGCGGGTTCCTCGGCGGGTTCCTCGGGGGCGGTTTCCTCAACGGTTTCCTCGGCGGGTTCCTCGGCGGGTTCCTCGGCGGTTTCCGGCTCTTCAATGAGCACAGGGGCTCCAACAGGCTCCGGCTCTGGTTCCATGTCGTTTTCTATGTCCACTTCGAGTTCCTCGTCTTCATCGCCGGTAAAGTTAACGCCATCGGCGAGTACAACGGTCTCAAACTGCGAGAATGGCTTGTTCACCAATTCCTTCATCGTCGCATCGGGGGTGAAGGTTATCTTGTCGTGACCTTCTATCACCATGCGCTCGCCGGTGTTCACATCAACGCTCTCGCGGGAGTCGATGTCGATGACCTTGAACGTACCAAGGCCCTTGATCTTCACCTGACGGTCGGAGGACAGCCCTTCCTTCACCACGTCGAACATCACGGTAGCGAAGCGCTCTGCTTCTTTCTTCTTCAGGCCGCTCTTCGTCACCAGTACGGCGGCCAGCTCTTGTATCGATATACGCTCCATCACTCTGTCCCTCCGTTCTTTAATTGGTCTTTCCACGTGGGACTGATCTTGAAGTTCAGCGTGAGTTTCGGCGGCACGAGCATTCGCTGGCCGGTCGTGGGGTTCATCATGATGCGCTCCATCTTCTTCTTCACTTCAAAAGTGCCGAAGTTCTGGACGGTCACCGTGTTACCTTCCTGGAACACGTCGCCCATCGTGTCTATCAGCTGATACATCATCTTCTGGGTATCCTGAGCCGTGTAGCCCAGCCGCTGTGCCATAACGCTTATGAATTGCTTGTTGTTCATCAGCTTTCTCTATATTTTCGTGGTTCCGTAAATGTCGAACTCCTCGGAGTCTGTGATGCGAACGTCGTAGAACTGCCCTATCTGCAGCTCCTCGTCGGCGGGTATCAGCACTTCGGGGTCAACCTCGGGCGAACAGAATTCCGTGCGCCCCACAAAGTAGTCGCCCTCCCGTCGGTCGATGATCGTACGCAGGGTCTGACCAATCTTCCCGGCCTCAATCTCGGCACTGATGCGCTGCTGAACGCGCATCAGCTTGTCGAGTCGGGCCTGCTTCACGTCCTCGGGGACGTCGTCCTTGTAATGGTCGCCAGAATAGGTGCCGTCCTCGGCAGAATAGGCAAAGGCGCCCATACGCTCGAAGCGCGCCCACTTCGTGAACGCTATCAGCTCTTGGAAATCCGCTTCTGTCTCGCCGGGGAAACCCACCATCAGCGTCGTTCGCAGATGCAGTCCCGGCACCTCGCGGCGCATACGCTCCACCAGCTCGTAGGTCTCGGCCTTCGTCACATGGCGGCGCATACGGCTCAACATATTGTCGGAAATGTGCTGCAGGGCAATGTCCAGGTATTTGCAGACGTTCTTACGCTCGCGGATGACGTCGAGCAGCTGCCAGGGGAAGTGCGTCGGATAGGCATAGTGCAGGCGAATCCACTCTACGCCCTCTATGTCGGCCATCTTGTCGACAAGTTCGGCTATCTTCTGCTCGCCGTAAAGGTCAACACCGTAATACGTCAGTTCCTGGGCTATCACCTGAAACTCCTTGGTACCGCCTTTCGCCAAGTGGCGCACCTCGTCGAGTATCTCGTCCATCGGGCGACTTTGATGCCGACCCGTAATCAGCGGAATGGCGCAGTAGGCACAATGCCTGTCGCAACCCTCGCTGATTTTAATATAGGCATAGTGACGGGGCGTGGTCAGGACCCTCTCCCAACCTCTCCCTGAAGGGCGAGGCGTAGTTACTTTTTCCGCTACAATTTCGTCTTGAAGGTAATCACTCCCCTCCATACAGGGAGGGGTAAGGGGGTGGGTCTTCAGGTCTTCCAACAACTTCCTGTAGTTGAACTTCCCATACCACCCGTCGACCTCTGGTATCTCTGCTTCCAACTCTGCCAGATAACGCTCTGACAGACAGCCCATCACGTAAAGTTTCTCGATTCTACCTTCGGTCTTGGCTTGAGCAAATTCCAGAATGGTGTTGATGCTCTCCTCCTTGGCGTCGTTAATGAAGCCGCAGGTGTTGACAACAACAATCTCGCCATGAGGGTCATCGCTATCGTGCGTACAACGATAGCCGTTGGCCTCCATCAGTCCCATGAGCATCTCACTGTCAACGAGATTCTTCGAGCAACCGAGCGATATGAAATCTATCGTCTTCATTTCTACTTACTGCCGGAATAGCGAGTCAACGAACTCGCGGTTGTTGAACAACTGCAAGTCCTCCATGCCTTCGCCAAGGCCGATGTACTTCACCGGCACTTTCAGCTGGTCGCTGATACCTATCACCACGCCGCCCTTGGCCGTGCCGTCGAGCTTGGTGATGGCCAACGACGTTATCTGGGTCACGGCCGCAAACTGCTTGGCCTGCTCGAACGCGTTCTGACCCGTAGAGCCGTCGAGAACGAGCATCACCTCGTCGGGGGCTTCGGGCAGCACCTTTTTCATCACGTCCTTGATCTTCTTCAGCTCGTTCATCAAGCCTACCTTATTATGAAGACGGCCTGCCGTGTCGATAAGCACGACGTCGGCACCGTTTGCCGTTGCACTCTGGAGCGTGTCGAAGGCTACGGAGGCAGGGTCGCTGCCCATCTGCTGCTTGATGACGGTCACACCGACGCGCTCGCCCCAGATGCTGAGCTGCTCGACGGCAGCGGCACGGAACGTGTCGGCAGCGCCTAAGTAGACCTTCTTGCCGGCCTGCTTGAACTGCCAGGCCAGCTTGCCGATGGTCGTCGTCTTGCCCACACCGTTGACGCCCACCACCAAGATGACGTAGGGCTTATGGTCGCTGGGCAAGTCCCAGTTGTCGTTATCCTCGGAATGGTTCTCGGCCAGCAACGATGCTATCTCGTCGCGAAGGATACCGTTCAGCTCGCTCGTACTGACGTACTTGTCGCGAGCCACACGTTTCTCGATACGCTCAATAATCTTCAGCGTCGTGTCAACGCCCACGTCCGACGTGATGAGCACCTCCTCCAGATTGTCCAAAACGTCGTCGTCAACCTTCGACTTACCGGCAACAGCCCGCGCCAACTTGTCAAAGACGCTGGTCTTAGTTTTCTCCAGTCCTTTGTCAAGCGTTTCCTTGTTCTTTTTACCAAAAATGCCAAAAAATCCCATATAGCTATATTTCGTTACAAACTGCAAAGGTATAGCAAAAATAGCAAACGGCCAAAGTACAGACGTCTATTTTTCCCTAATTACATAAACTTTCACAATTTTTCGTACTTCCGTTTCTCTTTTCCATCCTTCCTCCCCACCCTCCCGTCCTCCCATTCTCCCGTCCTCCCATTCCCTTGTACTCCCGTCCTCCTGTCTAAAGTCCTCCTGTTCTCTTGTCTAAAAAAGTCCTCCTGTACTCTTGTCTAAAAAAGTCCTCTTGTACTCCTGTCTAAAAAAGTCCTCTTGTACTCCTGTCAAAAGTCCTCCTGTACTCCTGTCTAAACCCGTACTCCCGTCCACCGCGAAAATTTCGCGAACGGCCGTCAAATTTTTGTGAATGGCCGCGAAATGTAAAATGTAACTTGTAACCTGTAATTTTCGTTGTTTTCCCAGTGTTTATTGCGGAAAGCGGAAAGTTACAGGTTACAAGTTACATTTTACGTGTTTTTTTTGTGAACACGAATTGCTTCAAAACACATATATAAATTTATAATATTATATATTATTATAATAATATATAATATTATAAATTCTAAGTTACTATTTTTTTCTTCGAATGCGTAAAATGTAACTTGTAACTTGTAACTTTCGCTATTTCCGCAGTGTTTACTGCGGAAAGCGGCGATTTTGAAGAACGCTCCTTAATGTCACATTAAAACTTTCAGGCATTGGGGTATACAAACCCACGTAAGGCAATACGAGGGAGTAAAGGCCGGACTCGTTGATAATGACGGCATGCGTTATACACACACACGTACATTATTCATTTAATTCAATAAGCTTATGAAAGAAAATGGAATTCGACTGGCGACGGAGGCTGAACGCATGACGTCGCTGGAGATTGCACAGGTGACAGGCAAGATGCATAAGGATGTGATGAAAGCCATCCGAAACATGGAGCC
>ONDA01000017.1 GCA_900316475.1 uncultured Prevotellaceae bacterium
AGAAACCCACACCTCCCACACCTCCCGCACCTAAGCTCAGGTGTGGGAGGTGAGGGAGGTGAGGGTTCATTTTGGCTTATGACAATACTCTACGCGCGAGAGTTCACCCCTGCACGCAAATAGCAACTAGAATCATGGGGACAGGTTTGAATGAATTCGTTGAATTCACTTCAAACAACCTGTCCCCATGATCCATGTCTATAATCATAACTCATGCAAATATTTTTGCGTGAGTTGGACCAATTTTAATTATTTTTATCGCTATATACCCTGAAGCAGAGCAATATGTGACAAAACTTGCAGGAACGATGTAGAGGCACCTCTTGGGGTTAGCCGCTCACGTTCTATAATACCACTCCTGACGTTCACGGATTATATTATTGCACAATATGGCTATTATGCCTTAAAGCTGTATTGAACAATGATTTTAAGATTTAAAAGATTCTGAGCCGACAGCCGACAAAGATTACACTAATAGAGATCATGACAACCGTGACTGTTATGGATGACGAGGGGATGCAGAGGTCAAGAAATTCTTCATTTGTCAATAATTTAGGAGAATTCCTGCGGTAATTTGAATTATTTTTTGTACCTTTGCACATGAATATTCATTGTTAAATACGTATTTATTTATGGCAAGACCGATAAAAGAAACCCCAATCCTCTACGGTGAGGACGCACGACGCTTCGAGGCACGTATGCAGGAGCGACGTCGCATTTCACCCGAAGAACGGGCTGAAATGAAAGCAACTTACGAGGCTCTGAAAAGTGTTTGCGACTTCATGTGATATGGAGGACAGGGAGTTTACAGAACGATACACCATTCACAGAATGGTTGAGCAAGAGTTTGTCACCACATTCAATTGTGGTGACGAGGACTTGAACGGCTTCATCCTGACCGATGCACCGTTGTACCGAAAGGAGAAACTGGCTGTCACATATACTGTCTTCGAGAAAAGCAACCGCGATAACGTAATTGCATTCTTTAGCCTCTCCAACGACCGCATTTCCATTTCCGACTTCGACAACAAGACGCGCTACAACCGCTTCAGCCGCCGCTTCAACAACCACAAGCGTCTGAAGAGTTATCCCGCAGCAAAGATTGGCCGTCTGGGAGTGAGCGAATCAATGAAAGGCATGAACATCGGTAGCATGTTGCTGAGATTCATCAAACTCTACTTCACCGCCGACAATAAGACGGGCTGCCGTTTCATCACGGTTGATGCATACGCTGCCGCCATTCCTTTCTATCTCCGCAACGGCTTCGTGCCACTCAACGACGAGGATGCCGACGAACCGACGCGGCTGCTCTACTTCGACCTCAATGACTTGGACGAAGACTAATCCTCCACAAACTACTATCCACACAAATAACGAGTAGCAATTATGCCCCACTACCGAAGGTTAAATAATGCAAACGCAGTGAAAAGAATGACCGATTTCCTTGGCCATTCCGATAATTTGATTACTCTCTCTCAGGCGCTCGCCTATAAGCTATAAGAGAGACAATATCACCTTTTATTTTACGCGCGGGTTGCCCGCGTCAATATACGGCTTTTCTTGTATTCACACAAGAGAAGTCGGCCCATTCCCGCCGGTCTCGATGCTGAGCAGACCAAAGTAGAAAAAGTGGGGGTTACACCTCTGGATAAATTTAAGATCATGGGGACAAGTTTCCCCTGTTACCTTGACATCCAAACGAAAGAATCGCTATCATCCACTGGTAGCGATTTTTTACGTGCCTATTTTGCACACCATTTTTGCGCGCGCGAAATTTCAAAATTTGTGATGAAAACACTTGCTCTTTTCGATTATATTTCCTATCTTTGCACAAAAAATAACGAGAGGCAACAAAAAACGTTATGGATGTAGCATTCATTTTGGATACGTATTTCAAGGTGACGAAGAATGTCTCAATAGACGTGTTTGACGCTCAGACGTTAAATGATGTTTATCGAGATGTTGTTAAGGCCATGACTTCCCATTTTGAAATCGAAGTCAGTGTGCTTCAGGCACTAAGCTACTGTCTGTATGAGATGATGGATAACGTCCATATTCATTCCGGCAAACCGCTGGGAACGGCGATGACGCATTATGATGATTCGTGCAAAGCCTTGTGTGTCTTAATTGCCGATGATGGAATGGGTATTAGAAATTCGCTTGCTGAGAACCCTAAATACAAGGATATTGCTGAAGCAGAAGCTCTTAAGTTGTGTTTGAAAGATACAATTACTGATGGTAAGGGTATGGGCTTTGGGCTGTATACCACCTCACGGCTTATTGATAGTATAGGTAAAGAGTTTATTCTTCATTCTGGAACTCATAAGTTGATTGTAAAAGACGGAAAGACTTCGGTCGTTGAGAATGGCTTTTGGCAGGGAACGCTTATCTATATGGAAATAGGCACGGGCGAGGAGATTGACCCTAACCAAATTGTTGATCATCGAGCTGATGCTGCTGAAGAATTTAATGAGGCATTTGTAGAAACGGAAGAATTGGAATCGTTATGGTAGAATTCAGATTTATTGAGTACGGCACGGACTTCGGAACACGTGATATGGGGCAGAAGCTTCGGCAGAAACTATTACCCCTTATTAATGGCGACGAGAAAGTTGTCCTTGATTTTACGGGAGTTAATGTCGTCTCCAACTCTTTTGCTGATGAATGTATCGCAAAACTGCTTTTGGAAATGCCTTTGGCAGAATTAAAGCGTCGCACGACGTTTCGTGGACTGAACCCGTTGGCAGAACGTAGCGTTTTAGTGGCGCTTCAGCGGAGGTATAAAGTGTTGTCCGCAAAATAAAGGAACAAGTCAAAAACAGATAGGTTATGTATGACAAGGAACGGGGGCTGTATATAGCCCACTGCGCCGAAGGGGCGCTCTGTATAACAGGTAAGATGGCCAACCGGCACGGACTCATTGCCGGAGCCACAGGTACGGGAAAGACGGTGACGCTGCAGGTCATGGCCGAGACATTCTGTCAGGCCGGCGTGCCCTGCTTTATGGCCGATATGAAGGGCGACCTCAGCGGCATCTCGCAGACGGGCAAGATGAGCGGCTTCATCGAGAAACGACTGCCGGAGTTCTTTCCCATTGACCATTCAACATTGACCATTGACCATTCTGCTACGCCATACGCCGAGGACAAAGGAAATGGTCAATGGTCAATGGTCAATGGTCAATCAATTCAGTTCCAGTCGTGCCCCGTGCGCTTCTTCGACGTCTTCGGCGAGCAGGGCCACCCGATGCGTGCCACCGTGTCGCAGATGGGGCCGCAGCTGCTGTCGCGTCTGTTGGGACTGAACGAGACGCAGGACGGCGTGCTGAACATCGTGTTCCGCGTGGCCGACGAGCGCGGCCTGCTGATACTCGACTTGAAAGACCTCCGTTCGATGCTCGACTACGTGTCGCAGCACGCCAAGGAGTACACCACGAAATACGGCAACGTCTCGACTGCCTCCGTCGGAGCCATCCAGCGCGCCCTGTTGCAGTTGGAGGCTCAAGGAGCCAACCAGTTCTTCGGCGAACCCTCGTTCGACATCTACGACCTGCTGCAGACCGAGCAGGGCAAGGGCGTGATGAGCGTGCTGGCTGCCGACAAGCTGATGATGCAGCCCAAGCTCTACTCCACGTTCCTGCTGTGGCTGCTTTCGGAACTCTACTCGACGCTGCCCGAGGTGGGCGACCTGCCGTTGCCGAAGCTCGTCTTCTTCTTCGACGAGGCTCACATGCTGTTCGACGGTACATCGAAGGCATTGCTCGACAAGATAGAGCAGGTCATCCGTCTTATCCGCTCAAAGGGCGTCGGCATCTACTTTATTACGCAGAGTCCGACGGACATCCCTGAAAATATTCTCGGACAGCTCGGCAACCGCGTGCAGCATGCCCTCCGTGCCTATACGCCGAAGGACCAGAAGGCCGTGAAGACCGCTGCCGACACCTTCCGTGCCAATCCCGCGTTCAAGACCGACGAAGCCATCATGAACCTTGAGACGGGCGAGGCCCTCGTCTCGTTCCTTGACGAGAAAGGCGCCCCTGCCGTCGTGCAGCGCGCCAAAGTTCTTTTCCCGCTGAGTCAGATAGGTGCCGTCACCGACGGTCAGCGCTTAGACATCATCAAGCAGAGCCGTATCTACGGCAAGTACGACACGCCTGTAGACCGTGAGAGTGCCTACGAACAGCTGACCAAGGAAGCCCCCCCTTCAGCCCCCGAGGGGGCTACAACAGACTTGCCCTCCGAAAGCAAAACTAATGAAGCCCCCTCGGGGGCCGTAGGGGGGGCTAAGGCTAAGAAGCCTGGCATCATGTCGAAGGTCTGGAAGGCTGTCCTCACCGCCGTCACCTCGACCCTCGCCACCATCCTTGGCACCTATGTCAGCGAGAAGGTCTCGGGCAAGAAGTCGAAGAGCCGTACGTCGGCCAGGGAACGTGTGGTGAAGAATGCCACCAGTGCCGCCACCCGCACTATCACCAAGGAGCTGACCCGCGACATACTTGGCAATCTTGTGAAATGAAACCGTGAAAGAAAACGACTATGAAACGAAACTACTTACTACTACTAATAACAATCTCGTTCGCCGCCCATCTGTGGGCCGGCGAACGGTTTAATTTCAACGCCGGCTGGAGACTGCTGGTGGGCGACCATCCGCAGGCCAGTGCTGTCAGCTATGACGATGGCGCATGGCAGGCGGTGACGCTGCCTTACTCGTTCAACCAGACGGAAGCCTATGCCAAGGCTATCGACCAGTTGACAGACACCGTGGCGTGGTATCGCAAGCATTTTGTGCTGCCCAAGGAATTGAAGACCGCCAAGAAGTTCTTCATCGAGTTTGAGGGCGTGCGCTTCGGTGCCCGCTGCTTCCTCAACGGCCAGGAACTGGGGTGGGGTGAGAATGGCGTGATGGCCTTCGGCTTCGACCTGACACCTTATATTAATAGAAGCGGCGAGAACGTTCTGGCCGTCTTCGTCGACAACGACTGGCGCTATAAGGAGCATGCCAACAAGGATGCACGCAGCGGTTTCCAGTGGAACGACAAGAACTTCTTCTGCAACTACGGCGGCATCAACAAGAACGTGTGGCTGCACGTCATGCAGAGCGATGTGTACCAGACGCTACCCCTCTACAGCAACCTCCAGACGACGGGCGTCTACGTCTACGCCACCGACCATGATGTGAAGGCCCGTTCGGCAGTCATCCATGCGGAGTCGGAGGTGAAGAACGACTCTCAGATACCGCAGATGGTCTCTTACAAGGTCGTTGTCAGCGAGCGTGGCGGCAGGCAGATAGCTGCCTTTGCTGGAGAGAACGTGACGGTGGAGCCCGGGAAGACGGCCGTCTGCCGAGCCTCCCAGAAGGTCGACGGCCTGCATTTCTGGTCGTGGGGCTATGGCTTCCTGTATGATGTCACGACGAGCCTTGTCGTCGATGGCAAGGCCATCGACAATACCGTGACCACGACAGGCTTCCGCAAGACAGCGTTCAAGGACGGTATGGTCAGTCTCAACGACCGCGTGCTGCATCTCAAGGGCTTTGCCCAGCGCTCCACCAATGAGTGGCCTGCGGTGGGCATCAGCATCCCGGCCTGGATGAGCGACTACTCAAACCGCCTCGTCCTTGGCTGCAATGGAAACCTGTTCCGCTGGATGCACGTCACGCCGATGAAGCAGGACGTAGAATCGTTCGACCGGCTCGGACTCATCCAAGCCATGCCTGCCGGCGATGCCGAGAAGGACGTCGACGGCCGTCGCTGGCAACAGCGCACCGAGGTGATGCGCGATGCCATCATCTACAACCGCAACAACCCCTCGATACTCTTCTACGAGTGTGGCAACAACCAAATCAGCGAGGAGCACATGGCCGAGATGAAACAGATTCGCGACCTGTACGACCCCGCTGGCGGACGGGCTATCGGCTGCCGTAATATGCAGGACTCCAAGGTCGCTGAATACGGCGGTGAGATGCTCTACGTCAACAAGTCGGCTGGCAAACCGATGTGGATGATGGAGTATTGCCGCGATGAGGGTATTCGTAAGTACTGGGACGAGTGGAGCTATCCATACCACCGCGAGGGCGACGGACCGCTGTACCGTGGAGCCCGTGCCGTCAGCTATAACCACAATCAGGACGGACTGGCCGTTGAGAACGTCGTCCGCTGGAACGAATATTGGGTGGCACGCCCCGGACAGGGTCAGCGTGTCAATGCCGGTGGTGTGAAGATTATCTTCAGCGACTCCAATACCCACTTCCGTGGCGAGAAGAACTACCGCACCAGTGGCGATGTCGATGCCATGCGTATTGCCAAGGACTCCTATTTCGCTCACCAGGCGATGTGGGACGGCTGGGTGGACACCGAGCGCGACCATACCTATATTATAGGCCACTGGAACTACGACAAGGGTGTGAAGAAACCCGTCTACGTCGTCTCTACGGGCGACGAGGTGGAACTCTTCCTTAACGGACGGTCGTTAGGCAAGGGCGACCGCTCTGACACATTCCTCTTCACCTTCAAGGACGTGCAGTTCCAGACTGGCACGTTAGTGGCTGTCAGCTATAAGGCTGGCAAGGAGGTCAGCCGCTATGCCGTCGAGACCGTCGGCGAAGCTGCCGCCCTGAAGATGCACTGGATAGAGGCACCTGCCACGTTCCGCGCCGACGGTGCTGATATCCGCATAGCCGAGGTGGAGGTCGTCGACGCCAAGGGACGTCGCTGTCCGTTAGCCAACGATATGGTGACCTTCTCGTTGACGGGGCCTGGAGACTGGCTCGGTGGACTGAGTGGCGATGTAGCCGACTCGCTCGACAACCGCGTGTTGTCGAAGATGCTGCCCGTTGAGGCTGGCGTCTGCCGGGTTATGGTACGTAGCACCACAGAGGCCGGCACCTTGAAGCTCACCGCTGCTGCCAAGGGCTTCAAGACCGCCACGCTCTCGGTCGCCACCGCTGCCACACCCGTGAAGAACGGCTTCTATGTCGGTGCCGACGGCCGTGCCATCGAGGCTGCCTGGCAGCGCGAACTCCCCATCGAACTGTCGCGTGGCGAAACGCCGTCTTCCCCGTCGTTCCGGCAAGCCCTGAGGGGTGTCGCCATCAAGCGTGTCGATGCGCTATGCAACCAAGAGCAGGTCGGGAATATGTACGATGACAACGAGAAGTCGCAATGGGAGAGCGACGGCCATCTTGACAAGGCTGTGCTCACCTTTCACTTGGAACGTCCTGCCGCCGTGCGCCAGCTGTCCGTCCGTCTGCTGAACTTCCGCAGCAACAGCTATCCTTTGGAAGTGACCACCGCCGACGGTACTGTCGTTTGGACGGGTTATACCCCCAAGTGTCTCGGTAATGTGTGCCTGAACATCGACAAGCCTGTTGTGAGCGACGTCTATACGGTGCGGATGCTGGGACCAGCTACCGTCAAGGAGGCTTTCGGCGACATGACGGAGTTGGCAGCCAAGCAAAAGGTCAGCACCAAGGCGTCGAAGGACAACAAACTCACTATTATGGAGATTGAGTTTAATGAGTAGCCTAAACCAGGTACCCAAAATAAAATAACGACAACTTCCCCTTTTGGAAGTTGTCGTTAAAAATAGGTATATTATACCAGATGCTTGATAAGGTCTTCGCGGTCGCCTGGCAGCATGTCGACGACGGGAATCTCAATCATGGTGTAGCAGCCGGGCTGCAGGCGCATGGAGGCGCGGGCCACGTTGACCAGCACCTGACCCGTCAGGGCGGGGTTGTTGATGCTCATGTTGAACTCTAAGCGCTGGTTCTGCGTCTTGCCGCTGACACCCTTGCGCACGAGATTCACGCCGTGACCCATGTCGCGGACGTCGTCGACCGACTCCACCTGGAACACGTGGGTCTCGTCGTTGGCGAAGTAGGGGTCGGCCTTAATGGCTGCCGTCACCTCGTCAAGCTTGGCACCCTCTTCCAGCTCGACATATACCATGCGGCGATGGATGCCCTCGCCGAGGGGGATGGTCATCGACAGGGCGTTCTTCACGCCGGCTTTCGAGCGGACGCAGACGGAGTGGCCCATCGACATGCCGGGGCCGAAGTTGGTGTAGGACAGTCCTTTCGGGGCGAGGCTCTGCATCAGTGTGCGGACGATGGAGTCGCTGCCCGGATCCCATCCGGCAGCAATCACGCTGACGGTCTTCGTCTCCTTATTGATAGGCATCAGTGCCTTGCGGTAGTCAAGAATAGAGGTGTGGATGTCGAACGAGTCGACGGTATTGATGCCGAGGGGCAGAATCTGCTTGGCATACTCCTCACAGGAGCGGGTGGGGGTGGCGAGGATAGCCACGTCGACATCCTTCAGTTCGCGGATGTCCTTCACCACGTCATACTGGGCCAGTTCAGCGGGCTTGTTCTCGGCACCATTGCGGCGCACGATGCCTGCCACTTCGAAGTCGGGGGCGGCCTCCAGAGCCTGGAGGGCATACTGTCCGATGTTGCCGTAACCTACGACGGCTGCTCTGATTTTCTTCATGTTCGTATTGTTTTGTTGGTTTATCTCTGATTTCGGCTGCAAAATTACACATATTTTGCGAAAAGCGTTACAAAATGACGGAAAATTTTGTCAAACCCCGTATTTTTGTTATTTTCTTCATGCGGGATGCCTCTATTACATTGCGAGCAAGCGTAACCGTCCCTTCTTTGTACGCAGTAAAACTGATGGACGGTGCAAGGATGGAGTATTCTTATTGAAACGACCAAGAAAAAGGCGGGGGAATGCAATAAAAAAGGCAGGGCGGGCGTTATAGAAGATGTATTAATACAAAAAAACGAAACAATGATAGAATACATCAAGGGCGAGCTGACCGAGCTGACGCCTGCATACGCCACGGTGGAAGCTGCCGGAGTGGGCTATGGCCTGAATATCTCGCTGAACACGTTTACTGCGATACAGACGAAGAAGGAGGTGAAGCTCTACGTCTACGAGGCTATCCGCGAAGACGCTCATGTGCTCTATGGCTTTTATAATAAAAAGGAACGCGAGATGTTCGAGTTGCTCATCACCGTCAGCGGCGTGGGTACGAACACGGCGCGGATGATGCTGTCGGGCATGAGTGTTGCCGAGTTGTGTAATGCCATCTCTACGGGCAATGCCAAACTCATACAGAGTGTGAAGGGTGTCGGTAAGATGACGGCCCAGCGCATCATCGTCGACCTGCGCGACAAGATTGTGGCCTTAGGTATTGCCGACGAGATTCCCGCTGGTGGCAGTGTGGCAGCTCCCGTCAACAATGCCGTGCGCGACGAGGCCGTGGCCGCCCTGACGATGTTAGGCTTCTCGCCAGCCCCAACGCAGAAGGTCGTTGTACAGATTCTGCAGCAGCAGCCTGAGCTGCCTGTGGAACAGGTCGTGAAGCTGGCACTGAAACAGATAAAGTAAGAGACCCACCCCCCTGCAGACCCTCCCCCCCGCCCCTCCCTGGAGGGAGGGGAGTAATATGTGAAGAGGTTGAAGAAGTTGGAGAGATTGAAGGGGATAAAGATATTGAAGTAGATAAAACGGATAAAACGGATAAAACAAGATAAAACGGATAAAAAGAATGAAGAGGAACAATATATATAAGGTGATAAGGCAGTACACTTCTTCGGGAGGTGTGCTCTATCTTGTATTGTTCCTGTTCATTGCTGTTTCGCTGTTTGCCACGCCCCCGCAGGACGACAACCGTCGGCGCCAACAGCAGAACAATCAGCCACAGCGCACTCAACCGCAGCGCACCCAACCGCAGCAGGGTAACCCCTCCCCTCCCTCACAGGGAGGGGCCGGGGGTGGGTCTGTAGGGTCTGTAGGGTCTTCCATTAAGGCCCAGCCGAAGTTAGAGGTCGAGGACGAGACCGTGCCCGACTCGCTGGTACACTCCCGCTGGAAGATTCAGAAGACGGCACCGTTGCTGGTCGCCGACCTCGACTCGACGGCTGTCGACCTGCGTATGCCTGACAATATCAAGCAGCAGGTGGAGTATAACGACTCGCTGAATCTGTATTTCATCGGCTCGAAGATTGGCGACTCCTATCTGAACGCCCCCATCCTCATGACGCCGGCGGAATATATGAAGTGGAGCGAGCGCCGCAGCCGCAACACCTTCTTCCGCAACAAGAACGCTGAAGCTGTGAAGACGCAGGGCAAGGAGAAGTTCTCGTTTACCGATATGCACTTCGACTTAGGTCCCGCAGAGAAGATTTTCGGCCCTGGCGGTGTGCGTGTGAAGACACAGGGAACGGCCGAGCTGAAGATGGGCGCTACGCTGAAGAACATCGACAACCCCTCGCTGCCTATCCGTAACCGTAAGACCACGAGTTTCGACTTCGACGAAAAAATCAACCTCAGTGCCAATGCCAAGGTCGGCGACAAGATGAACTTCAACTTCAACTACAACACCGACGCCACCTTCGACTTCGACACACAGAACCTGAAGTTGAAGTACGACGGCAAGGAGGACGAGATTATCAAGCTCGTCGAGGCCGGCAACGTCACCTTCCCCTCTAACAACTCGCTGGTGAAGGGTGCCAGCAGTCTCTTCGGCATCCGTGCCGACATGCAGTTCGGCAAGCTGAAGCTGCAGACGGTGCTGTCGCAGAAGAAGTCGACCACGAAGAGCGTCTCCACGAAAGGCGGCACACAGACAACAGCCTTCGAGATTGATGCTGCCGACTACGAGGAGAACCGCCACTTCTTCCTCGCCCGCTATTTCCGTCAGAATTACGACAAGGGCATGTCTACCCTGCCCAACCTGACCACTGGTGTGAAGATTAACCGCGTGGAAGTATGGGTAACGAATAAGACGGCCACTACCAGCAACTCCCGTAACATCGTGGCCTTCACCGACCTGGGCGAGAACAGTAAGGTGTCGAACCCGACGTGGAATCTCCTTGGCCAGAACGTGCCAGACAACAACGCCAACGATGAATATGCAACGCTGATTGCCAATATCGACTCCGTCCATCGTAATATCGACCTCATCAGTTCGGCCTTGGAGTCGCTGGCGGCCACGCGCCGTATCAGCGGCGGTACCGACTACGAGAAGTTAGCGTCGGCCCGTCTGCTGTCATCGTCGGAGTACACGGTGAATGAGGCCTTGGGCTACATCTCCCTCAAGACCGGCCTGCAGACCGACCAGGTGCTGGCTGTCGCCTTCGAATACACCTATGGTGGACGCACGTTCCAGGTGGGCGAGTTTGCCAGCGACGTCACCGACACGCGGAAGACGCTCTTCGTCAAGTCGCTGAAGAACACGTCGAACAGTCCGGCACAGGGCAACTGGGACCTGATGATGAAGAACGTCTACTACCTGGCCTCCAGCGTCGAGAAAGAGAAATTCCGTCTCGACATCAAGTACCAGAGCGACACCGCCGGCGTCTACCTGACCTACCTGCCCGAACAGGCCGTCAAGAGTTCTACCCTGCTGAAGCTCTTAGGCTGTGACCGTCTGGATAATAATATGAAGGCTCATCCCAACGGACAGTTCGACTTCGTGCAGGGCTACACCGTGCAGAACGGCCGCGTCTTCCTGCCTTCGGCAGAGCCCTTCGGCGACTACCTGCGGGCTAAGCTCAAGGCAGCAGGTCTGGCGACTGTTGCCGACAAGTACGTCTTCGACCAGCTCTACGACTCGACGAAGACCGTTGCCAAGCAGACGGCTGAGAAGGACAAGTTCATGCTGATGGGACAGTATAAAGGCACGAGTGCCAACGTCATCTCCCTCGGTGCCTATAACGTGCCGCAAGGTTCGGTAGTGGTGACGGCCGGTGGCGTCACCCTGCAGGAAGGCAGCGACTACTCGGTAGACTACTCTGCCGGCGAGGTGACCATCCTCAACCAGAGCATCATCGATGCCGGCACGAACGTCAACGTGTCGTTGGAGTCGAACACCGAATACGGCATGCAGCGCAAGACGATGTACGGTGTCAACTGGGAGTACGACTTCTCCAAGGACTTCATCCTCGGCGGTACGCTGATGCACCTGTCGGAACAAGCCCTGACGTCGAAGGTGTCGATGGGCGAGGAACCGCTGAACAATACCATCTGGGGCTTGAACATGAGCTGGAAGAAGGAGTCGCAGTGGCTTACTAACATGCTGAACAAAGTGCCCTTCCTCCACGTCACGCAGCCTTCGCAGATACAGTTCACCGGCGAGTTTGCCCAGCTCATTGCCGGGCGTGCCAGTGGTACGCAGGATAACGCCTCCTATCTCGACGACTTCGAGAATACGAAGAACCTGATTTCCATTATCGACCCGAAATCGTGGGTGCTGTCGAGTGTGCCGACGAAGATGGCCAACGCTAACGACAAGACCAGCGTCGCCTCGGGCTACGACCGTGCACTGCTGGCGTGGTACACCGTCGACCCGCTGTTTACCCGCCGTTCGTCGAGCCTCACGCCGGGTCATATCAAGAGCGACCTCCAGCAGCTCAGCGACCACCGCGTCCGCGAGGTCTATGTCAAGGAGCTGTACCCCAATCGCGACCAGTCGACATACAACGGTGCCACCTCGACGCTGTCGGTGCTGAACCTGGCCTACTATCCCCAGGAGCGCGGTCCCTACAACCTGACGACGCAGTACAATGCCGACGGTACGCTGACGAACCCCGCGCAGAAGTGGGGCGGCATGATGCGCAAGCTGGAGACCACCGACTTCGAGCAGGCTAATATAGAATATGTGGAGTTCTGGCTGATGGATCCCTTTATCTATCAGCGGCAGGCCGGCACAGCGTCGCAGTATTCCGGCGACCTGTACATCAATCTTGGCGAGGTCAGCGAAGATATTCTGCGCGACGGCAAGAAGTTCTATGAGAGCGGCATGCCCGTCGACGGCTCGCAAGCCTTCTCCTATACACATTGGGGCAAGATTCCCGAGCAGGCCACGCAGACCTACGCCTTTGCCACCACCACCGGCAGCCGTGCCCTGCAGGATGTGGGTCTGAACGGTCTTACCGATGACGAGGAGCGCACCTACGGAGCCTATAAGGAGTGGCTCGACCAGATAGGTGCCGTGGTGCAGAACGACTCGCTGCTGCAGGCCTGGCGCAGCGACCCTGCCGGCGACGACTACCACTACTACCGCGGCTCCGACTTCGACGATGCCCAGACCAGCATCCTCGACCGCTATAAGCGCATCAACAACCCGCAGGGCAACTCCCCCGACACCGACAACCGCACGGAGTCGTACGACACGTCGTACAAGACGGGCCCCGACGTGGAGGATATCAACCAGGACTATACGCTCAACGAGTATGAGCGCTACTTCCAGTACAAGGTACATATCAGCGACGACGTCCTGCAGGCTTACAACAACGGCACCCTGGCCGACAGCTACATCACCGACCGCCGCGACAGTTGGGTGAAGCTGCGCAACGGCGACTCCACCACCGTCCGCTGGTACCAGTTCCGCATCCCGCTGGCTGAATGTAAGGACAAGGTCGGCGCTATCAACGACTTCACCTCCATCCGTTTCATACGTATGTACCTCACCGGTTTCGAGAAACCTATCGTGCTGCGCTTCGGCTCGCTCGACCTGGTGCGCGGCGAATGGCGCCAGTACAAGCAGAGCTTGCAGACGGCTGCCGGTGCCGAGACGGGAACGATGGTGATGAGTGCCGTCAACATCGAGGAGAATACCGACCGTCAGCCCGTGGCCTATACCCTGCCGCCGGGCATCAACCGTGCCACTGACCCCTCGCAGCCGCAGCTCGTCGAGAACAACGAGCAGGCCCTCTGTCTGACGGTGCGCAACCTGGCTCAGGGTGAGTCGAAGGGCGTCTACAAGAACACCAACCTCGACCTGCGTCAGTACAAGCGCCTGCAGATGTTCGTCCATGCCAACCACCTGTTGCCTAACACCACGCAGCTGCAGGACAACCAGCTGGCCGTCTTCATTCGCTTCGGCAGCGACTACAAGAGCAACTACTACGAATATGAGATACCGCTGAAGCTCACCCCCGAGGGACAGTACTCGTGGCTTTCGGCAGGCGACCGCCAGAAGGTGTGGCCGTCGGAGAACATGCTCGACATCGACATCAGCGTCTTCACCAAGCTGAAGAAAGCCCGCAACAAGGCTAAGACCGAGGGACAGGTCACCTATTCACAAATCTTCTCGCAGTACGATGACGACAAGCCCAACAACAAGGTGAGCATCGTCGGTAATCCCTCGTTGGGCGAGGTGAAGACCATGATTATCGGTGTGCGCAACCTTGCCAGTCAGGAGAAGTCCGGCGAGGTGTGGGTCAACGAGCTGCGCCTGAAGGAGTACAACAACGAGGGCGGCTGGGCTGCCTCGGGTGCGCTGAACGTCCAGCTCTCCGACTTCGGCACCGTCAACCTGACGGGACGCTATGTCACCGACGGCTTCGGCGGACTGGAGGAGAGCGTCATGCAGCGTTCCACCGACACGCAGAAGTCGTACTCCATCACGACGAACTTCGAGCTGGGCAAGTTCTTCCCCGACAAGGCCAAGGTCACCATACCTGTTTATTACTCCGTCAGCAAGGACGAGGTGCGCCCGAAGTACAACCCCTTGGATACCGACATGAATCTTGAGGATGCCCTCGATGTCGCCAGTGCCCGCGAGCGCGACAGCATCGAGTCGATTGCCGTCACCAAGAACGTGTCGCGCAATTTCTCGCTTTCCAACGCTCGCATCGGTATCAAGTCGAAGCGTCACCCCATGCCCTACGACCCCGCGAACTTCTCCGTCAGCTACAGCCACCAGCACCGCCATACCTCTGGCGAGACTACCATCTATGAGAACGACGACCAGTGGTGTGGCTCCCTGAACTACACCTACTCGCCCGTCTACAAGACCTGGGAGCCGTTCAAGGCGGCTAAGGGCAAGTCGAAGTGGCTGAACTTCCCCAAGGCTTTCGGTCTGAACTACCTGCCGCAGACCATTGCCTTTAATACCGACTTCACGCGTAACTACTATGAACTGCAGGAGCGCGACCTGGAGAATACGGAGAATCCGAACCTGCCCGTCAACTTCAACAGTCAGATGTTGTGGAACCGCGACTTCCAGTTGCGCTGGGACCTGACGAAGAACCTGCACATGAACTTCCAGTCGGCTACCCGTGCACAGATAGAGGAACCCTACCGCGAGAACACGCCCATCAACAAGGACCTCTATCCCGACTTCTACTCCGTGTGGAAGGACTCCGTGAAGCATAGCATCATGCACTTGGGTACGCCGTTAGACTATAACCAGACATTCACCGCTTCATACCAGTTGCCGCTGAACAAGCTGCCCATCCTCGACTGGGTGAACAGCGACGCCTCTTATAACGCTACCTATTCGTGGGTGCGTGGCGCCGAGTTGGAGAACGGCCAGACGCTGGGTAACACCATTACCAATAACCGCAACCTGAATATCAACGGTGCGCTGAACATGGAGACGCTCTACAACCACTCGCCCTATCTGAAGAAGGTGAACGAGCGCTTCAAGAAGGCTCCTGCCAAGCCCGCCAAGTCTGCTAAGACAGCTAAGTCCGCAAAGGGTGACGACAAGGCGAAGAAGGACGACAAGGACGCTAAGGACACCGCCAAGGAAAAGGATGCTCTGCCCAAGAACAAGAATACCTTCCAGAAGGAAATCACGTTGACGGCCGACACCACGCTCACCGTCAGCCACGGTAAGAAGTCGAAGCGCCTGCTGGTGTCTGCCCGCGGACAGGACGGCCGGCAGATTCGGGTGAAGTGGAAGGTGAAGGACGATAACAGCATCCTGGTGAGTCTGCCTAAGGACGTTGCAGCCCGTCTGCGTGCCAAGGACTCTACGCAGCAGGACTCTGCCCTGAAGCTGAAGCTCAGCGTGCTGCCCAAGCAGTCGCTCGACAAGCAGTGGTGGTGGGAACCGGCACAGTATGCCAGCCGCCTGCTGATGATGGTGCGCACGGTGAACCTCAGCTACCGCAACCAGCGCACGATGACGCTCCCGGGCTTCCTGCCCAACGCCGGCGATGCCTTCGGCCAGAACAATTCGGGAAGTGTGCTGGCACCAGGCCTTGACTTCGCCTTCGGTCTGGCTGGCGACGGCTATCTTGACAAGGCCCGTGAGAACAACTGGCTCCTAATGAGAGACTCCGTGGCAACGCCCTACACGTCGTCGGCCAGCGAGGACCTGCAGATACGTGCTACCCTCGAACCCATACGCGACCTGAAGATAGACCTCAACGCCTCGCGTACGGTCAACCGTGCACAGAGCATACAGTATATGTATGAGGGTTCGCCCACTACCCGTAGCGGCTCGTTCAACATGACAACCATCTCCATCGGTTCGGCCTTCGAGAAGACGGGCGATGCCAACTCTGGCTATACGTCGACAACGTTCGACAAGTTCCGTGAACTGATTCCCGAATACCAGGCCCGTGTGCAGTCGCTCTATGCCGGTGCACCACGGTCGGTGTCTGCCGTCAACCAGTATTCGTCCGACGTCCTCGTGCCCGCCTTCCTCGCTGCCTATACCAGCGGCTCCGGCAGTTCGCTCGACATCTTCCCCTCACTGTGGCGGATGCTGCCTAACTGGACGGTGCGCTACAGTGGCCTGTCGAAGATACCCTGGCTGGCCGAGCGTTTCAAGAGTGTCAACATCAACCACGGCTACAAGTCGGTCTTTGCCATCGGTTCCTATTCCAGCTACTCGTCGTGGCTCGAATATATGGGTGACTTAGGCTTCGTCAAGAATACCGACGGGTCGCTGTCGCCGTCGTCGATTTACAACATCTCTACCGTCAGCATCAACGAGGCGTTCTCGCCGCTGCTCGGCATGGACGTGACGCTGCAGAATAACATGACGGTGAAGCTGGAGTATCGCACCACCCGTGTGCTGAACCTCTCGATGACCAGTGTCCAGCTGAATGAGCAGCGCTCCAACGACTGGGTCATCGGTCTGGGTTACAAGATCAGCGACTTCAAACTGAACCTCTTCGGTGCCGGTGGCAGTCGTAAGATCAAGAAGGCGCAGAGCCGTAAGGGCAACAGCAAGAACAATAAGGCTGACGACAAATCGTCGGGCAGTCAGTCGTCGTCGAATAGTAAGTCAAAGGGTGGCGTCAACCACGACCTGAATATGCGTGCCGACTTCTCGTTGCGCTCACAGGCAGCCATCACGCGCGACATCGCCTCTGGCGTGTCCTCGGCCAGCAGCGGCAACTCGGCATTGAAGTTCTCATTCGCTGCCGACTATACGCTGAGCCGACTGATGACGCTCACCTTCTATTACGACCGTCAGACGAACACGCCGCTGCTGTCGTCGAGCAGTTACCCGACGACAACGCGCGATTTCGGATTGTCTTTGAAGTTCTCCCTGACCAGGTAGAATAAGATAAACGACAACTAAGACAACCTTATTTGTCGTAAGCGTGCAGCGGGTAGTCGGTGGTGAAGTGCAGACCGCGGCACTCCTTACGCTCCAGTGCCCAGCGGGTGATGAGGTAGCCGACGTTGATCATGTTACGCAGTTCGCAGATGTCGCGGCTGGCTTTCACGCGCTTGAACAGGCGCTCCGTCTCTTCGTAGAGCATGTCCAGACGGTCCCAGGCACGGTGCAGGCGCAGGTCGCTGCGAACAATACCAACATAGTTGGCCATAATCTGGTTCACCTCGCGTACACTCTGCGTGATGAGCACCTTCTCCTCGTTGGTCATCGTGCCCTCATCGTTCCACTCGGGCACGCGCTCGTTGAAGTCGTAGAGGTCGACGTGCTGCAAGGAGTCGCGGGCGGCAGTCTCGGCATAGACGACGGCCTCGATGAGCGAGTTCGACGCCAGGCGGTTGCCACCGTGCAGACCCGTACATGAACACTCGCCGAGGGCATAGAGACGCTCGATGCTGGTCTGACCGTTCAGGTCTACCTTGATGCCGCCGCACATATAGTGGGCTGCGGGGCGAACGGGGATGTAGTCGGTGGTGATGTCGATGCCGATAGACAGGCACTTCTGGTAGATGTTGGGGAAGTGGTGGCGTGTCTCTGCCGCATCTTTGTGGGTGACGTCCAGGCAGACATGGTCCAGACCGTGAATCTTCATCTCCTTGTCTATAGCGCGGGCCACGATGTCGCGTGGTGCCAAGCTGAGCCGTTCGTCGTATTTCTCCATAAACGTCTCGCCGTTAGGCAGTTTCAGAATGCCGCCGTAGCCGCGCATGGCCTCGGTGATGAGGTAGGCGGGGTGGGTCTCCTTCGGGTTGTGCAGCACCGTGGGGTGGAACTGCACGAACTCCATATCGGCCACCGTTCCCTTGGCGCGGTAGACCATGGCGATGCCGTCGCCCGTGGCAATGACGGGGTTCGACGTCGTCAGGTAGACAGCGCCGCAGCCGCCGGTACATATAACGGTCACCTTCGACAGGTAGGTGTCTACCTTTTCAGTATCGGGATCCAGCACGTAGGCGCCATAGCACTGGATATGTGGCGAGCGGCGGGTGACGCGCACGCCGAGGTGGTGCTGGGTGATAATCTCCACGGCAAAATGGTTCTCCTTGACGATGATGTTCGGGTTGTGGCGCACGGCCTCCATTAGTCCGCGTTGAATCTCTGCGCCGGTATCGTCGGCGTGGTGCAGGATGCGGAACTCCGAGTGGCCGCCCTCGCGGTGCAGGTCGAACGAGCCGTCTTCCTTGCGGTCGAAGTTCACACCCCATTGTACAAGCTCCTTAATCTGTTCGGGTGCCATGCGCACCACCTGCTCCACGGCCTGTGGGTCGCTGATGTAGTCGCCGGCCACCATCGTGTCGTCAATATGTTTCTGGAAGTTGTCCAGTTCCAAGTTCGTCACACTGGCGACGCCGCCCTGTGCAAACGACGTGTTTGCCTCGTCGAGCGATGTCTTACAGATGATGCATACCTTGCGGCCTGCACGGGCCACCTTCAGGGCGTAACTCATGCCGGCAACTCCGGCACCGATAATCAGGAAATCGTATTTATAGACCATAAACTAAGGTTTTGATGCTGCAAAGTTATTGAAAAAAGCCGAAAGCACAAAACTTTCGGCTGATAAATTGCTGATGACGGTGGTTATGGCCATACTCGCGTCCTATTATCATGTATTTGTAGGGCGTACAGCGTTAATCTTCCAAAATCGCTTCCGTATGTCAGTTTTATTTTTTATCTTTGCAAACGAAATGAAGAAAAAACTGTTTGTATTTCTATATGCCTGTCTGACGCTGCCCCTGATGGCGCAGACAGATATCCCCGTAGAAGGCAGTCTGCCCTGGCCTCAGAGTCTGCAGGCCCGTATTGACACGATACTGACGACACCCCTGCTTGAGACGACACAGCTGGGGCTGATGGTCTACGACCTGACGGCTGACTCCACGCTCTATACCTTTGGTCACCGCCAGCGCCTGCGTCCTGCATCGACGATGAAGGTGGTGACGGCCGTTGCTGCCCTCGACCGTCTGGGCAGCGACTATCAGCTGACGACGTCCATCTACAATACAGGCACAATCAGCGGTGGAACGTTACGCGGCAACTTGTACGTCGTTGGCGGCATGGACCCGATGTTCGACCGCAGCGATATGATAGCCTTTGTCAACAAGATGCGCCACTTAGGTATCGACACCATCTGTGGCAGCATCCTCGTTGACCTGTCGTTCAAGGACAATGACCGCTTAGGCGAGGGCTGGTGCTGGGACGACGACAATCCCGTGCTGACGCCGCTGCTCTACGACAGCAAGGACTGTTTCGTGGAACAGCTGTCCCGTGAACTGCAGCGCGACGGTGTTGTCATCATCGACACGTCTTACCGTGCCCCGCTCTCGTCGCGCCGGCTGATAGCCACTCGCAGCCACAGTGTCGGCGAGGTGTTAGTGCGCATGATGAAAGAGAGCGATAACCTCTATGCCGAGTCGCTCTTCTACCATTTGGGGCGTACCAGCGGCAACAAGCAGTCGACGGGAAAGTCTGCCGCCTCGCAGGTGCGCCAGATGATACAGAAGGTGGGCCTGCAGCCCGGCGACTACCGTGTTGCCGACGGGTCGGGCTTGTCGCTCTATAACTACGTGTCGGCAGAGCTCGAGGTCAGTATGCTGCGCTATGCGTGGCAGCACGCCGAGCTGTTCCGCCAACTGAACATCGTGCTGCCTGTGGCCGGTGTCGACGGTACGCTGAAGGGTCGCATGAAGAACACGGTGGCCGAGCGCAACGTCCACGCCAAGACCGGCTCCGTGTCGGGCATCTCCAGTCTGGCCGGCTTCTGTACGGCACCCAACGGCCACGAGCTGTGCTTCTCCATCATCAACCAGGGCGTCAGCCGCATGAGCGACGGTCGCAACTTCCAGGACCAGATTTGCGTGGCGTTGTGTGGCGAGTGACAGCGAGCCCGATTAACCGAGGAATCGATTAACCGATTAACCGAATAAACGAAAAACCGAATAACCGAAAAAAACAATAACAATGAAAGAAGAGCAGATACTCGTCCGTATCACCGGGCAGGACCGTCCGGGACTGACGGCCTCCGTCATGGCCATCTTGGCCCGTTACGATGCACAAATCCTGGACATCGGCCAGGCAGACATCCACTCCACGCTGTCGCTGGGCATCCTCATCCGTATGGACGAGGCACACTCCGGACAGGTGATGAAAGAGCTGCTGTTCAAGGCTACGGAGTTAGGTGTGAACATCGGCTTCTCGCCTATCACCGACGACGAGTACGAGGACTGGGTGGGCCATCAGGGCAAGAACCGCTACATCCTGATGGTCATGGGGCGTGAGCTGGAGGCGCGCCAGATAGAGGGTGCCACCCGCATCATTGCCGACCAGGGCTTTAATATCGACGCCATCCGCCGTATGACAGGCCGCAAGAGCATCAAGAACCCGGCCAAGCACGTCCGTGCCTGCATCGAGTTCTCGCTGCGCGGTGAGCCGCAGGACCGTCAGGAGATGCAGCGCCAGCTGATGAAGCTCTCGTCGGAGATGGAGGTAGACTTTTCCTTCCAGCGCGACGATATGTTCCGGCGTATGCGCCGTCTTATCTGTTTCGATATGGACTCTACGCTCATCCAGACGGAGTGTATCGACGAACTGGCCGAGCGCAACGGCGTTGGCGACCAGGTGAGGGCTATCACCGAGAGTGCCATGCGCGGAGAGATAGACTTCAAGGAGAGTTTCACACGCCGCGTCGCCCTGCTGAAGGGGCTCGACGTCAGCGTCATGCAGGATATTGCCGAACACCTGCCCATCACCGAGGGTGCCGACCGCCTGATGACCATCCTCAAGCGCTGCGGCTATAAGATAGCCATCCTCAGCGGTGGTTTTACTTACTTCGGCGAGTACCTGCAGCGTCGCTATGGCATCGACTACGTCTACGCCAACGAGTTGGAGATAGGCGACGACGGCAAACTGACGGGCCGCTATGTCGGCGAGGTGGTCGACGGCCACCGCAAGGCCGAACTGCTGAAGCTCATCGCGCAAGTGGAGAAGGTGAACCTTGCCCAGACCATCGCCGTGGGCGACGGTGCCAACGACCTGCCGATGATTTCGGAGGCCGGCTTGGGCATCGCCTTCCACGCCAAGCCCCGTGTCGTGGCCAATGCCAAGCAAAGCATCAACACCATCGGCCTCGACGGCGTCCTCTACTTCTTAGGTTTCAAGGACAGCTACCTGGGGGATCAGGGCAAACTATAATAGCATCGGACAAAACGGACTCTCACGGACTCTTGAGAGATAATCAGTCCGTTCCAGTCCGTTCCGTCCGCTGCCAAATTAAAACAAAAAAAGTCCGTTCCGTCCGCTGCAACATTAAAGCTGCAAAAGTCCGTTCCAGTCCGTTCCGTCCGATGCAAAATTAAGTCCGCGCCAGTCCGTTTGGTCCGATGCAAGAATAAGAAGCAATGAGCATTTTTGCCATAACGTTATTGAAATGGTTCCGTGAGCACGGCCGCGACCTGCCCTGGCGGCAGACCCGCGACCCGTATGCCATCTGGCTCTCCGAGGTCATCCTGCAGCAGACGCAGGTCAAGCAGGGCTGGGACTACTGGCTGCGCTTCATGCGCCGCTGGCCCACCGTTGCCGACCTCGCCGCCGCTACCGAGGACGAGGTGCTGCGCGAATGGCAGGGCTTAGGCTACTACAGCCGTGCCCGCAACCTCCACGCCGCCGCTAAGCAAGTCCTCGCCCGTGGTGGTTTCCCCACCACGATAGAAGGCCTCCGCCAGCTCAAAGGTGTCGGTGACTACACCGCCGCCGCCATCGGTTCCATTGCCTTCGACCTGCCCGTCGCCGTTGTCGACGGCAATGTCTACCGCGTCCTCGCCCGCCACTACGGTATCGCCACACCCATCAACACGACGGAAGGCAAGCACGAGTTTGCCGCCCTCGCCCAGAGCCTGCTGCCTGAGGCTGAGGCTTCCGCCTACAACCAGGCCATTATGGACTTCGGTGCCACACAGTGTACGCCGCAAAGTCCCGACTGTGACACTTGTCCGTTGCAGGAAACCTGTGCCGCCTTCCGCGAGGGGCGCATCGGTGAACTGCCGGTGAAACGGCGGACACTTAAAGTGAAGGAACGCCATCTGATTTATGTTTACGTGCGCTGTAACGGCTACACCGCCATCCACCGTCGCCCCGCCGGCGACATCTGGCAGGGTCTGTATGAGCCGTTGTGCGTGGAGGACAGTAATCTCTCTCCTCTTTCTTCTCTCCCCTCTCCTCTCTCCTCTCTCCTCTCTCCTCTTAAATTGAACGTCAAGCACGTCCTCACCCACCGCATTATCTATGCCGACTTCTACCTGCTTGAAGCCGACGAACGCCCGGCATTACCCGTCGGCTATTTCTGGATTCCCGAGGCCGCTCTCGGCGACTACGCCGTACCGCGTCTCATTGAAATCCTGCTCGAAGAGGTGAGAAGTGAGAGGTGAGAGGTGAGAAGTGAGAGGTGAGAAGTATGAAGTGTAAGGCCGTGACGTTTTCACGAGAGGCCGTGACGTTTTTCTGTAAGGCCGTGAAATTTTCACGAAAGGCCGTGACGTTTTTACATCTTCCTTCTCATTTCTCATTTCTCACCTCTCACCTCTCACCTCTCATTTCTCCCTATGGATAGCTTAACCAAAAAACACCTCGCCCATGTCGCCCATGTCGCTCCTGGCTCCAGCTTTGCCGGCAAGCAAGGCACAAGAAGTTAGGGGTGGGATGGGCGACATGGGTAAGATGTTTTCCGCTTTCACTATCCTACGCGCGCGTACGCGTAGACATCCTCTCCATGAGATTCCCAGGTCGTCGGAGCATCCACGGACTTTTCCCCATGCGCCTTTATTTCTTCTTTTTTTACTAAAGAGGTGGCGAATTTCCTTTGTTGTTTTCGAATACCTCAGAAGCCAATTGGGTGACTCCTCTGCTAATATGACGCAAAGATAAGAAAAAAGATTTAATTGTTTGGAGGTTTTATGAAAAAGAGTTATCTTTGCAGGCGATTATGGAGAAAGTAAACTTAGCCATTTTTGTGTCAGGCGGTGGCTCGAACTGCGAGAATTTAATTAAGTACTTTGCTGACAGCAACTCAGTGAACTGTGCCCTTGTGGTGAGTAACAAACCTGACGCCTATGCGCTGGTGCGTGCCAGGAATCTGGGCGTGCAGACGGCTGTCGTCACGAAAGCCGAACTGAACGACGCTGAGGTGATGCTGCCGCTGCTGCGTCAGTACGGCATCCAGTTTATCGTACTGGCAGGCTTCCTGCCGCTGGTGCCCGATTTCTTGATTGACGCCTATCCGCGTCGCATTGTCAACCTCCACCCGGCATTGCTGCCGAAGTATGGTGGCAAGGGGATGTGGGGACACCATGTACACGAGGCTGTCAAGGCTGCCGGCGAGACGGAGACAGGCATGACCGTCCATTGGGTGACGCCCGTCTGCGACGGTGGCGAGATTATCGCCCAGTACCGTTGCGCCCTCTCGCCCGACGACACTGCCGATGATATAGCACAGAAAGAACATCTGCTGGAAATGGAGTATTTCCCGCAGGTGGTCGAACGGGTGCTAAACGAGACGTTTAGCCTTTAGCTTTCAGGTATTCGGCAAAGATACGGGCGGCACTCTCCACCTTCGCTGCACAGGGGCGGGTCTTGTAGTACTCGGCGGTGCGGGCTGAGGCTACATAGCTTGACTGCGCTTTCTCGTAACCCTTCAGACCGAGGATTTCGGCACAGATGAGGCTGCCGTTCGCCTCGCGCGACTTCGCCAGCAGGTCCTGTACCACCTTGTAGCAGGCCGATTTCCCCTCGCGGTCTGACCCTTCCGTCTGGCCGCAGTCCAGGCCCACGAGCATGACGATGCCCGAGACGGCACCGCACATCATCCGCATCCTGCCGACGCCGCCGCCAAACCCGGCAGCAATCTTCTTGGCCAGTGTGTCGTCCAGTCCGTAGAGGTCGGCAAACGCCGCCACCACACTCTGGCAGCAGCCGTAGCCCTGCATAAAATTGTCGACAGCGCGCTGAACGCGTTCCTCAATCTGCTCGTTAGTGAACTGCCCCTTAAGGCCAGATGTCTGATTCTCCATACTCCTCGTGTTTTTTTGCAAAGGTACGAAAAAACGGGCGTATCACCAAGGAATCATCTTGTTTTTTTATATATGACTCAAGTACCAGTACCCTCTTCCACTACATCAATAATTTGTAACTTTATACTCTTTGAGCGTGAACTTATTCTGTCTAAACATAAAAAAGATAAAAATCTTTTGTTCTGCTCCTAACTTTTTGTAATTTTGTCGCCAAGAACCAATCAACGGATTATGAAGAAGCCTTCAACAATTCTTGTCGGCGCCTGCTGTATGGCACTGGCACTCTCATGTACAAACAAAACCACGGAAATGACGACACAAGAACTGACGACCGTCGGCAACCCTTTCATGCCGCTCTGGGAACATATCCCCGACGGTGAACCATACGTCTTTGAAGACCCCGACCAGCCGGGAAAGCTGCGCGTTTACATCTACGGTTCGCACGATGACCTCGTGACCGAATACTGCGGCCGCAACCAAGTGGTGTGGTCGGCCTCGGTCGACAGTCTGAACCGCTGGCGCTACGACGGCACAATTCTCGTCGTCGACAAGAACCGCGACGGCGAGCCCTTCGACTCGGCAGGCACCGCCGACGTGCTCTATGCGCCGGACGTGACGGTAGTGACCGACTCGACGGGCAAGAAGACCTATTACCTCTTCCCCAACGACCAGGCAGGCAGCCGCAACGGGCTGATTGCCAAGAGCGACCGCCCCGACGGTCCCTTCGAGGTGTGCAACTGGAGCAAGGACGATGCCAACAATGCCGACGGCATCTTGCAGTTCGACCCCGCCGTGTTCGTCGATGACGACGGACGCGTCTACGGCTACTGGGGCTTTGAACGCTCGATGGCCGCTGAGTTAGACCCCACGACGATGGCCACGGTGAAGCCCGGTACGAAGGTGGTGGAGGATATGATTTCAGGCCGCAACCAGCCGGGACGCTTCAAATTCTTCGAGGCTTCCAGCATCCGCAAGATAAAGGACAAATACGTCTTCATCTACAGCCGCTTCACCGAGGAGGGCGAGTTCGGCCTGCCTACATCCAACTACACCCTCGCCTACTGCTACAGCGACGCGCCACTCGGTCCCTGGACGTACGGCGGCACCATCATCGACGGACGCGCCCGCGAGAAGGACGAGCAGGGCAACACGATAGCTTCGGCCACACCCGACGGCAATACCCACGGCAGTATCTGCGAGATCCGCTCGACCTCTGGTCGCTCGCAAGGCGAGAACAGCCAATGGTACGTGTTCTATCACCGCCAGACGGGTACCAACGAGTATGCCCGCCAGGCTATGGTAGCCCCTATCACGGTGAAGGTCGAGACGGGCAAGGGCGGCAAGGTAGAAATCAGCGAGGGCGAATACACGTCGGAAGGCTTTGCCACCAACGGCCTCGACCCCTTCGAGCGCCACTCTGCCGGCATCGCCTGCTGGTACACCGGTCCGAAGCCTGCCACCCACGAGTGGCCAAACAACACGTTCTACGGTTCCTACGTGGCCTCGGGCTACGGCACCGACAGCAAGTTCGATGCGCCCTACGACCTGCGCAACAACACCAACGACGTGGTGAACAATACCGACGGCAGCATCGTAGGCTACAAGTACTTCAACTTCGACGGGGTGGAGGACGAGGACCTCAGACTGCTGCTGAACCTCACGCCGGAGGGCATCGACGGCACCATCGACATCATGGCCGACCGCCCCTGGGTGTCGCAGGGCGGACAGCTGCTAGGCAGTATCAGCCTGCGTGCCGACATGCCGCAGACGCCGACAGAACTCAGTGCCGACCTGAAGGGCACCGACAAGTTGCAGGGCAAGCACGCCATCTTCTTCGTTTTCAAATCCGACACGAAGGAGCAGTCGCTCTGCAAACTCCACAATTTCGTATTTGCAAACTAATCCATAACAAACTATGAAAAAAAACTATCTACTGACTATGGCCTGCCTGCTGGCCGTGACGATGCAGGCCGGCGACTACGCCAAGTACTACGAGAACCTGCCGACACCGGTGAAGCAGGTCGTTCCCGTCGTGATAGCGAAGAACGACATCTCGCTGACGGACTGCGGCGGCGTGGGCGACGGTATGACACTGTGTACCGACGCCTTCAAGAAAGGTATCGCCGAACTGACGAAGCGGGGCGGCGGACGGCTGACGGTGCCCGAGGGCGTGTGGCTGACAGGTCCTATCGAACTGAAGTCGGGCGTTGAGCTGCATCTCGACAAGAACGCCGTCGTCTGTTTCGCACCCGACAAGCGCCTGTACTTCGAAGCCGGCACACAGCCCAAGCGGGTGAATCCCTGCATCAGTGCGACGAAAGCCCAAAACATCGCCATCACCGGCAGCGGCATCTTCGACGGCGGCGGACAGCTGTGGCGTCCCGTCAAGCGGTCGAAGATGAGCGACGTGGAATGGAAACAGTACATCGAGATGGGCGGACAGGTGACAGGGAAGGACGACCTGTGGTATCCGTGGAAACTGAAAAGCGGCTATCCCGACATTGCCGACACGCCCCAGGGTCAGGAGGGTATGCGTAACGACCTGCTGCGCTTCGAACAGTGCGAGAACATCCTCCTGGAAGGCGTGACGTTCCAGAACTCACCCCGCTTCCACGTCCACCCCTGCTACTCACGTAACATCATCATCGACGGCATCACCGTGCGCTGTCCGTGGAACGTACAGAACGGCGACGGCATCGACCTCTCCGACTGTCACCAGGCCCTCATCGTCAACTCGACGGTCGACGTGGGCGACGACGGACTGTGCATGAAGAGCGGTTCACAGAAGAAAGGCTGGGACGTCTGGGGCTGTCAGGACGTGCTCATCCAGGACAACGCCGTCTACCATGCCCACGGCGGTTTCGTACTCGGCAGTGAGACCGTCGGCGGCATCCGCGACATGGTGGTGCGCCACAACCGCTTCCTCGGCACCGACGTCGGTCTGCGCTTCAAAAGCGGACTGGGACGCGGCGGCAAGACCGAACGGCTCTATGTGAGTGACATCATGATGGCCGACATCAGCAGCGAGGCCATCATCTTCCAATGCGACTACGTGGACCGCCATGCCGGCAGCAACGCAAAGGCGCTGACCTTCACCGACGAAGAGCGCCGTCTGGCTCCCGAATTCCAGGACATCCACATCAGCCGCGTCGTCTGCCGCGGTGCCAAGACGGCCATCAAGGCTGCGGGCATCGAAGGGCTGAACTGCATCCACGACATCGACATCCGTGACTGCGCCATTATATATAATAAGGTAGGAAAACAGATTGACGAGCCGACAGCACGGCTGTCGCTCGTCAATGTAAAGCTCACTGAGAACAAGCTGCGCTAAGCACCTCGCCCAGCGTGGGATGAATATGTATCATGTCGCGAAGCTGCCCTATGGTGGTTTCGCGACATATCAGTACTGACACCTCCTGAACGATGTCGGCGGCATGGGCACCGTAGGCATGACAGCCTAAAAGGCGTCCGTCAGGCTCGCCGACAAAGAGTTTTAGCATACCTTCCGGCTCGTTCATCGCCAGCGCCTTGCCGTTGGCACGCCAGAAGGCCTTGCGGCAGGTGTATCCAACGGGGGAACCGTTGGACGCTGTGGCGGCTTTCAGCTGGTCTTCCGTCGGGCCGACGCAGGCGGCTTCGGGTGTGGTGAAGATGGCGGCGGGCATCACGTCGAAGCGGATGTTGTCGGTACGACCGAGGATATGGTTGACGGCGCGGACGGCCTGCATCTCGGCGGCGTGGGCCAGCATCTGGCGGCCGTTGACGTCGCCGATGGCGTAGATGGCCCCGACGGGAGAACCGTCGGGAGCACTGACTGCAAAGGTATCGGGGACGACGGGGATGGCGCCTGACGGATAAGCGGCGGGGACGGCGGCAGAGAGGTTCAGGCCCTCGGTGCGGGGCTTGCGGCCCGTAGCCATCAGGATGACGTCGGCGTCGATGTCGGCGAGGTTCTGTACGGCGGTCTTCATCTTGAAGTTGACGCCGCTCTTCTCCATACCCTTGCGCAGGCGCTTGGCAATGTCGCTGTCGAGGGCGGGCAGGCACTCCTTCAGGTACTCGACGACCGTGACCTCGGAGCCGAAGCGATGGAAGACCGAGGCGAACTCCATGCCGATGACGCCGGCACCGATGATGGCGAGGCGCTTGGGCAGGGTGTCCAATTGGAGCAGACCGGTGCTGTCGACGAGGCGCGGGTCATCGATGTCAGGAAGCGGCAGGAACTTGGTGCTGCTGCCGGTGGCAATGATGATGCTTTTGGCGGTGACAGCATCGCCAGACTGCGAACAGACGGTGTTGACATCGACAAAACGGGCATGGCTGCGGACGAGGGTGATATTGGGATGCGAGAGAATGGCCTCAACACCGGCACGGAGCTGCGGGACGACTGTTGCCATACGCTGGCGGGCTTCGGCAAAGGTGGCACTGTGGACGTAGGTCTTTGTGGGAATACAGCCGACGTTCAGGCACGTGCCGCCGACGTTCTCACCTTCGAAGATGGTGACCTTCAGGCCCTGTTTGGCAGCATATTCAGCGGCGCGGTAGCCACCTGGCCCCGCACCGATGACGATGAGATCAGTTGTTGTCATTGACCATCTGCTTATAAGTGGTTATCGGATGCTTGGCAGCCAGCACATCGTCGACACGACCGATGGGCGTGTTGTGCGGTGCCGACTTCACGAGTTCGGGATTGGTCTTTGCCTCCTCGGCTATCTGCCGCATCACGGCGATAAACCCGTCAAGTGTCTCACGCGACTCGTTCTCCGTAGGCTCTATCATGAGGCTCTCGTGGAAGAGCAGCGGGAAATAGATGGTCGGGGCGTGGTAGCCGTAGTCGAGCAGGCGCTTTGCCACATCCATCGTCGTCACGCCCGTAGACTTGTCCTTCAGACCGTCGAAGACGAACTCGTGACAGCAGGTGGTGTCGATAGGCAGTTCGTAGACGTCCTTCAGGCGCTCCTTGATGTAGTTAGCGTTGAGCGTGGCCAACGGGCCTACCTCCTTGACGTGCTCTCGGCCTAAGGAGAGGATATAGGCGTATGCCCGCATCATCACGCCGAAATTGCCGTGGTAGGGCGACACCTCAGGGAAGAACTGCTGCAGCCCCTCGCGGACACCAACGGGACCGGCACCCGGGCCGCCACCGCCATGCGGCGTAGAAAAGGTCTTGTGCAGGTTGATGTGCATCACGTCGAAGCCCATGTCGCCAGGGCGACAGACGCCGAGCATCGGGTTCAGGTTGGCGCCGTCGTAATACATCAGACCGCCGCAGTCGTGAATCAGCTTGGCAATCTCCGGGATGTGGGTCTCGAAGAGGCCGAGGGTATTGGGATTGGTCATCATCATGGCGGCTATGGCGTCGCCACACTGCGAACAGATACACTGCAGGTCGTCGAGGTCGACGGTGCCGTCAGACTGGGACTTCACCTCGACAATCTCCAAGCCACAGACGGCGGCAGAAGCCGGATTCGTGCCGTGGGCACTGTCGGGCACGATGACCTTCTTGCGCTGCACGTCGCCGCGCGAACGGTGATAGTTGTCGATGGTCATCAGTCCCGTCAGTTCGCCGTGCGCTCCAGCGTAGGGCTTAAAGGTGAAATGCGCCAGCCCCGTGAGTTCACAGAGCGACTGTTCAAGGAGCGACACCAGTGCCAAAGCCCCTTTCACGGTGCTGGCCGGCTGTTGCGGATGCAGATTCTGGAACTGCGGCAGAGCAGCCATCTCCTCGTTAATCTTCGGGTTGTACTTCATCGTACAGGAACCGAGGGGATAGAAGCCGGTATCCACGCCGAAGTTGTTGTTTGACAGGTTCGTATAGTGGCGCACCACCGTCAGCTCGTCGCATTCGGGCAGTGCCGCATCCTTCTGGCGACGCAGTTCCTGAGGTATCTCGTAGGTGCCGAAATGGTTCTTGGGAAGACTGTATCCTTTACGTCCCGGCACTGACAGTTCAAATATCAGATGGCCGTATAAACGATTATTCATAAGCTCACGTTTTGATAGTTATTGTACACCATTTACAAATGGAAGTCCCCCGACGAAACGGTCAACCTCTTCCTTCGTGCGTTTCTCCGTGACTGCTATCAGCAGACAGTCGTCGCCCATCCTGACACCCGGCAGGATACCGTTCATCAGATAGAACGAGAACAACTCATCCATATCTCCGTCATAACGGACAAGGAATTCATTGAAGAACGGCTTGTCGTAAACAAGAGAGAAACGGCCCGTGGCCAGGAGCTTGTCGCACAGGTAATGTGCGCCCGCATAGCTCAGACTGGCAGCCTCCTTCAGTCCCTGCTTGCCCATCAGCGACATATAGATGGTGACGAAGAGCGCCATCAGACTCTGATTGCTACATATATTCGACGTGGCCTTCTGTCGGCGGATATGCTGTTCGCGGGCCTGAAGCGTCAAGACAAAGGCCCGCTGATCGCGGTTGTCCTTCGTCATACCGACGATACGTCCCGGCATCTTGCGGATGAGCTTCTCCGTGCAGCACATATAGCCTACATACGGGCCGCCGAACTGCATCGGGATGCCTAAACTCTGGCCGTCGCCGACGGCAATGTCTGCCCCCCACTCGCCCGGTGTCTTCAGCACGGCGAGGTCGGCGGCGACGCTGTTCATCATCAGCAGGGCCTTGGCAGCGTGACAGGCATCGGCAAAGCCGCTGTAGTCCTCAACGATACCATAGCGGTTGGGCTGCTGCACCAGTACACCGGCCACGCCACCCTCCGCCAGCAGTGCTTCGAGGTTCTCCTTCGACGTCACGCCGTCTTCTTCCGCAATGGTCACCAACTCTATTCCCTGGTGCAGGGCGTAGGTGTCGAGCACCCTTCTGGTATCGTCATTCAAGGTTGCAGACACCAGCACCTTGTTCACCTTCTTACCGGCTGCCACAGCCATCATCATTGCCTCAGCCGTAGCCGTCGTGCCGTCATACATCGACGCATTGCTGATGTCCATACCCGTCAGTTCGGCCATCATACTCTGATACTCAAAGATATAGTGCAACGTGCCCTGCGAAATCTCCGCCTGATACGGCGTATAGGAAGTGAGGAACTCCGAACGCTGCAACAGCTGGGGTATGACCGCCGGAGTGTAGTGGTCGTACACGCCATTGCCGGCAAAACACGTAAGCTGACGATTCTGCGAACCGAGCTTCTCAAACAGTTGGCGCACCTCCAGTTCGCTCATCGCCATGGGCAGCTTATAGTCGCCACGGAAGCGGATGCTCTCGGGAATCTGGGCGTAGAGGGCATCGACGGAAAGGCTACGGGTAGGCGAGCTTTGCTCGGGAATATCGATGCCCACGGCCTTGAGCATCGCCTGCAGGTCGGCCTCTGTATGTGGAAAATACTTATAGTCCATATCACTTACAGAAAGCCTCGTAGGCAGCAGCGTTCATCAGGTTGTCGAGTTCCGACTTGTCGCTCATCTCCACCTTGATAATCCAGTTCTCGTAGGCGTCCTGGTTGACGAGTTCGGGCTGGTCGTCCAAAGCCTCGTTCACCTCGACGACGGTGCCGCTGACCGGCGCCATCAGGTCTGAGGCGGCCTTCACGCTCTCTACGGCACCGAACTCCTCGCCGGCCGTCACCTCGTCGTCTACCTCAGGCATGTCGACATACACCACATTGCCTAATGCGTTCTGGGCATAGTCGGTAATACCGATGTAGCCATACTCACCTTCTACTCTTACATATTCGTGCGACTCTGAGTAGTAGAGTCCTTCCATTACCTTTGTCTCCATATTATTTACGGTTATTCGGTTAAACGGTTAAACGATTAAACGATTTTTCGGTTTATTTCTTGTAGTGCTTGTTGTAGAATTGCTTTTTTACGACTGTTCCGGGGAACACCTTCTTGCGAATTTGTATCTGCACGTCGGTGCCAAGGGCTGCGTAGGCCGTATCGACGAGCGCCATGCAGACACTCTTGTCTGTTGACAGCGTATGATAGCCCGTCGTCACCTCGCCGATGGGTTCGCCAGCCATGTTCAGCACGGTATAGCCGTGACGGGGTATCGCCTTGTCATGCAGTTCTATGCCGACGAGCTTGCGGCTGACGCCTTCCGTCTTCTGCTGCAGCAGGGCCTCGCGGCCGATGAACGCCGGTTTGTCGAACTTGACGAACATCGTCAGACCAGCCATGACAGGCGAGATGTCCTCGCTCAGCTCGTCGCCGTAGAGGGGCAGTCCCACCTCGAAGCGCAGGGTGTCGCGACAGCCCAGTCCGCAGGGCTGCACCTTGGCGGCAATCAGCTTGTCCCAGCACTCGCGGATATAGTCGTGGGAGGCATAAATCTCAAAACCATCTTCACCGGTGTAGCCCGTGCGACTGATAATTATAGAGGAGAGAGGAGAGAGGAGAGAGGAGAGAGAAATCTTCTTCGCCTCATAAAACTTCAACTCCGAACAGTCCAGTCCTAACACCGTCGTGACGATGTGCTCCGACTCAGGACCTTGGATGGCTATCTGACCGTAGACGTCGCTTTGGTTCTGCAGGTCGATGTCGAAGCCGGCGGCGTGCTCTTGCATCCACGCCCAGTCCTTGTCGATATTCGCGGCGTTGATGACGAGGAAGAAGTCTTGCTCGCCGAGCTTGTAGACCAGCAGGTCGTCCACCGTACCGCCGTTCTCGTAACACATCATGCCGTAGAGGATTTTCCCGACGGGCATGTCCGTCACGTCGTTCGTGAAGATATGGTTCACGTAGCGCTCGGCATCGCGGCCCTTCACCGTCACCTCGCCCATGTGCGAGACGTCGAAGAGTCCGGCGTGCTCACGGACGGCCGTATGTTCTGGCGCTATGCCTGCATACTGATAGAGCAGGGGCATGTCAAATCCCCCGAACGACACCATCATGGCACCCAGCGACAGGTGCTTGTCGTAGAGACAGGTGCGTTTCTCTTTCTTTTCCAATTTTTGTTTGATTGCCATAGGGTTATGAGTAAAGTTTGATAAATTCTTCTTCGTGATACTTACGCTCCAGCGCTTCTATCTCTGCCACCTCGGTCTCCGTCAGTCTGCGCTCGCCGTCGCAGAGCGTGTCACGTATCAGTGTCCTGACCTCGTCGAGAGTCAGCGTCGTATAGTCCTTGAGCAGCGTGACACGCTGGCGCACACTCTCCACACCCTTCCGCTGCAGTTTTTCGCGACTGGGCGTAATGGCGTTGAGCATGTGCTCCATATTGGTGTCGTAGAGCATGGTACTGTGGACGATGCAGTGTCCGTCAAGATGATAGCAGGCCGTACCGCAGACCTTCCGCCCTCCGACGAGTATGTCGTTATGACTGGTACCGACAGCCTCGATGCCCATCTTGCGGAGCACCAGCAGGACCATACCCACAAAGCGGTTGAAGGCGAAGCCTACTTGCTCCGTCTGCAAGACGAACGACCACATCAGGTTGTCGCGGTCGGCATAGACACAGCCCCCGCCACTCTTGCGGCGGTAGACGCTGATGCCGTGTTCGTGGCAGTAGTCAAGGTTTACCTCGTTGGCTGCCACCTGATTGCGGCCGAAGATGACGCTGGGGGCTACCTGCCATAGGAAGAAGGCGTCTGGCTCGTTGAAGTGACGAGCCACATACTCCTCCATCGCCAGATAGAATGACAGGCGACGTTCCGTTTGATCAGGTAAGGTAATAAACTTCATTTATTTCAGGTTAGTGCCTGCAAATATATGAAGTTTTTATGTAATTTACAAGTTTTTCTCTAAGAATTTTAGTTCTGCTTCCAACATTTCCAATTTCGGCATCCTGTAGCCGGCCTCGCGGGCTATCTCTATGGGACGGGTATAGAGGTAATGAATCTCCATCGGACGGTGGAAGTCGTAGTCGAGGCGCATCGACGGCGAGTAAGGCGTCATCTCGTCGGTCATGCGAATCATCTTCTCCACGAAAGCCTCGTCGACCCCGTTGACACCCAGTGCTCTCGACGCCCCGACAACCTCCATCATCTGGTCGCGAATGAGCTGACGCGTCTCCGGGTGCTTCAGCAGCTCGTCGGTCTGGGCATGCAGGGCTACGGTCATTCCGTTGAAAGGCATGTTCCACACCGCTTTCTTCCAGCGGGCTTCATGGTATTCAACGAAGCCCGTCTCGATACCTGCCTCGCGGAACTCTGCCACTACGGCCGCCATCAGTGCCTCATCGCGGCACGAGTAGTTAGCCAGGTTGATACTGCCGTAGCATTGGTGGTTCACGCGTCCCGGCTCTGTCTTCGCCGAACAGATGAAAGCCAGGCCGGCGGCCAACTGTACGCCGGGGAAATCGCGCTGCACGTCCTCCTCCACGCCGATGCCGTTCTGAATCAGCACCACAAGCGTCCGCTGGTGCAGCAGCGGCGGCAGCAAGGTCTTCAGCATACCGTTGTTGATTGACTTCAGGCATACCAGCACCACGTCGCATGGGGGCATCGCCGTCGTGTCGTTATAGGCGTTCACACCGTCCAAATGGAACGACCCGTCGCAGGAGTCCACCTGCAGACCGTTCTGCTTGACATACTCATAGTCCTTATGCAGCAGGAAATGCACCTCCTGCCCTGCCTTCGCCAGTTTTCCGCCATAGAAGCCACCGATGGCTCCCGTTCCTATTATACCGTATTTCATTGTCTGCTCTGTTTCGTTTCAGACTGCAAAATTACAAAGAAAAAACAAGATGGCAAAGTGTATTGGGAAATAACAGAAGGAAAAGGAGCCATTTTGTCTTTGCACGATGGCAACTTTTAAGCATTGTTCACACCATCATCAACGCGACGGAGAAAATGTCTCCGTCGCGTTAATTATTAGCAAAGCCATAAAATATTTTATAAAAGAATGAATAATTATGAATTATTTTGTACCTTTGCACCCAAATGGAAGAACAGAAATTTGGGCTACTGAATAGCATCGACTATCCGGCTGACCTCAGACAGTTGGCGATAGACCAGCTGCCTGAGGTCTGCAAGGAGTTGCGCCAGGACATCGTCAAGGAATTGTCGGTGAACCCCGGACACCTGGCATCGAGCCTCGGCGTGGTAGAACTGACGGTGGCTTTGCACTATGTCTACGACACGCCTGACGACCGCATCGTCTGGGACGTAGGCCACCAGGCTTACGGCCACAAGATACTGACAGGGCGCCGCGAGCAGTTCTCGACGAACCGCAAGCTGGGCGGCATACGTCCGTTCCCCTCGCCCCTGGAGAGCGAATACGACACGTTTGCTTGCGGCCACGCTTCCAACAGCATCTCGGCCGCCCTCGGCATGGCCGTTGCCGCGAAGACTACCGGCAACGACCGTAAGGTCGTGGCCGTCATTGGCGACGGAGCCATGTCGGGCGGTCTGGCCTTTGAGGGACTTAACAATGTATCGTCGTCGCCCAACGACCTGCTTATCATCCTGAACGACAACAACATGTCGATAGACCGCTCCGTGGGCGGCATGAAGCAATACCTGTTAGGACTGAGCACCAACGAGACCTATAACGCCATGCGCTTCAAGGCTGCTCGCTGGCTCCACGGATGCGGGATGCTGGAAGACGACCGCCGCAAGGGACTCATCCGCCTGTCGAACGCGCTGAAGAGTGCCATCTCGCACCAGCAGAATGTCTTCGAAGGCATGAACATCCGCTACTTCGGACCATTCGACGGCCACAACGTGAAGGAACTGGTACGCATCCTGCGCCAGATGAAGAACATGAAGGGACCGAAGCTGCTGCACCTGCACACGCAGAAGGGTCACGGCTATGCACCGGCCGAGCGCGATGTCACGACATGGCACGCTCCCGGCAAGTTCAATCCCGACACCGGTGAGCGACTCGTCGACAACGACCCCTCGCAACCGCAGAAGTTCCAGGACGTCTTCGGCTACACCCTGCTGGAACTGGCCGAACAGAACCCGCTCATCGTAGGGGTCACGCCGGCCATGCCTACGGGCTGCTCCATGAATATCATGATGAAGGCCATGCCCGACAGGACATTTGACGTGGGTATCGCTGAGGGGCACGCCGTCACCTTCTCGGGCGGTATGGCCAAGGACGGCCTCATCCCCTTCTGCAACATCTACTCGGCCTTCGCCCAGCGGGCCTACGACCATATCATCCACGACGTGGCACTCCTCGGACTGCACGTCGTCTTCTGCTTCGACCGCGCCGGCATCGTCGGCGAAGACGGCCCGACACACCACGGCGCCTTCGACCTGGCAGCCCTGCGCCCCATTCCCAACCTCACCATCTCGGCTCCTATGGACGAGCACGAGCTGCGCCGAATGATGTACACGGCTCAGTTGCCCGACAAAGGTCCCTTCGTCATACGCTATCCCCGTGGCGGTGGCGTACTGAAAGACTGGCGCTGCCCGTTGGAAGAGGTGAAGGTGGGCACAGGCCGCAAGCTGCATGACGGCAACGACGTGGCGGTGCTGAGCATCGGTGCCATCGGCAACGAGGCGCTGCAGGCGGCTGAGGCTACCGGGGCGGCCATGTACGACATGCGCTTCCTGAAACCGCTCGACGAGGACATCCTGCATGAGGTAGGCCAGCACTTCCAGCGTATCGTCACCGTCGAGAACGGCGTGAAGAACGGTGGACTGGGGTCTGCCGTCTTAGAGTGGATGAACGACCACGGCTATCAGGTACATATTACCCGTTTAGGACTGCCTGACGACCACTTCGTTGAGCATGGCACTGTCAGCGAACTGCAAAGGATTGTCGGCATCGATGTAGAAAGTATCAAAAAAGCCATTCTGATATGAAAATCGTCATTGCCGGGGCGGGAGCCGTAGGCACCCACCTGTCGAAACTACTGTCGCGCGAACGTCAGAACTGCGTACTGATAGACGACGACGAGAACCGCCTCGAAGGATTGAGGGAGTATGACGTCATGACCCTCAACGCCTCGCCTACCAGCATCAGCGCCCTGAAGGAGGCTGGCGCCGGCAGTGCCGATCTCTTCGTGGGTGTCACCACCGAGGAGAGCACCAACATCACGGCCTGCATCATCGCCCACACCTTGGGTGCCAAGAAGACGGTGGCACGCATCGACAACTACGAATACCTGTCGGCTCAGAACCAGCAGTTCTTCAAGCAGTTGGGTATCAGTTCGATGGTCTATCCCGAGGTTCTGGCAGCCCATGACATCATCAACGGCCTGAAACTCTCGTGGGTGCGCCAGCGATGGGACGTCCACGACGGGGCACTGGTGCTCCTCGGCATCAAGCTGCGCGAGGGCTGCGAGATTCTGAACCAACCGCTGAAAAACCTCTGCGGTCCCAACGACCCCTATCACGTTGTAGCCATCAAGCGGCAGGACGAGACCATCATCCCCAGCGGTCTGGACACCCTGAAACTGAACGACCTGACGTACTTCATGACCACAAAGGAGTACATCCCCTATATCCGCAAGATTGTAGGCAAGGAACACTATACCGACGTCAAGAACGTCATCATCATGGGCGGCGGCAAGACGGCTGTCCGTGCTGCACTTACCACGCCCGACTATATGAACGTGAAGATCATCGAGAACGACGCCATGCGCTGCGACAAGCTGAACCAGCTGCTCACCAATGACGACACGATGGTCATCCACGGCGACGGCCGCGACCTGGGACTGCTCGAAGAGGAGGGCATCAAGACCACACAGGCATTCGTGGCTCTGACGGGCAACGCCGAGACCAACATCCTGGCCTGTCTGACGGCCAAGAAACTGGGCGTGCGCAAGACGGTGGCCATGGTGGAGAACCTCGACTACGTATCGATGGCCGAGAGTCTCGACATCGGCACCATCATCAACAAGAAGACCGTCGCCGCCAGCCATATCTACCAGATGATGCTCGACGCCGACGTCAGCAACCTGCGCTCGCTGATGCTCGTCGACAGCGAGGTGGCCGAGTTCGTGGCTGCCGAGGGGTCGCGGGTGACGCGAAATGTCGTCAAGGACTTAGGACTGCCCTTCGGCGTGACCATCGGCGGTCTGGTCCGTAACGGCGTGGGTATGCTCGTCAACGGAAACTCACAGATACTCCCCGGCGACTCCGTCATGGTATTCTGTCACGAACAGAAGCTGAACAACATCGAGAAGTTCTTCAAGAAAGGCCTGCTATGGTAAACTTCCGCATCATCTACAAGATTATCGGCTCGCTGCTCTTCCTGGAAGCGTTCTTCATGGGGTGGTGCCTGGTCATCGGACTCGTCCACCATGAGGACGATGTGCTGGCCTTCCTCGTGTCGATGCTGCTGACCTTTGGTTGCGGATTCCTGTCACTCTACTTCGGCCGCGATGCCGAGAACGCCCTCAGCCGCCGCGATGCCTACGTGGTCGTCACAGCCGCCTGGGTCATCTTCTCGTTCTTCGGCATGTTTCCCTTCCTCATCCACGGCAGCATCCTGAACTTCACCGACGCCTACTTCGAGACGATGTCGGGGTTCACAACTACAGGCGCCAGCATCATCGACGACGTGGAACGGCTGCCACACGCCATCCTCTTCTGGCGCTCGCTGATGCAGTGGATAGGCGGACTGGGTATCGTCTTCTTCACCATCGCCATCCTGCCGTCGCTCGTCGGCGGTAGCGTCAAGGTGTTTGCTGCCGAGGCCACCGGGCCTATCAAGGCGAAGATGCACCCGCGACTCACCACCACCGCCAAGTGGATATGGACCATCTACCTGCTGCTCACCATTGCCTGTGGGTTCTCCTACTGGGCGTCAGGCATGAACTGGTTTGAAGCCACCAACTACTCGATGACGACGACCGCCACCGGAGGATTCGCCATCCACAACGACAGTACCGCCCATTTCCAGTCGCCCACCATCGACTATATCAGTATTCTCTTCCAGTTTCTCTCTGGCATCAACTTCACCTTATTATATATGAGCCTGTTCAAGTTGCGCGTCGGGGCACTGCTCAAGAGTTCTGAGTTCAAACTTTATATTGCCGTTGTCGCCGGCTCCACCTGCAGCATCATGTATCTGTTGCTGACTCATCTGGGCTACACGCTGGAACACGCCTTCCGCTCAGCCCTCTTCCACACCGTGTCGTTCATCACCACCACCGGTGCGTTCCTCGGCGACGACCTCGGCCAATGGCCACACCTGACGTGGGTCATCCTCGGACTCGTCATGTATCTCGGCGCCTGCGCCGGCAGCACCAGCGGCGGCTTCAAGTGCATCCGTGGCGTCATGCTGCTACAGGTGGTACGCAATAACTTCCGGCAGATTCTGCACCCTAACGCCGTACTGCCGGTACGTATCAACGGCCAGAGTGTCGCCCCGTCAAAGCTTCTCTCTGTCTTCGCTTTCTTCGTACTGACCATCCTTATGGTACTTTTCACGGCTACGGCCATGATCTTTTCCGGCGTCGACAACACCAATGCTGCCGTCATCGCACTGAGCTGCGTCAGCAACGTCGGACCGTCGCTCACCAACGGCGTAGGTCCCGAACTGTCATGGTCGGTGCTGCCCACGGCCACGAAGTGGCTCCTCTGCCTGCTGATGCTCATGGGCCGACTGGAAATCATGACCGTCCTCGTGCTATTCACCCGCGCTTTCTGGAAGGAGAACTAAACGATGATCTACAAACTCAACGACCTCAGCCGACAGCAGCTGTCACTGCTCGTACACAGCCAGAAGGCTGCTTTTCTGGGGCATGACAGCTATCGCCGCTTCGGTGCCCGCTTTCCCCTGCACGTCAAGGTGACACACAGCCTCAATGCGCAGGCTTTCACGCCCGGGCAGGGCGTCTTCTGCTATGTCCACCGCCCTGTCATCGGCAGCGGTCTCGTCATTGCCGAAGTCAGCGTACTGACAGCCACGAACGAGCCGACGACGGCCCTCACCACGGCCGTCTACGATCTGAACGACCCGATGACCATCGACTACAGCGGTCTCGACGCCTTCGTCATCTTCGTCGGTCTGGAAGGCTCGTGCGAACTCACCGACAACCAGGGTCACACCATCGCATTCCGCGAAGGCGAGTCGGCGCTCATACCTGCTACCACGAAAGCCATCAAGATAGAAGGAACGATAAAATTCTTGGAAACATACGTCTGAAGGTCAGTAGGGGCTGGATGAGCTTTCCCCTACATACAAGACAGCAGTTTGGTGACACCTCTTACACCAAGCCTGATTATCAACAGGTTAGCGAAGAGTTTACCCACACCAATGGTCACACCAATGGTAGCACCAACCACTCCCAAAATGTTTCACGACAAAGCTGAAAATTTCGCGGCCTCTCGCAAAAATTTCACGGCCTCACAGAAAAATCTTACGGCCTCTCGTCAATGTTTCACGGTCGGGCACTATTGCCAGGTGTCACCTTTGGTGCGACGATTGGTGCGACTTGGCTACTTGAAACAGCTCTTGATTTTCAGGTAGTTAAGTGCCAGGTGTAAGAGGTGTCACCTATGTTTGTGTACGTAGCAGAACCGCCCCTGCTGCGCACTGCTTCTTCTGTCAAAATGTGGAAAGATGAAAGATTTTATCAAACAGACGTGGGAAACTCAGAAATTTTGTTTATCTTTGCACGCAAAAGGAGAATCGGCTATGGCAGAGAAGAGAGGATACGGCGTGGGGCTTCAGTCTTTCCCCGAAATGATAAAGCGCGAATGCGTCTATGTGGACAAGACGGCGTATGTGTATAAGATGGCTCAGTCGAAGGGCAAGAACTTCTTCCTGAGCCGTCCGCGACGCTTCGGCAAGTCGCTCCTGGTGAGCACCCTTGAGGCTTACTTCCAGGGGCGCAAGGAGCTGTTCCGCGGACTGGCCATAGAGCAGCTGGAGACGGAGTGGACGGAGTATCCCGTCATCCGGCTCAACCTGTCGCTGGGCAAGTACTACGAGAAGGAACGGGTACACGGCACCATTGATGCCATCCTGCGGCTGGCAGAGGACAAATGGGGCATGGAAGTCCAGGATGCACACAACTACGACGCACGGCTGACCAACCTCATCAAGACCTGCTACGAGCGGACGGGCCGCCAGGTGGTGGTGCTCATCGACGAGTACGACGCGCCGATGCTCGACAGCATCACCAACCGCGACCTGCAGGACTATATCCGCGAGCGCATACGCAGTCTGTTCTCGCCGCTGAAGGCGATGGAGGACTACCTGCGGTTCGTGTTTCTGACGGGCATCTCGAAGTTCTCGCAGCTGTCTGTCTTCAGCGAACTGAACAACCTGAACGTGCTGACCTTCAAGCCGGAGTATGAGGGCGTCTGCGGCATCACTGCCGACGAGCTGGTGACGCAGCTGAAGCCCGACATAGAGTGGCTGGCCGAGGCCATCAGCAAGGTTAAGCCAACGACCTACGACGAGACGCTGGCCGAGCTGAAACGGATGTACGACGGCTACCATTTCTCATACCAACTGACCGACGTGTACAATCCCTGGAGCCTCATCTACGCCTTCGAGAGTGGCTGGATAGAGAACTACTGGTTCTCGACGGGCACACCCTCGTCGCTCATCAACCTGCTGCGCGTGCGCCAGCTCGTCATGCCCGAACTGGAGGGCTATGAGGCCGACCTGAAGCAGTTTGACGCGCCCACAGAGCGCATAGAGGATCCCATCCCCGTGCTCTTCCAGAGCGGCTACCTGACCATCAAGGGCTATAACCCTATGACAAGGCGCTACAGGCTGGGCTTCCCCAATGCTGAGGTGTACGAGGGCTTTGCCGATTCGCTCTACAAGTATTACTGCCCGGAGTATTACGGCAGCAGCAACCAGATGACAACAGCTTTATGGGACTTGCGCCTGAAGAAGACCACCTTCGAGCAGTTCCTGGAGTCGGTACGCCGCTGGTATGCGGGCATACCTTATTCTATTACGGACAAGAACCAGAACGAGCAGTTCTATCAGGCACTGTTCTACTCGCTCATGGCAGGCATCGGCGCCGACGTGGAGGCAGAGGGGCAGACCAGCGACGGGCGCTTTGACATAGCCATGAAGCTGGCCGACGCCATTTACATCCTGGAGTTCAAGTTTGGCGGAAGTGCCGAGGAGGCCACAGAGCAGATCGTCAGGAAAGACTACGCCGCACGTTTTGCCCAGGACCCGCGCCCCGTATGGGCCGTCGGGCTGAACATCAGCAAGGACCGCCGCACGATTGACAACTACATCGTGGTCAGCGTTAAGTAACTCAAGTTTCCCACCCCTAAAACCTTTTAAGAACCACTAATTTCTCTAATTACACTAATTTAATAATGAACAAAGATTTGAAGATTTAAAAGATTTTGTATGTGCATATTGAACTACGAATTTCACGAATTTAATAATGAATATAATGAACAAAGATTTGAAGATTTAAAAGATTTTGAGCCGACGGGCGACAAAGATTACACTAATTTGCTACGCGCAGTGCTCCGTAATTATTATTATGGAAATTACGGCCAAAATTATGATTATTACGGAAATTCGTTTCCCAACAAATGCCCTGACAGGGCTTATTATTTCTAATTTGTCGAGACAGATTATTTCTAATTGTTGGAACAGATTATTCTAATTCTTTCTCATTGTTTTCCAATACAAATTACGGCCATTCTTTTTGTAATGAACAAAGATTTGAAGATTTAAAAGATTTTGAGCCGACGGGCGACAAAGATTACACTAGAAAGTTAAATTAAGTAATATCTATGCTATAGCTTATCCGAGATAGCGGCGGATGTCATCCTGCAGACGGCGGAAAGGCTCCGACTGCAGATAGCCGGTATTCTTCTTGAGCATCACCTTCACATCCTGCAACGAGTTTTCGTAGCACGACATTTCATTGCGCTTCTGCGTCTTATGGGCCTGGGCATGGTAAATCTCGTTCTGACGCTCCTGACGCAGGAGGTTACAGACCTTGTTAAGGATAGGCGCAACGACGGTGTCGAAGAGATGATGGCCCTGAACATAAAGGTAGGTGGTCTGAGGGGTGACGCCGAGTCGCTTGACATCTTCTTTGGTGGCGAGGTACTCGTCCTTGGCATCGGGAAACTGACGCTGCAGGTCGCGCACCTTGCTATTGACCTTGCGCCGCACGTTCTGTAACGACGCCTCGGGGTGCTGTACACTGAAACCGCCGGGGTCGGCAATGCGGTTAAAGTCGGTAATGGAGAAACGGCCGTAATGGCCGTTACGGTAAAGCATGATATTCCAGACGAAGAGGGGGAAGACGGCCTCGCTGAACTCACGGAAATAGTCGCTGAAGTCGAAGATGCGGTGGTCGTTGAGGGTGACACTGACGCAGACGTCGTGCAGCGAGGGGGCATAGCACTGGTAGTTCTCGATGGCGTAGACGTAGGTGTGGAAGACGTAGGGACTCTCAATAATCTTCTTCGACTGCTCGGTGACGCCCTGCTTCAGGTAGTCGTAGTCGGCATCGACGCAGGCTATCATATCGCGTCCCAGCGGATCTTCGGCGTCGCCTTTCTCCTCCAGGAAATTCATCAGTACCGACTTCTTGCCTCGTGTGAGATTGACCTTCGACGGCAGCATCACCTCGAAATAGCGCGTGTCGTCTTCAAAAGGACTGAGAACGGTACGCCAGAAGTAGATATCATCGTATGCCTCGACGTAGGCAACGATGCGACGCCGGGCACGCTTCGACTTCAGGGCGTTGGCAGCCTCGAAGTAGCGGCTGTTGATATTGTCCTTCAGACGGCTACTCATACCGTGATATCCGAAACTTCAGTGACAGCATCCGTCCAGCCGTTCATGATGACAGCGGGTGAATGGGTGGTAAGGATAATCTGGACGTTGGGGTTCAGTTCTAAACAAAGGTCAATGAGGCGTTTCTGCCATTCTATATGTAGGCTCACCTCGGGTTCGTCCATAAAGAGGACGTGAGGCTGGTCGTCCTCGACGAGGACGGTGAGCAGGATGGCCAGCATCTGCTTTTCGCCGCTACTGAGCTGGTAGGGCACGAGCATCTCGCCAATCTGCGTGAAACGGATTTCGTTCTCGGTGCGCACAATCTTCTTGCCGGTCTCCGAGAAGAGGTCGTCGACAATGTCCTGAAAGCGCTTCTTGCGCAGCGACAGCTGCTGGGCGGCCTCGGCGTTGCCCTGCTGCAGTTCGGCAATGATGCGGTTGCCGATGTTCACCTGATAGTCGAGATACTTACGCTGCAGATGGTAGAGCTGGAAGTCGAGAGCCGACAGGATGCGGGTGTCGACATGAGCCATCGTATCCAAATCAAGCACCGGCGAGTCGAGGGTGCGTATGACGTCGAAGCGTATCCACTTGGCATCCTCGGGGATGACGTCGAGATGGACGCCTTTCAGCAGATGCGACGGAAACTCGCCGCCTACCGACAGGCTCTTCACCACCTTGTTCAGGATGGTACTCTTGCCCTGTCCGTTGCTGCCGCTGAGGATGTTCACCTGCCGGTTCAGTTCCCAGACGATATGTTTCTTGCCGCTCCAGAGGGAGTCAATCTCGATACGCTTGATATAGTCAGCATACTTCTGCATAGGCTTGTTTCTTAAAAAAAAGATTCTACAGTTGGCGCGACGACCACGGAACCAGAGACTTGGTGTTGGTGACGTAGTCGATGAGCACGATGTCGAAGACGAGCACGGAACAGCCCGGAATCTTTCCGCTTGACGTTGCCGTTGTCCCATAGCCTAAGGCATAGGGCACATAGACGAGGTAGCGGTCGCCACGGTGCATGTGCTGCAGGGCGGTGGCAAAACCGTCGGTAAAGGCGCTGATGGCGGCATCGTAGACATCGGTGGTACGGAGGTCGTAGTTGCCGACATAGGTCTGGTCGAAGACATAGCCCTGCGGATAGCTGGCCGAAGGTATGAGCCGTCCACGATAGGCTATGCGGACGGTATCCGTATATAGCGGACTGCTGCCACCGTCGCCCTTCTGCACCAGCTTCGCATAGACGTAGTCGGTATTAGCCCCTGTTGTCCGGGCATTCTTGGTATAGCTCTTCCACTTCGTCCAGAGTGCCGAGTTGCTGCGCAGCGAGTCCTCAAGGGTGAGGAAAAAGATGTCGTTGCGCGTCTGCCAGTCGGCAAACTCGCTATTGACGGTCTCGTCGTCCGTCTCACTACAGGAGACGGCAAAGAGTAAAAAGAGTAAAAGCCCACCCAAGACCTCCCAGAGGGAGGGATGTCTGGTTATACGAATGGATGTCTTATTTCCCATACATTATTAATAAATTATATGCTTTATCTGACTAAACATCCCCTCCTCGGGAGGGGCTTGGGGAGGCCCTACAGTTTCTTCAGGAGTGAAACGATGCTCACCTTGTCCTCAATGATGGCGTTCAGCTCGCTGATGGCGACGCGCTCCTGCTTCATCGTGTCGCGGAAACGCAGGGTGACGCAACCGTCGTTCAGCGTGTCGTGGTCGACGGTGACGCAATACGGCGTGCCGATGGCGTCCTGACGGCGGTAGCGCTTGCCTATAGAGTCCTTCTCGTCGTACTGGCAGTTGAAGTGGAACTTCAGCTGGTCGATAATCTCGCGGGCCTTCTCGGGCAGTCCGTCTTTCTTCACCAGAGGCATGACAGCGCACTTCACGGGAGCCAAGGCTGCGGGCAGCTTCAGCACCACGCGGGTCTCACCGTTCTCTAATTTCTCTTCCTCGAAGGCGTGACACATGATAGAGAGGAACATACGGTCGACACCGATAGAGGTCTCGATGACGTACGGGGTGTAGCTCTCGTTGGTCTGCGGATCGAAGTACTTGATGCTCTTGCCCGAGAACTTCTCGTGCTGAGACAGGTCGAAATTGGTACGCGAGTGGATGCCCTCCACCTCCTTGAAGCCGAACGGCATCTTGAACTCGATGTCGGTGGCGGCGTTAGCATAGTGGGCCAGCTTCTCGTGGTCGTGGAAACGGTAGTTCTCAGCACCGAAGCCTAAGGCCAGGTGCCAGGCCATGCGCTGCTCCTTCCACTTCGGGAACCACTCCAGCTCCGTGCCGGGCTGTACGAAGAACTGCATCTCCATCTGCTCGAACTCGCGCATACGGAAGATGAACTGGCGAGCAACAATCTCGTTGCGGAAAGCCTTGCCAATCTGGGCAATGCCGAAAGGAATCTTCATGCGGCCGGTCTTCTGGACGTTCAGGTAGTTGACAAAGATACCCTGAGCCGTCTCCGGGCGCAAGTAGACTTTCATGGAACCGTCGGCAGAGGCGCCCATCTCGGTAGCGAACATCAGGTTGAACTGGCGCACGTCGGTCCAGTTGCGGGTGCCGCTGATGGGGCAGACAATCTCCTCGTCGAGGATAATCTGCTTCAGCTCGTCCAAGTCGGGACCCTGCATGGCAGCGGTATAACGGGCGTGCAGTGCGTCGCGCTTCTCCTTGGCCTCTTTCACACGCTCGCTGGTGGCCAGGAACTGCTCCTCGTTGAAAGCATCCTTGAAACGCTTGCGGGCCTTCTCCACCTCCTTATTAATCTTCTCGTCGTACTTGGCTATCTGGTCCTCTATCAGCACGTCGGCGCGGTAGCGCTTCTTCGAGTCGCGGTTGTCGATGAGGGGGTCGTTGAAAGCGTCAACGTGGCCGCTGGCCTTCCATATCGTCGGGTGCATGAAGATGGCCGAGTCGATACCCACGATGTTCTCGTGCAGCATCGTCATGGCCTTCCACCAGTACTGCTTAATGTTATTCTTCAACTCTACGCCGTTCTGACCATAGTCGTAGACGGCGCCTAAACCATCGTAAATCTCACTGGAGGGGAACACGAAACCGTACTCCTTGCAGTGACTCACGATTTTCTTAAATACATCTTCTTGTGCCATAAAATTGTTAAATTTGCAAATTCTGGGTGCAAAGTTACATATTTAAATTAAGAATTAAGAATTAAGAATTAAGAATTAACAAAAAATCACGGAAAACTTTTGGCTATTCGGAAAATATTAACTACTTTTGCACCCGCAAACAAAAGATAGGGGCATAGCCCAGTTGGTTTAGAGCGCTGCAGTCACATTGCAGAGGTCCCCGGTTCGAGCCCGGGTGTCCCTACTTAGCACGGCAGGATACGGCAAGTATCCTGCTTTTTTCGTTAAATAATGTATGTTTCGCCGTTTTATTCAGATTTTTTTGTATTTTTGCACGAAGAAATCTAAAACACGATATGGACGACGAAATAAAAGACGATATCAACGAAAGCCCGGAAAGCCCGGAGAATCCGGAAGTCTCAGAATCACACTCCGACTACAAGCCCGTGAACCGGTTTGACGCGGCTGCCGTTCACCATCTGAGCGGCATGTATCAGAACTGGTTCCTCGACTATGCCTCATATGTTATACTGGAGCGTGCCGTACCTAACATCGAGGACGGCTTCAAACCGGTGCAGCGCCGCATCATGCACTCCATGAAACGCATGGACGACGGGCGATATAACAAGGTGGCGAACATTGTGGGCCACACCATGCAGTTCCACCCCCACGGCGACGCCTCCATCGGCGACGCCTTGGTGCAGTTAGGACAGAAGGACCTGCTGATAGACACGCAGGGAAACTGGGGCAACATCCTGACCGGCGACCGTGCTGCAGCCCCGCGATACATCGAAGCCCGCCTGTCCAAGTTCGCCTTGGACACGGTCTTCAACCCCAAGACCACAGAATGGCAGCTCTCTTACGACGGCCGCAACAAGGAGCCGATAACGCTGCCCGTGAAGTTCCCGCTGCTGCTGGCGCAGGGTGCCGAGGGTATCGCCGTGGGCCTCAGTTCGAAGATTATGCCGCACAACTTCTGTGAAATCTGCGACGCGGCCGTCAGCTACCTCCACGGCGAGGCATTCCAGCTATACCCCGACTTCCAGACGGGCGGCAGCATCGACGTCTCAAAATACAACGACGGCCAGCGCGGCGGCGTGCTGAAGGTGCGCGCCAAGATTGAGAAACTGGACCAGAAGACGCTCGTCATCCGCGAACTGCCGTTCTCAAAGACGGTAACCACACTCTGCGAGAGCATCACGAAGGCTATCGAGAAGGGAAAAATCAAGGCCCGCCGCGTGGACGACCTGACATCGGCAAACGTCGAGATTGTGGTTCATCTGGCACCGGGTGTCTCGTCGGACAAGACGCTCGACGCGCTCTACGCCTTTACCGACTGCGAGATTAACATATCGCCCAACTGCTGCGTCATCAGCGACCAGAAGCCGCAGTTCCTGACCGTCAGTGACGTGCTGCGACACTCGGTAGACCGCACGAAAGACCTCATCCGCCAGGAACTGGAGATTCGCAAGGGCGAACTGCAGGAGCAGCTGCATTTCTGCTCGTTGGAGAAGATATTCATCGAAGAGCGTATCTATAAGGACAAGAAGTTCGAACAGGCACCGAATGTCGACGCCGTCTGCGAACATATCGACGAGCGGCTGACGCCCTACTACCCCACATTCATCCGCGAGGTGACAAAGGACGACATCCTGCGACTGCTGGAAATCAAGATGCAGCGCATCCTGAAGTTCAACAAGGACAAGGCCGACGAACTGATGGCACGCATCAAGGCCGAGATTGATGAGATAGACCGCGACCTGGCAAACCTCGTCGAGGTGACGGCCTCGTGGTTCCAGTTCCTGAAGGACAAATACGGCAAGGAACACCCGCGACTGACAGAAATCCGCAACTTCGACACCATCGAGGCCACGAAGGTGGCGGAGGCCAACCAGAAGCTGTACATCAACCGCAACGACGGCTTCATCGGCACGAGTCTGAAGAAGGACGAGTATGTCTGCAACTGCTCCGACATCGACGACATCATCATCTTCTACCGCGACGGCAAGTACAAGGTGGTGCGTGTGGCTGACAAGCTCTTCATAGGCAAGAACATCCTCCACCTGCAAGTCTTTAAGAAGAATGATTCACGTACCATATATAATGTCGTCTACCGCGACGGCAAGAAGGGGGCCTACTTCATCAAGCGCTTCAACGTCACCAGCATGACACGCGACAAGGAGTACGACCTGACACAGGGTACGCCGGGGTCGAAGATCATGTACTTCACGGCCAACCCCAACGGCGAGGCGGAGGTAATCAAGGTGACACTCGACCCGAACCCGAAACTGAAGAAAATCTTCATCGAGAAGGACTTCTCGGAAGTGATAATCAAGGGGCGGGCTTCAAAGGGAAACCTGCTGACGCGCAACCCCGTACACCGCATCGGACTGAAGAGTCACGGCCACTCAACACTGGGCGGACGGAAGGTGTGGTACGACCCCGACGTCAACCGTCTGAACTACGACGAGCACGGGCGACTGCTGGGCGAGTTCTTCGACGACGACCAGATTCTCGTCATCCTGCAGAACGGCGACTTCTATCTGACGAACTTCGACGTGAACAACCACTTCGAGCAGGATATCCTGCGCATCGAGAAGTACGACCAGGATAAGGTGTGGAGCGCTGCCCTCTGGGATGCCGACAACCAGGGCTACCCCTATCTGAAACGGTTCTTGATGGAGGCCACAAAGCGCAAACAGAACTTCCTTGGCGAGAACACGCTGTCGAAGCTCATCCTGCTCACCGACGTGGTCTACCCGCGCCTGCAGATAGTCTACGGCGGCATCGACGAGTTCCGAGGCTCAGAGGAGATCGACGTCGAGCAGTTCATCAGCGTCAAGGGCTTCAAGGCTAAGGGCAAGAGGCTGACAACCTACCAGATAGAGAGCATCACCGAACTGGAACCCACCCGATTCCCAGAACCTCCGGAAGACTCAGAAGACCCAGAAGGCTCAGAAACCCCTGAAGATCTTGACCCCGACGCCGGCAAGAGCGAGCAACAGGTCATTGACGAAATAATAGGACAGACAAACCTCTTCACCGATGAAGACTTCTAAACGTTTTTGGACTATGGCCTTATGGCTACTGGCCGCTGGCAGCACTGCCAATGGCCAGACCGACGTATCGACAACCTATATGATAGGCGGCGGGGCGACAAATATCTTCGACACCTATCTGTCGCAAGAGAAATTCAGCGGAACGGGACTGTCCCTGCTGGTAGGCAGCGAACGACAGAAACCGGGCTGCCAATGGGCCACCATGCTACAACACCAGCTGAACTTCACGTCGGCAGAAGACCGGGTGGGGACGGTCAACGAACTGCAGGGCGACTACAGTTTCTTCTTCGGCCGGTACTACGGTCTGAGGCTCAACCGCCTGACGGTACAGGCTGGCGCCATGGCTGCCCTAAACCTCGGATTCATCTACAACACCAGCAACTCCAACAACCCGGCACAGGGACGGCTGTCGCTCAACATCATGCCATCGGCCATTGCTGCCTACCGCTTCCCGCTCTTCCGCCTGCCATGGGCGGTACGCTACGAGCTGCAGCTGCCGCTCATCGGCGTGATGTTCAGCCCCAACTACGGACAGTCGTACTACGAGATATTCTCGCAGGGCAACTACGACCACAATATCGTGCCCACCACCTTCGTCTCGGCACCGAACTTCCGACAGCAACTGTCAGTAGAATGCCAAGTCAACAGCAGACTCACCCTGCGCCTCGGCTACCTCGGCGACTACCAGCAGGCACACGTCAACAACCTCAAGTCGCACGTCTACCATAACCGCATCATGATTGGTGTCGTGCGCCACTTCACTATCAGTCCACGATTATGAGAAAGAACATACTCCTATACCTATGCCTTCTACTGTGCTCCTGTCTCACCTTCAGCTGTGTCGACGAAGAGGAGTTTGCCAATACCCCGCAAGGCAACTTCGAGGCGCTGTGGAAAATCATTGACGAACACTACTGCTTCTTCGACTACAAACAACACGAATACGGACTGGACTGGCAACAGGTACACGCCAAATATCAGGCACAGATCAACAACCGCATGACCAACGAACAGCTCTTTGAGGTGTTAGGCAACATGCTCGGCGAACTGCGCGACGGACATGTCAACCTGACCGCCTCACACGACATGGCACGTTACTGGCAGTGGTACGAACTGCACCCCGCCAACTACAGCGACACACTACAGCGACGGTATTTAGGCACCGACTACAAGATTGCCTCCGGTCTCTACTACAAAATCCTGGACGACAACATCGGCTACATCCGCTACGAGTCGTTCCAGCACGGCATCGGCAGCGGGAACCTCAGCGAGGTGCTCAACGAATTCATCCTCTGTCGCGGCCTCATCATCGACATACGAAGCAACGGCGGCGGCGACCTGACAAACGCAGAGAAACTGGCTTCGCGATTCACCAACGAACGAACGCTCGTGGGCTATATACAGCACAAGACGGGAACAGGCCACAACGACTTCTCTGACATGGAGCCGCGCTACCTCGACCCCGCAGCCTCGCTGCGCTGGCAGAAACCCGTCTGCGTGCTCACCAACCGCCACGTCTACTCGGCAGCCAACGAGTTCACGATGTATATGAAAGCACTGCCTAACGTCAAGATTGTAGGCGACCACACGGGAGGCGGCGCTGGCATGCCCTTCAGCTCATCGCTGCCCAACGGCTGGGTGGTACGGTTCTCAGCAGTGCCGATGTACGACGCCCGGCGGCAGACGACAGAATTTGGCATAGCCCCTGACTACGAGGTAAGCCTGCGACAAGAAGACTTCCTGCGCGGCGAGGATACCATCATTGAGTTTGCAAGAAAACTTTTGCGGTAACTACTCAGTTTATATGATGAAAAAGGTATATAAGGCACATATTCTCTTTACGAAAGAAAAAGACAAGTTCGAGGTGTACGAAAACGGCTATATCGCCGTGGAGAATGGTCGCGTGACAGGGGTCTCTACCGACCTGTCAGCACTGGACAGCGAGGGCGCCGAGGTGACCGACTTCGGCAACTGCCTGCTCATTCCGGCGATGAACGATATGCACGTCCACGCCCCGCAGGTACATAACCAGGGGGTGGCTATGGACCTGGAACTGCTGCCGTGGTTGCAGCAGTACACCTTCCCTGAGGAGGCGAAATATGCCGACGTGCGGTATGCTGAGCGTATGTACCGCCGCTTCCTGCATACCCAGTGGCTCTTCGGCACGATGCGCTCGTGCGTCTTCGGCACCGTCCATACGGAGAGTACGCGTCTGCTGATGCAGCTCTATCAAGAAGCTGGCATGGGAGCACTGGTAGGCAAGGTGGCCATGAACCGCAACTGTCCCGACAACCTCTGCGAAGACGTGGAGGAGGCCGTCGCGGGCAACGAGCAGCTGATAGCCGAGTTTAACAAGCCCGACGCGCTGGTGCGCCCCATCATAACGCCGCGCTTCGTACCGTCGTGTACGCCGGAGCTGCTGATGGCATGTGGGCGGCTGGCTAACACGTATCAGTTGCCGGTGCAGTCGCATCTGTCGGAGAATACGTCGGAGATAGCCTGGGTGAAGGACCTGGAGAAGGAGAGTTCGTGCTATGGCGATGCCTACAACCGCTACGGACTCTTCGGACAGACGCCCACCATCATGGCTCACTGCGTGTGGACGTCGGGCGAGGAACTGGACATGATGAAGCGTAATGGCGTCATGGTGGCCCACTGTCCCACGTCGAACTTCAATCTGTCGTCGGGTATGGCTCCCCTCCGCACCTTCCTCGACGAGGGTCTGCGCGTAGGCTTAGGCAGCGACATCAGCGGTGGTCACGACCTGAATATGTTCCGTATGCTAGTCTATGCCATTCAGGTCAGCAAGATGCACTACCAGCACGATCGCAACAAGCCGTTCCTCACGCTGTCGGAGACGTTCTGGATAGCCACGAAGTCGGCCGGCAGCTTCTTCGGCAAGGTGGGCAGCTTCGAGCCGGGCTACGACTTCGACGCGCTGGTCATCGACGACAGCGTGCTGTATCCTGACGAATACTCGCTGGTTCACCGCTTAGAGCGTTTCATCTATGTGGGCGACGACCGCCAAATACTCCATCGTTTCTGTCGGGGCCAGGAGGTGAAGGAGCCGCCAGTAGACTAAAGAGCGTCGTTTTTGGGTTTGGGGTGCGGAACATAGGAAAAAAAATCCGATGAATCAAACGATTCACCGGATTTTTTTATTTGGAAGTCTTGGAATTCTTTATTCTGCAGCATCTTTCTCGACAGCCTTGAAGTTCTCGAGGTCTGCAACCTGAAAAGCCTTGATGTAGGCAGACTTGCCAAGAACGTCTTCCTCGGTCATGCGGACATAGACGTTGGCGCTCTTCTTAAACAGCTCAGGAGCCTTGCTGGCATCACGGATGATGAGCAGCGACATCACGAGCTCGGCAGTCATGTCGTAGAGACGGCGGGCCAGAAAGTCGTGAGCGTCCTGGTTCTCCAGAGCTTTGACAGCGGCGAGAGCCTCCTCATAGACAGGAATGAGCTTTTCTACACGTGCCTTCAGTCCTGCCATGCAATCACAAGTCTGCAGGTTTGCAGCCATCTCCTTGATGTTGTTCAGCATCGTGCCGTTGGTGATGTAGCGGATAGCAGCCACCACCTGCAGCTGCGTGGTACCCTCGTAGATAGAGAAGATGCGGGCGTCGCGGAACAGGCGCTGGCTCTTGTACTCCATGATGAAGCCCGAACCGCCGTGGATGCTGATGGCATCGTAGGCGTTCTGGTTGGCATACTCGGAGTTCATACCCTTGGCCAGCGGTGTGAAGGCATCGGCCAGACGCTGGTACTTCTTCAACTCCTGCTTCTCCTCGGGAGTGAGCTTGCGGTCGCGCTCGATGTCCTCCAAGCACTTATAAACATCTACATAGGCCGCAGTCTCATAGAGCAGTGAGCGACCGGCATCGAGCTTGGCCTTCATGCGCGAGAGCATGTCATAGACGGCGGGGAAGTTGATAATCTTGTCGCCGAACTGCTGACGCTCCTTGGCGTATGCCAGCCCCTCGTTGTATGCCTCCTGCTCGACACCTACCGACTGAGCGGCGATACCCAGACGGGCACCGTTCATCAGGGCCATCACATACTTGATCAGACCGAGACGGGTCGAGCCGCAGAGTTCTGCCTTCGCGTTCTTATAGGTCAGCTCACAGGTAGGTGAACCGTGAATACCTAATTTGTGCTCGATGTGGCGCACGTTCACACCGCCCTGGCGCTTGTCGTAGATAAACATCGACAGACCGCGGCCGTCCTTCGTGCCTTCCTCAGAGCGGGCCAGCACGAGGTGGATGTCGCTATCACCGTTGGTGATGAAGCGCTTCACGCCGTTCAGACGCCAGCAGTTCTCCTTCTCATCGAAGGTAGCCTTCAGCATCACGCGCTGCAGGTCGGAGCCGGCATCAGGCTCAGTCAAGTCCATCGACATACCCTCACCGGCGCAGACACGGGGGATGTACTTCTGGCGCTGCTCCTCGCTGCCGAACTCATAGAGCGTGTCGATACAGCTCTGCAACGACCAGATGTTCTGGAAACCGGCATCGGCAGCCGAAATCATCTCGCTCAGCATCGAGAAGATGGTGTTCGGCAGGTTCAGACCGCCGTAGCGGCGGGGCATCGAGACACCCCACAGGCCAGCCTTACGGGTGGCGTCGAGGTTCTCATAAGTCTTAGAGGCGTAGATCATGCGGCCATTCTCGAGGTGCGGACCTTCAAGGTCGACGCTCTCAGAGTTTGGCTCGATGATGTTGGCAGCCACGTCGCCTGTGATGTCGAGAATCTGCTTGTAGTTCTCGAGCGCGTCAAAGAAATCAACGGGCGCGTAATCAAATTTATCTTTATCGGCGTAGCCCTTCTCTTTGAGGTCTACGATTCTTTTCATCAGCGGATGATTGAGATAGAAACCAATCTCCGGGTGGTCGGAAAAGTAATTTGCCATAATATTCTTTCTTTTTATTGGAAACGAATCTGAATAATGTGGATAATTCTGTTCACGAATTTGAATAATATTAATTCGTTCTTATTTGTGGGATAAATTATTCTTATTATTCACATTCGTTTCCAAAATATTTTACTTCGAATTCTGTTTGTAATACTTAATTAATTTGGGAACTACCTCTTCGACCGTGCCGTTGATGACGTAGTCGGCGATGCGGTTGATAGGCGCATCGGGGTCAGAGTTGATGCTGATGATGATACCAGAGTCCTGCATACCAGCGATGTGCTGGATTTGTCCGGAGATACCACAGGCAATATACACCTTGGGATGAACGGTGACACCCGTCTGACCAATCTGACGGTCGTGGTCGAGCCAGCCTGCATCCACAGCAGCACGGCTTCCGCCGACCTCACCGTGCAGCACCTTGGCCAACTGGAACAGCATGTCGAAGTTCTCCTTCGAGCCCATGCCGTAACCACCGGCTACGACGATAGGAGCACCCTTCAGGTTGTGCTTGGCAGCCTCTACGTGGTGGTCGAGCACCTTCACGACGAAAGCCTCGGGGCTGACATACTTGCTGACCTCAGGATAAACAACCTCCTTCTTGCAGGCACCATCATAGATAGCCTTCTGCATTACGCCCGAGCGGACGGTAGCCATCTGGGGACGGTGGTCGGGGTTGACGATGGTAGCCACGATGTTACCACCGAAGGCGGGACGAATCTGGTAGAGCAGGTTCTCGTAGACCTTGCCCTCTTTCTTGTCCTCATACGGACCAATCTCCAGCTCGGTGCAATCAGCGGTAAGGCCGCTTGTCAGCGATGACGATACACGGGGACCGAGGTCACGACCAATCACAGTAGCACCCATCAAGCAGATCTGCGGCTGCTCCTCCTTGAAGAGGTTCACCAGAATATCCGTGTGGGGAGCCGAGGTGTAGGGGAACAGCTCGGGAGCATCAAACACAAAGAGCTTGTCAACACCGTAAGGCAGAATCTGGTTCTCCACCTTGTCCTTGATGCCTGTACCAGCCACCACAGCGTGGAGTTCCACTTTCAGTTCATTGGCGAGTTTGCGACCTTTGGTCAGCAACTCCTGAGATACTTCTTGTACGGTCGTACCTTCAATCTCGCAATATACAAATACGTTGTTCATAATTCTTTTTTTGTGGTTAAGGAGTTAAGTAGTTATCGCGCTGTCGCGCTGCGTAGTTAAGCCATTACCATTTTCGCTTGTGTCAGCCTCCAGACATTTGGCTTAACTACTTAACTACTTTAACTACTTAATTCTCATACTTAGCCAATGATTTTCTCGTCCAACAATTCTTTGATCATTCCCTCGATATCAGCATCAGAAGCCGTCAAAGTCTTCGACTCCTTAGCCTGGAACACGATGTTCTTGATAGCCTTCACCTTCACATCAGCCACGCTCCACTGATTCAGATTCAGCTCAGGGCGCTCGTCGTACAGATAGTCGTAGGGCGTGCCTTCGGCAGGACGCTCCATTGGGCAGGTAGCACGCTTGTACTTCATCACCAGTTTGGCGTTCTGTGGGCGACAGGGAGCTGCACTACCGTTTACAGTGAGCACTACAGGCAGCGGAGCCTCTACAGTCTCCACACCGCCGTCGATCACACGTTTCACGGTAACCTTCTTAACTCCATTAGCTTCCTTAACTTCTTTAACTTCCTCAACATAAGTCACCTGATTGAGCCCCAGCTTCTGAGCCACCTGAGGACCTACCTGAGCGGTATCGCCGTCGATAGCCTGACGACCACCGATGACGATGTCCACATCGCCAATCTTCTTGATGGCCGTAGCGAGAGCGTAAGAGGTAGCGAGCGTATCGGCACCGGCGAAGAGGCGGTCGGTAAGCAACCAACCGGTATCAGCACCACGATAAAGTCCTTGACGGATAATCTCGCCTGCACGTGGAGGACCCATCGTGAGGATTCCTACTGTAGAGCCTGGGTTCTGCTCCTTCAGGCGAAGGGCCTGTTCCAGGGCGTTCAAATCTTCGGGATTGAAGATGGCGGGTAGGGCAGCACGGTTTACGGTGCCTTCGGCAGTCATGGCGTCCTTACCCACGTTACGGGTGTCTGGCACTTGCTTGGCCAGCACAACAATCTTTAAAGCCATAAAAATAAATAATATAATGTATTACAATCTAAACCATCGTACTCCTGTTCTCATGTCTGAACCTTTGTACTCTTGTCCAAAAAGCGGGTGCAAAGGTACGCTTTTTTGCGCACACAGCCAAATAAAATGCACAAAAACGACCGAAATGTGCGCATTTCGGTCGTTTTGTGCAATAATAAGGTGAATGAAATCAGTTAGAGTGCAATCTTCAGCGTCTTGTTAATTATTCTGCCGTGTTGAAGTATTCTTCCAGTTCCTGGGCAGCACTGCCGTCCTCGTTGATGATGTCCTTGATGATCACGCCTTTCTCCAAGAGCAGGATGCGGGAGGAGATTTCCGAGACGAAGTTCAGGTTGTGGCTGGAGATGATGACCGTCGTGCCTAACTGGTAGTTTATCTGGCGGATAAGTTTGGCTACCGTCATCTGTGACGACGGGTCGAGGTAGTTGAACGGCTCGTCGAGGATGAGCACCTTGGGGTTGACGAGCATGGCACCGATGATGCCGATTTTCTGGCGGTTGCCCTCCGAGAACTGGCGCAGGTACTTCCTTGTGCCGAGTATCTCGCCGTGCATCAGTGGCTGATACGTTTCGAGCCGGCCTTCAAGTTCGTCCTTCGACAGTCCGTAGACGCGTGCGATGAATCCGAAGTATTCTTCGGGGGTGTAGAAGTCGATGAGGAAGCGGCCGTCGATGAACGAGCCGGTAGTCTGTTTCCAACTCGCATCCTCAGTGACCCTCATTCCGCCCACCTCGATGGTGCCCTCGGTAGCTTCTATGAGGTCGAGGATGAGTCGCATCAGTGTGGTCTTGCCGGCTCCGTTGTTGCCTACCAATCCTACAAGTTCGCCCGAGCCGATGGTCAGTTCCGGGATGTTCAGTACGGTGTTTTTACCGTACTGTTTGACGAGGTTTTGTATATTGATTTCCATATTCTTTGCTTTTTTTATTGTCTGTAACGTTCGAAGCATGTGTAGCGCTTCTGCTCATAGCGGCGTGCTATCCATCCGATGACCACCTTGTGGAGCGCTATGCCGACGACGCCTATCACCGAGAGCACTATCGTGGCGGTGAGCGGCTCTAACAACCATGCACACAGGCTGTAGCCCACCAGCGGAATCAGTACGATGAGGCCGTAGAGGTTGATGGAGAGCGATGCGCCCTGATAGTTGAAGAAAGCCGACTGGAACAGCTCCAATCGCGACGAAATGAGTGCCGTAGGCATCAACGTCAGGTTGGCAGCGCCGGCCGTGAACAGCCATGTTGCCACCAGCATCCACGGCGACAGGCCGGCAATCCAGATGAGCGGTATCAGAAGCACTAACGGCAGGATGTTGAGCAGGGCGAAGAACCAGAACTTGTTCTGCAGGATTTCGAGGATGCTGACGGGCTTCGTCCACAGCCCGTCGAAATAATTGCCCTCGACGCCGAATACCCACTGTCCCAGCATCATCGACGGTGCGAAGATGGCAAACATCAGCATCAGGTAGAACATGAAGTTCAGCCCGTTGACAACCTGCGTATAAGAGTTGAATACAAAGACCAACGGCAGGACGAGCGACGCTACACGCAGGCGCTTGGAGCGCAGCAGGCTAACGTATTCCATCGAGAACAGCGACGAGGCGCCGAGGAACAGCCGGCTGGCCTTGGCCTGCGACTCCTCGTAGCGGCGCAGGGTGCAGAGGTAGTCGTAGAAAACGGCTATGCCGCCCGCGCAGAGCAACAGGAACCCGACGAGGTGTACCCCCCACGGCAGGATGGTGAGCAACATCGCGTAGAAGCAGGCGATGATAAACCAGATGCCCATCGCCACCGGTACCGGCCATTTGTTCGACCAGCCCTTAGCCCTACGGAAGGCCGTGATAGCCACACCGCCCACCATCGACACGGCGAATAGCAGCAGCATGGCTGGCAGCGCAAGCATCCACGGCAGGAAAAGGACGCAGAAAGGCAGGAACAAGAGCGGGATAGACCAGTTCCAGAAGGAGAACACGTTGTTCACCAATAGGAAGCGGTTCCACGACCGTTCGTCCACGGGACGGCTCTTCAGATAGTGGTCCATGACCGTCTCGTCGTGCTTCACCAGCAGCTTGTTGATGAAATCGGGAATGATGAGGCTTACGGCGATGAAGGGTAAGGCCATCTCTGCTCCTTCTGTACTATCAGTCTCTTCGTAGATGACATAGGTGATGACCGAGCTGAGGAAGAGGAAGAGCAGGAAGAAATAAGCCTCGCCCAAGAAACGGCCCCACTTGAAGTCGCGCCGTTTCTGGTCTGCCCAAAGTTTTAATAAAAGTTTCAGCATACGTTGGCTAAATCAATTTTCGTGTGCAAAGTTAATGTTTTTTTTAGAATACCATAGTTTTTTCAAAAAAAAATAGTATCTTTGCACCATATTAATGTGCATTATGATGAAACGACTACTTACAATAGCAATGATGGCTGCGATGACGACAGCCGTAGGGGCACAAGGATTTGACAATCTCCCCGATCCGATAGAAGATGTGAACAAGGTGGTGGACAATACGCCAGACTCCATAGCCAAAGCCCTGATGTCGAGGCCCAAGCCTGGCACGACACGCCAGGGACAGAACCCCGTGCTCTTCCTCGTGGGCAACTCCACGATGCGCAACGGTACCCGTGGCGACGGCTCCAACGGACAGTGGGGCTGGGGCTACTATGCCAACCAGTATTTCGATGCCAAACGGATAACGGTAGAGAACCAGGCCCTTGGCGGTATGTCTACCCGCACGTTCTACACCGACCTGTGGCCGGCAGTGCGCGACGCCCTGAAGCCTGGCGATTGGGTCATCGTCTCCATCGGCCATAACGACAACGGCGAGTTCTTCGATGCGAAGCGGGCCCGTGCCGTCATCCCCGGTGTCGACCCCGACACGTGCTATGTAGGTTTCAACCAGCGTACACAGCGTCAGGACACGGTCTACTCCTACGGTAACTATTTGCGCCGCTATATCAGCGAGACCAGGGCCAAGGGGGCGAATCCCGTCCTGATGTCGCTGACACCGCGCGACGCCTTCGACGATAAAGGCAGAATCGTGCGCAAGCCCCAGACGGAATGGGCTGCCTACATCGCCGCCGTAGAGGGCGTACCCTTCGTCGACCTGAACGAAAGGTCTGGTGCGAAGCTCGACAGCTATAGCCGCTGGAAACAGCAATACCATTTCTTGGGCGACAAGATTCATACGTCGAAGTTCGGCGCCGAGATGAACGCCCGTTCGGCTGCTGAGGGGCTGTGGGAGAGTCAGAACCCGCAACTGCGCCCCTTGCAGGCTATGATGCAGAACGTGCCGCTGAAGGTGAAGCCCGTGAAGCGCGAGGCCGGCAAGCCCGTCGTCTTCTTCACTGGCGACTCCACGGTGAAGAACGCCGACAACGATGACGACGGTATGTGGGGCTGGGCCTCGCAGGCTGCCACGGTCTTCGACGAGTCGAAGATAACGCTGTTCAATGCTGCCCGTGCCGGTCGCTCCACGCGCTCGTTCCTGCGTGAGGGCTTGTGGGACGAGGTCTACAACTCGTTGCAGCCCGGCGACTTCGTCACGATTCAGTTTGGCCATAACGACATCTGCCCCATCACCGATGCGAAGGCTCGTGGCGTCATCCCCGGCACGAAGGACACCTTGCACGTCTATAAGATGGACAACGGCACCTACGAGGTGGTCTACAGCTTCGGCTGGTATCTCCGCAAGTTCATCGACGACGTCCGTGAGAAGGGAGCCACGCCTATCCTGGTGAGCCTGACGCCTCGCAACGAGTGGCCTGGCGGTAAGATAGAGCGCCGCGACGGCTCGTATGGCAAGTGGTATCGCGAGGTGGTGGAGCAGACAGGCGTGGAGTTCATCGATATGCACAACATCAGTGCCGATGCGCTCGACAAACTGTTTGCCGTGAAGAAACTGTCCGACGACAAGGAGAAGGCTAAGGCCGAGGTCGCTAAGATCAAGGAGAAGGCCGGCAAGTATTTCAAGAAGGATCATACCCACGCCTCGAAGATCGGTGCCCAGCTGAATGCCCGGTCGATGGCCAAGGGTCTGCGCCAGAACAAGAGCGAATTGGCTAAGTATTTGAAAAAATAAGCACGAATAAAAACTTAATGATTATGAAAAGACAACTGATGGCCTTTATTAGCCTATTTTTCGGTATCGCACTGATGGCAGCTCCCGTAAGTCAGGAGGCTGCACGTCAGAAAGCACTACAGTTCCTCAGCGGCCGAAGCGGCAACGTGGCTGCTGCCCGTGGCATGAACCAAGTGAAGCTCCAGTTAAAGGAAGGTGTCGTCACCGACCAGCTGTATGTGTTCAACGTCGGCCAGAAGGACGGCTTCGTCATTGTTAGTGGTGACGATTGCACGGGTGACCTCGTGTTAGGCTATGCCGACAAGGGCGAGATTTCAGCCGAGAACATGCCCGACAACCTCCGCTCGTGGCTCCAGGGTTATGCCGACCAGATACAGTGGATGAAGGAGCATGGCGTGAGAAATGATGCTGCCGCCAGTCGCGGCGCCATGAAGAAGTCGAAGACAGCTATTCCTGCGATGTTGACGACGAAGTGGAATCAGAGTGCTCCGTACAATAACTACTGTCCGAAGATGACGTCTGATGGCTCTGTTGCTGCTGTTACAGGTTGTGTAGCTACGGCAACGGCACAGGTGATGTACTATCAGGCTAAGAAGCATAACATTCCGCCTACGACGACAACGGAAATCCCTGGATACCAAAATCAATCGGGCTATTATTGGTATATAAATGGTGTTGAGTCTACGAGTATGCCAGCAAAGTCACCTGTTACTATCGACTGGACAAAGATTCCTGCTGAAGCTTCGCCGAGTACTGACGATGCTAAAGAGCAGGTGGCACGACTGATGGAATATATCGGCGCAGGTGTTCAGATGCAGTATCGTTCTTCATCGGATGGCTCTTCGGCCACTAACGAGGCTGCTGTTACAGCGTTGGTAAAGTACTTCGGCTACGATCCCGATGCAAAGTCTATTTATGCTGAAGACTATACATACGATGCTTGGCAGGATGCTATTTATACAGAACTGAGCACAAATGGCCCCGTCCTTTTTGGAGGTAATTCGACAACAGGCGGTCATGCTTTTATCATTGATGGCTACGACCACGACGATTACTTCTATGTCAACTGGGGCTGGGGTGGCCTGAGCGATGGCAGCTTCCGCCTTTTGATATTGAACCCCGATAATCAGGGAATAGGTGGCTCTGCAGGTGGCTATAGTTCTGGTCAGATGGCAATGATTAACGTATCTCCTGAGGATGACGGCGTTAGCTTGAGTGATGATGCTTGTCTGACGGTAACCCAATGTTCGTGTAACGTTCTAGCGTGTGAATGGTACGCTTATGGCATAAACGATTATTTTTATGAAGTTGAGAATACACTGTACTATCCAACGATGTATTATTCTCTTAATAACAATACGGGATGGGATCTTGACTTTGATTGGGGGTTAGCCCTTTATCAAAATGGGTCTTTTGTGAAGCTGATAAATGGACCATCCACAAAGAACTATCCTAATGGGATAAGACGTTATGGTAATTTTAGCTTTAAGTTTGGCGAGAAACTATCAGATGGAGAGTATAGGTTAGTTGCCGTCAGTCGTAAGAGCGGAACTGATACGTGGCGGAAGTGCATAGGTGGCGATGAGACTTATGTGAAGGTCACCGTTAGTTCCTCTGGAGAGGTGATGTCATTTGAAAATATGGGAGCAATCAAAACCTATGCAGCTGACGGAACTGAAACGATTGTGTATAATACTTCCAATGTTACAACACCCGATGATGCACTTGCACTTGATGTTTCGCAGGTTAGTAGCGTAACTTCCGTCACGCCGAATGGCAATCCGAATACGCTCTACTTCGTCGGTAGCTCCGTACCTTCAGGGCTGACGGGCAAGAACGTGGTGCAGAATGGTACAGCTGCCACACTGACGCTGACCGACGGCAATGGTTTCTATTCGCCTGTTGACTTCACGGCAACCAAGGCCACCTATACTCGCCAGTTTACGCAAGCTGCAACGGGTACCGGTGGTTGGAGCACTATCGTCGTGCCCTTCAATGTGTCGACAGTGAAGCAGGGCAGCAAGGTGATTGACTGGTTCCACTCAGGCAGCGATACGGGTAAGAATTTCTGGCTGAAGCAGTTCAGCAGCGACGGTGTTGGCTCTGTAAACTTCAGTTACGCTACGGCCTTGAATGCCAACACACCGTATATTATTGCTGTGCCTGGCAATAGCTACGGTGCTGAATGGAACTTGACAAACAAGGACATCACCTTCGAGGGTAGCGGCGTTGTCAATGCGTCGTCCAACATCTCTGTCAGCAAGACCAACTACGAGTTCATCGGTATGCTGGCAGGTAAGTCGGTGACTGGCTATATGTTGAACGCTGAAGGTTCCCAGTTTAAGAATACGACCGCCACGGTCAATCCATTCCGTGCCTACTTCAAGTCTGTGGGATCTAGTAGCTTAGGCTCGTTGGCTATCGGCTCTGACGATGATGTGACGGGCATTAAGACGATTGGTAATTTACCGCAGACTATGGACGATTACTATAATCTGCAGGGCCGTAAGGTGGTTACTCCTACAAAGGGTCTGTACATTGTCGGTGGAAAGAAAGTGGTTGTAAAGTAAAAATGAGGAGGAACGCATTATGAAGAAACAATATTTGACGCCCGCCACGGAGTGGGTGATGATAGATAAGGTGGTGATACTGGCTGGTTCGGGGCCAACCGCAGGTGATCAGAGTGATCCGACGATTGGCTGTCGTGAGGAGGATGACCTGTGGTCAGCCGAAGATCAGTTATTTGGCGACAACCCGCTGTTCAACCTGACGAAGTGATATGATTGACAGGGCGACAGTAGACAAGATTATCGACGCAGCGCAGATTGTCGACGTGGTGAGCGAGTTCGTGACGCTCCGCAAGAGCGGCGTGAACTACAAGGGGCTATGCCCTTTCCACGACGACCGTAATCCGTCGTTCATGGTGTCGCCTGCCAAGAACATCTGCCACTGTTTCGTCTGCGGCAAGGGCGGCACGCCCGCCGGTTTCCTCATGGAGCACGAGCAGATTACCTATCCTGAGGCACTGCGGTGGCTGGCTAAGAAGTACAATATCGAGATTGTCGAGAAGGAACTGACCGACGAGGAGCGGCAGGAGCAGAACGACCGCGAGTCGATGTTCATCGTCAACGAGTGGGCTAAGGGCTGGTTCCACGACACGCTGAAGAACGACCCCGACGGCATCGCCATCGGTAAGCAGTACTTCCGCAGCCGCGGCATCCGCGACGACATCATAGAGAAGTTTCAGCTCGGCTACTCGCCGCAGAAGCGCGACGCCCTGGCTATTGCAGCCAAGAAGGCAGGCTATAAGGCCGAGTACCTGGTGAAGACGGGACTGTGCTATAGACCCACCCCCAAGCCCCTCCCTGAGAGGGAGGGGAGTGATTACCCTGCCGGCGGACCGGCATCAGCAGAAGTATCTACTCCCCTCCCTCACAGGGAGGGGCAGGGGGAGGGGCTGTTGGTTGACCGCTATCGTGGCCGTGCCATCTTCCCCTGGTTCAATGTGTCGGGCAAGGTGGTAGCCTTCGGCGGTCGCGTCCTCGACTCGCGGACGAAGGGCGTGGCACAGAAATACGTCAACTCACCCGACTCGGAAATCTATCATAAGGAACGCGAACTCTATGGCATCTACCAGGCAAAGAAAACCATCGTCAAGGAAGACTGCGTGTTCATGGTAGAGGGCTATACCGACGTCATAGCCATGCACCAGGCAGGCATCGAGAACGTGGTGGCCAACAGTGGCACGGCACTCAGCATCTACCAGATCAAACTGCTGCGCCGCTTCACGCAGAACATCACCCTGCTCTACGACGGCGACGAGGCAGGCATCCATGCTGCCATGCGCGGCACCGATATGCTGTTGCAGGAGGGCATGAACATCCGAATCTTGCTGCTGCCCGATGGCGACGACCCCGACTCCTTTGCCCGCAAGCACTCTACTGAGGAGCTGAAAAAGTATATCGATGCTAACCAGGAAGACTTCATCTCGTTCAAGACACGCCTGACCGTCGAGGGCATCACCGACCCCATCAAGCGGTCGGAGGCCATCGCCGGTATCGTCAAGAGCATCTCTGTCATTCCCGACACCATCCTGCGCTCTACCTATCTCAGCGACCTGTCCTCGCGTCTCGGACTGAAGGAGCAGACGTTGCTGACGACGATGAATGACTTCATCAAGAAAAGTCTCACCCCCAGCCCCTCACGCGAGGGAGAGGGGAGTGATGACACTGGCGGCGGAACACCAGCGAATGAAGTATCGACTCCCCTCTCCCTTGCGAGAGGGGCCGGGGGTGAGGCTGTAGAACGCCTCCTCATGCGCGAGATTGTCCGTCACGGTGATGAGATTATCTACGAACACGTGGAGACAGACGATGGCCAGTTCATAGATTTGAACGTGGCGCAGTATGTCGACTATGATTTAGGGCTGGACAACATCCATTTCTCCAACCCGCTCTATAACCAGATGCTGGCTGAGGCCGTGGCGCACAGCGGCGATGTTGGCTTTAAGTCGGAGTCGTACTTTATGAACCACCCCGACATTGAAGTGAGCAAGGAGGCTATGCAGTTAGCTGTTGACCGTCACCAGCTGGGCGGACGCTTTGTCGTGGAGCCGCGTGAGGGAGCACTCCGCCAGCGGGTACTCCACCTGGTGATGGACTTGCGTATGACTTTGGTCAGCCAGCGGCTGAAGGAGATACAGTTAGCTATGCGTCAGTCGGCGAACGACATGAACCACGTCATGACGCTGATGCAAGAATACAAGGAGACGCAGGAACTGCGCGACATGCTGGCCAAGAAATTGGGAAACGATGTAATGAAATAACGCAACTATGTATTACGTACAGAAGAAGATAGAAATCTCGGCCTGTCATAGTCTGGAGCTGGACTATGAGAGCAAGTGTACCCGCGTACACGGCCATAACTGGATGATTATGATTTACTGCCGTTCTGAGAAACTCGACCGCAATGGTATGGTGATTGACTTCAGCGAGATCAAGCGGCTTATCAAGGAACCGCTGGATCACCGCATCCTGAACGAGGTGCTGCCCTTTAACCCGACGGCCGAGAACCTGGCCCGCTGGTGCGTGGAGCGTGTACCCCACTGCTATAAGGCCACCGTTCAGGAGAGCGAGGGAAACATTGCGACGTATGAGAAGGATTAACGACATCTTCTATTCCCTCCAGGGTGAGGGCTATAACACAGGACGGGCAGCAGTGTTCGTCCGTTTTGCCGGTTGTAACCTCCGTTGTCCGTTCTGCGATACGGCGTTCGACACTTACCGCGAAATGACGGATGACGAGATCTTGACTGAGATTTCGAGGTACGAGGTTCGAGGTACGAGGTACGAGAATACCATGGAGGCTGATTCTTCGGAAGGAAGTAATCTCGCACCTCGCACCTCGCACCTCGCACCTCGAAACCTATTAGTCGTACTGACTGGCGGCGAACCGACACTACAGGTAGACGAAGCGTTCGTCGACCTGCTCCATCGTCACGGCTTTGAGGTGGCTATGGAGAGCAACGGCACCCGCCCGGCGCCACAGAACCTCGACTGGCTGACGGTGTCGCCGAAACTTAGAGGAGAGAGGAGAGAGGAGAGAGGAGAGAGAGTACCTGATGAACTGAAAGTGGTGTTTGACGAGAATATCGATCCTGAAGCATATCTCGTACCTCGCATCTCGCACCTCGCACCTCGACATCTCTATCTCCAGCCCTGCGACACGGGCGATGCCGAGCGTAACGCGCGTATTATAAATAGGTGTGTAGAGTATATCAAGGAGCATCCCCACTGGCGGCTCTCGTTGCAGACCCACAAACTCGCTGGTTTCAAATAGTATGCACGAACTGAACCTCATACTGGCCGCCGTCTATTACGTCGTTGCCGCCCTGGCCATCATCCATGTGGTGATGGACAACCGGCAGCCGGCCAAGACGATGGCATGGGCGCTGGTCATCTGGTTCATTCCCGTCGCAGGTTTCATCCTTTATCTGTTCTTTGGCGTCAATACCCGTAAGAAGCGCCTCGTCAGCCGTCGTTCGCTGAACGAGTTGTCAAAACGCACGTTGCTCGACGCCGTCCCCTGCCGGGCCGAGGATATTGCCATCTACACCGACGGCAATCAGTTCTTTCCGGAGCTACTGTCATCCATCGCCTCGGCCAGCGACCATATCCATGTTAATATGTATATCTTCGAGGATGACGCGCTGGGACAACTTGTTGCCGACGCACTGATTGACAAGGCGCGTCAGGGTGTGCAGGTGCGTGTCATCTACGACGACGTTGGCAGCTGGCGCGTGCCTCACCGCTTCTTTGAGCGTATGCGCGAGGAAGGTATCGAGGTGTCGCCATTCCTGCCCGTGCGCTTCCCCTCGTTTACCAGCAAGGTGAATTACCGCAACCATCGCAAACTGGTGGTTATCGACGGCAGGGTAGGGTACATTGGCGGTATGAATATCGCCCAGCGTTACGTCAAAGGTACGAAGACACAACCCTGGCGCGACACGATGGTGCGGGTGACGGGTTCGGCTGTCAGCCCTTTGCAGCGAGCATTCCTCATCGACTGGTTCTTTGTTGACCGCACGATGGTCAACGACCGCAAGTACTACCCGTTGCCTACTCAGGAGTCCGTAACCCCTTCACCAATGCTGCAGATGGTCACCAGCGGTCCCGACTCTCCGCAACCCGAGATTATGCAGGACTACGTGCGCACCATTATAGGAGCCAGGCAGTATGTGTATATTGAGACGCCCTATTTCCTGCCCACGGAGTCGGTGCTTTTCGCGTTGAAGACGGCAGCGTCGGCAGGCGTTGATGTCCGCATCTTGGTTCCTAAGGAGAACGATTCGTGGTTCGTCGAGTGGGCTGGCCGGAGCTATCTCCGTGAGGTGCAGCAGGCTGGTATTCGTGTGAGGTTCTATACGGCGGGATTCCTGCATTCCAAGCTGATGGTTTGCGACGACACCATCTGTACCTGTGGCTCTACGAACGTCGATTTCCGTTCGTTCGAGAACAATTTTGAGGCTAATGTCTTCTTCTATGGTCAGCCGACGGCTTTGGCCTTCAAGCAACTTTTCATTGCAGACGAAGGACAGTCGGTGCCGATGAAGGAGCTGCGCCGGTATAGTCGCCCCACGTTTATTGCTCGCCTGACGGAGAGTCTGTTTCGGATGCTGGCGCCGCTGATGTGAAGATGCTGAAGTTGACGCTGCCGTAGCTGCGGTGTTCACGGAAGTTGGGATGCTGTGAGAAGTCGTGGTCTTTGCCATGTTCGAAGACAAAGACTCCGCCGGCAGCCAACAGCCCCTTCCCCAGCACAAGGTCGGGAATCAGGGGCAGTTCTTTCAAGGCGTATGGTGGGTCGGCGAAGATGAAGTCGAATTGCTGCTTACAACTTCTGACAAAGCGGAAGACGTCGCCCCTCAGCGGTATGCAGGCCTGAGTGTCCAGCTTCCTCACGCAGTCGCAGATGAAACGGTGGTGGTCGCGGTCCTGTTCGATGCTGACCACATGGCTGCAGCCGCGTGATAACAGCTCGAGCGTGATGCTGCCCGTGCCCGAGAAGAGGTCGAGTGCCGTGGCTCCCTCGAAGTCGATGTAGCCTGTCAGCACGTTGAAGATGTTCTCCTTGGCAAAGTCTGTCGTCGGACGGGCCTTGAACGAGCGGGGAATGTCGAAATGCCGCCCCTTATATATTCCGGTTATAATCCTCATACCTTTTACCTATCACCTTCCTTTCGTAATCAGTGTCATCAGGTCGAATGGCATGTCCTTGATCTTCGTTGCCGGTGCACGGTTGAACTCTGCCGACGGGTTGATGACATACACCTTCTGAATGTATTTACGCAGTTCGCCGGCCAGCTCCGTCATTTCGCCGGATAAGCCTACCAAGTGCATCTCGTCGGTCTCGTTGTCGAGCATAAGTTGCTTCCAGACATAGAGTAGAAAGTAAAGGGCATCCTGTGGGCGTGAAGCTTCAAACTGGTTACAGAACTTAAACCTGTTCTGATGGAACGAGAAGATGTCGAGCTTGCGGTCGTGGAAATAGCCGTACACCTTGTTGCGGTTGCCAGTAAACGACCGTTGGTGCAGATGCCGCCAGACAGGGGACATGACGGGCATCATCTGGATGTCGATGAAGTTGTCGCGAAGGACGGTGTTCAGGTCCTTGCTGATGGCAAAAGCGGCGACGGCGTTCAGGTCTGACAGCACGTTGAAGAGCACCATGCCCATCTCCTTGCGGGGGTAGGCGTGGAGATACATCGTCTCGACGTTGTCTTCCTCAAACTGCTCGATGGGGATGAGCAGTACCGGCGTGTCAATCAGTGCCATGGCCTTCTTGTAATCCATCTGCATAAGGTCGGCTTCGCTGAGCGCTTCACGTAGGTTGGCTGACAGCGAGATGCCGCTTTTCATCACGTATGGCTCGTAGGTGACGGGGTCGTCGGCCTGCATGGGGTCTAATGCCGAGAACGACAGGTGGCTCTGTCCTATGCGGATGATAATCCGCCCTTTTCTTTGGTTTATCATTTGTTTTTCGTATCTTTGCCGCTGCAAAGTTAATAAATTATTCTGAATAATGATAGCCGACGAACTAAAATATCGTATTTTACAGTCATTTCGCCTGACGCCGACAGCGGAGCAGACGACAGCCATAAGCGTGTTTGCCGACTTTATGAGCTGTCGCGACAGTCAGGCCCTGATGGTGCTGCGCGGCTCGGCGGGCACGGGCAAGACCACGTTGGCAGCTGCCATCGTCCGTGGTATGATAGCGCTGAAGCAGAACCTGGTGCTGATGGCGCCTACAGGTCGTGCTGCGAAAGTGTTCTCGCTCTATGCGGGCTGTACGGCCTACACCATCCATCGCCGTATCTACAGGCAGAAGTCGTTGGAGGGCGGTTTCGACTTGAACTTCAATGGCGCTCACGATACGCTGTTCATCGTCGACGAGGCATCGATGATAGCCAATGGCGAAACTCCGTTGCTCGACGATCTGATTCGTTTCGTCTACAACGACCGTAACTGCCGTCTGTTGCTCATTGGCGACCGTGCCCAGTTGCCGCCTGTTGGCGAACAGGAGAGTCCGGCGCTGCAGACCTCCGTGCTGCGCTGCTACGGTATGACCGTTTTTGAGGCCGACCTGAACGAGGTGCTGCGCCAGTCGCAGACGTCGGGAATATTGTATAATGCCACGAGGATTAGAGGAGAGAGGAGAGAATTTAGAGGAGAGAGGAGAGAATTTAGAGGAGAGAGGAGAGAGGAGAGAGGAGAGAGAATACTTATGCCGCAGATTCGCTTGATGGGGTTTTCTGACATACAGATTGTTCCCGGCGACGAGTTGATAGAGTCGCTGGCCACCAGCTATGGTCATGCAGGCGTTGACGACACCATCGTCATCACCCGCAGCAATAAGCGTGCCAACATCTACAATCAGGGCATCCGCAACAGCGTCCTTGACCGCGAGGACGAGCTGTGTCGCGGCGACCGCCTGATGATTGTGAAGAATAATTATTATTGGAGTAAGGAGGAAGGAGTAAAGAGTAATGAGAATAGCAGCGGGATTGAATTCATTGCCAACGGCGACATGGCCGTCGTGCAGCGTGTCCGTCATATCCACGAGATGCACGGCTTCCGCTTTGCCGACATTACGATGACATTCCCCGACTACGACGACTACGAACTGACGGCCACGACCCTGCTCGACACGCTGACGTCGGAGGCTCCCGCCCTGACCCGCGAACAGCAAGACAAGCTCTTTGCCAGCGTCATGGCCGACTATGCCGACATTCCCCTGAAGGCCGACCGCATGAAGAAGGTCAAGGAAGACCGCTACTATAATGCCCTGCAGGTGAAGTTTGCCTACGCCGTCACCTGCCATAAGGCGCAAGGCGGACAGTGGCAGCACGTCTATATCGACCAGGGCTATATGACCGACGACATGCTGAACAGCGACTATCTGCACTGGCTCTATACCGCTTTTACGCGCGCTACAGAAAAATTGTTCCTGGTCAATTGGCCAGGAACACAGGTGGAAGAGGATTAGTAAGTGACTTTCGGCTCAAGCTCCTTGGCCTGGTCAATCATCTTCTGAATCTCGCTCACGACGGGCACGCGGTTGCAGATGTTCTTCTGCTCGTTCACCTCGGCCAGCTTCGGCTGCAGGTTCTCAGCCACGCGGTGGCGGAACTCCTTGACGGTGTCGACGCCGGCGGCCTCAAGCAGCTCGGCAAACTGCGGACCAACGCCGTTGATGCGGAACAGGTCGGCGTGGTTCGTCCACTTCAGGATGAGCTTCTCAGAGATGCCCGTAGCCTCAGCCAGTTCCTTACGTCCCTTGGGGGCGGCGCACTTCTCCAACAGTTCGCTGACCTTGTTGATACCTGCTGCGATGAGCTTCTCAGCGTAAACATCACCTACACCCTCGATGTCGATAATCTTGTAATCCATAATACTTTGGTTTTTAGTTAATAATTCAGGAATTCTGTATTGTCTGCCTGCAAAGATATTGATTATTTTCCAATCATCCAACTTTTTTGACAAGAATCTTGCCGGACTTACCGTTAGAGATAGTGAATACATACAATCCGTCAGGTACCGATGACAGCTGAACAGTGGCACGACCTTGCTCATCGGCCTTTGCCTTAGCAACGAGGTTTCCGTTGACTGAGAAGACGCAAATTGTTGCGTTGGCCTTTGCTCCCTCAACCTTCAGTTGATGATCCTTGAATTGAACAGAGGTCTTGTCATCTTCTGTCTTCACGTCCTCAATGGTGGTTGGCATATCCAGGTTGTACATCTGGAAGAGCGTTCCTTGATTGCCTGCCAAGTCGTTGATGGTGACATAAAGCGTAATCATATGTTGCATCTCCTCATCCGTCAGATACACATCGATGCTTGATTCACTAATCATTGAGAACTCTTTCTCTTCACCGTTAATTGTGATGCTGAGTGAGCCTATTCGAACACCGATGTTATCTTTTATGTTGAGATGGATGACGCCGTAGGTCTTGTCGTAGTCAGCCAGTATCTCGGGAGTTATCACGTCGTTCTTGATGGATGTGGCAATCATATAGGCTCCAAGTTTGTCGGTCATTATTGTCGAACCAGCCGGACCGACATAGGACCAAATTTTACTGCCTTCTTCAGCGTGATATAGGCCTAATGGAGTGTCTTCAGGGAATCCGAATGGGGTAAGGTCGTCAACTCCAATGGTTGTTTCCATCTGGAACTGTCCAGCCTGAGTAGTGCGTAATGTGTCAACACCCTGTGTGGCTATAATGTCAATGACCTCGCTGACAACGAAGAGCGTGTCACCCTGTTCCGTAATGCCCAGAAGGTCACCGGCAGGATAGTAATGGGGCACTTCAATCTTCACTCCGGGGTTGAAATTCCTTTCCTCTTTGTTGATACCCAGTGCGAACTTACAGATATCTGTTTGTTCTTTTTCGGCCAATAACGGATGCTTGCGCATAGCATGTTTCGCATTCGCATTATATCGGTCGTGCATATACCAGTGGTACCAGAAGAGGTAGAATGCGTGCTCAGCCTCGTCTCCAATGGCGTTGTCAACCATTTGAACTACGTTGCCGAATTCGTCAACCACCATATTGTATGTTTGCTTCATCCATTCCCAAGCCTTCAAAATTTTCGGGTGTTCCTCTTCGAATGTTTGGAAAATCAAGTCTCCAGCATATTTGATAGAATTTTTAGCGGTTTCTTTAATCGTTGTAGTTGGGCGGAGAACCACATCGAATGTACGACGGTCTGGTATGCTAAAGTAACTTTCGTTTGGCTTGTTTTCTAGTTCCAGATTGACGTCGGTGTCGATATAGAATTTAGCCCATCCCCAATCATATATTCTTAAGCTTAATGAAGCATCGAATTCTGAGGAAACGGTGCGCTCAAACTTCAGTGCATCTTTTAGTTCATATGAATTTGGATTTGGTGTAATACTAGCCAATCTCGCCAGTGGAATATCGAAATCTTTTTGCCACGTATTGTAAATTTTGAGTGGCGGTGCAAAGTATGTCTTGTATGACAGGTTGGGGAATACTTGTAGTACGTCATTCATATATTGGTTTTCGGATATCACCTGCCTGTGCAAGAATCTAGTCCAATCACCTTTACTTGATACTTTTTGAGTATATTTGTTTGTATAGCCCAAACTAAAGTCGAGGGGGAACCATCCGTCAGTCAAGAAGTCGCCTATCTGCAAATTCTCGGTGCTGAAATCCCATGAAGAAGATAGGGCCATCTGTTGTGAAACCTGTTCAATACTGCGGTCTGACTTGTTGTACATCTCGTCGTGCTTCATGGAGAAGTCTGATGAGTATTTAATGCTTGCCGATCCATAGAAGAATTTGTCATTAAATATTTCTCGATCATAATATGCTTCTGTTATAGGTTCGCCTCTCATCCTTGTCCTTGCTAAGTCTATGAGATTGTGTACCTTGCCCTTGAACTCGAATGCGCCTCCAAGCTTTACTGCCGTTGAATATCCTCTCAGGTTATCTCCTTTAGTCTTCCAAGGTTCTATGGTAATGTTTCCGTTACCGCTCAGATTCAGATCCTTTATTGATAATACGGGCTTTATGGCCTCTTTTATCTCGTCGCTACCAGGCCATATAGAGAAGATATTGCCTGAAATCTCTGCCCCAAAGCTATAATAAAAACTTTGGTCAACCCTGATATTGTTTCGATCTTCAAACCATTTTCTCATTGCCTTAACAGCTAAGTCGGTTTTCCAATCGGTACCTTCTGTATAGTTGTCAATCCATCCCATCACAAACTTTATGATGACTTCTTTGGGATCTGTGGTGAAACTGATTCTGTAGCCAGTACCTATCTTACCTTTGACACTTGGGATGTATTTTTCCAGTTTGGTCATGTTCTCCTTCTCTTTAGATGTGCTGCCTGATGCACTGAGCTTTACACCAATGTCAGCTGCGCATTCACTAACATATCCATAATCATCCCATTTAAGGCTGATTCCGATTGGGAAGCCCAGACTTACCTTTGCCTTTGCTTTTTGTCCTAAGAAGTCAATACTGCTAATGCTCTTATCAATTTTGAAACTAACTCCTGGCGATATTGTTAATTTGACCTTCTCAACATTCTCGAAGCCGTTAGCGCGTGAGAAACTTGTGCCTTGATGAATCTTGAGGCTTATCTTCTTTTCCGAATCACTTGCAGAGATGGGAATTGTCTTGTTGTTTTCGTTAATGGCCTGCATACATTCCAGGTTAACGGTCTGACCCCGTCCAGCAATAGCATTGGTGCCTGACGTTGCAAGGTAAAGCACCGCATAGCCTTCCAAATCAGAAGGTTCAGAGTCAATGTATTTTGTCATATTATTGTGGTCGTACTTGAAGCGCAGTTTCATGTTGCGTAGCTGTTTGCCATTTTCGTCAAGTAGTCGGTAGTGATACATCACGACAGTACCGGGTGTCACTTCTTTCGGCTCTACACTGGCTGTAATGTGCTTGATAACCACTTTCGATGCATCACCTGACACATCAGCATTGGAAACAACGACTGTAACAGGATTCTTGAAGCCGTTAGCATTGACAAGCTGTTGGCTACTTCCTTCTTTCGACTGATAATAAACGGCAATGTTATGTGTGCCAGTAGTTAGTGGCTTCCAAGCACCGTAAAAAAGCGTTTTGGTTTTTCCTGATTCCAGATTTTCTTGTTCTGTTATGACGGAACCATTGTCGGTCAGATAGAGTTTGCCTTCCCATTTTTCCGATCCTGTATTTGTCACTTGTGCTGCGATGGGGGTCTGTTTGCCAAGTTCCATCGTTGTGGGGGAAGATATAGCAGCTTTCAGCTTTAGACCGTCGTAGACACTGGGATCTGCTAACACTTTTACCGTCATCGGGTTTGTCGAATTACCTGGTTTGACGGGTATTCCATCACCCGAATTATTTGTCTGATAATAAAGTGTTAGAATCTTGTTACCTGTGTTTTGAGGCGTATAGTCGAACTCCAGTGGCTGGGCTACGCCCTTTGGCAGTGAAATGTTGTACCAAGGCTTAAGCAGAATGTTGCCGTCCTTTAAATAAAAAGCTCCTTTCCAAGTTGAAGAACCACTATTCAGCACTAACACATTATAGTGGTATGTCTTACCAGCTATAAGAGATTTCGTACCGTCGATACCACTATTTTTATAGATTGTCAGATTGGCGGGTGCTGTCCCTTGGCTCTTTGTCTTCACAGATGTGGGAATGTCACCACTCCAGTCACTGTTTTCATTATGATTGCCGTTGCGGGCTCTCAATCTGAATTTGTACGAAGTGCCAGGAGTCAAACCTGTGACATTGACAGAAGTAGAAGCGGTGGCTTGTGAGAAGACTGCCTGTTCATACGTGCCTCCTTCAGACTTTACTTTGATGTCGTAATACTTGGCTCCGGATACAGCACCCCAACTGGCAGTAAAGCCTGTTTCGGTAATGTTTGTTGCATTGAATGTCGATGGATTCGGTGCCGGGAGTGTTGTAGAAGTGGACGATTTGCCCGTCGTGAAGCTCCATGTCGGACTATGTGTTGATTTGCCGCTGCCGTTGTAGGCGATGAGTTTCCAGTAGTAGGTGGTGTTGCTTGCGAGAGAATAGTTGCAAGAAGTTCCCTGACCGCTCTTGTACAGCGTCATGTTGTTTGCTGACGTTCCGATATAGAGGTCGTAGCTCAGCGTGGTGCCGCCGTCGTTGGGTGAGCAGTTCCATTTTAGTATTCCTGAAGTACCCACGTTCATAGCACCGCTCGAGGGTGACGGTGATGATGGTGTGGTAGGAGCGTTGACGGTCGCGGCTTTTGTGGTGAAACTCCACGTCGGGCTTTGTGTCGACTTGCCGCTGCCGTTGTATGCGATGAGTTTCCAGTAATACGTTGTATTAGCGGCTAATGAATAAGAACAGGATGTACCTTGCCCACTCTTATAAAGAACCATATTGCGTTCCGATATACAGGTCGTAGCTCAGCGTTGTGCCGCCGTCGTTGGGTGAGCAGTTCCACTTCAGTGTTCCTGATGTGCCTACATTCATAGCACCATTAGAGGGTGACGGTGACGACGGTGTGGTAGGAGCGGAAACGGTAGAAGAGTTTGTCGTTGTGAAGCTCCACGTCGGGCTTTGTGTTGACTTGCCACTGCCGTTGTATGCAGCGTCATGTTGCTGGAAGACGTTCCCATATATAGGTCGTAGCTCAGCGTTGTGCCGCCGTCGTTGGGTGAGCAGCTCCATGAGAGTGTTCCCGAAGTTCCCACGTTCATAGCACCGTTGGACGGCGATGGTGACGATGGGGTTGTTGGAGCAGACACCGTAGGTGCATCCTTTGTCGTGAAACTACAGGTCGTAGCTCAGCGTGGTGCCGCCGTCGTTGGGTGAGCAGCTCCATGACAGTGTTCCCGACACAGCAACGTTGGTTGCTCCGTTGGACGGTGACGGTGACGACGGTGTAGAGGGCGCAGCCACTTCCTTTGTCGTAAAGCTCCATACGGGGCCTTGTGTGGACTTGCCGCTTCCGTTATAGGCTATCAGTTTCCAGTAATATTTCGATCCGCTCTTGTACAGCGTCATGTTGCTGGATGATGTGCCCATATAGAGGTCGTAGCTTAGCGTGCTGCCGCCATCATTGGCCGAGCAGCTCCACTTCAGCGTTCCTGACACTGCCACATTGGTAGCTCCGTTGGACGGTGACGGCGATGACGGGGTAGAGGGCGCAGCCACTTCCTTTGTCGTAAAGCTCCATACGGGGCCTTGTGTGGACTTGCCGCTTCCGTTATAGGCTATCAGTTTCCAGTAATATTTCGCCTGCACTGAGTCCCGAATAGGCGCATGATGTCCCTGATCCGCTCTTGTACAGCGTCATGTTGCTGGAAGACGTTCCCATATACAGGTCGTAGCTCAGCGTGGTGCCGCCATCATTGGCCGAGCAGCTCCACTTCAGCGTTCCTGACACTGCCACATTGGTAGCTCCGTCTGACGGTGTCGGTGACGACGGTGTCGTAGGAGCCGGTGTGTCCTTTGTAGTGAAGTTCCACGTTGTGCTTTGTGCCGACTTTCCGCTTCCGTTATACACAATGACCTTCCAG
>ONDA01000033.1 GCA_900316475.1 uncultured Prevotellaceae bacterium
AGTTACTCATTTTCAGTGAGTTGAACAAACTTCGAAGCCTTTTTTATTCCTATTTTATGTTAAATTATGCAGGTGTGCCATCACTTGCGAAACTTTAGTTAGGATTAAGTAGAAAAAACATGAAGGTACTATTGATTAACGGAAGCCCGAAAGAGCATGGTAACACCTTTCAGGCGCTCAGCGAGGTGGCAAAGACGCTGAACGCTGAGGGCATTGAGACGGAGATTATCAGCATCGGCAAACAGGCGGTTCAAGGTTGCATCGGCTGTGGATGGTGCGGCAGAACGGGTAAGTGTACATACAACGACGACCTGTACTACAACATCTGGCGGACGGTGAAAGAAGGCATTGACGGGCTGGTGGTAGGCTCACCGGTATATTACGGCGGACCGAACGGCTCACTCTGTGCCCTGCTCGACCGCGTGTTCTACTCCTTGGGGCCGCAGTTGCAGTACAAGCCTGCCGCCAGCGTGGTGGTCTGCCGCCGTGGTGGGGCATCGGCGGCTTTTGACCGCCTGAACAAGTACTTCACCATCATGAACATGCCGGTGGTGAGTTCACAGTACTGGAACATGGTGTATGGCCAGACTCCAGGGCAGATTAAGCAGGACGAGGAGGGCATGCAGACGATGCGCACATTGGGGCGCAACATGGCCTGGATGATTAAGAAGCTGAACATTGCCGAAGAGGGGCATCCTCAGAGAGAGCAGCCCGTCTGGACAAATTTCATCAGGCAGTAGTAAGTAGGTGCGGCCGGCTCAACGCTCGCTGCTGCGCCCCTTGAAGGTATAGCCTATTCCCTCGACGGCGGCACGAACGGCCTCTTCGTTGGCACTGCCCTTGACGGTGAGCGTGTTGGCCGAGGCACTGGCCTTGGCTTTCTCGACGCCGGCGACCTCCTCGACGGCACGGACGACGGCTGCCTCGCAATGGCTGCAGTGCATATCCTCAACACGGTAGACGGTAACGTCAGGGTCTAAAGGCTTTTTGGCAGTAAACTTGCTAAATAGTTTCATCATAAGAGCAAATATTATTAATAATGTTAATACTGTGGCGCAAACGAGTTTGAACGGACTGGGCTGAGCAGACGTGCTCATGCAGCAGTCCCCGTGGGGAGCGACGAGCGAAGAGTGAAGAGCGAAGAGTGAGGAACCGGCGGCATTGAGCAGCAGGCCGAAGAGGACGGCGAAGCCCACGATGGTCATCAGGTAAACCAACGTGAAGCGGCGCCCCATGGCCTTATTCACCACGAGGATGGAGGCCAGGTTGACGGCGGGGCCGGCCATCAGCATCACCAGTGCCGCGCCGGGCGACAGTCCCTTCATCATCAGGGCTGCTGCCACGGGGATGCTACCCGTAGAACAGATATACATCGGAACGGCGACGACGAGTATGACCAACATCTGCAACAGCGGCTGACTGCCGAACTGCAGAAAGAACTCGTCGGGCACGGCGACCTGAATCAAAGCGGCGACGACCAGTCCGACGAGCAGTCGCAGACCGATGTCGCGGAGCATGTCATAGTAGGCGTACTTCAGCACGCGCCACAGCCTGTTGCCCCGCTCCACCTGACAGGAGGCTGCGGACTCGTCCTTGGCGTCGTCCTCGCTAACCAGCCGGTTTACGAGCAGGCCGCCACAGATGCCCGTGACGAGGGCCGCCACAGGACGGATGACGGCGAAGCCCAGTCCCATCAGCGAGAATGTGGCCAGGATGGAGTCGATGCCCGTCTGCGGCGTGGCGATGAGAAACGAGGCGATGGCTCCCTTCGAAGCCTTCTCGTTACGCAGTCCGATGGCCGTAGGAATGACGCCGCACGAGCACAGCGGCAGGGGCACGCCGAGCAGTGCCGCCCAAACGACGGACAACTTGTTGCTACGCGAGAGATAATTGGCATAGAACCTCTGCGGCACAAAGACGTGCAGCACGCCCGCGATGAGGAATCCCAGCAGCAGGTAGGGAGCCATCTCGCAGACAACGTTCAGTAGGGATGTAGAGAAACCTTGTATATCCATTTTACTGTGCAAAGGTACAAAAAAATACGAATTGCCACATTGTTTTATAGCGAAATCTTCTTAGTTCTCATAAATAATTGCTATATTTGCGCCCGAAAGAGTGCATACGGCTTATGAGAATACTTATTGTTGATGACGAACAGGATATTTGCGAGATACTGCAATACAACCTGGAGACAGAAGGGTACGAGGTGGTGACGGCGAACTCGGCAGAAGAGGCGCTTGAGCTGCCGCTGCATGAGTTTTCGCTGATTCTGCTGGACGTCATGATGGGCGAGATGTCGGGCTTCCAGATGGCCCGGCGACTGAAGGACAGTCCGGCGACGGCACAGATTCCCATCATCTTCATCACGGCCCTCGACGGCGAGGACCATCTGGTGAAGGGACTGAACATCGGTGCCGACGACTATATAGCCAAACCGCTGAGCATGAAGGAGGTGAAGGCCAGAGTCAGGGCGGTGCTCAGACGGACGACACAGGCCTCGTCGCAACAGGGAGGGACGTCCACAGCTGCTTCCGACAACAGAATAGGCTATGAAGGCATCGTGCTCGACCTGAACACGAAGACCGTCACGCTGGACGGCGAAGAGCTGATATGCACGAAACTGGAGTTCGAGCTGCTGTCGTTCTTCCTCCGGCATCCCGGCACGGTGTATTCGCGCGAGGACCTGCTGAAATACTGCTGGCCGCAGGACGTGCTGGTGCTCGACCGGACGGTCGACGTAAGCATCACCCGACTGCGCAAGAAGATAGGCCGCTACGGCAAACAGATTAAGACGCGTGTGGGCTATGGCTACTATTTTGAGAAGTAAGACGTTTCAGCGCAACCTGCTGCTCAGCATCGGCGGCGTGTTCCTGCTCTTTGCCGTCTGCTTCAGCGTCTATCAGTACCAGCGCGAGAAGGAGTACAAGATTGACATCCTGCACTCGCGACTGCAGATGTATAACTACGAGATGGTACAGGCGCTGGGCGAGGACAGCCTGACCGACGACCGGCTGTTCCGCGACTATGTGGCACGCCACAGCATGGAGGGGCTGCGTGTGTCGATCATCGACAGGAACGGGCGCGTCGTTCTCGACAGCTACGAGCCACAAGCCGACTCGCTGGGCAACCACCTGCAGCGAACGGAAATCCAACAGGCTCTGCGCAACGGCAACGGCTACGACATCAAGCGTCTGTCGCAGTCGACCCACGAGACCTACTTCTATTCCGCCACACGCTTCGGCAATGTCGTCGTGCGTGCTGCCGTACCCTACTCTGCTGAGCTGACACGCTCGCTGCAGGCCGACAACACCTACATCTACTTTGCCGCCGTACTGACCTTGCTCCTGGGCGTGGTGCTCTACTACGTCACCCATCGCATCAGCCGCCATATCGGCTATCTGCGCGAGTTTGCCGTCAAGGCCGAAGAGGCCGAGGCACTCGACCACGAACTGGAGCGGCGCCTGCCCGACGACGAGCTGGGCGACATCAGCCACACCATCATCATGCTCTACTGGAAACTGCGACACTCGGAGGAGGAGAAGGTGCGCATCAAGCGACAGCTCACGCAGAATGCCGCCCACGAGCTGAAGACACCCGCCGCCAGCATCCACGGCTACCTGGAGAGCATCCTCGACAATCCGGATATGCCGGAGGACAAGAAGAAGCACTTCCTGGAGCGCTGCTACGCCCAGAGCGAGCGCATGAGCAAACTGCTGCAGGACATGAGCGCCCTGACCAAACTCGACGAGATGGACGACCGCCATACGCGTGAGGACTACCATCAGGTGAACGTCCTGCAGGTCATTCAAAGCGTCCTCGACGACACCGCCCTGCAGCTCCACGACAAGGGCATCACCCCGTCGCTGCAGGTGCCCCGCCGCGTGGAAGTGCTCGGCAATGCCAGCCTGCTCTACAGCATCTTCCGCAACCTCATCGACAATGCCATTGCCTACGCCACGGGAGCCTCGCGCCTCAACATCATCTGCAAGGAGACGGAACATGAAGGCCGCCATTTCTACGAGTTCCTGGTCAGCGACAACGGCCCTGGCGTAGAGCCGCAGCACCTCGACCGTCTCTTCGAGCGCTTCTACCGTATCGACAAGGGCCGCAGTCGCAAACTGGGCGGCACGGGCCTCGGCCTCGCCATCGTGAAAAACGCAGTAGCCGCCCACGGGGGAACAGCCACCGCACAAGTAACGCCCGGCGGCGGACTCACCATCCACTTCACCCTCGCACGGTTCTAAAGAAGCCTGTGTAACAGGCCGTCTTCTCTGTTACAATGCTGTTACAAACGGCGTTGTAACCTATCCTTCATACGATTGAAATGCTTTTGTAACATGCTCCGTTTATCTTTGCAATGTCAATCACTAACGGTTGTCAAAATACAATATGGAGAAAGAAAAAGCAAAAAGAATTCAGAGAATCATCGGTTGGACGAGATACGTCATCCTGGTGCTGTTACTCGCAGTGGCCTTCACGGCGCTCTGTTAACCCTGTCCGTTCCTCGGCCGGTCTTCATAGTCGTTGTTCAGACCCTTGCCAGCCTGCACCACGTTCATCACGTAGTCGCCGAGCTTCTCGCACTCTGAGATGAAGTCGACGTAGAAGACGCCGAGCTGATAGCCGTAGAGCCCGGAGTTGACGTCGTGCAGGTTCTGGTTCTTCAGCTGTGTGCGGTAGTTGTTGATTTCATGCTCGATGTTGTACGAGGTGGTCGGACGGGCAACGGGCGCAGCGATGCGCTTCTGCATCTCGGTGAGTGCGCCGTCAACGAGTCCGAGCATCGTCTGCATGTGCTGTATCTGCTCAGGGGTGAAGGCGTCGTGGCAGTTCAGGCGGTGACGGTTCAGCGTGCGGCCGAGGTTGTACACCGAGTCGCCGATGCTCTCCAGTTCCGAAATCTGGCGCAGCATCTTCTGAATCTGCGTCTTCGAGGCGTCCGACAGGCGGCCCTCGCTCACCTTGTTCAGGTAGGCGGCAATCTCCATCTCCATCGAGTCGGTAATGTTCTCGTACTTCTCAATACGCGAGAAAATCTTGTTGAAGGCCACCTCGTCGTCCGTCTGCATCAGGTCGGTGACGAAGCCGAACATTCTGTGGCAGCGGTCGGCAAAGTTCTGTATCTCCTTCTGTGCCTCGATGATGCTCAGTTCGGCTGTAGAGAGCAGACCGCCGGAGATGAACTTCAGGCGGTGGTCCTCGTCCTGTTCCTTCATCGGCAGCACGCGGCACACGAGCATCTCAATCTGATGGACGAAGCCGATGAGCAGCAGCGTGTTGATGATGTTGAAGGCGGTGTGGAAGGCCGACAGTTTGAAGAGGTCGTTGCCGCCACCCATCACGTTGTCGACGAACCAGCTGACAGCGTTGCAGGCCGGGTAGAACACGATGAGGAACACCACGACACCGAAGACGTTGAAGAACATGTGGGCCAGGGCGGCACGGCGTGCCTGCGTGTTGGCTGTTAGCGAGGCCATGACGGCGGTGATAGTCGTACCGATGTTCTGTCCCATGGCCAGTGCCGCCGCCTGTTCGAAGCCGAAGCCGGGGATGTTCATGCCGAAGAGCATCAGCGTGATGGCCATCGTGGCTGCCGACGCCTGCACAATCATCGTCACCAGTGCGCCCACGATGACGAACAGCAGGATGGTGAAGAACGAGTCCTGCGGCACGTGGGCCAGCATCCCCGCCACCATGTCGCCAATGTTCATCGCTGTGGCAGCCTCCTGCAGGAACGAAAGTCCCATAAACAGGAACGAGAAGCCGAATACGAACTCGCCGATGCTCTTACGATTGCCCTTGCCGCTGAAGATGAACGGCATGCCGATGGCGAGCAGGGGTATGGCAAAGGCAGCGATGTTCACCTTGAAACCTACGGCTGAGATAATCCACGCCGTCACTGTCGTACCGATGTTGGCACCCATGATGACGCCGATGGACTGTGCCAGCGTCATCAGTCCGGCATTCACAAAACTCACCACCATCACCGTCGTGGCACTCGACGACTGGATGAGCGCCGTGATGAGCACGCCCGTCAGCACGCCCATCACACGGTTCTTGGTCATCGCCGCCAGAATACTGCGCAGACGGTCGCCCGCAAACTTCTCCAAGCCCTCGGACATCGTCTTCATACCGAAGAGGAACAATGCCAGGGAACCTACGAGAGAAAAGATATTGATAATCAATTCCATTGCCTTATCGTTATATTAGCGCGGCAAAGGTAATGGTATCTTGTTACGCGAGCGTTACACCGATGTTACAATCCTGTTACAAAAAGCGGGCAAGCCACGCCTTGCCACAGAGGTACAACAGACGGTTCTTCTGTTACGTTCTGCCATAATGTCAGCATAAAGCGACAGAATGACAGACAAAAGCGCATTGGCACGTAACTTGCATTATCCTTAGTGAACGCCGAGGCTAAGGCTAAGGCGCAGAGAAAAGAAAACAAAAGTTTAACCATTTAAAACAATAGAATTAGGAGGTAATAATTATGCTACCAGTAATGTTTAAGAATAGTTGGTTTCCTACAGTATTTGACGAGTTTCTGAACAGCGACGTCACGCCGAGCACCTGCACAACGACAGCTCCGGCCGTTAATGTAAAGGAGGACGAGAAGGCTTATACAATGGAGGTAGCTGCTCCCGGCATCAAGAAAGAGTACTGCCGCGTGAGCCTCAACGAAGACGGCAATCTGTCGATAGCCATCGAGAACAAGATGGAGCACAAGGAGGAGGACAAGAAGCAGCACTACCTGCGCCGCGAGTTCTCGTACACGAACTACCAGCAGAGCTACTCGCTGCCCGAGGACGTGGTGAAGGACAAGATTTCGGCTCGCGTCGAGAACGGCATCCTGACCGTCACACTGCCGAAGCAGGAGAAGGAGGCAAAGGTATCGAAGAGCATCAAGATTTCTTAACTCAAAAAGCCTGTCAAGGCACCGAAAACAGAAGAAATGTCACAACAAAACAAAAAATTTGGCAATCTCCTTGGAGATTGCCATTTTTTTTCTTATATTTGCGGCATATTTAATAACATAATGTTATCTAACTAACAAATCCTTTAAAACCACTACACTATGGAAGTAGAGAACATCATGCAAGCATTGGAGCGCAAACATCCGGGCGAGCTGGAATACCTGCAAGCCGTGCGCGAAGTCTTGGAAAGCATCAAGGACGTCTATAACCAGCATCCTGAGTTCGAGAAAGCGAAAATCGTTGAGCGCATCGTTGAGCCGGAACGCATCATCACGTTCCGCGTGCCCTGGGTCGACGACAAGGGCGAGGTACAAGTGAACCTCGGATACCGTGTGCAGTTCAACTCGGCTATCGGCCCGTACAAGGGCGGCCTGCGTTTCCACGCCTCCGTCAACCTCTCGATACTAAAGTTCCTCGGCTTCGAGCAGACCTTCAAGAACGCGCTGACCACGCTGCCTATGGGCGGCGGCAAGGGCGGTTCGGACTTCTCGATTCGCGGCAAGAGCGACGGCGAGGTGATGCGCTTCTGCCAGGCGTTCATGACCGAGCTGTACCGCCACATCGGTCCTGACGAGGACGTGCCCGCCGGCGACATCGGCGTCGGTGCCCGCGAGATAGGCTACCTCTACGGCCAGTACAAGAAACTGACGCACCAGTTCCAAGGCGTGCTCACCGGCAAGGGCCGTGAGTGGGGCGGCAGCATCCTGCGCCCCGAGGCCACGGGCTATGGTGCCCTGTACTTCGTCAACCAGATGCTGACGGAGCACGGCCTCGACATCAAGGGTAAGACGGTGGCTGTCTCCGGCTTCGGCAACGTGGCCTGGGGTGCCACCAAGAAAGCTACCGAACTGGGCGCCAAGGTCATCACCATCAGCGGTCCCGACGGCTATATCTACGACCCGGCAGGACTCGACGCCGAGAAGATTGACTACCTGCTGGAACTGCGCGCCTCGGGCAACGACATCTGCCAGCCCTACGCCGAAGAGTTCGACGGTGCCACCTTCTACGCCGGGAAGAAGCCGTGGGAGCAGAAAGCCGACATCTACCTGCCCTGTGCCACCCAGAACGAGCTGAACGGCGACGACGCCGACAAGATACTGGCTCACAAGCCGCTCTGCGTAGCCGAGGTGTCGAACATGGGCTGCACGGCAGAGGCTGCCGAGAAGTTCATTGCCGCCCACCAGCTCTTCGCACCGGGCAAGGCCGTCAATGCCGGCGGCGTGGCCACCTCGGGTCTGGAGATGAGCCAGAACTCCATGCGTCTGTCGTGGACGGCGGAGGAGGTCGACCAGCGGCTGCACCAGATTATGGCCGGCATCCACGAGCAGTGCGTCAAGTACGGCAAGGAGACCGACGGCTACATCAACTACGTCAAGGGTGCCAACGTGGCAGGTTTCATGAAGGTGGCCAAGGCCATGATGGCTCAAGGAATCGTATGACCTACAGACTGCTGACCGTCATAGTATTATCAGTCATTTTAGGCTTTTCCGTGCTGGCACAGAATATCCAGCGCGGAAAAGCCTCTTACTATTCTAAGCGGTGGACAGGACGCCATGTCGCCAGTGGCGAGCGTCTGCATCACGACTCGATGACCTGTGCCCACCGCACCTACCCCTTTGGCACGCTGTTGCGTGTCACCAATCTGAGGAACGGTCTTCAGGTGGTGGTTCGTGTCAACGACCGCGGCCCCTTCGGACGCGGCCGTATCGTCGACCTGTCGTGGGGAGCCGCCAAGAAACTAAACATGTTGGGAGCAGGGATCGTTCCCTGCACGGTGGAGCGCCTCGACTCCATCGCCAAATAAGCGATATCAGCGCTTGAAGGTTGCAATACGCAGAAGCAGACTCTGCGACGACACCTCGCGGCCAGCCTGGAAGACAGACACCTTAATGACAGCCTCGCCATTGCGTAGACCGTGGTCGGCCTTGACCTGTGCCGTGTAGCGAATCACCTCGTTAGGATGGATGCACTCCACGAGAATATTCTCCGAGATATGGATGTGCTTGTTGCCCGTCATCTCGCGGACGGAGGGCTGTACGCTGTAGATAGGCTTCGTCGACGTATTGCGGATTTCGAACACGATATGCGCTGACTCGTCGCGCTTCAGCTGACCGTCGTTCGTGGCATCCACCAGCTGCACATGGCTGATTTCCAACGCCGCAGCATTGGCCACGTAGCCACGAGGCATCGCGCCGCCGTCCATCGTGATACGGTCGTCGCCACGTCCCTGAGGGTCGTAACCGCTATCGTCCTGCACCTGACGGGTATTGATGCCCGTACGCCCCTCGTAACGCCCGGCACGCTCCTGCCTGCGCTCTTCGGCAGCGCGGTCGGCAGCCGACCCGACGGCAGCACCGACAGCAGCACCACCGGCCAGTCCTATTAGTTTGCCAACCTCATGGCCGCGCCATCCGCCTGAGATGCCGCCCACAGCCGAGCCGATGATAGAACCGAACTGTGCGCCGGTATAGGCGCCAACTCCTGTGTATGTGCTACAACTGCTCATGACGAGCAGTACCGTTAGCGAAAGCAATAATGTCTTCTTCATGTTTTCTTCATGTTAGCGTTTCACGGTGCAAAGATAATTGATTCCGTACATCTTTCAAATGGAATTTCCCTAAATCGGCATAGGAAATTCCCTACCGCACAATCTTAGGGAAACAGAAGCTGCGACGGCCAGTAGCCGTAAAGCCCCAACGGTCGGCAGCCTCCACCTCAACCGTATGGGCACCCTGACGGTAGGCCTCGGACAACTCCAGCGTCCACACCTGGTGCGACTCGCGATGGCGCAGCGGGTTCATGCGGTTATACGTCGTGGGGTATGCCTTGAGCAGGTTCATCTCACGGGTACGGGCCACGTTGGGGTCCACCATCTTCGTCTTCTGGCAGGCCAGCCACTCGCCACCGTCGATGCGGCAACGGACGGTGGTGCTGTCGCAACCGCCGTAGACGGTCATCATCAGCTGTCCGCCAGGCACGTCTTTCATATCGCGCAGATGGGTGTCGAGGGTATCGATGCCAGTGACGTGGATAGTCATCTGGTGACGCACGTCACGGCCGATGGCCTTGCAGCGCAGCGAGTAACGGGTATCGTCGAAGTCGAGGACGAAATAGTTGCGCGGCGTGCCACACTGCTGCAGGGCTGACGGCACACCGTCGGCGTCTTTCTCGCCAACCCACCAGAAGCCACAGGAGGCACCAGCGCTCAACTCATGGACGCGGACGCCCTCGCCCTGGTGGAAGAAGCGTCCCACCTGGTGCATATGTCCCGTGACGGCGAGCACGTCGCCCCTACCCTCTAACAGCTTGAGCAGTTCGCCACGGTTGAGGGTGTGTGCCAGTGGGATGTGCATGCTGAGCACAATCAGGCGGTCATGGGGCACGTACTTCAGGTCTTGTTCGACGAAACGGAGCTGGCGGGCTGACAGGCGGCCTCTATAGCCACGGGCACCGTCGCCATAGACGTTGTTCAGGATAATAAAATGTACGCGACCCTCGTTGAAGGCATACATATCGGCGCCAAAGACTTCATTATAGGTACGCGTCTGCTGCCAGCGCACGGTGTCGATATCGCGGTCGTGATTGCCCAGCACGGTCCACGTCTGCTGCGGCAGTTGTTCCATCAGCGTGCGCAGGTCGCCGTAGAGTTTAAGGTTGTTGTTCACCAAGTCGCCGAGGAAGAGGTTGACAGAGGGCGTCGCCGCTCCTTCGTCGTCTAACAGTTCGGGCCATAGTGTGCGCGTGGCATAGTCCAGTTCCTGGTAGTTGCCCACCTGCACGTCGCCGATAGCATTCAGGTGGAAGCGGCGGTTCACCTTCTTCTTGACCATGGCGAAGTCGGCATGGCCGGAGCGATAGCTGAAGTTAGCGTTCACCACCCTACTGCCCGACATGGTATAGTCGGCAGGCAGGATGGGCATGACGCTGGTGCCCTCGACGTAGGGCAGTTCGTAGCGTCCCTGACGGTCGGTACGTACTATCGTGTCGCCATTGCTGACGAGGATGTCCTTGATGCCGCGCTCGCCAGAATCCAGTTTGCCGTTCCGATTACGGTCGTCGAAGACCATGCCACTGACGGGAGCTGCCACTGGTGCGGCGGGAACGGCAGCGGCGGCGGTGTCGGCAGGCAGCAGTACGGCTTTTATCTGATAGGCATCACGCAGGGCGTAGCGGGCGTAGTCGGCAAGGTCCTTCATCGTCATGCTGTTGACGACATCGACATAGCGGTCGTTCCACGTCCAGTCCTCGTTGTTGTTATAGACAGAATTGCGGATGAACGATGTCCAGTACGACGTCTGCTGCAGCTGCAGGGCGTGCTCCTTGACAAGGTTCTGCCTGACGTCGGCCAGACTGGCCTCATAGCGCTCGGGGCGGTCGCACAGCTGCTGCACCTCGTCATAGACGGCAGCCACGAGCGTGTCGACGTCGGCAGGCTGACAGACAAAGGCAATAGTGCCGCGACTGAGGAATGAGGGATACTGCGTGGCGCCGATAGAAGCCGATACGGAGTAGACCTTGCCCATATCCTCGCGCAACCGCTTCAGCAGTGCTGTACGCAGGATGGCTTTCAGCGCATTGCCTTTCAGCTCCTGTTCGGCCAAGCTGCCCTGGGGCTCGTCTTGCTGACAGACGAGCGTCACCATAGCCTTCGGCTGGTCGTAGGTACGCCGTATCAGTTCGGTGTTGCTGTGTGGTATCTGGCGCTGACCGGCTATCCACGTGGTATCAGCCTGACCTGCAGGCAGTGCGCCGAGGTAGGTGCTGATATAGGGGCGCACGTCGGCCAAGTCGCAGTCGGACAGGATGACGAACGTATAGCCCGTGGCGGGTCCATAGAAGCGGTGCTGCAGCGGCAGGATGTCGTCCTGGCGCACAGCGGTGTTGATAATGCTGTCGGTCAGCTGCTGACTGGTATAGTTGCGTCCACTCATCAGCCACCCCAGCTCGCGTGTGAAAACATCACGCGGTGTGTCTTTTCGGTTACGGTTGCCCTCACGCAGCTTGTCGAGCGTCATGCGGCAGACAGCCGTGTCGAGTCGCGGCTGTGTCCAGCGCAGCCACAACAGTTGGAACATCGTCTCGACGTCGGCCAGATGGGCCGAGGCGGCCACACCGGTACGCAGCTTGTCGACCAGCATACGGACGGAAGCGGTGTTGCCCGTCAGATAGTGACTCAGCGCCTCGCGGCTGAAGTCGCCCACCCCGCTCAGGCTGACGACGCTGGGGCCTACGACGGAGGTGAAGTAGCGGGTACTGTCGAGCCCGTACTGACCACCTTTACGGAAAGCCGATAGCGTCAGGTGGTCGTGCTCGGTATCGGAATGACGGAAGATGACGCGGGCACCGTTGTCGAGCCGGATGTCGGTAGCGCCAATCTCGGGTATCGCCCGTTCGCTGACGATATGCTTCATCGTCGTCTTCAACTGCGTGAGCGCTTCGGGTATGTCCACCTGGTGCCAATAGCGCTCCACTGGCTGACGACGGGCTTCGTCGATGAGCATTGACAGGTCGGCTTCGTCAGACACTTCCTGCAGCACCTCTCTGCCGCCGCGCAGCAGATAGTGGCGTGGCCGCGTGTCGAAGGTTGACTGCAGGAGCTTCACAAGACAGACGGAGTCTATCTGCGGCAGGAAGCGCTTCACCAGCTGCAGCTCGTCCTTGCGAGAGATGAGGCGGTTGCCATCGTAGAAGTCGGCATAGACCTCGTTCATCAGCGTTGCCGACGACACGTCGTTGCCCGCCGCAATTTTATTCTCCAGTTTGCTCTGCAGCGACTTCTTGGCGCGAGCTATCTCTGTCTGCGTGAAGCCATAGTTGTAAATCTGAGTATAAGCACTGATAAAGTCGCGTATGCCCTGCCGGATTTTGCCACGGGTGAGTTCCACCGAGGCGTCGGTAGCACCGGTGGCACCCAGGAACCGGCTGTACTGGAGAGAGCCACGGGCATAGGCGGGGTCGTTAAACGACAGGGCATTGAAGCGCTGCTTGGCCAGACTGTTCAGCAGACTGCGCTCCAGATACTGGCGATAGTCGTCGGCGGTCTGCACAGCAGCCGGCTGGGGCAGCAGCATCAGGATGTCAAAATCTACCTGCTCTGCTCCAGGGGTAATGGCTATGCGCGCCTCCTCGGTGGTGTACTCGGGGATAGCCACTGGCCCCATAGGACTCATTGGTCCCATAGGCCTCATTGCTCCAAACTTTTCGCGAATCATCCGCTCAACGCGCGCCACATTGACATCGCCCACCACGGCCACGGCCATCAGTTCCGGACGATACCACTGCTGGTAGTAGTCGCGGATGGTCTGCGGCGTAGCATGGCGGATAATGGCGGTGTCGCCGATGGTGATACGGCGCGAGTAGAGCGAACCGTTGAGCAGTTCCATCACCAGCTTCATGGAGTTGTCGGTCTTCGTGCCGCCACGCGACAGCCACTCCGACAGGATGACGCCACGCTCCTTCTCCACCTCCTCGGGGGCAATGGTCAGTCCGCTGGCCCAGTCGGCCAGGATGGTCAGTGTAGAGTCTACAAGCTGCTCGTCGCTACAGGGCAACTGCAGCTTGTAGACGGTCTCGGTAAAAGAGGTATGAGCATTGAGATCCTTGCCGAACTTGGCACCCTTCGACTGCAAGAACCTGACGATGCCGTCGCCAGGGAAGTGGCGGGTGCCGTTGAAGGCCAGATGCTCGAGGAAATGAGCCAACCCTTGCTGGTTGTCACGCTCGTTGACCGAACCGGCCTTGACGAACAGGCGGTAGACGGCCTCGCCACGCGGCGTCTGGTTGGGATAGATATAATAGGTCAGTCCGTTCTCCAACTGTCCTACGCGCAACTTAGGGTCGCGTGTCAGGGACTCGTCCGCCAAAGCTATGAGTGCTGTCAGACTCAGTGCAAGTGTAACGACGTTTCTCTTGATAATCCTCATTCCGTTCTATTCATTGTATATAATTCTCTCACAGCCGCACGTGATATAAGCTAACGGAAAAACAACCCGCGCCTCTCACACCTCTCACACCCATGTCAGGTGTGGGAGATGCGGGAGATGTGGGTTGTTTTCGGCTTTCACTATACGCGCAGGCGAGGGGGTGTTTTACTGTTCTGCGTACTTGAAGATGTGAATATGGTTAGCTTCATCCGTATAGGTGATGTAACCTTCGCCAGTAGCTGTGAAAGCAATATTCACGTCGGAAGCACCATCTGCCAGCTGAACAGCACTCGACCACTGCTTGGTGTCGGGATCAAGATACATCACATAGAGCTTCTTCTGGTCCTTAAAATTATTGTACACAACGAAAGGTGTTCCGTCAGGAGCTATGGCCACGTCGAGTGAGAGGTGGCTCTCGATACCGCCGTCATGACCGATGGGCAATGTGTTGCCACCGACGACACTCCAAGTCTTGGTGGAAGCGTCATACTTCTTCAGACGCACCTGATAGACCTTGTCGGTGTTGGGGGCATCGTCGCCCGTCCAGGCATAGATAGTTCCGTCAGAAGCGACTGTTGTTCCAAAGCTACCAATGGCTATACTGGTCTGCGTGGCACCTTCCTCTAAGAAATTGGTGGCCAACGACTCCCACTGACCATTCTCATACTTGAAGATATTGTGACCGTAATTCACGTCGTCTACCTTGCCACGATTAATGCTGATAAGGGTGGCAATCTTTCCATTATTCCCAACTTTTGCAGTGTACATACCCTGACCGGTAGTAAGCAGTGAAGACTCTCCGGATGTCCATGCCGTACCATTCCAGGTAGCTACGCCAAGTGCACGCTGAGGGATATCTGCTGTCTTGCTATTGTTCTGCAAGCCTACGGCCAGCCCGTTCTCAAGAGCAGCAATACCCACATACTGAGCTTGTGTCTTGAAGAAGCCCTGTCCGCCGACATACTGCCAAGCTGAGCCGTCAAACTTCATGACAGAGAGGGCACCTTTCAGCGACTCTGCATCCTGATCGCCGTATGCCACGTAGGGTGTGCCGTCGGGAGCAATATCAAAATCATAATGCGAACCGTTGACGGCTCCCGAGAAGCCTTCGGTTCCTACCTGCTGCCAACTGTTGCCGTCAAGTTTCAGAACAGACATCTTGTTGTTGTCATCCTTGCGAACCTTGAAGGCGATATACGGTTTGTTGTCAACGGGGTTGACAGCCATGCAAGCGTCAGAATACACCTCTGTTCCGTTGTAGACAGCGCCCTCCGTCCATGCCATATTGGTAGCCTTGGTGACGGTGACGGTATAAACCACGTTCTTCGTCTTGTCGGAGTTCGACACAGTGTAGTCGACAGGAGCGGTGAAGTCGTTCTTTGTCGTCTGGCTCACCTGAGCTGTCGTTCCTACGGCGATGGTGTTCTTGTCGTTGACAGTGAAACGGGCTACAAGAGCCGACTTGTCAATCACCGAAGGCATGGCAATAGCGATGTCGTAACGCGTGGCACCGGCCGTCAGTTGGGGGACAGTAGCCACATAGTCCTTCGACAGCACACCGGCATTGTCCTCCTGATAGAAACCGAAGGTCAGCATCTTGGCATCCTCAGCGGGAGCGGGGCTGTCGTCATCACTGTCGCTACATGCAGCGAACGTAAATACGGCTGCAAAGAGAAGCGTAGCCGTCTTCATGAAATTTTTCCAATTCATAAGCATAAGTTTTGTTTTTATGGGTTAATACTAATTATTCCGTTTCTCAATGAGTAGCTGACGCTGTTTCTGATCCGGTCCGGGATAGCCCAGACAATAGCCTCTTGAGTTACCCGTCAGGCGGATGGTCAGCGTGTTGTCCTTCGACGGGTCGACACGATGCTCCATCCAGCGTATGCGGACAGGCATAGCGTAGATGCCGGGGAGGAACGACAGCGTTGTACCCTCTGTCACCACCTCATAGTCGACGCCGCTCTGCAAGCCGTCGCCGGCAAGAATCTCGAAATCGACAGTCACCACTTCCGTCTGCGGGGTGGAACTCAGGTAGACATTGTAGGTATTGACATTCTTGACGTCGCTCAGCACGACGGTGCTGGCCTCGCCCGTCTCCGTGGAAATCCTGACGAACGGCGTGTCGTACCACTCACCCTCCTGGTCGGCACAAGCCGAGAGGGTTATCATCAGCAGCATATAAAAGACTTTCTTCATACTCATTCTTATAACTTGTGATTACTCTTCTTCAGCATTTCCGCTTCCCGTCGTCCCGCTGTTCACGGTCGGATTGGGCTGCATACTGGTGTTAGCAAAGAGCTCGTCCTGCGGGATGGGCAGCACGAAGCGGTCGTTGGGATAGGTCATCACACGGGCGACGGACGTCGTGCCCTGTTCGCGGACAATGTCCTGCTTCCAGCGGGTCAGGTCGAAGAAGTTGTGACCCTCGAAGCACAGCTCCTTGACGCGCTCGCGACGGATAAGCTGCAACAGCTGGGCGTCGGTGGTGGCACTCATGACGGCATCGGCCTTCGCGGCACCGACGGCACGGGCAATGATGGCACGGATGTACTGGCGGGCGTCGGCATACTGGCCTAACTGACAGGCGGCCTCAGCGGCGGTGAGATACTCCTCGGAGAGGCGGAAGAGGAAGGGGTCGTCGCGCTTGGCCTCGCTGCCGGCCACGTTGGTGGCGGAATACTTGCGGCAGCGCTTCTGTCCGTTGGCATCGCGGAGCAGGCGCAGGCGCAGGTCGTCGGCATCGAAGAGCGACAGCAGGGTGTCGGCAGGCACACAGCTGTTCTCGTAGAACGTCTTCAGGTAGCCGTTCATCTTGTCGCCGGAGAGACGGAAGATGGCCTCGCCCTGACGGGTCAGGTCGTCGAACATGGCGAGATAGTCGTTGCCCTGGGCCAGCTGCTGCGAACCGATGGCCTGACGGGCATACTCCAAGGCTTTTGCCCAGTCTTCCATGTAAAGAGATACGCGCGCCTGCATACAGCGGACGGCCTGCAGCGAACCGTAATGGCAGTCGGCGGCAATGGCGTCGGTGAGCAGTGTGGCGGCGCGGTCGAGGTCGCCAAGCACGGCGGCATAGACCTCGCGGACGGAGGAGCGCGACGGGGTGTCGTTGGCTCCGGGGGTGCGCAGCAGCACCGGCACGCCGAGATGACTGGCGTCGGCGCTGTAGTTATAGGGTTGGGCGTAGGCTCGGCACTGGTCGAAATGGCACATGGCACGGATGAGCAGGGCCTGACCGACGATGCGGTTGCAGTAGTCGCGCTGAGCGGGATAGGCGTCGGCCACATCGGGGCCGTACTCGATAATGTTGTTGGCATTGGCCTGAGCCACGTAAATCTTTCGCCAGATATAGCCGACGGCACCGGTCACCTGCGACTCGTCGCTGGTGAAATTGTACTGTGCCACCATGTCGCCACTGGTAGAGGCCGAGGGTAACGACACCATATTGCCGGCCACGTCGCCATACTTGGTGAACTCATTGTCGACGTAGGCGTACATCTTGTTATAGGTGCCCACGAGGCCGGCGTTGAGTCCCTGAGGGTCGCTGAGGAACGAGGGGATGGTGGCCTTGCCCTTCACGTCGACCTCAAGGAAGTCGGAGCAGGAGACCCCCACCCAACCTCCCCCTATTAAGGGGAGGAACATATAGATTACCGTCCGAAATATTTGCAATATCTTTTCTTTCATATCCTTGTATTTGTTCTGTTTGCCTTGTAATTACTCCCCTCCCTCACAGGGAGGGGCTGGGGGTGGGTCTAAAATCCAACAGTCACTGCCAACGATACCGACCGCTCGGCGGGATAGCCGCTCATGCAGGTCTTGTAGGAGTTGTGGTCGCTGCTGGCATAGGGCGAGTAGGCAAAGAGATTGTTGCCGATGAGCGACACGACACACTGGTTAAGCCCCAGAGGCTTGATGAGGTCGCGCTCGAAGCGATAGCTGAGCACCACGTTCTGCAAGCGGATGAGGGTCTTGTTGTACAGGTAGCGCGTGGAGTTCATCACCGAACTGGTGCTGACGCCCCAGATGGGCTTCGGACTGAGGGCGACGTCGCCGGGCTTCTGCCAGCGGTCGAGCTGCTCCACGGCCTGGTTCTGCGACGAGGAGTAGAGACCGTCGGAGAACATGGAGCGGCCGAAGGAGGTGAAGGCATAGCCGCCAAACTGGTAGTTCAGCAGGAAGCGCAGGGAGAAACCCTTATACGAGAGGGTGTTGGTCATGCCGCCGGTGACGTCGCTGTGGCTGTTGTCGCCGGCCACGCGGTTGTCGGCGGAATATTGCTTGGTGATGTTGCCCTCCTTGTCGTACCACATCGGCGAACCGTCGGCAGGGTCGACGCCGGCCCAGCGCACGAGGAACATCGTGCTGACGTCGTAGCCCTCGATATAGGAATAGGTGCCGAAGTTCTTCTGAATGCCGTTATAGAGCTTCAGCAGGACGTTGGTGTTGTGGGCCAGGTTCAGTTCGGTGGTCCAGCGGAAACCGTCTTCCTTCTGGCTGACAATGTTCTTGGTGGTCAGCGTCAGGTCGAAGCCCCGGTTGCGCAGCTCACCGACGTTGCGGTAGACCTTGGTGTCGCCGGTGGTGCGGCTGACGTCGAGGTTGCTCAGCAGGTTCTTAGTATGGTGGTTGTACCAGTCGAAGTCGATGTCGAAGCGGTTGAGCAGCTCCAGACGGAAACCGAGGTTGGTCTTGTAGGTAGTCTCCCAGCTCAGCGTGTGGTTGGGGGTGCCGCTCTGCGTACCGCCGTTATTGCCGTTATAGGCGTAGCTCTCGCCATAGGAATAGAGGCCGAGGGCTTCCTGGGAACCGAGGCGGGAGTTGCCGTTGGCGCCGTAGCTGGCCTTCAGCTTCAGGACGGTAATCCAGGGTATCTTGAAGAACTTCTCGTTATGCACGTTCCACGACACGCCGACGGAGGCGAAGTCGGCCCAGCGCACGTCGCTGCCAAACTGTGAGTTGCCGTCGCGACGGGCGTTGAAGGTCAGGTAGTAGCGGTGGTCGAAGGAGTAGCTCACCTGCCCGAGGAACGACGCCTTGCGGGTGGTGCTGCTGTAGTTGGTGCCGTTGCGGCTGTCGGCGTAGGAGACGTCCTGGATATAGTCGTTGATGAAGCCCGAACCGGTGGCACCGACGACGGTATAGTCGCGCGAACCGGCCTCGAAACCGGCCAGCACACCAATGGTATGCAGCCCGAAGGTGCGGTTGAAGTTCAGGCGGTGGATGGTGTTCCAGTTGCTGACGTGGGCCGACTGGCGGGTGCTGTAGCCCTCCTGACCGATGACGGAGGTGCCGCTCCAGTTCTTCTGCGACGAGTACATCTGCTCGAGGTTGCTCTGGAAGTCGACGCCGAACTGGCCGGTATACGACAGACCGGGCAGGATGTCGTACTTCAGCGAGAAGTTGGCGTTGACGTAGAGGGCCTTCTGCGTATTCTCGTTCTGCTCGCGCTCGGCAACGCTGTTGAAGAACTTGTAGTCCTTGAACACGGGGTTGCCGTCGGCATCGACGCCGCTGACCATGCGGTTGTAGAGGCGCAGTGTGCCGTCAGGGTTGTAAGGCGTGAAGATGGGCAGGTTCTCATAGAAATCGCGCCCCATGTTGAACAGGTCGTTGGTGTTGTACGATGCTGAGAGGATGGTGTTCAGCTTCACCTTCTGGTGCAGCTGGAAGTCGAGGTTGGAGCGCATGGAGAAGCGCTGCTGCTTGTTGCCCTTGATGGTCGACTGGTTCTGGTAGTAGGCGCCGGAGAGGTAGTACTTCGCCTTGTCGGAACCGCCGTTCACGCCGACATTGCCCTGGAATGTAGAGCCGGTGTCGTAGTAGACGTCGAGCCAATCGGTGTCGGTGGTCGAAAACTGGTTCAGCGCATTGTCCTGATAGGGGAAGGCACGGGGGTCGAGACCGGCATTGGCATACGATTCGCGTGCCAGTTCCATGAACTGCTGGGCATTGAGCACCTTGGGAGCGGTGGAGCGGTCGATGTTGGCAATACCGTATTCTACGTTGACACTGACGCTGGTCTTACCCTCACGGCCTTTCTTCGTGGTGACGAGCACAACGCCATTGCCGCCGTCGGCTCCGTAGATGGACGTGGCGGTAGCATCTTTCAGTACGGTGATGCTCTCAATATCGTCGGGATTGAGAAACGACAGCGGACTGATGGTGTAGTTCTGACCGGGCATCTGGTTGGTGGTGCCGCCGGTGAACATCGGCACGCCGTCGACAACCCACAGCGGCTCGCTGCTGGCCGACAGTGAACCCTCGCCACGCACACGGACGTTGAAACGGGGACGGGAGTTGTCGGGCGAGTCGCTGTTGATGTCAATCTTCACGCCGGGAACAAGACCGTCGAGCATCGTGTCGAGACGGCCTTTAGGCAGGTTCTCCAGTTCCTTGGAGCCTACCTGGTAGGCGGAACCGACAAGGTCGCTACGCTTCTGCATCGTACCGTAGGCTCCTACAATGACCACATCCTTGATGATGGCGGCATCATCCTGCATACGCACGGTCTGCTCGGCTGTCGAGGCGACGCGCTGCGTCAGCTTCTTCATGCCCACATAGCTGAAGGTGAGCGTGACGGGCAGACTGCCCTTGACGGTCAGCGTGTAGCGGCCGTCGAGGTCGGTGACGCACATATTCTTAGTGTCCTTCTGCTGCACGGTGACGCCAATGAGGGGGTCGCCCTGGGCGTCGACGACAATGCCGCGCACCACAACGCCGTCGGCCCATGCCGGCAGCACCGACAGAACGGCGAAGAGCCACAGCATGGCGTACCTGGACACCACATAGTTAAAGAATTTGGCTTCTTTCTTCATCTCGCTGGTTTACATTTACGCCTGCAAAAATACAAAGATTTCTGTAAACAGCAAAAAGATTCGCACATTAATTGGACGGAAAGTGGCAATTATCTCAGAGGCCGCGACGTTTTCACCTATAAGACTGTTAGTAATGTCAAAGATCGCTTTGTGTCCGTTCGGCTGTCGACTGATGGATGACGGATAGACTGCTGACGCGCCAGGGAATTGCACCGGAGTTTGCAACCAGATGATGGTCGCACGTATTTTGGCAGACAGAGCAGCAGCCGTTTCCGACGATAGGTTTGTGGTGCGCTTGAAGATGTAAGCGACAACCACGTGGTAGATGGTCGGAGTGCCGAATGGCGGTGCAAAGGTACGGAGAAAGACTGGACGGTGCAAGTGCCAGACGGGGGCTGACGGAATCCTAACTTGTCAAGTGGCTGACAACCAGCGCCGTATGTCCTTTCGCTTCTTTTATACAGTGTCCTGCGGCTTGCCCGCAAGGACTCGCTCTTCGCGTGCGTGCGCACGCTTCAGCCGAAATGACGAAAGTTGGTGACACCTCTTACACCAACCCTGATTATCAGACAGTTGCAGTGCCAGGTGGTCGCACCAATACCCGCACCAATACCCGCACCTGCAGTCGCACCAACCCCTTCCGCCAATGTTTCACGCCCAAAGCCAAAAACGTACAAGCCGCTCGTGAAAATTTCCCGGCCTCTCGTAAAAAAATATCGGCCGCTCGTAAATGTTTCACGGCCTCTCAGAAAAACGTCACGGCCTCTCGTAAAAATTTCACGCCGCGAAATTTTTCTGAGAGGCCGTGAGGTGGTGTGACCTCTGGTGCGAGCATTGGTGCGACTTACACCATGACAGAAGTATACTGTCATTCAGTCAGTTAAGTGTCAGGTGTAAGAGGTGTCACCTATATATATGTTTGTTATTATGCCAAAACATAAAGCATCCTATTTTAATAATTTATAACAGATCAGAGAACCGTCCCCCGATCTAGATGACATCGACAGTTCTGTTGATATATCCTAACATATCAGAATATGAATATTCAAATTCGCAGACCTTGCGATAAACCCGTTTTTCGCATTTAGGTGTAGGATAATTAGCGGATAATAAGCGGATAATTTCGCGCTAACTCCCTGATAATCAGTAGCGGGTGTAGGATAAGCGGATAATTTGATTTTTTAGCATATGTGTATGTCGCTGACCCATCTTCTGAATCACGGCAATGCAACTCAGCATCATCACCAAAGTCAACAATCTTCTCATAATATTTTATTTCTTCTTTTGTTAAATTTATCCTATATTTTTATGTCACTAGTGTGACATTTTCTTTATCATCAAAATTTTACCCAAGAAAAGTGATCAGAGAACCGTCACCTGATCATTGTGATTCATTCAGATATTTCGAACGACTCATCCGAATAGTTTCCTTGGGGGTAAAGGGACTATCTCTTTGACTCATTCAGACTATTTGGATGACGCAAAGAGATTATCTCGATGAAGCAAAAGTGACTTGTTTCCCTGAAAAAATGACATCATTTAGGCTATTTTCGCCATTTGCTGCCACGCTCCGGAACGCCTTTCTATAAAGCTCTTTCGGAAGATCCGTGGCAGCGTGGCAGCAAAATCACGAAAAAAAAATTTTTTTCAATTCACCGCTCGTGGCATCATTAATGGCACCTTATTCAGAAATAACCCAAGGTTATTGAACAATAAGCGTGCCTTATTTTGCAATAACCTTGGGTTATTTGGAATACTCTCTGAGTAATTTTATTTCCGTTCGGAGAAAAAATGTCGTTCGGAGAAAGCATGTCACCAAACAACATCACTTCAATTTCGTAGAGTATTTCAGCGTGACGGTGCCGTCGGTGGTAATCTCCTTGGTAATGAGATTTTCAACAGCAACGGCCTGTTCTACAGGTGTCTTACCATCACCATACAGCAGGGGATCGATATCATAACCTGTCACCCTGCTCACCACATCAGCAAGGAGAGCATAGGTACCTGTGCCCTTGTAAGTGACATCGTATTCCTTGCTGTCGACACTGGCACGGGTGATGGTGTACTCGCACTCTATCTGGTGCTGAATGGTGCCATTGAGCAGGAAACCTGTCAAAACAAGTTCATACAAATGTTTTTTCTGTGTGTTGAAATGCGACACAAACTGCTCTGGAGTTTGCTCGATGAAATCGTTGCTGACATTGATGGTGAACTTGCCTGTAGCAGTCAATCCATTGTAGGCAAACACGCCAGAGATGTCATCGCCAATCTTATAGTTGCCAGATTCATCGACTGTAATGAAGTTATGCTGGTTGAAGAAACGTTCTAACTCCTTTTGGAAACGCGCCTTCTTGTTCAGAGAATTATCCAAGGGAACAGATTCATCCCAGTACATGCCGTAGAAACCACCTTCATAAAACTGGTTATTTTCATAGCCTACTGACACTTCCCACTCTACTACTGCTGGGTCGTAAGCCAGTTCCAGATTTAGGTGGGGCGCCTCAACCTCCACACCGCCATCGGCCAAATCAACGTCACAGTGTACCTTGCCTTTAGCATGAGGAACTGTAAAGTCGTAGGTAGACTCCTCTTCGTCATCAGTGTTAAGCAGGGTGAGATTACACCTCATCTGGTTCTTGATCAGCGAATATGCTGAGAAATAGCCGATTTCGCCGCAACCCTTATCGTCGAGTACGCACTCCCACTTCTCCTTATCCTTTATGTATTCCGGCAAATCGGTGAATCGAACCTTCCACCCAGCGTATTTCGATTGCTTGCCTTCCTCCCATTCAGAGTCTTTCAGGAACACAGCCACAGCGGTGTTCATTACCGTCACGTAGTCCTTTTGTCTCTTATGATAATCCTTTGCGGCCTTGGTCTCCAACTTCTCCTTGATGGAACTGAACACTTCGGGGAGCACGCTGTTCATCAGTTCGGCATAGTAGTCATCGGAAATCTCCTTTCGTGTCTGTTCGTCAGGATAGGGATAGGTGCTTCCGAAGAAAGGACGCTGCCCCACGGCATCCATGCAATAGGTAAACGCGTCGGTTGTCTCATCCCAGAAACGTTCGGTGTACATGTGTACGGCTTGTTCAATCAGCATCATCAGCCTGTCATGGGTCTTAGCTTTCTCAAAGGCGGGATAGAAATAGTCGAACCAGTCTCTGGGTGAGCGGTAGGCCAATCCTTTATAGACCGACTGATTACCTACGGCGCCCTGTCCTTCAGGCGTATAATAATAGCGATAGGCCTGATTCAGTTGGGCTTTCTTCAGTTCGTGCGCCGTCGTGCCCAACTTCTCGATTGCCACACCGATAAAGGCAGCCACACCCATCGAGGCCGACATGATACCAGTTCCGATGGCCGAGGCCATCTGCCCCGTGGCAAAGCCCAGAATGGTCTTCAGCGTGTTGGAGGCAACACCAATGTTGTCCCCTTGGATAGCATCTCCAATGACGTCGAGCACGGTGGAGGCAGTTCCCAGATAGCCCACCACGTTGACACACTCGCCCAGGAACTCCGACTCGAAGCCCAGGCCGCTGATGAGGTTATAGCCGCCGTCGATACCGATGGTCTGCCAGAAGCCAACGTCACTCTTCCATTTCATAATTGCCTGCTGCTCAGGTTCGTCAGACGATACGATATCGAACAGCGTTTCCAACGACTTATTGAGATTCTGGTAGTGGATGGCAAATTCATCATAAACGGACAGTATAGTTCCTCGGGTGCTGTCGTTCTTCACGGCAAACACACTATATAATGAAAGGTGATCGGTCAGGATGACGGCAGCCTCCTTTTCTTTATCGTATTTGAAAAGAACAGGATCCCATTCATCTGTTTCCGTATTATAGTAGGCAGCCTGCACCTTCTCGTCGCTGTTGAGCTGTATGGGAATGGCTATTCTCGCCACACCACTCAGGTTATGTACCTCACCGGTGTCCGTGAGGAGGGCTACGTCTACCGCCTGTCCTCGTACGATGTCCTCAACCACTCTTGGCGTCAGCACCGAGTTACGGATACGCATCTGGGCCGGACCGTCGATGACAGTCTTTCCCAAGGTTACCTCACATTTCTGAGCCTTAACGGTCAGCGTGGAGTCATTGATATCGAACACCTCACCATCCTCAAACACAAAGCCTGGCGTCCAAGTGATGCTGTCCACGTACATGATATTGGTCTTGAGGTTGTCCATGCCTGAACGCTTCACAACGAGTGAAGTCTGTCCGTCTGCTGCTTCGTCCATGCTGATGTTGGTGACATCCTTTACTGGCATACGCACATCCTGCAGGTCCTGACCGTTCTGATGCACCACCATGTAATACTCACGACCAATCAAGGGTGCAGGATCATATTCCTGGTCACCGACAATGTTGGGGAATTTGCGCCAGCCAGGGGCGGTGGCATACAGTTCCTCCGTGTCTTCGGGCACATGGAGAGTCGCCTCTGGTGAATTCTCGAAGATCTTATCGTTGAAAGTACTGTCTGTTATCACTGGCGGCACTACAGCTAGACAGGTCAAGTCGCTCAACGTCTCACAATTTTTGAATGCACCTTCCATTTCAACAACTGTAGCAGGAATCGTGACCGCATCATAGGAAGGCCCTTTCCCTCCTCTACTCGAAATGCAACCGGGTTCCATCCTGACCATTGTTTCTGCAAAAGGAAACATAGTAAAGCCGTCAGGTTCTCTTATGCCAATAGGCGACCTCTCACCACCCGTTAATACCAGACTCGTCTGGTTCTTGTTATAGATAAATACACCGCCTCCTGAGAAATAAGGATTGTTTTCATCTACCTCAAATCCCTTTATATTATCACGACCAATAGAACTTACAGCCACCGCACCACTGAAGGCTTTTGGTGAGATATACCTGAGTGTCGGTGGAATCTTGAACCTGCTATTAGGCATTGTCGCTCCGAAGAATGCCTCATCATCAATCTTCTCAACTTTGGCAAAATAGGGTATTTCATTAAAATCATTACGTGAGAAAATTGCACCAGAGAATGCACGCTTGCCTAAAGAGGTGATGCAGCCAAACCAGTCGCCAGGACCGGGGTGCGTAATGGCGAAGGCTTCTTCGCCCACTTCGAAGGCAGGACTCTTGCTCGTCACCTCGGTGAGATCACACATATAGAACGCCCGCTTGTCGATGCGCTTGATGTTCTTGCCGATGGTTAGCTTCTTTACCTTCGTATTCAGGAAAGCCTGAACAGGCACCACCTCCATCTTGTCGCTCAGCACGAGTTCGTCGATGTTAGTGTAGAAGAACGTGAAGGCGTCGATGGACTCAATGTTGTCGCCCATCACCAGCTTACTGAAATGTCCCTTCTGGTAGAAGGCCGACTGACGGATATGAGTGACTCGGTACGTCTTGCCGTCGTCACCCGTTACGGTGGCAGGAATCTCAAGCACCACATCTTTTACATGATCTTTCGTATAGTTAAAGATATGAGCCTCGCCGTTCTTCATCAGCGCATAGTCGATGTCATCAATCACCTTGTGCACAGCATCGTAAGGACGGACATTCGTAAATATCTGGGCATCTTTATGATACATTCTAACGAGGGCACTCTTATAGAATCCGTCACAATAGCCGCCCCAACCATAGTTGAAGTGGAAATAGTCATTCGATGTATAACCATCGACCACCAACGCATGCCCGTCACCCTCACCCATGGGATAACCGCAATACAGAACAGGACGATTTTTGTCAAGTTCCGACTTGAGGGCGTTGACGAGCTCAGCTGCACTTGGGGCGCTTACGATTTCAATTCCTGGCTCATAACTAAAATTCTTGACGAGCGGTTCACTCCAGAAAGAAGTGGGACTGCCATTGGGTTGCCCGTACGACGTGCCGAAAGCTTTGCCGATGTCTGCCATCAGTTTAGCAACGGCATCAGCCTGCGTTTGGTTGTAAGGAGTATTTTCTGCCCAAGTACCAATCTGATTTTTAGATTGTCCGTAGTTGTCGAGCATGTTGTCCCAGTCGTAGACGTGACCCGAGAAGTCAGCACCTTCAAAGTTGAATCCGTCCCAGAGTTTTCCTATCGACTCCTTCGGCCACTTCCAGTAGTTCATCACCTGAGCGATAGCTGTCGGTACACATCCTGTAACGGTGCTTTCAGGACATTGATAATTATAGGGTGCTTCCTGACTCCACGTTGTCGTAAGTAATGGCCCTACAATGATAGCGCCAATATAGCTGGGCCATTGCTGTGCTGCTCTCCGTGGAACTGCCAGCATCGGACTCTGACGCAACGAGTCAATAGCCTCCGTATAAAAAGTCAGCAGGTCCTTCAACTGTACAGGACAATCGTCGTAAGCAAACGAACCATGATCGCAATAGCCTAATATATTGTCGCCCGTACCGCTCTCGCCAGACACGATGACAAAGCCCTGGTCATTGCCCAGATTGACAACATAAGCATTATCCTTGTCAGCTACCTTCGACTTCAGCGTATGAGCTAGCGTAGGTGTGACCTCAGCCATAGGCGCTCTGCGCTTCGACAGCTGTTGCGTTGCGGGATTCTTGGCAAACTTGCCAGCAATCTGCAAAGCCTGCTCGACATTGATGTCATCAGCCAACACACTGGTTGTCGCAAACAATGCGACTATGAGGAGCGAGAAAATCTTCTTCATGACTTACGGAATTTAAAGGTGAAACGGGTGGTCTTGACGATATAGAGCTGTTGCCCCAGATGTTGTAGTGGCAACGTGGCGCATCCCTCGCCGTCCAGCACGTATTGGCCGGCCTTCACGCCTTTGATGTCGTATATGTATACGGTTGACCCTGGGTCTCCACCACTGATGACCAGCATGCCACCCTTGAAACGGAACTGGGCTTCGCGCTTCACTTCCTCGACATCGTTGATAATCTCGTCCGACACGTCGATGACTACCTTCTGCAGCATATAGATGGGATAATGTACCGATGTCTTGGTGGTTGTCAGCACCAAGTTGTTGCCTGAATAGGTCACAACGGGCTTTTCGAAAAAGGCAAACTTCGCTACCTGACCGTCCTTCTGATAGACAACGATAGCGTTCTCTGTGTCTGCCGTTGTAGCTGTATGCATGCTGACAACAGATGCCAACAGAAACAATAGGAGTAGTATTCTCTGCTTCATAAGCTTTAAAAAATAGGTTTTTAATGTTTATGTCGCAAAAATACGAACTATTTTCCTAACTACCAAAGAATTCTATAGAATAATGCACTACACGTCAAGGTTTGGGAGGTAAAAAGAAAAATTGGAAGAAACAACTCGCGTAGATCAGGGGACGGTTCTCTGATCTGTTACAACTCTTTGGATAATTCCATAGCTTATCCCTGTTATTCTGGCCAGTTGCCTGAATCCTGCTCCCTGTTCGCACACTTCTCTAATGATTATATTCCTTTTGTTCTTGTCTACATTTTGCAACTCCATCATATTGCTAATCCCATATCGTGCTGACAGGAATTCCTTGATGGCACTATCTGGAACGGAACGTGGCGGTTCGTCATCCATTTCAAGAATACTACCGTCATCATGCCCAGACTCACAAACGTAGTCGTACAATTCTTTCCAAGAAATACGGTTAAGCACAATCGCAGTATTACATACGTCAATCAATCCCGTATACTTTTTCTCGTATTCATGCCAACTGCTCCAAACATAATCTTCTGTAGAAGCAGAAAGCCCAGCGTGAACAGGATTGAGGTGTATATATCGTAGGAGTGTCTTGAAGTACTTGATGTCATCTACAGGCTCACTCCGAAACCTATCTTGGAACAAATAACCATTTCGCTGATATTTCCTATTAAAGTAATAGGCGTAAGCAATGGTTATACGTTTCATGACTTCGCCTAATGTTTTCTGCTTTTCTTGCAGAAGAAGGTGAACGTGGTTGGGCATCAGACAATAAGCATAAATGCTACATAGTGCCGGTACCCTATAGCCACGCTCATCATAGGGCTCGATAACATTTGAAAGACATTGAAGAAACTTATTCCGATCCTCGTCGTCTTCAAAAATATCCTGCCTGTTAATGCCACGAAGCATCACATGATAGATGCCCGTGCCACTTGTCTTACGTGCTTGTCTGGGCATAGAAATTGCAATTAATTGCCCCAAAGGTAAGAAATTTTCACAACACCAAAGCATAAAGCATCCTATTTTAATTATTTATAACGGATCAGAGAACCGTCCCCCGATCTACTGCTGCTGTTCTGACTGCCAAAACACGGGCGACCATCATCTGGTTGCATACTCCGGGTGCAATTCCCTGGCGCGTCAGCAGCGTATGATCAGAAGAACCGACCCCGATGATCACTGGCTTGTGGGGACAGAAAGCTTAGGGGCGACATGGGCGACATGGGTGGAATGTTTTCCGCTTTCACTACCCTACGCGCGCGTACGCGATAAAACTCTTACGGCTCACCCGTGAGATATCAATGCCATTGAGCCATCCACGGACTTTTTCCCCTGCGCCCTTTTGGGGCTGGGGGTGGGGTCTGTGACATACAATCATACCAAGTTATTATTTAATGGTTACTAAATAATGCAAAAAGAGAATGTTGATTATAGAATTCCTATAATAGAATTTGTATAATTGAAAATTTATTTCTATTTTTGCGCCAAAAACAGAGAATTATGGAGAATCCTTTCTACATCACCGGTATCATACCAGAACCCTATTTCTGCGACAGGGGGAAAGAAACGATGTGGTTTGTAAGCACGCTTGAAAACAAGGCGCATATCCTGCTAACATCGCCCCGAAGAATGGGCAAGACGCAGTTAATACGCCATGTGTATGAGCAACCGGCTATTAAGAACAACTACTATACCTTTTATACGGATATTTATCCTACTACCAGCCTGCACGAATTAGTTTTGTTTCTTGGCAAGGAGATATACTCTGTACTGGTGCCCAAGGGGAAGGCGGTAATAGATAAGTTCCTGGCTGGCCTGCACTCCTTGGCAGGCTGTATAGGCTACGACCCGATGAGCGGTATGCCCACATTCGATATTAAACTTGGCGACATCCACACACCGGAGTTGACACTGGAGGAGATATTCCGTTATCTGGAGCAGGCTGACAAACCATGCATCTTCGCCATCGATGAGTTTCAGCAAATAGCCCAATACCCGGAGAAAAACGTTGAGGCTTTGCTGCGGGCACATATACAGAAAATGAACAATTGCCTGTTTATCTATGCCGGCAGCAACCGTCATATCTTAGAAAACATGTTCAACTCGTCGGCTAAGCCTTTTTATAACAGTGCGGAGCAGATGTATCTGGACCGTATACCGAAGGATGTCTATACGGCGTTTGCCAATGGGCAGTTCTTAAAAGCTGGCAGAAAGATTTTGCCTGAGGCTGTATCGCTGGCATACGACCTTTTTGAAGGTCATACCTACTATGTCCACAATGTGCTCCACAATGTTTTTGCCTATCAGAATCCTGACAAGGTCGTTGATGAGTCAGACATCAATAAGACACTGAACGACATCTTGGAAGAGAAGGGCCGAACCTTTGCCTCGGTCATGAACCAACTCAATTATCAGCAGAAAGAAACGCTGATTGCCATTGCCAAGGAAGTTAAGACAAGTAGTGTCACCTCTGTCGGCTTTGTGAAGAAACATGCGCTCAAATCGCCCAGCTCCGTACAGTACGCTATCGGTGCATTGCTGGATAAGCAACTTCTGACCTATCAGAATGAGGGACGCGCAAAGATTTATAGCGTTCCCGACCGATTCATGCAGATGTGGATTTGTAGGATATATGGGTGACTGCCCTACCACAGCCTTGATATATGCTTGTCTATAAACCGTTGATATGTAACTGCCAAAAAATGGCAAACAATCTACGCGACACACCTTGACAAAGAGAACATAAAAAAAGTTCCTGTCGGCAGGTGCAGACAGGAACTTTGATATAGAAGGATAAATATTACTCAGCCTTTGCCTCCTCAGCAGGAGCTTCTGCGGCAGCTTCAGCCTTTGCCTCCTCAGCAGGAGCTTCTGCGGCAGCTTCAGCCTTTGCCTCCTCAGCAACGGGAGCCTCGGCAGTTTCAGCCTTGGCACCACCACGGCGCGAACGGCGGGTCTTCTTCTTAGCCTCGCCCTTAGCCATTTCGGGATCGAAGTCGACAAGCTCGATGAAGCAGATCTGGGCAGCATCGCCCTGACGGAAACCGAGCTTGATGATACGGGTGTAGCCACCGGGACGGTCGCCTACCTTCTCGGCAACAGTGCCGAAGAGTTCCTTAATGGCATCCTTGTTCTGCAGGTAGCTGAACACGACGCGGCGAGAGTTGGTAGAGTCCTCCTTAGCCTTGGTGATAAGGGGCTCCACATACTTCTTGAGGGCCTTAGCCTTTGCGACGGTCGTAGTGATTCTTTTGTGCATAATCAGCGAGATAGCCATGTTAGCCAACATGGCACTGCGGTGAGATGCAGTACGACCGAGATGGTTGAATTTCTTATTATGTCTCATTGTTCCTTTTTGCTTTTATTGGGCAAGTAGCTTATTCCTTGTCCAGTTTATACTTTGATATGTCGGTTCCAAACGACAGATTCAGACTCTCGAGCAAATCATCAAGCTCCGTGAGCGATTTCTTACCGAAGTTGCGGAACTTCAGGAGGTCGGTCTTGTTGTACTGTACGAGATCGCCGAGCGTCTCAACGTCGGCAGCCTTCAGACAGTTCAAGGCACGAACCGAGAGGTTCATGTCGGTGAGTTTAGTCTTCAGCAGCTGGCGCATGTGCAGTACCTCCTCATCAAACTCCTGGTTGGTCTCCGTCTCAGATGCCTCAAGGGTAATCTTCTCGTCAGAGAACAACATGAAGTGGTAGATAAGAATCTTGGCAGCCTCCTTCAGAGCGTCCTTCGGGTGGATGGAACCGTCCGTGGTGACTTCCAGCACGAGCTTGTCGTAGTCGGTCTTCTGCTCGACACGATAAGGCTCAACGCTGTATTTCACGTTACGGATAGGTGTGTAAATAGAGTCGATTGCTATCACGTTCACATCAGTGCAGAACTCGCGGTTCTCGTCGGCGGGGACGTAGCCGCGACCCTTGTTGATCGTGAGGTCAATCTGCATCGATGCCTTGGAATCTAAATGACAAATCACCAAATCGGGATTCAGCACCTCAAATCCAGTCAGATACTTGCCTATATCACCGGCTTTAAACTCGGTAGAATTCTCGACAGTAATAGAGACTTTCTCGTTCTCGAATTCTTCCACAACTTGCTTGAACCTGACTTGCTTCAGGTTCAAGATAATGTTGGTTACATCTTCCTTAACACCAGGTACTGATGAGAACTCATGCTCAACACCCGCAATGCGAATCGTGTTGATAGCATAGCCCTCGAGCGATGAAAGAAGAATGCGGCGGAGAGCGTTGCCTACGGTAACACCGAAGCCAGGCTCCAAAGGACGAAATTCGAACTTGCCGAACTTGTCCGATGCTTCCAACATTACGACTTTATCAGGTTTTTGAAATGCTAATATCGCCATTAATTTAATGATTTTTAGTTTTTAGAGTACAACTCAACGATTGACTGTTCCTTAATGTTCTCGGGGATGTCGGCACGCTCCGGCAGATGCAAGAACTTACCACCCTTAGAGTTCTCATCCCACTCGATCCAAGGATACTTGCTGTGGTTGAAACCGGCCAAAGCAGCCTCGATAACCTCGAGAGACTTTGACTTCTCACGAACAGCAACGATCATTCCGGGCTTCACCTGGAAAGAAGGGATGTTCACCACCTTGCCATCGACAGTAATATGCTTGTGACCGACGAGCTGACGTGCTGCAGCACGGGTAGGAGCAATACCAAGACGGAACACCACGTTGTCGAGTCGGCTCTCCAGAAGCTGGAGAAGCACCTCACCGGTGATACCTTCGGCCTTAGCAGCCTTCTCAAACAAATTACGGAACTGGCGCTCAAGTACTCCGTATGTGTACTTAGCCTTTTGCTTCTCTGCCAGCATGACAGCATACTCCGACTGCTTGCGGCGGCGGTTATTGCCATGCTGTCCCGGGGGGAAGTTCCTGCGGGACAAAACTTTGTCGGCGCCGAAGATGGGTTCACCAAAACGGCGTGCAATTTTAGATTTCGGTCCAATATACTTTGCCATAATACTAAATAAAATTTTCGATTTTCAGATTTTCGATTTCCAATTATACGCGACGACGCTTCGGAGGACGGCAGCCATTGTGCGGCAGCGGCGTAACGTCGACGATCTCCATCACCTCGATACCGGCACCATGCACGGCACGGATGGCCGACTCACGACCGTTGCCGGGACCCTTGACGTAGGCCTTCACCTTGCGCAGGCCGAGGTCGAAAGCAACCTTGGCACAATCCTCGGCAGCCATCTGAGCGGCATACGGAGTGTTCTTCTTTGAGCCGCGGAAGCCCATCTTACCTGCTGACGACCAAGAGATTACCTGACCCTCGTCGTTAGCCAACGAAACGATAATGTTATTGAAAGAGCTATGTACGTGGAGCTGACCGATAGCGTTCACTCTCACGTTCCTTTTCTTTGAAGTGACTGTTTTCTTTGCCATAATTCTTAACCCTTAATTGTGAATTGACTCATTGTGAATTACTTCGTAGCCTTCTTCTTGTTAGCAACAGTCTTCTTCTTACCTTTACGGGTACGAGCATTGTTCTTCGTGCTCTGGCCGCGGACAGGAAGACCATGACGATGACGGACGCCACGATAGCAACCAATATCCATCAGTCGCTTGATATTCAACTGGATCTCGCTGCGGAGATCACCTTCTACTTTGAATTCAGCGCCGATAATTTCACGGATCTTGGCTGCCTGGTCGTCACTCCACTCACTGACCTTCAGGTCGCGGCTGACACCTGCCTTATCCAATATCTTTGCTGAACTACTTCGACCGATACCATAGATATAGGTCAATGCGATTTCGCCACGCTTGTTCTGGGGCAAATCTACTCCAACAATTCTTATTGCCATTATATTTAACATTTTAACCCTGACGCATCTTGTACTTAGGGTTCTTCTTGTTGATAACGAACAGGCGTCCCTTGCGACGTACAATCTTGCAGTCGGGAGTACGCTTCTTCAATGATGCTCTTGTCTTCATATCTTCTAAAATGTTTATTTGTATCTGAATACAATTCTACCTTTTGTCAAGTCGTAGGGGCTCATCTCCACCTTCACCTTGTCGCCAGGAAGGATACGGATGTAGTGCATACGCATCTTACCCGAGATGTGGGCTATAATCTGCACCCCATTTTCAAGTTCAACCCGGAACATGGCATTCGAGAGACTCTCGAGTATCGTTCCGTCCTGCTCAATAGCGGATTGTTTTGCCATACCTTATTAATATAATACTCCTTCTACTTTCTCAGCTTCCTCGAACGAGGACAAAATCTCAGCCTTACCCTTACGGATAGCAATGGTGTGCTCGAAGTGGGCGGCAGGCTGGCCGTCACGCGTACGCACCGACCATTTGTCCTGGTCCAGCCAGACGTCGCGCTTGCCCATCGTTATCATCGGCTCGATGGCGATGCACATACCAGCCTTCAACATGACACCGTTGCCACGGCGACCATAGTTGGGCACGGGCGGGTCTTCGTGCATCTCGCGGCCTATACCATGTCCGGTGAGTTCACGCACAATACCGTACTTCTGTTCCTCGCAGTGATCCTGCACCGCCGAACTGACATCGCCAAGATGACGGCCGGCCTGAGCAGATTCGATACCGAGATAGAGCGCTTCTTTCGTCGTCTTCAGAAGCTTTTTCACCTCCTCCGACACTTCACCGACACAGAACGTGTAGGCCGAGTCGCCATTGAACCCGTTAAGAAGCGTGCCACAGTCAACGGAAATGATGTCACCATCTTTCAATACCGTCTGCTCGTTGGGAACACCATGAACAACGACGTCGTTGACCGAAGTACAGATGCTGGCGGGAAACGGCCCTCCGTATGGATTGGGGAAACCCATGAAAGTCGGGATAGCTCCGTGGTCGCGGATAAACTCGTCGGCCAACTTATCCAACTGGAGGGTCGTTACACCAGGCTTGATATGTTTAGCCAATTCGCCAAGGGTCTTACCAACAAGTTGGTTTGCCTGGCGCATCAGCTCTATTTCATCCTCAGTCTTCAGGAATATCTTCATAGAAGATTAGTAGGCAGCCATACCGCGACCATGAATACGACCCGAACTGAGCAGGCCGTCATAGTGGCGCATTAACAGGTGACTCTCAATCTGGGCAAGCGTGTCGAGCACGACACCCACAAGAATCAGCAGTGACGTACCGCCGAAGAACTGCGAGAAAGCATCCTGCACGTTCAGCAGGCTGGCGAGAGCCGGCATGACAGCGATGAAGGCAATGAACAGCGAACCGGGCAGTGTGATACGCGACATCACCGTGTCGATGAAATCAGCAGTATCCTTACCGGGCTTTACTCCGGGAATGAAACCGTTGTTACGTTTCATGTCCTCAGCCATCTGTGTAGGATTCAGCGTGATAGCGGTGTAGAAGTACGTGAATGCGATGATCAGCAGGGCAAAGATGATGTTGTATGTCCAGCTGTGGTGATCAAGCATCGAGCGCACAAACCAGCTGGCGTTCTCCGGAGCCGAATACTGGACGATAGCCAGAGGGATGAACATCAGTGCCTGAGCAAAGATGATAGGCATCACATTGGCAGCGAACAGCTTCAGGGGGATATACTGGCGGGCACCACCGTAGGTCTTGTTACCCACGACACGCTTTGCATACTGTACGGGAATCTTGCGGACACCCTGTACCAGAACGATAGATGCACAAACAACGGCGTAGAGGATGATAATCTCGACGAGGAACATCACGAGGCCACCACCGGTAATAGCGGTGAAACGCGAGCTGACCTCCTGGATGAATGCCTGAGGCAGACGGGCGATGATACCAATCATAATGATCATCGAGATACCGTTTCCTATTCCTTTATCAGTAATGCGCTCACCGAGCCAGAGGATAAACATACTACCTGCAGCCAGGATGACAGTGGCGGGAATCATGAACACAGGCCAGCTAATGCCAGAGGCCAGCGCAGCACCCGACTGCATCTTCAGGTTGATAAGGTAGCTCGGTGCCTGGAACAGCAGGATAGCCACTGTCAGGTACCGAGTGTACATGCTAATCTTCTTGCGGCCGCTCTCGCCCTCACGCTGCATCTTCTGGAAATAAGGCACAGCGACAGCGAGGAGCTGCATTACGATAGAAGCCGAGATGTAAGGCATAATACCAAGCGCGAAAATCGACGCATTGGAGAATGCACCACCGGAGAACATATCAAGCAGTGCCAGAAGACCGCCAGCGGTCTGCTGCTGCAACTTATCCAGCATCACCGGATTGATACCAGGAAGCACCACGAATGAGCCAAAACGGTAAATGGCTACAAAGAGGCATGTAATGAGGAGACGCTGACGCAGGTCCTCAATCTTCCAAATGTTCTTCAGTGTCTCTATAAACTTCTTCATCTTTGTTTAGATTGTTGTTGCGTTACCACCTACTGCCTTGATAGCTTCCTCGGCAGTCTTTGAGAATGCGTTGGCTTCTACGTCAACCTTGGCCTTCAGCTCACCGTTGCCGAGAATCTTCACCAGCACCTTGCCGTTGGTCAGACCCGCAGCAACCAGCTCCTGGATGCCAATCTTCGTGAGGTTCTTCTCCTCAGCCAGCTTCTGAAGTGTCGACAGGTTCACAGCGAAGTACTCCTTATGGTTGATGTTCTTGAAGCCAGACTTCGGCACGCGGCGCTGCAGCGGCATCTGTCCACCCTCAAAACCAATCTTTCTCTTATAACCAGAGCGAGCCTTAGCACCCTTGTGACCACGGGTTGACGTACCACCCAGACCAGAACCAGGTCCGCGGCCGATACGACGACGTGAATGTGTAGAGCCTTCTGCAGGTTTCAAATTATTCAGTTTCATAATCGAATCTCCTTAATTAATGTTTGTTTATTACTCAACAACGGTCACCAGGTGATGTACCTTGCGAATCATACCGCGGATAGAAGGATTGTCCTCAACTTCGACAACCTGCGAAATCTTGCGCAGGCCGAGAGCCTCGAGCGTGCGTTTCTGATCAACCGGATAACCGATCTTACTCTTTATCTGCTTAACCTTAATTGTTGCCATAATCTTACTCTCCTTTATCCATTGAACACTTTATCCATACTGATGCTGCGAGTACCTGCAACGGTGTAGGCATCACGCATCTGGCTCAGGGCTACGATGGTAGCCTTCACCAGGTTGTGGGGGTTCGACGAACCCTTAGACTTGGCGAGCACGTCCTTGATACCTACGCTCTCCAGAACGGCACGCATAGCACCACCGGCCACCAGACCGGTACCAGCAGCTGCCGGTTTGAGGAACACCTGTGCACCGCCGAAGCGAGCTTCCATCTCGTGGGGGATAGTACCCTTCAGCACGGGAACCTTTACTAAGTTCTTCTTGGCAGCCTCTACACCCTTGGCGATGGCGGCGGTAACTTCACCAGCCTTGCCCAAGCCCCAGCCAATCACGCCATTGCCGTCACCGACGACGACGATGGCTGCGAATGTAAAGGTGCGACCACCCTTGGTTACCTTCGTTACACGGTTGATGGCAACCAGTCTGTCTTTCAACTCTACGTCACTATTTACTTTTACGTTCTTCATTGCCATAATCGTTTAGAAATTAAGTCCACCTTTACGTGCTGCATCAGCCAGTGACTTCACGCGGCCGTGGTACAGATAGCCGTTACGGTCGAAGACCACGGCGGTAACGCCGGCCTCCTGAGCCTTCTTGGCCACGAGTTCACCCACCTTGGCAGCCTGCTCAATCTTAGGCATAGCCTCCAGACCGAGAGAAGATGCAGATGCGAGGGTTTTACCTTCCAAGTCATTGATTACCTGAGCATAAATCTGCTTGTTTGAGCGGAAGACACTCAGACGGGGGCGCTCGGCAGTACCGAAGACGCTCTTACGAATTCTGTATTTAATCTTAATTCGTCTTTCTACTTTCTTTGTTGTCATAATCTTTAATGTTTAATCTTTAATGTTTAATTTTCAAGATTACTTTGCAGATGCCGACTTACCCGACTTACGACGGATAACCTCACCCTTGAACAAAATACCCTTTCCTTTATAAGGCTCAGGCATACGGAAAGAACGAATCTTGGCACAAATCATACCAAGCAACTGCTTGTCGCAAGACTCCAGGATAATCTGGGGGTTCTGGTTACGCTCAGACTTCGTCTCCACCTTCACTTCCTTGGGAAGCTGGATGAAGATGGGGTGCGTATAACCGAGAGCGAACTCGATGATGTTGCCCTGGTTGCTGACACGGTAGCCAACACCGACGAGTTCCATCTCCTTCTTGTAGCCCTCGCTCACGCCGACTACCATATTGTTGACGAGTGCGCGGTACAGGCCGTGGAAAGCCTGCTTCTGCTTGATGTTCACAGCACTGTTCTCGTCAATCTCGAATGTTACGTGGCCATCCTCAATCTTTACCTTGATAGAGGGGTCAACCTTCTGTGAAAGCTCACCCTTCGGGCCTTTTACATTAACGACGCCGTCTTTATCCTGAGCAACCGTAACGCCTGCAGGAATACTAATTGGCAATTTACCTATTCTTGACATATTCAGTTCCTCCAATTAATATACATAGCAAAGCACCTCACCACCAATCTTCTGCTGTGCGGCCTCTTTGTCAGTCATTACACCTTTAGACGTGGATAAGATAGCGATACCCAGTCCGTTAATTACTCTCGGCATGTCCTTGTAGCCGGTGTACTTACGCAAACCGGGGGTTGACACGCGCTTTAAGAACTTGATGGCGTTCTCTTTGGTGGCAGGGTCATACTTCAAAGCCACCTTGATGGTACCCTGAGGGCCATCCTCGATGAACTTGTAGTTCAGGATGTAACCCTTCTCGAAGAGGATCTTCGTAATTTCCTTCTTCAAGTTTGACGCAGGAATCTCTACAACACGGTGATGAGCCATGATTGCATTTCTGAGTCTGGTCAAGAAATCTGCTATTGGATCTGTCATAAAAAAATTAAGTTTTAATTAATCGGGACTGCCCCGACAATATTAAACAATAAAATGAATTTCTTCGTTGTTTACCAGCTGGCCTTCTTCACTCCCGGAATCAGACCGCTTGATGCCATCTCACGGAACTGGATACGAGAGAGACCGAACTGGCGCATATATCCCTTGGGACGGCCCGTGATCTTGCAGCGGTTGTGCAGACGGATGGGGTTGGCGTTGCGGGGAATGCTCTGCAGCTTACGGGCAGCCTCATAGGCAGCCATAGCGCCCTCTTCCGTGTTCACATCGGCCGTAGCGATGATTTTCTTCAGGGCGGCACGCTTCTCAGCATAGCGGGCTACGAGCTTTGCGCGCTTCACCTCGCGGGCTTTCATTGATTCTTTTGCCATGTCTCTTAATCTTTATTGTTCTTGAAAGGAAGACCGAAAGCCTTGAGCAGAGCAAAGCCCTCTTCGTCGGTCTGAGCCGTTGTCACGAAGGTGATGTTCATACCCTGGATGCGGTCCACTGAATCGATATTGATCTCGGGGAAGATGATCTGCTCCTGGATACCCAGTGTGTAGTTACCACGTCCGTCGAACTTCGTCTCGATACCCTTGAAGTCGCGGATACGAGGCAGAGCGATGCGCACGAGACGCTCCAGGAACTCATACATACGCTCACGGCGCAGTGTCACCATCACGCCGATGGGCATCTTCTTACGGACCTTGAAGTTGGCGATATCCTTCTTCGAGTAGGTAGCCACGGCCTTCTGACCGCAGATAGCCGAAATCTCGTTGATAGCCACCTCAATGATCTTCTTGTCCTGCGTAGCGTCACCCAGTCCCTGGTTGACGACAATCTTCTTCAGGACGGGAATCTGCATTGCAGACGTATAGTTGAACTGCTTCTGCAGTGCGGGAGCAATCTTCTGCTTATACTCCTGCTTTAACTGTGCTGTATTTGCCATTACTTAATCTCCTCCCCTGACTTTTTGGCGATGCGGGTCACCTTCTTGCCTTCGCGCTTGATGGCGATGCGGGTAGCCTTACCGCTCTTCGGATCAATTAAACTCAAATTCGAAATATGGATAGGAGCCTCTACTTTCTCAAAGCCTCCCTGAGGATTCTTGGCACTGGGCTTCGTGCTCTTGTTGACGAAGTTCACTCCCTCAACGATGGCACGCTCCTTCTCTACCAAGACCTTCAGCACCTTGCCAGTCTTGCCCTTGTCCTCACCGGCCAGGACGATGACTGTGTCGTTTTTCTTAATATGTAACTTAGCCATTAGTTTTACTCTTTTTAATGTTAAAGAACCTCAGGTGCCAAAGATACGACTTTCATGTTCACGGCACGGAGCTCACGTGCTACGGGGCCGAAGATACGGCTTCCGCGGAGCTCGCCGGCGTTGTTCAGCAGTACGCAAGCATTGTCGTCGAAGCGGATGTACGAGCCATCGGCACGACGGATCTCCTTCTTGGTACGAACAACCAAAGCCTTAGACACTGCACCCTTTTTCACATCGCTCGTCGGGATTGCGTTCTTGATAGCAACGACAATCACGTCGCCAACGCTTGCATAGCGGCGGCGGGTACCACCGAGCACGCGGATGCACAGGCACTCGCGGGCACCGCTGTTGTCAGCTACTGTAAGTCTTGATTCTGTCTGTATCATAATTACTTAGCTTTTTCTACGATTTGTACTAAACGCCATCTCTTGGTCTTAGAGAGGGGGCGGGTCTCCATAATGAGCACGGTATCACCAACCTGGCACTCATTCTTCTCGTCGTGTGCATGGTACTTTTTCGTCTTCTGGACGAACTTACCATAAATCGGGTGCTTCTCCTTGAACTTGGCAGCGATAACAATGGTTTTATCCATCTTGTTGCTAATCACGACACCCTGTCTTGTCTTTCTTAAATTTCTTGTTTCCATAGTGGACCATTGTTATTTATTAAGTTCTCTCTCACGAAGTACAGTCTTCATGCGGGCGATATCACGACGGGCAGCCTTAATCAGAGAAGGGTTCTCAAGCGGAGAGACGGTGTGGTTAAACTTCATCTGCTCGTACTTGGCCACTTCGGCCTCGATGCGCTCGGCCAGTTCCTTGGTCTCGAGCTCTTTGATTTCGTTAGTCTTCATACTCTAATTAAGCGTTTTTATCGTAATCACGTCTTACTACAAACTTAGTCTTCACGGGCAGCTTCTGGGCGCCGAGGCGCAGAGCCTCCTTGGCGACGTCGAAGGGTACACCCTCTACTTCGAAGAGGATACGACCCGGTGTGACGGGAGCGACCCATCCTGCGGGGTCACCCTTACCTTTACCCATTCGCACGTCAGCAGGCTTGCGAGTGATGGGTTTGTCCGGGAAGATGCGAATCCACACCTGACCTTCACGGTTCATGTATCGGTTGATGGCAACACGTGCTGCCTCAATCTGGCGGCTGTCAATCCACTTGGCGTCCAGCGTCTTGATGCCGAACGAGCCGAAAGCCAGCGTCGTACCGCGGTGGGCGTTGCCTTTGTTGCCACGTCCGTCCTGCGGCCTTCTATATCTTACTCTCTTAGGTTGTAACATGATAGCTTCTACTTTTAACGATTATTATTCTTCTTACCACCGCGGAACTTACGGCCACCATTGTTACCGCCACCGTTACCACGGCCGGCGTTCTTCTCCTGCGTGAAGTTCGGAGCCAGGTCAACCTTTCCGTAAACCTCACCGCGGCAGATCCAGACCTTGATACCCAGCAGGCCGACCTTTGTCAGAGCCTCCGTGGGGCAGTAGTCGATGTCGGCGCGGAACGTGTGCAGCGGCGTACGTCCTTCCTTGAACATCTCGCTGCGTGCGATTTCAGCACCGTTCAGACGACCCGAGATGAGCACCTTGATGCCCTCGGCACCGGCACGCATCGTGTTCTGGATAGCCATCTTGATAGCACGACGGTAAGCAATCTTGCCCTCCACCTGGCGAGCGATGTTGTTGGCAACGATTGTTGCGTCGAGTTCCGGACGCTTCACTTCAAAGATGTTAATCTGAATCTCCTTGTCGTAAAGCTTCTTCAGTTCTTCCTTCAGTTTGTCGACATCCTGTCCGCCCTTACCAATGACGATGCCCGGGCGAGCCGTGCAGATAGTAATGGTGACAAGCTTCAGTGTGCGCTCGATGACAATCTTCGAGACACTTGCCTTGGCCAGACGCTCGTTCAGATACTTACGGATTTTCTGGTCCTCGACCAGGTTGTCGCCGAAGTTCTTGCCTCCGAACCAATTAGAATCCCAACCTCTTACGATACCCAGACGGTTGCTTATTGGATTAACTTTCTGTCCCATACTTATTATTTTTCATCATTAGTTTTAGCGTCAACAAACAGAGTCACGTGGTTCGAACGCTTACGGATACGATAGCCACGGCCCTGGGGTGCGGGTCTCATTCTCTTCATAGTGACACCCTCGTCAACGAACACGCGGGTGATGAACAGCTCCCCGGCCTCAGCCTTGCGGTCATTCTTCTGTTCCCAGTTGTTGATGGCCGAGCGGAGGAGTTTCTCTACGTCAGCAGCGGCAGCCTTCTTCGAGAAACGAAGCACACCGAGTGCGCGGTCAACCTCCATGCCGCGAATCATGTCGACGACATAGCGCATCTTGCGCGGTGACGAGGGGCAGCCTTTCAGCTTGGCAAAATACTGTGTCTTAAGTGCTGCTTTTCTTTCTTCAGCCTTAATATGTTTTCTTGCTCCCATTTTAATCTTTAATCTTTAATGTTTAATGTCCCTGGGATTACTTCTTGTTGCCGGCGTGTCCACCGAAGCGGCGGGTAGGTGCGAACTCACCCAGCTTGTGGCCGACCATGTTCTCAGTAATGTAGACAGGGATAAATTTGTTACCGTTATGAACTGCAACAGTGTGTCCCACGAAGTCCGGGGAAATCATTGATGCTCTGGCCCATGTCTTGACGACATTCTTCTTACCGCTCTCATTCATGGCGAGAACCTTCTTCTCAAGCGATACGTTGATATACGGACCTTTCTTTAATGAACGACTCATAATTTACTCTTGTGTTAACTTGTTTACTTCTTGTTAGCTCTTTCAATAATGTACTTGTTTGAAAGCTTCTTCGGTGCACGAGTCTTGAGGCCCTTAGCGTACAAGCCCTTGCGTGAACGCGGATGTCCACCAGACTGACGTCCTTCACCACCACCCATCGGGTGATCGTGCGGGTTCATGACAACACCACGGTTGTGCGGACGACGTCCCAACCAGCGTGAGCGGCCAGCCTTACCAGACTGTTCCAGAGCGTGGTCGGAGTTGCCTACACTACCTACAGTAGCCTTACAAGCAGAGAGGACCTTGCGAGTCTCTCCCGAGGGGAGCTTGATAACACAGTAGTTACCCTCGCGCGAAGTCAACTGAGCGAAATTACCAGCCGAACGAACGAGCAGAGCGCCCTGACCGGGACGGAGTTCGATGTTGTGAATCACCGTACCCACAGGGATGTTGGCCAGGGGCAGGGCATTACCCACCTCGGGCACTGCCTCAGCTCCAGACATCAGCGTTGCGCCAACCTGCAGTCCATTAGGAGCAATAATATAACGTTTTTCACCATCAGCGTAGTAGAGCAGAGCGATGCGAGCCGAGCGGTTCGGATCGTACTCGATGGTCTTTACTACAGCTGGAACACCATCCTTCTCTCGCTTGAAGTCGATCAGACGATACTTCTTCTTGTGGCCGCCGCCGATGTAGCGGACAGTCATCTTACCGGTGTTGTTTCGACCGCCGGTAGAACGCTTACCGTAAACGAGAGACTTCTCTGGCACGGATGCAGTAATATCCTCGGCCCTCCTTCAGAGTGACGATTGCCTTCTTGTAGGCGTTCTTCTGTCCCTTCACGAGACCAGACTTCGTATATCGGCTTGAGCGCTTGCCGGCATACTTGACCGTGTTCACTGCGAGCACAGTCACATTGTACAGACCTTCAACCTCTTTCTTGATCTCAACCTTGTTAGCCTCGGGCTTGACGATGAATCCGACCTTCACTTCGGCCTTCTTCGTACGCTCCTCACCCTTCACCTTATAGGTACGCTCAACTGAAGACTTGTCTGTAATCTTGGTCATCTTCTCAGTGACCAGCGGCTTAATGATAAATCCCATAGTTATTTACTATTTGACTATTTACTATTTAATAATTTATCCCAGAACACCGTCGATAGTCTTCAGCGAGTTCTCAGTGATGACCAGCACGTCAGCGTCGAGCACCTTGTAGGTGTTCACGTTCTGAGCCTCGATCACGTCTGCGCGCTGCAGGTTACGAGCCGACAGATACACATTCTTGTTCGTCTCAGGCGTCACGAAGAGCATCTTCTTGCCGTCGACCTTCAGGTTCTTGGCGATAGCCAGCAGTTCCTTCGTCTTCGGAGCATCCAGATTGAAGTCCTCGACGACGACGATGGCATTCTCCTGAGCCTTGTAGCTCAGAGCCGACTTACGAGCCAGCTGCTTCACCTTCTTGTTCAGCTTGAAGCCGTAGTCGCGGGGCTTCGGACCGAAGACGCGGCCACCACCGATGAGCAGGGGCGAGTTGATGTCGCCGTGACGTGCGCCGCCGCCGCCCTTCTGGCGACCGAGCTTGCGGGTAGAGCCGCTTATTTCGCTGCGCTCCTTCGACTTGGCAGTGCCCTGGCGCTGGTTGGCCATATACTGCTTGACGTCGAGGTAAATGACGTGGTCATTAGGTTCAATTCCGAAGATAGCCTCGTTGAGAGCCACCTTGCGGCCGGTCTCCTGACCTTTGATATTCAATACACTAACTTCCATGTTCTTACTTATTCACAATTACGGTTGAACCATTACATCCGGCGCAGCTTCCCTTCACGAGAATCAAGTTGTGCTCCGGAATTACCTTTAACACTCTGAGGTTCTGAGTCGTGACACGGTCGCAACCCATGTGGCCACCCATTCTCATTCCCTTGAACACCTTAGCGGGATATGAGCAGGCGCCGATAGAACCCGGCTTGCGGGCGCGGTCGTCCTGACCGTGAGTGCTCTGGCCGACGCCGCCGAAACCGTGGCGCTTCATAACACCCTGAAAACCCTTACCCTTAGAGGTACCTACCACGTCGACGAACTCTGCGTCGTCGAAGATGTCCACCGTCACGGTGTCACCGAGGTTTAACTCCTCGTCGAACTTGAACTCGGCCAAGTGGGCCTTAGGCGTCGTGTTTGCCTTCTTGAAGATACCCATCATCGCTTTGGTGGTGTTCTTCTCCTTCTTCTCACCGAAGGCGAGCTGAACGGCCTTGTAACCGTCCTTCTCAACAGACTTTACCTGTGTCACAACGCAAGGACCAGCTTCGATAACAGTGCACGGCACGTTCTTGCCGTCGGCACTGAAAACGGATGTCATTCCGATTTTTCTTCCTAATAATCCTGGCATTTCAGTTTTAAATTGTTTAATGTTTAATTGTATAAATGTTATTCGTTTTTTGCCTTGTCATCGTAGCGCTTCGGCCTATATACACACGAAAAGAAGAAACAGCCCACCGCCCTCTTTCGAAAGCTAAACTGCTCTTTTTCAGTGTATTGTTAGCTATTTGCCAGCGCAATAATCACTTTAGCGGCTGCAAAGGTACACATTATTATTGAAATACGCAACCCCTATTCCATCTTTCTTTGTAATATTTAATCTTTTTTAATACAACAGCCTGCCCTCAACTTTGCTTACGGTAAACCCGAGGTTCCCTTACTGGGAATCCCGGGTTTACCGTAAGCAAAGGTCAAGTCTCCAAACGCCTACAACGCGAAAAGCTGGTCCGCCCAGGAAACCACCAAGAAAAAGGACAAAAAAATCTCCGTTGCACTAACTGCTGCGGAGATTTTATTACAGGATTCTTCGTTTCAGAGTTTCCGGGTTCATTCGAGTGTCCCAGAGATCCCTAATGTAAACGGTATCGGATTTAGGGGCATAATAGTAGACCAACTTGAAACGACGCATAATATGACAACTCCGATATTGGTGTCGCTTTCCTGCTAACAATGGCTCCAAGGTATAGGAAATCGGATGTTTTTGCAGTCTGTCATAGATGACAGATGCTTCTGTCAGCCATTTTGTAGCAGTCTTTTGGCCATATTCGACCTTCGCATTTTCCACATAGTTGTTGAAAAGGCGCCAAGCCTGTTTTCTCCATTTCACTACAGCCATGGATGTTCCTTTCTCATTGCGGCCCAGAAATCATCAACCTGAATCCACTTCTCAGGATCTTCAATGCCTGCATCAACCTCGTCCATGTCGGCCTCTATCTCGGCCACCCGCTGCTCGAACACCTCCGAATCGTCGGTGTAGAATCCGAATGTTCCCAGAGGAATACGATCTATCTTCTCTGCCTCTTCGTCCACATAAGTGATGCCAGAATGGCCAAACTCCCGTGTGGCGTAAGTAACAGCAGGCTCAGCAGCCGTTATACAGCCAAAGTCGTCCTCTTCTTCCATTACCGGATATCTCTTTTCTTCCATATTTACAATATTTTATATAAGCCCGCCCACCGCCCACGAATGGGCTATCAAGCGATGGCGCAAAGATAGCAATTTATTTTGAAACCACCAAGAAAAAGGGCAAAAAAATCTCCGAAGCGCAGGGCTTTTTCATTGACCTCTTTCATTTGACCGTTTATTTGTCGTACGCGAGTTCATGGCGTCACGAAGGTGTTGCTGTTGTAACTTTTAATGCCATAGCCACCCTCTTCCCTTGTCTCCGCCTTCGGATTCTGTTTTTCAGGGCATGGCAAAGCGGCCCAAGTCATTACAGCCGAAATGGCGAAAGTTGGTGACACCCAGCACACCTGATACTGATTATCAGGCTGTTGCGGCGGCGGATGGTAGCACCAGTGGTAGCACCAATGCCCACACCAGCACTGACACCTGAACCGGAAAAACGTCACGGCCGCTGAGAAAAATCTCA
>ONDA01000018.1 GCA_900316475.1 uncultured Prevotellaceae bacterium
TCAAGTTCTTCACAAAAGAATCCCCCCTGCTTCCATCAGGATTGTTGGGTTCTATAGAACTATTGACTACGAAAACAAGATAAACTTCAAGACAGCCCTGTAATCAGAAAATGGCTGCGCATGCACGCTTGATGTCCAGCAGCTTTGCAATAAGCGATTTCTTCTGTCTGGCAACAGACATGTTGTAGCGCGACTGCATGTTGATAAGCAGTTCGGGATTGATGCCGAGAGCCGCTTCCATCATCAAGGCAAAGTCGGTGGTTACCGGCCGTTTCCCGTTCAGTATCTCATTCAGCTGCGTATAAGGAACATTTAGCAATTCGGAGAATTTCTTCTGCGACATGCCCCTTGCCTCTAATTCTTCTTTCAGTACCTCACCTGGATGTGTCGTAATTCTATTCATCGTTTTCCCTCCTTTTATTGATAATGGTTCGTAATGTCTGTAACTGTGCAAATCGTGATGACTTTCTCCGTACCCTCTTCTCTGATTTTGAATTCGAGCCGATAGTGGTAATCAATTCTTATTGAATAGTAACCATTCTCAAGAGCTCCTCGAGATAATCCTTCTCGTATTCTATGTACATCGTCCTCTGATTTGGCTGCAAAGATAACACTTTATTTTCAAATTCACAAATTTAGTGAAGATTATTTTCGTTAATTATCGCCTCAAAGAGTGTTAGAGACAAAAAGAAGAAACGGAAGCCGCTGACTTCCGTTTCTCTATTCTTAGCTTTTGGGGGGGAACAGATCAGAGTAACCGACAAAGTCGCTTGCCAAAGCAAGAACCGTCTCCGTGACCCTTCAATTTTCAACGCAGAAAAATGATCAGTAGCGCTCGAGCTTGCTCGCTTTGCCACGCAAAGAACCGACCCCATGATCTTGTATATATATATATATACGCGCGCGAGGGCCTTTCGGCGTGGCCGGTGGTTAGGGCTGGTAAGTGTACGGGCTGGTGGTGATATTGCCCGTCACGGTGCCGCCGATGGTCACGGTGATTGCTGTGCCATTCTCGCCGCCGCTGCCGATGCTGTTGGGGGCGTCAGAGCCCTTCGTGGCCGTCACGCTGGTCACGGTGCTTTTGATGGTGATGGTGCCGCAGTCTCCATTACTACGGCCGCCGCCGATGCCGGCTGCATAGTTGCCGCCCGTTGCCAAGACAGTGCCGCCGCTGATGGTGATGTTTCCACAGGCATTACCATAGCTGCCGCCGATGCCGGCTCCACCTCCGTCACCCGTGGCCGTGATGGTGCCGCCGTTGATGGTGATGTTACCACAGGAGACAGTGCCGGAGACAGTGCCACCGCCGGCGCCGATGCCGGCAGCATCGTACCCGCCCGTGGCCGTGATGGTGCCGCTGTTGATGACGATGTTGCCGCAGGGTATTCTAAAGCCACCGCCGATGCCGGCGCTATATGGATAACCTGAAGAGGGTTCACCGCTGTATGCTGTCAGATTGCCGACGCCCTCAATGGTCAGCGTCTTATTTGGAGCAATCCAGATGCCGGGGTAATTGTTAAGTCTATGTTCGCCTCTGCCCGCACACACTTTGTTTGTTCCTTCAAGCACAAGTGTGGCATCGCCCGGGCAGTTGATGCCCGCCCAGTCGCAATCGTCGCCAAGGTTAGTGATGTTCACATTCTTCAGCGTTACAATGGCGCCGTCGGCAATACTGATTTTCACATTCTTGGTCAGCGTGCCGGTGAGCGTCTCGCCGTTCTTGGCTTCGTAGTCAGCAGAGATAGTCGAGAGGTCGGTTGCAGCTGGAGCCATCTTCCAGCTCACCGGGTAGCCGTTGCCTTTTGCGTAGGTCTTGCCGGTCAGCGTCTTGGTGTAGTTCTTCGTGCCGTCGGTGGCGGTGATGTCGATGGTGGCATCCTCTGTGGGGAAGATGGCGACGTAGATGGGGCCTGCTACTGCCGAGCGGTTAACGTTGTAGTTTTTGGTGCCGTCGCTCAGGGTCAGGCCCGTGATGCTGCTGGTGATGTCGTTCGCTCCAGCTTCATCCTTCAGCGTAATGGCGAGGATGGCCAGCTGGTTCTCCAGCGTCAGCGAGGGCAGGTTATCGCCGTCCCATGCGCCTATCTTCCTGCTGTAGTCGAATGTGCTTGCGATGGTATTGAGCGTACCGTCCTGACTCCCGAAGAGGGCGGCCTCGTTCATGTTGCCGGATTGGTTAACTATCGCTGCTGGGTAGATGTAGTCCACGTCCTTCGTCTTGTCGGGGTTGTCCAGCGTGAAAGTGAACGTGGCGGACTTGCTTCCGTCGGCAATATCTTTTGCCTCCAGCGCATTGCTCTCCGCCTTCACCCAATCACCCTTCTTGTTCTTGTAGCGGAGCGCCATTTTCTCGCCTTCGGCGAAGGTCTTTACGCCCGTACTGGTCAGCGCGCGGGTGGCATCGTCGCCGTCCAGGCCTACGGTGGTGGTCAGGGTTACTACGTTGTTCTTAGTTACTTCTTGCTGCTGCGGCTGGTCGATGATGTTGTCGTCGCTGGAGCAGCTTACGGTCATTGCGCCCACCAATGCGAGGGCAGCCATGCTCAGAAAATTCTTCATTGTCTTCATTGCTTTCTTCGTTTTAGTGGGGTTCATTACTCTTCTTCTTCATCATGCCAATCGTAGTTCTGAACTCCAGCTTGGCCATTACTACCAGCCAGCAGTTGCGGCTGTTGTTGCAACTTGACGACCTTCATCGTCGGTTTCTCATAAAGTCTCTTTTTTGTTGTCATATACTATCGTTTATTAGTTAATAAATTAGCTATCTGAATACGTCGTAAAATCCGTTGCACAGATTTAGCGTACAAAGTTAATACTTCTGCCGTTAATTTCAAAAAAAAAAAATAAAGAAAAGTTAAAAGGGCGACGATTGGTCTATCTCACGCCATGAGAACATGTTAATCATGGGGTAGTTTTTTATGAGCATTCCTTCTTTTACACTGATTAAAACATAACATACCCTCACCTCTTACACCTGGCACTTAACTAACTGAAAATCAGGACACATTTTTTCGAGGTAAGTAGCACCAAGTGTCGCACCAATAGGTGACACCAAGGGATTATGTCCGGCCGTGAAACATTTACGAGAGGCTTATATTTTTTTACGAACGGCCGGGAAATTTTTACGAGCGGCTTGTACGTTTTTGACTTTTGGCGTGAAACATTGTCGGAAGGGATTGGTGCGACACTTGGTGTGGGCATTGGTGCGACCTCTGGTGCGGGCAAACTCATCGCTAAACGGCTGATAATCAGGCTTGGTGTTAGAGGTGTCACCAAACGGAAGTCCTGTATGTAGGGCCACGCACGCGTACATGGAGCGACGCAGTGAGCAAAAGGACACACGAAACCGCAGCGTATCAGGCGGTTACAATCTTAGGATTCCGCGAGGGTACACCTGAGACTTGCAAGAACGGCGAAAACACACTACCTTTGCAGCCGAATTCAAATCACTGACTCGACTTGCATCTCCCTCGGCCCAGCCGAAACCTGCGCAGCAGTGACCATCATCGTAAGAAGAAAAAACACCGACGTGATGTGACATCACTTCTTGGCTGGTACGAAACTCTCCCAGGTCTGGTCGTCGTAGAAGACGCGAATCTCGGTGACACGCCGCTGTGGTTTGTCAATATTTTTAACCTCAATACGCGAGGAATTTGGGTGTGTACTTTTTACACTATTGGAAGTTACAACTGCCGGAGCGCGATTTTCTGACGACGAGGACGACGGTTCGGGAACGGAAGGGGTAGGATCTGAAAAATCGAACAGCGAATCTTGCATGCCCGGCAACGGCTCAGTAGGGGAGGCGGCAGCCTTATTAGAGTCGGTGTACATAGGACCGGTACCAAACATCAGCCACTCGAGATTGATGTCAGGAATTTTCTTCCTGATAGCCTCGACAATATTGATACTGGGTTTAGTGCGCTCGTTGAAGATGCTGCTCAACGATGCTGGCGACATTCCGATGAACTGAGCGAACACCGTTTGGGTCATGTGTTGCGACTCCATAATCTGGCGAATTCTGTCCTTCATTGCTTCAATAGGGTGGTTTAAGGGGCACGAGGCCCATTTTCGATTCAGTTTACAAAGGTAAAGCAAAAAAATGGAACGTGCAAATTTTTAAACGAAAATTTTGAAATCAAAATATTAGATTTGTGATTGTAAATTCACAATTTCAAATTGTAAAGCGCTGCGAGATTCAAGTTTTGAGTTATGTTTGTAAATTTACAAAAGCAAATTCAACAAAGCCTTATTTGAGAGAAAAAAGACAAATAACTGAAGGTAAATGTGATAATTAGCGCATACATACCTATTTCGTAGGCGACAGAGCCCGTTTACAGATTGAAATACCGCATAGGTACATCGCTTAGCTTTATTAAAATAAGATAATTACCTCATTATTAGATAGTTATATCTGTATATCGTTAATTGTATATTTATGAATATAGAAATGTAAATGTACGGATTTAGGTTTCAAAAACATAAATATAAAACTTTAAAGTTTTGTTTTTATCCGTAAATTCAGAATCGTAAATCTAAATATTTTTACATTCTTATATTTATTTGCATACTGAAATTCACAAAAGCAAATGCAAATAATTGTGAACACCAAATTTCCGATGATGAAAAAGAGCAAAAATCGGCATTTCTCGCAAATTCCCTACGACGGACAAGGCGGCTGAAAATACGCGAGTTTTGAGCGGTCAGAAATGGGCTGAAAGTCCTTTGTTCATTAGCTTTTTGGCACAAAAAAAGCGTCCTTCTCAGACGCTGTTTCTGCAAATTCCAGGAGCGGAAATCAATGCAAAATGTAAAAAATTAACTCCTTCATCAGCTCGCCAGGAGGGGTATTGGGGTTGTCCAAACCCTTACTTTTGGCATCTATTTCTCTAATTTTAGAAATTATCTGCATCACTTTCATTCCAGAGTAATTTCTCATACCTGTCATATAGTCCTTGGCAGCCCACGGTGATCTCAATTCCAGCCATTCTGCAACGCTCTCCTGGCTCTTATTATTGGGCGCATAATACGCAATCATCAGATTTTGGAAATAATTAAAGAGCATTGGGAGAAATGAGTAGATGCTACCGGCCTTCGGATTTTCGTCAAAATATTTGATTATCTGATTGGCCTTGAAAACCTGACGGTTGACGATAGCATCGCGCAGCTCAAAAGCATTAAAATCCTTGCTCACACCTATCTGGTCCTCCACCACCTGTGGCGTCACCCTTCTGTCTGTTGCCGGTAGGGCGAGAATCACCTTGTCGAGTTCGCTCGTCAGGCGGCTCAGGTCTGCTCCGATGGAGTCGGCTATCAGCTGCGTCGATTTCTGGTCGATACTCACCTCGCGCTGCTTGAGATACTTCTCGATGAACGGTGGAAGGTCGCGGTCGCGCAGTTTCTTGCTCTCGAAGAGCACGCCGGCGGCCTTGATGGTCTTCACATATTCGCGTTTACGGCCGTCAATACTCCCGTTTTTGTGACAAAGAACGAGGACGGTCGATTTGACGGGAGTTTTGAAGTACTTCTCCAACTGGTCGGTCTGCTTCAGATTCTGCGCCTCCTTGACGATGATGACCTGGCGTTCGGCCATCATCGGGTAGCGGCGGGCAGCATCGGCCACCTGGGCGGCTGTCACGTCGGAACCGAACATCACGGTCTGGTTGAAGTCGCGCTCCTCGGGCTGAAGGGCGTGCTCGGCAATGTAGTCGCTAATCTTGTCGATATAGTACGACTCGTCGCCCATGAGGTAGTAGACAGGCTCATAACGGCCTGCCTTCAGGTCGCTCATAATGCCCTCATAGGTGTATGTCTTCTGCTCTGCTGCCATTTAACTTCTTAACTTCTTTAACTTCTTAACTCCTTAACTCCAAGGCCAAACGTCAAGCCCGCCGATATCAAGGAGATACCGACGTCACGCCCGTAACAGCCTGCTATCAGGCTGTTATGAGCATCGCCATCCGGCGCAGCGTCAGACTCACTGAAGTAATTGCCTCTCAGGTTGTTGCCTCTCAAGTATAGGAACTTCAGCGAGGCGTTGACAGCGTCGTCGCTCTTAAAACCAGACACTTTATTGTTGACGCCCCACAGGGCCTGCCGCGATGGGCGGACGACGCTCGTTGTGCGGCGGTCTATATCACCGACAGCCTTTGTGTCGGCCTGCACCAGCATGGGCAGCCACGACACGTCGCTATGTACTCCGCCGTCTGCCATAACCGACAACGAAAGCAGGAAAAATATGGTAAATGCTATATAGCGTATATGTTTCATTCTGTTCACATCTCCTTTCTGCTTGCAAAGATACAACTTTTTTCGGTGAAATACTACGGAAAACAAAAAAAAGTTTGCGGTATTCAACAAAAAGCAGTAACTTTGTCGCATGACAGAAAAACAGCTGAACTTACCGGCCTACGACGTAAGAATGAGCGAGAAGGATGGGCGCCAGACGATTTTCGACTTCCTGCGCAACCGCTACGTCGCACTGACGCCCGAGGAATGGGTGCGTCAGCACTTCACGCACTTCCTCGTTGAGCACAAAGGCTACCCCAAGGGGCTATTGGCCAACGAGACAGAACTGCGCGTAGGCAGCAAGCGGCTGCGCTGCGACACCGTGCTCTACGACCAGTCTCTGCGTCCGCGGATGATTATCGAATACAAGGCACCCCACATAAAAATACAGCAGAAGACGTTCGACCAGATTGTGGTCTACAATCTTCTGCTGCATGCAGATTACTTGGTGGTCAGCAACGGTCTGCAGCACTACTGCTGTCAGATGGACTATGAGCACCGCAGCTACACGTTCCTGACGGATATTCCCGACTACGCCGCCATTACTCCATGTCGTTAGCGTCGGCAGCTTTCTTCGACGAGGCGGTCGACGTCTTGCGGATAGCGCGCTTGCGGGTAGGCTTCTTCTCGGTATCGACGGGCTTCTCGACCTTCACGCCAGCCAGTTCGGGATCGATCATGATACGACCGCAGTACTCGCAGACGATAATCTTCTTGTGCATCTTGATGTCGAGCTGGCGCTGGGGCGGAATCTTGTTGAAGCAGCCACCGCAGGCGTCGCGCTGCACGTAGACGATGCCCAAACCGTTGCGGGCGTTCTTACGGATGCGCTTGAACGAGGCCAACAGGCGCGGTTCAATCTTGGACTCCAGTTCCTTGACCTTCTCCTTCAACTTCTCCTCCTCGGCACGCGTCTCTTCCATGATCTCGTCGAGTTCGCTCTTCTTCAGGTCGAGGTCGCCACGGCGCTCCTCAATCAGCTGCTTGTTCTGCTCCAACTCCTGGCTCTTCTCGGAGATACGGGCCTGAGCCTCACGGATCTTCTTGTTGCAGAGTTCGATTTCCAGCGACTGGAACTCAATCTCCTTCGACAGCGTGTCGTACTCGCGGTTGTTCTTCACATCCTCTAACTGAGCCTTGTAGCGGGCCACGCTGGCCTCAGCCTCGGCAATCTCGCTTTTTTTCTGAGTGACAGCCTTCTGGAACTCGTCAATATCGGTCTGGATGCGCTGGATGCGCGTGTTCAGACCTTCAATCTCGTCTTCCAGGTCGTCAACCTCCTGGGGCAGTTCGCCGCGGAGTGTACGCTTCTCGTCAATGGCCGACAGGGCCGTCTGCATCTGGTAAAGGGTCTTCAGCTTCTCCTCTACCGACAAGTCTGTAGGATCTTTTTTTGCCATAATTCTTATTTGTTATTTCGTTATCACGTTTAATCGTCTAATCGTTTAATCGTTAAAAAAACAAACGATCGGATTCGTGCAGGTCTCGGCTATCTCGGTCCTCACACCGGGACATTGCGCCTGGATGATGTCGCGGAACACCTCCGTGGTGAACTGCTCGCTCTGGTAGTGGCCGATGACACAAATCTGGATGCGCTGCTCGTAGCCGAAATACTGGTGGTAGTGCATCTCGCCCGTGATGAAGGCGTCGGCACCGTTGGCAACGGCGTCGTCGAGCAGGAAGTCGCCTGCACCGCCGCAGATGGCCACACGGCTGACAGGCCGCTTCAACAACTGGTTACACATGATGCACTCAACGCCGAACTCACGCTTCACAAACTGCAAGAACACATCGGACACCGTCGGATACTCTAATGTGCCTATGACTCCGCTGCCACACTCCACATCCCCCACCCGCTTCGGGTTCAGGAACGTCACGTCTGTCAGCCCCAGTTTCTCGGCAATCTTGAAGTTCACGCCACCGCGGGCATTGTCCATATTCGTATGCATTGAAATGACACACACGTCAGCCTGGATAGCCTTACGCACCGTTCGTTGCACGTCTGTCAGGTCACTGATGGTCTTCAGTCCCCGGAACAGCAGCGGATGATGGCTCACAATGAGATTGCAGCCCTTCTGGACTGCCTCGTCAACGACTTTTTCAGTGACGTCTAAACACAATAATGCCCCTGAAACCTCCGCCTCTGTCAATCCAACTTGCAAGCCAGCATTGTCCCAGCTTTCCTGCAAGGGCAGGGGCGCGAACTGTTCAAGGGCGCTAAGCACTTCCTTAACTTTCACGCTTCTTTCTACGTTTTAGGGTGCAAAGATACGCTTTTTTCACCAAACCGCCAACTTTTTCGCTACTTTTTTGTCCAAAGTGCATTAAAACAAAACATTTCAAGGCAGCACTACGAGACCGAAGGTTCCCGTTAATTGAAGCACGGAGCGCAGTCGCTGCGGTCCGTGCCTGTATCCCGGGTATCATAAGAAAACTTACTTCACTCCCATGATGGCCTTGCTCATTTCCTTCAGGTACTTCTCGGTGAGGCCGTTGATGTATTTCTGCGTCTTCTGCGCCGCCTTGGTCAACACGCCCACCTCCTTGTACATCTCCGTGAAGGCTTGGTTCTGCTCGGTGTAGAACTTTAGGAATTCTTTGTATATATTGCCTATGCCCTCGGCTTTCTCTGCCTTTTCAGCAGGCGGCACGTCGAGGCCAGCGTCGAGACCCTTCAGGTATTTGATGAAGTCCTGAAGCTTCGTGTCCAGCTCCTTGTTGAGCTTGGTAATCTGTGCGAAGATGGGGTCTGTACCCGTGAGTGACTTCATCTTGAAGTACGTCTCGAGCGATGCGTATGTGGCTTTGATGGCATCCATATTGGCTTTCACGGCCATTGCCTTCGCTTCTATCTGCATCTTCTGCTCGGGTGTCGGCTCCCAACTTGAAGACTGGTGGGGCGTGACGGGCTCGCTGTAGCCGGGTATCGTGTCAACTGCCACATCGTCATCTACCACATCGTCAACTGCCACATCGTCATCTACCACATCGTCAACTACCACATCGTCTATTCCGCGGCTTTGCCGCTTGTTCAGCAGGCTCTTGCCTGAGTAGCGTCCTACCCGCTGCTCATAGTCGCGATCCTCGTCGTAGTAACCGTTATGCGTGGTGATACGGTAGGTCTCGCCAGGCACGAAGTCGAGATTCGTCCACAGTTCGCAGAGCGAGCCGTCGGGCATCACGGTACGGATACGACCCACCTTGGGTTTGTCGAGTTCGACGCTGAACGTGAAACGCTTGTTCACCACGGGCATCGTAGCCACAAAGTCGCTGTCCTTCAAATTGTTGAGTTCCTCAGCGGTGTCGGCCATATAGACCACGTAGAGGGAGTCCTTCAGGTCATAACCCACCCGTCCGTCGATGGTAAACGTATTCTTATTGTCGCTCAAGAGACCAGCGCTCGACATGTTCTTCTGATAAAGGTCGGGGCGCAGCGAGGAAATGCCATAGATGGTGCCTTCGGCAATCGCGCCGATATCGTCTGTCTGCCACACGATGGCGTAAACGTCGCGCAGCTGGGGGTTATCCAGGTTCTTCGTAGCCAGATACCACATCTCCTGCCTGCTCTTCGTGCGAATAGGCAACGTTGTGCTGCGCTGTCCGTCGGCTGAAACGACCTTGATGTCGAACTGCTGGGTGTTGCCGGGCAGGAGGTGCAGAATCTGATAGCTGTATGGCTCGTCGGCCATAAACTCCTGGTCGATGGTCTTCAGTTCATCAACGTGGCAGCTGAAGCGCGTGATGCGTTCGGCCGCCTCGATGAGGCTGGTGTTGGGATTCTTCAGTACGGAATAGGTCTGCCCTTCCTTCATGCCAAACTTTTCGCGGATGGATCTAAGCAGGCGGAATACGCGGAGCGGATACTGCTGCTCCTTGTTCATAGTGATGGTTAGGTCGTATTTCTTCTGTGCTTTAGACTTTGATTGTGCCAGTGCTGGCGCGGCTGTGCTGCCAGCGATGAGCAGCATGATAAGTATTCGTTTCATATTCTATAAATTCGTTTAATTCGTTAAATTAGTAGTCGTTATAACTATTGTTGCGCTGTTTGTTCTAAATGATGTTTTGCTATTTCGAGTTCCAGTTCCACCCATTTCAGGTAGGCTTCGTCGGCCTGCTTTTTCAGGAGTGCTATTTCCTCGGGGGTGTACTTATAGTTCTCGGGGCGGGTGATGGGAATGTCGCGTTCCGTCAGCGTCATGGGCTTGGCATCCTGAGTTACGGCCTGCGCCAACTCCGGCTTTGCCTCCTCCTCAGCTTTCACTTCAAGCGTTACAGATTCTGTAGCCGTCGTTTCCTGTGCCAGGAGAGCCACGTCGTGCTTGACAACATTGGTTCGCGCCTTCGCTTTCTTAGCCTTGGTCGGAGCAGCAGCAGGCTGCGCAGCCTTCCTTTCCACTTCCGCAATCATGGGTTTCTCCGCCCGATGCGTGTCGGGTGTAACCACTCCCCTCTCCTTTGCGAGAGGGGCTGGCGTTGAGGCTTTTGGCGGCATCAAGAGCACGACCATAACAGCGGCGACGCAGGCGGCAGCCACCCAAGGCCAAAGTCTTCTTGTCTTGGCCACCGGCTTCTCTTGTGCCATCCGCTTCATCAGCCTGGCATTCAGGTCGGCGGGCATCTGCGGCAGCTCGGCCTCGTCCTGTCTGAGTGCTTCGCGCAGGGCGTTGTCCTGCTGGCGTAGGGTATTGAGTTGTTCCTCCTTCATGACTGTAACATTTTTATGATTCTACAAAGTTTCTTTCTCGTTCGGCTCAGGCGCGAGGCCACCGTCGTGGGTATCGACTCCGTGATGTCGGCAATCTCCTTCAGGCTCCGCTCCTCGTAGTAGAACATCGTCACCAGTGCCCGTTCCTCGGGCGGCAGGTGCTTCAGGGCTGCACGTATCAGTTGCACTGTCTCGGCATTGGCGTGCCCTAACGCCTCGTCCACCTCAGCGTCCGACAGCTTGTCGGCCTCATGGCCACGGTCCTCGAAGTAGACGACCTGCATACGCTTGCGGCGCAGGAAGCTGATGGCCTCATTATAGGCTATGCGCGAAATCCATGTGCGGAGCGATGCCCGTCCGGCATCATGCTGCCCGATATTAGTAAAGACCTTCATGAAGACATCCTGATATACCTCCTCGGCATTCTCAGTAACGGCGACGAGCCGCACCACCTGCGCAAAGACCTCGCGGCCATAGCGGTCGATGGTCTCTTGTTGTGCCTTGGGACTCTGTCTGCTCAGTCCCTCAATCAGGTCTGTCTCGTTCACGGTTTATTCAGTCTTTATCTATATATACGCAGAAAGTAGTGGAAACATTGCAGTCGTGGCGAAAAAAAAAATTCGGGATGTTACTTCGTCTCGGCAAAAAAAAGAATGTTTTCTTTTGTTTTGCTCTCGACTTTTCGTAACTTTGCAAGAATTCTCAGCTTTTCTTTGTATAAAGGCAGTCTGGGGAATTGAGGAAAAACTGGGTTCTTGCTTAGGCAAGCGGCAAAGCCAAGCGACGAATTGGGGACCGTACTCAATTCCGCATTCTGCTATAAACTGCATCAAAGAACACCCGATAATGAGCCAGCAACCGTACTATGACTCATCATCGGGTGCAAAGTTACGAATAAGTGAGCAAAACACCAAATTTATTTGAGTATTTTCGAACGAGAGTAACTTCGAGACATAGTCTCAAAGGTAATCATTCTATTTCAATTAAGCAAATCTATTCATACATTTTTCTTCCGAGCTTGCTCTCTGTTTCTGCAATCACTGTGGCATCTTATGTGGCACTTGCTAGAAAAGTGCATATTAGGCTACGTCCTATTACTCAATATCTGTGACGTATCGTACACATTGGGTACGCTCACATGAGTTTTCTCAACTCCTCTGGTTCAGGAAGTATACCTTGGTATTCCTTGGGTAACTCTGAAGATGTGCGATAGGTTGCTACACCCATTGGCTTGTTGATGTCTCGGAATGCGAATTCCACCGTTTTTGAATCTCTGTCCTTGCAGAGAATAATTCCGATGGAAGGATTCTCATGAGGTAGTTTCACATACTCGTCAAGTGCTGACAGATAGAAATTCAACTTTCCTGCATACTCTGGCTTGAACTCACCTCGTTTCAATTCAATCGCGATTAGTGCCTGAAGGCGGCGATTGAAGAACAGCAAATCTATGAAATACTCTTTTTCGGATACAACAAGACGATACTGATTACCCATAAACGAGAAATCACTACCCAATGCCATGATGAAGTTCTTGATATTGTGAACAATCTGCTGCTCTATTACACGTTCATCTGTCTCGTCAGGATCTTCAATGTTCACAAAGTCGAGCAGATATTCGTCCTTGAACGAGCGTAATGCCTTACTGCGCAAATCCACATTTGCAATGGTTGTTGCAAAGTTATTGGGCATGTTGCCACGCTTTCCAAACAAATCGTCCTTCATATAATATTTCAACTTGTCGCCATTCCAAAATCCAGTGGCACAATTCACGATATAGAACAATCGTTGCTCTACGTCCTTCTTTTGGGCCAATATCTCATAATGGTTCGTAAAACCAACGGCAAGAAAGGCATCTAATGTCTCTGGAGGTAATTCGTCCGTTGTCAATGGACGAATTTCAATATGTCCTTTGTCGCCTACAGGAATGATGCTGTTTTGTAAATCGTCCGCTGACAATGGACGATTATCGAACATGCTGCACCATGCCTCGTAGAAGATGCGCATACGTTTGATGCTGGTCTCAGAGAAACCCCTTAGCCCAGGCAGTTCCTGTTGCAGCAATTCTGAGATAGTGCCAATAGCATTGCTGCCCCATCTTGCTGATCTGCTTTGAACGGAAATATACCCGCCAATGGCATAGTAAAGAGCCAACACTTCTTTGTTTACTAACCGTGCTGCACGATAGCGACTCTCCAATATTGCTTCCTTGATAGCCTTTACTGCCTCAGCATACGTCGCAGTTATTTGTTTCTGTTCCATATTAATCGTTTGCAAAGTTAATGTTTTTATTCCGTATATCGTTATTCTCTCTGCATTATATCGCTTTTAATCACTTATAGAAGGTAATCCAATTAGTCCTATACTTGTAACTTGGAGCCAATTTGCTTTCAGGGAAGATTTCTTTCACCCCCACAGATGCCTTTATCTAACTCCTGCGAGACACGTTCATTAGGGCTTCCGTTGTGTACTGTTGTAATGTTCTAACATCTCCTCTATCGTTTTCTTCATTTCATCCCTGACATGAAGAGGCTCCAACACCTCCAGCCTTTCCCTGTGCCAAAGCAACTGCTGATAAAAATTAAAGCAAGGAACCAACCTATATTCAAAGATACTCCATTCGTTTGTCGTCTCAACTTCTTTCTGAGACTCATGAATAGGTAGAGCTCTTACATATTCTGCTTGTGTACTATATACCTTAATTAGGATTTTCTCTGGTTTCTGATCATCTGAATGATTCACGCCAAAACTGCCGTCAAAATACTCCTCTGCAGTTACCTTCTTGGAGGGAAGCATCTTTTCTTCTGTTAGACGAATATTGTCCATTCTCTCTAAGGCAAAAACAGATTGACCATGATGATGATTGTCAGGTTCAGCCACCAGATACCAACGATTCTCCCAAGTACGTAGGAAATAAGGTATTAATATCTGCTGTTTAATGGATTTCTTATTATAAGAATAATATTCGCACTCTATTCCCCTTTGCTTGTCAATTGCTTCCAGAATAATCTGTACGTGTTCCACACCTGTTGGTGCTTCTGTCAGCATTATCTTATCACGATGCTTCAGGGCCAGTTCAGTCAAACCCTCGATATGATAAGCCGACAACAGATAGTCATACAGCGAGTCATCCTCGCCATAAAGGGCCTGATGGCGATGCAGCTCATATTTTCCCGTCCTCGGATTGTATTCTATATAGCAGGGAAACGTCTCCGCGATATAGTCCTTATATCTGGTAAAAGTCCGGGCTTGAATTTCATCGCCCTCAAAGAGCGACGAGTATTGGTAGTAGTCGTTAATCTCCTTCAGCGTCAAGGCCCCTTTGCGCTCCAGAAGATTAATCAGATATAGGCATTTCTTCAGTTTTGACATATTGATATAATAATTATTCAATTGGATTCCGCATCATTCCACCATGAATAGCCTTCATCAGTCCTATTGCTTCTTTTACATCCTTGTCATCCTCCTTCAGCCATTGCTTCACCATCGCTGTAACCCTCTTTCGCTCTTCACCATGAAGTTCTGGAGAGAACAATTCAGCTGTGATGCTCTTCCGATACTTCGTGCAACCCAGTTCCTCTGCCCGCATCCAAGCCAGCAATGCATAGGCTTTATTCCCACCTTGTGCATATCTACAGGCTATCCTGTCCAACTCTTCCAAGTCAGACATTTCGGCTATTTGTTGTGCCAATGATGATTTGTGCATAAAATATATTTGCTAAGAAATTCTCTCTCAGTTCTTTGCTCTCCACATAGCTAACACATGCAGAGCATTGTTGGATATATACTATTAATATTTCGTTACTTTTTCAGCGACTTATTAGATTTTTAAAATTCTCATCTATTATGTGCCGGTATTCTATTGCCTTTTCTACGGTATTATCCCTTGAGGCTACCTGCAACTTCTTGACAGCCTCTTTAACAAAACCATACCATATTGCTACATTGATTGCATTTGGATTACCTTGATAGGCACAAATTTTTGCAATATCTCCAAAGACAGAAACAGAATATGCAATTAAAAGCATATTGTGAAGTTTGCGGTTTAACATCACCTTTTCATATTCTCTTTCTGCCATAATTCGTGACTCTGATACTGCGGGTTTCACTAAATAATAATACAATCTGACAATAATCTCAATAGCAGCGTTGGATATTGTCATAGTTGCCAAATGTTTCAAATTATATCCGTTTTCATACATATATGTTGCCATCTTTCCTATTGTCATTTCATTATCACCAATAGCTCCTAACTGTAGTTTGCGAAGTAAAGAAGAACCTGGTATAGGTATTCCCTGTGTTGTAAAAATATCCGAAACGATATGTCCCATCCATACAAAAGGAGCGTAGAAGAGTTTTAAGTAGTCACCTTCTTTACATTTCATAATATGCAAGATGCCACTCTCATCGATATACGAAAATGTTCCTTGTGTTAAATCTTTGACCGCCCAAAGCAGTCCAGACAGTGACGGATCATGCGCAAGACTAAATACCCTATGATTCATTGGGCGCATATGGGGAATATCAGGATGTAACGATTTGTCATATGGTACTTTGAACCATGTTTCCAATACCTTTATCCAGTTTTGTTCTTTCCCATTATCATTCTTACCTATCCTATCAAACAAGGCCGTTAAAGACGAGCCTTCTTGATGATATTTCTTGCCATTATCAGCAAAGTTCATATCCTTTGGTATCTTAACGACTAAGAAGTCCAATAAGACAGCTATTCCTCCAGCCAAACATGCAACCAAGTAATCTACCGAGTTAAGGTCAAACATTCTATCAGAATCTGTTTTATCATCTGCTGACAGTATTTTCCCCAATTCTATGTTTAACTCTTCAGCTGAACTCACTAGAGGCATCACTTGGTGACATGAGCCCAACGATGTAGCCAAAACGTTGACCCTATCAATCAATTCATTAATCTGGAGGGTATCCTCACGTATCGTGTTTTTTTCCTTATATATATCTTTTGATGATGCCTGAAAGTCTTCTTGGACTTCTTTGACTTTTCCTCCTACCTTGTGAAAGTCATCCATACGCTTATTTCCTTAAATCTTTAATGAGTCTTTCTAAATAATCGATGCTCTTTTTGAGTTCCTTGATTTTCTTTTGATTTTCCTTCTGAGCCTTTTTTAGCCTTTCCAGTTCAAGCTTCAGAGCCTCTTTCTCTGCAGAAAGCTTATTAAGAATTTGTTGGAATTGAAGAGTATCATTTTGAATAGCCAATACTATTTCACGAAGGACTACCTCAAGTTTCACGCTTTCACCCAATATAGCCTTAGAATTATTTGAGGCAATAAGTAGCCCTACAGAGCCACCTGCACCAATTCCTAAAAGAGCCCCTCCTCCTACAACAACAGCAAATCCACCTGCCGTTCCTAAACCTCCTGCAGCAATAGCACCACCACCTAAGGCAGCCAAACCAGCTTGAACAGCAGCCGCACCGTGTAATCCTTGAGGTGCTACAGCAACAGCAATTTCTCTAACACCTGGAATAAGAAGTATAATTGCTATAAGGAGTCCAACACCTGCAGAAACTGCAACCTTAAACCAATAATTAGATAACCGCTTGAATGCCGCTTTCTTACTCTTTTCGAATACCTCTACATACTTTGAATCTATATCTAAAAGAGCCGCAATCTCCAGTAATGTTTTCTTTCGGCTTTCCTTATCTAATTTCAGACCTGCAAAAAGTTTGCCCGATTCTTCTATTTCTTCTTGTGTTCCGCCGAGTGGTGTATATGCAGCCAAGAAACAACACTCAAGTAATATCAAGTATTTCCAGATTTCAGTTTCTGTCTTCTTGTTTTCTTCTAAAATAGACTGCACTATTTCACTATGAGTCATTAGCAGCCTTGAGTTGCTATTATCTAAATGCGTCAGATAGTCATTAATCGATTTTTCCCAAAGCGCAAGCCATTGTTTCTTGACCTTAGCACGCTTTTCATAATTGATTATCACTTTTTTCTTAACAGCTGTAGCTGGAATATCATTAATCACTAACATCCTTTCCAAACTGAACAGGATTTGGCTTTGTGAAGTAGTAAGCCCAAAATATGAAATAGCATTGTTATTCATATTCTTTTTCGTTTTAAGTTAATACTATATTTTACTTTAAAAGCACGGTCTTTCCATTACCGGGGTATCTTGGCACCGCCAAGCGCCTTGCCCCTCCAGTAACAGTAGTCCGTGCCTATAATCACGGACACTGGCGGTCTGGTTGTGGGGCTTTGATTTTTGGCGGTTTCAGATACCCAATAGACTTCCAATGTCTTTTGTTTCCAGCAATGTTGATGCCTCTGCTTAGCAAAAGCACGCTGCAAAGATACAACAATTTTCTGAAATGTAATCATAGGGCACGGACTTTTTTTCAACAATCTTCGTCTTCAACCAACAGCGTTACGAGTTTTCTGCTCCTGTTCAGTATTGGCAGCAAAAGTGCAATCAGGTTCGTCAGCAGGAAAGGAATGGCCAGAAATATGAGTGTCGTTGCAGCAAAAAGACTCCAAAAGTTCTGACCATTGGAAGCGTAATAGTTGTTGCAGAAATGATAGGCAAGAATAAGTGCCGATGAATCGACGATGATGTCACGCAGTCTCTTGAAAAGTTTGTAGTTGTTCATTGATTCTATGTTTTTATTGTCCGACATATAGTTCACGATATTGATAGGAATGCTTCCAACGGTCTATCTCCCAGGCTCGTTCGCACATCTGAGGATGGCTGTTGAAGGCTATGCGGCAGTTCTGCTGGATGCGGTTCCACCAGGAATCGTTCTCGAAACGATGATACTCACGGGCTTGGTCAACTAACTGGTAGGGGCTACCTTGTATCTCGGTCAATCCACAAGTAAGCTTAAGCATGGCTGTCTGGAAAGTTCGTTCGCCAACAACAGCTGCGGCACATCGGTCGGCTGAGAGTTCGCTCTTACGACTCCAATACTGCATAGCAATCAGTATTGGCCCCAAGGCTGCACGGGAAATAACCTGCAGCAGAGTGCCCAACTCCTCGATGGTCCGAAGCAGCGTGTTATACAAAGTATGCTGGCAGAGGATGTGTCCACACTCATGAGCTAAGACGCATCGCACCTCGTCCATCGTCATCTTCTCAACGAGCGAATGACTGACAGCAACAAAGGTATTGGTCTCGCCATAAGTGTAGGCATTCATTACCGGATCGTTATATATGTAAAGCTCTGGCTCGCGGATTCCAACAATCCTCACGACACCTTTGAAAGTATTGTAGAGGTCGGGGAAGTTCTGCCTGGTGACCTTTACCATAAAACCCATGTTTTCACCACGGAAAACCTGCTCGTAGCCATATTCCATGGAAGCGCGAATCAGTTCGTCGAAGCCTTTCAGCTTTTTGAGCATCCGAAGTGCCTTCGCATCATCGGGATGCATAATGTCACAGGCGTTCATAATGCTAAAGTTTTTGAGTCAACAAAGCTGTTTGACGATAGCGCATGGAGGCTACCATGATAACAGCTGGAATCATCACACGATAAGCAGGAGAGGCGATGTCGCTGAGAGTCCATCCAGCCAAGAGAGTCCATCCTATAGGACCTGCAGCCATTCCCAAGTATCGACTGACAGCGCTCATGCCCATCATGCCGATCCAGCGACCTAATAGCATACTGGCAATTCGTGAGGTAACATAATAGATCATCTCTGTCAGCAAATATGTGTTTCTGCGGATAGCGAACAAAATGGCAGTTACAAGCATCTGATGGTTCAAACTTTTGTGTGGGATACCTGCCTTGTCGGCCAGTTTTCTCAGTTCTTCATCAGACAGTTTGCTGGTAGTCTGTTCACAGATAGTAGTCAGTAGTTCACGCTCCATAGTTGGGGTGTTATCGCAGTCATCCACTTTAACCCCCATTCTTTTACATACGCGTCGTACAATAGTCTCGTAACTGTCTGCTTCTCCCTTTCGACAGAACGTCCTAACTGTATTGCTGCCAAACTTTCGCAACTCTTCTGCAATCTCTCCTGCCATCAGGTTCATTTTGTCTGGATAATAGTGGAGGTAGGCATCACTATCTGTCAGTTGTTCGCTTAATCTAATCTCACCTTTATTATTATAGGTGAGAATGTCGCACAACGTGCGCAGGTCTTCGTTTTGGCAACTGGCCAAGAACATTAAATCTTTGTTTTGTTTCATATCTTTACCCTCCATTTTAAGTTTCTGGCTGCAAAGGTATGGGTGGGTACGGACATAATGTGTCCGACCTTGATATTTTTTGCAATGTACCAAAAATAATGGGAATAATAAGTCAAGTAGAATAACTCGGAAAATTCAGAACCGTCCTGCTTTTCATTCCTTGTTGGTTATCTGGCACGAAACATTTACGATATCATTTATTAGCCTGTTATTGCGTAGTATCTCCATATTGCTTTGATTTATTCTCTTGACATGGCAACATTCTGCACAGATTCTTGCTTGCAATGCCGCAAACTGGTTCCTTAGAAGGGTGTAGCCTAATACGCACTTTTCTGTGGAGTGCCACATAAAGATGCATGTCTGCTTTCTGATGAGCAAGCTCGGCAGACTTTAGGTTTTTGTTTCCTTGAATTGAGCGCAGTGCCTACGAGGTAATCGGCTTGCCGCTTCGCTCGTCGAAGAACTACTGACGAGCTTCAAAAGCGTCATCACAAAGATGAAGGAGATGGCTAAATGAGGTTCTTGCTCTGGCAAGCGGCATGGCCGAGTCCGATTTGGAAACCTAACTCCTTCACCAATCCTCCCCAATTTGCTTTTAGTCCAAATTTGAACTTCCCCGTTTTTCCCCGCCTTGCCGTTTATTTGCGGCCATTCTGCGTTAATCTTCTGAAATCCGTCTTTTGTTACAGACTTTTTTCGTAACTTTGCCATTCAAAATGGCTTAGTTACTTCGTCTCGGCAAAAAAAAAGAATGTTTTCTTTTGTTTTGCTCTCGACTTTTCGTAACTTTGCACAGTCATTGAAAAGCGAGTACAACTATGGCAAAGAAAGGCCGTCAGTTCGCTGCTCAGTCTCGTAGGCAAGCTTTTTGGAAGTCATTGAATGTGTATGCAGCAAATTAGCAAATAACAAACGAACGAACAAGAATACATCATGAAACGAATTGTCGTCATCACCCTACCCCTCTGCCTGCTCCTCCTGTTGGGATTCACACGGCAGAAGACCATACAGTATGAACAGCCGGCACCGCTGAAAGACCGTGCCGAACAGATTCTCACGCGGAAGGGCTACACCACCTCTTATAATAAGGAGACGAAGAACCCGAACTGGGTGGCGTGGCACCTGACGAAGGCCCACACCTACGGCAAGAACCAGCGCTCTGCCGAGGTGTTTACCGAGGACACCGACGTGACGCCACGCGCCACCAACAACGACTATTACAACTCGCGCTACGACCGCGGCCACATGTGTCCGGCGGGCGACAACAAATGGGACGCGACAGCCATGTCGGAATCGTTCCTCTTTACGAATATCTGTCCGCAGAACCATGCGCTGAACAAGTACGAATGGAACACACTGGAAATCAAATGCCGCGACTGGGCCCGTAAGTACGGTGCCGTCGACATTGTCTGCGGTCCCGTCTACGACCGCCCTACCCCCACCCGCACCATCGGTCGTGGCCGCGTCTGGGTGCCCGACGGTTTCTTCAAGGTTGTCCTGTGCCGCGTTGACAAGCCCAAGGCCATCGGTTTCCTCTTCCGCAACGACGGCAAGAAAGTCAGCATCGAAAGTTGTGTCCGTAGTGTCGACGACATCGAGCGGCTGACGGGTATCGACTTCTTCCCAGCCCTCGACGACAAGGTTGAGAACCGCATTGAGGCGCAAGCCAACTTCAGAGAATGGAAATAGCCCGCTCAGCGTAAAGGCTTCATCACTGCAGAAAGACGGTGAAGCATGGTCGTGCTCTCACCGCACGAGCCGGTATGCTGGATGTGTATGCCGCCGAAGGTATTGCCTTCGACGTGGGCTGCCAAGTCAACAGCGTGGGGCAACTGCGAGTCGGCAGGCTGTGGTGTCCTGGTCTCCACGCCTGGCATCCAGCTTCAGGTCCGTCTGGGCACCACCTGTAAGCCAGGGTGCCATCATCCATACCAAAAAGAGCACCTTGCCAAGACAAGTGTGCTCTTTTGCTTTTTCTCCATAGACGGACAGAATACGTTACAGGCTGTGAAGTGCTTACTTCACCTCCTCGATAATCTTGGCGCCCTCTTCCACTGCCTGCATGTTCAGGGGGATGAGGTCGTGATGGCGCTCGGGCAGGGTCTTCTTCAGAGCCTTCTCCACGCCTTTCGTGCTGACCACGGGAGCCACCTTGAGCAGACCGCCGAGGACAATCATATTGAAGACCTTGCTGTTCTTCATCTCGGCAGCCTTGTCCATGGCGTCTATGCGGTAGACGGTGATGTCCTTGCGCGTCGGCGGGTTGATGATGCCGAAGCCGTCGTAGATAAGAATGCCGCCGGGCTTAACCTTCGGCTCGAATTTCTCGAGCGAGGGCTGGTTGAGCACGATGGCGATGTCGTACTTCGAGAGGATAGGCGACGAGATGCGCTCGTCGCTGACGATGACCGTCACGTTGGCCGTACCGCCACGCTGTTCGGGACCGTAGGCGGGCATCCATGTCACCTCCTTGTCTTCCATCAGTCCACTGTAGGCCAGAATCTTACCCATCGAGAGCACGCCCTGACCGCCGAAACCTGAAATTATGATCTCTTTCTTCATACTATTCTTTTCTTTCGACTACGAATGTCACGAATCATACTAATTATCTTAGCTCTGACACTTCGTTTAATTCGTATAATTCGTAGTGATTACTTATTTGTCGTGTCCTTGAGGTCTCCTTTGGGATAGAAGGGGAACATATTCTCCTTCATCCATTCGTTAGCCTTCGCGGGCGAGAGCTTCCAGCCGCTGTTGCAGGTAGAGACAAACTCGACGAGCGAGCTGCCCTTGCCGGCCATCGATGCCTCGAAAGCCTTGCGCAGCGCCTTCTTAGCCTTCAGGATGCTGGCTACCGACTCCACCGACTGGCGGGTGACGTAGCAGGTGCCTTCGAGCTGTGCGGCGATGTCGGCAATCTTCAGGGGATAGCCGTGAATCTCGGGGTCGCGACCGTAGGGACAGGTAGAGGTCTTCTGGCCGATAAGGGTCGTGGGGGCCATCTGTCCGCCCGTCATGCCGTAGATTGCGTTGTTGACGAAGACGATGACGATGTTCTCGCCACGGTTCAGGGCGTGGATGGTCTCGCAGGTACCGATACAGGCCAGGTCGCCGTCGCCCTGGTAGGTGAAGACAAGACGGTCGGGCCAGCAGCGCTTGATGCCCGTGGCCAGTGCGGGAGCACGACCGTGGGCAGCCTCCTGCCAGTCGATGTCTATATAGTTGTACGCGAAGACGGCGCAGCCAACGGGCGACACGCCCACGGCCTTGTCTTCCATGCCCATCTCCTCAATGACTTCGGCAATGAGCTTATGCACTACGCCGTGCGAGCAGCCCGGACAGTAGTGCATGTTGTTGTCGTTCATCAGCGTCGGCTTCTTGCAGACGATATTTTCTGGTTGAACAATCTGATTCCTATCCATTTTCCAATCTTTCAATTCTTCAATTTTTTCAAAGCGTCAACTATCTCTTCCGGCTCGGGCACGATGCCGCCGAGACGGCCGAATTGCTCTACGGGCACGGCACCGTTCACTGCCAGGCGCACGTCCTGCACCATCTGTCCGGCGTTAATCTCTACCACGAGGATGCCCTTCTTCGTCTTGGCCAGTTCGGCAATCTGCTTCGTCGGGAACGGCCACAGCGTGATGGGGCGGAACAGGCCGACCTTCAGACCCTGTTCGCGGGCTATCTCAATAGCCTTCTCCGACAGACGGGCGGCAGAGCCGAAGGCGACGATGGCATAGTCGGCATCGTCCATCTGCTGCTGCTCGTAGCGCACCTCGTTCTCCTGAATCTTGCGGTATTTCTCCTGCAGGGCAATGTTACGCTGCTCCATAATCTCAGGCTTCAGCTCGAGCGACGTGATGACCACACGCTCGCGGTTCTTAGGCTTACCGGTAGAGGCCCAGGGACACTCCTTGATAACCTCCTCGTCGGTACGACGGGGCTTGAACGGCGGCAGCACCACCTTCTCCATCATCTGACCGATGACACCGTCGGAGAGGATCATGGCCGGGTTACGATACTTAAAGGCCAGCTCGAAGGCGAGGTCAACGAAGTCGGCCATCTCCTGAACGGAGTTCGGAGCGAGCACGATGACGTTGTAGTCGCCGTTACCACCGCCACGGGTAGCCTGGAAATAGTCGCCCTGCGACGGCTGGATGGTGCCCAGACCGGGACCGCCGCGCTGGACGTTGACAAACACGCCCGGCACCTCGGCACCAGCCATGTAGGTGATACCCTCCTGCATCAGGGCGATGCCGGGAGAGCTCGACGAGGTCATGGCACGCTTGCCGGCTCCGGCAGCGCCATATACCATATAAATAGATGCCAGCTCGCTCTCGGCCTGTACCACCTGCATACCGGTGGTCTCCCAGGGCTTCAGCTCAGCCAGCGTCTCGATGACTTCACTCTGCGGAGTAATGGGATAGCCGAAATAGCCGTCGCATCCGCAACGAATGGCAGCGTGGGCTATCGCCTCGTTACCTTTCATCAATACAACCTCTTTCTCTTCTGCCATAACTTACTCCTCCACTTTTTTACGATACACGGTGATACAGCCGTCGGGACAGACGATGCCGCACGAGGCACAGCCCACACAGGCCTCCTCGTTGGCAGCCTCCACGTAGGGGTAGCCGTGTAGATTCACTTTACCAGCCATAGCAATGACCTTCTGAGGGCAGGCGATGATGCACAACTGGCATCCCTTACACCGCTCAGTATCCACCACGATGGCGCCTTTAAATTTTGCCATATTATCCTTGTTAATGCATTATAATCCGAATTCGGGATGCAAAGGTACAAATTAGTAAGCAAACGACCAAATAAAATAGCAAAAATGTCATTTTTACACCCGTTTTGTTTTATTTTGTATTTTTTTTGCCTGTTGCAGAATAAGTTAGTAACGGTGAGGCTTCAGTTACTTCATACCAAGCAGCGTTACCAGCAGCGGGATGCTGACCATAGCCAGCAGCGTGGTAACGAACGTCACCTCGGTAATCATCGTCGTGTCTTTCTTGTACTTCAGACAGAGGATGGTGCCGTAGGTGGCTACGGGCATAGCGATGACCAGCGTGTTGATGTTCACCACAAAGGGATCGAAGCCCACGAGGCGCATCAGATAATGTACACCCACCGGCAGCAGTACCAGTCGCAACAGTGTCGTGGCATAGACGGTGCGGTTGCCCAGCATCGTGCGCAGCGACAGGTGCGACATCGACGAGCCGATAATCAGCAGGGCGGCAGGCACGGTGATGGCTCCCAGCATCGACAGCGGCTGACTGACGACCGCAGGGATGTTGTCTATCTCCAAGGCCACGATAGCCATCGTCAGGTAGGCCGCCAGCATCGGCGTGGAGTAGAGCACCTTCTTCTGAAAGCGTTCGCCTTCCACCTCGTTTCTTCCTGTTATCAAGATGGTGCCCAAGGTGAACACGGCAAAGGTGTTGACCACATTCAGCACAGCGGCATAGAACACGGCCTCGGGGCCGAAGATGGAAGCCACCACGGGGTAGCCCATAAAACCCACGTTGCCGAACATCAGGGCGAAGCCTATGGCTCCCTCGTCGTCGCGCCGCTTCGTCAGCAGTCGCGGCAGCCAGAAGCCTGCCGCCGCCAGCAGGATGTAGGTCAGCGTACTGATAAGCAACAAGGGCAGGATATAGCGGCGGTCGGGCAACTCGCCCGTCATCGCCGACGACAGGATCAGTGCCGGACACGTAATGTTGATGACCACACTCGACAACTGCCGGTCGAAGTCACCACCCAGATATCCTAACTTACCCGCTACATAGCCCACGACAACCAGGGCTACCAGCGTCATCATCACTTCGAGCATAGATACAAAGATGTAAAGGGAGGGGGAAGGGTATCAGGGGTTGTACATATCCTTGCAGTAGAAGGCCATGATATCATCCAGCATACGCTTGGCCTCGACGGCAGGGCTGTCGGGGTCAAGCGCTATGGCCTGGATATAGCAGTTGATGGCTTCGTGCCACAGACTCTGCTTACGGTAAGCATTGCCCTGCTCGTACCATTCCTGAGCGGTCATAATTATCAATTATTTGTAGTACTCCTTCTTGCCGGCAGCCAGCGTGTTCTTCATCAGCGAACAGATGGTCATAGGACCGACGCCGCCGGGGACGGGCGTGATGTAAGAGCACCTGGGTGCCACCTCGTCGAACTTCACGTCGCCGTTCAGACGGAAGCCGCTCTTGCGCGTAGCATCGGGAACGCGGGTGGTGCCTACGTCGATGATGACGGCACCCTCCTTCACCATGTCGGCCGTCACGAAGTCGGGCTGGCCGATGGCGGCAATGATGATGTCGGCCTCGCGGCACTCCTCCTTCAGCGTCTTCGAGCGACTGTGGCAGACGGTGACCGTGGCGTCGCCATACTGCTTCTGCATCATGAGCTGTGCCATGGGTTTGCCGACGATGTTCGAGCGGCCAAGGATAACACACTTCTTACCCGAGGTCTCAATGCCGTAACGCTTCAGCAGGGTGATGATGCCGAGCGGCGTTGCCGAGATGAAGCAGGGCAGTCCGATGGCCATGCGGCCGACATTGATGGGGTGGAAGCCGTCGACATCCTTGCGGTAGTCGATAGCCTCGATGATTTTCTGCTCGTCGATATGCTTGGGCAGGGGCAGCTGGACAATAAAACCGTCAACGTCGCCGTTCTTGTTCAGGCGGTCGACGCAGGCCAGCAGCTCTTCCTCGGTCACGTCGGCCTCATAGCGAATGAGGGTCGACTTGAAACCGCAGGCCTCGCACGCGAGTACCTTATTCTTTACGTAGGTCTCCGAACCGCCGTCGTGCCCCACCAACACTGCGGCCAGATGGGGCTGCTTGCCGCCACGGGCCATAATCTCTTTCACTTCTTCGGCAATCTCGGCCTTGATGGCCGCTGCCGTTGCTTTTCCGTCTATTAACTGCATATTCCTTAATTTAATACATTTCGCCTGACTTCGCATGTTTCCTCTGCACCGGACTTCCTTTCTCTTTTGCATCCGTTCAAGGCGCAGCCAGTCCGTGTTAGTCCGTGACGTCCGATGCAACATCTGTCCGAATCCGTTCAAGGCGCAGCCAGTCCGTGTCAGTCCGTGACGTCCGATGCAACATCAGTCCGTGGCCCGGATTACATTTTCGGCATTTTGCCCTTCATGGCCGCTGCCATCTGAGCCATCTTCGACGAGCCCATGCCGCTGACCATGCGCATCATCTTTCGCGTCTGGTCGAACTGTTTCATCAGGCGGTTCACGTCCTCTATCTTCGTGCCCGAGCCACGGGCGATGCGCAGGCGTCGGCTCTGGTTGATGATGTCCGGATTGGCACGCTCCTTAGGCGTCATCGAGTTGATGATGGCCTCGATGCCCTTGAACGCATTGTCATCAATGTCGATGTCCTTGATGGCCTTGCCCACGCCGGGAATCATCGATGCCAGTTCCTTGATGTTACCCATCTTCTTGATCTGCTGAATCTGTCCCATGAAGTCGTCGAAGTCGAACTTGTTCTTGCGGATTTTCTTCTCCAGCTTCTTCGCCTCCTCCTCGTCGAACTGCATCTGTGCACGCTCCACGAGTGACACCACGTCGCCCATGCCGAGGATGCGGTCAGCCATACGTTCGGGGTGGAACACGTCGATGGCCTCCATCTTCTCGCCGGTACCCACGAACTTGATGGGCTTGGTGACGACGGTACGTATTGACAGGGCAGCACCACCACGGGTGTCGCCGTCGAGTTTCGTCAGCACCACGCCGTCGAAGTCCAGACGGTCGTTGAACTCCTTGGCGGTGTTCACGGCGTCCTGACCCGTCATGGCGTCGACCACGAAGAGCGTCTCGTCAGGGTTGATGGCCTCCTTCAGTCGGCTGATTTCGTCCATCATCTCCTCGTCAACGGCCAGACGGCCGGCGGTATCGACGATGACCACGTTGTAAGCCTCCTGCTTGGCCTTACGGATGGCATTCTGGGCTATCTCCACCACGTTCTTGTTGCCCTCCTCGGTATAGACGTCTACGCCTACGGTCTGGGCAACGACCTTCAGCTGCTCGATAGCGGCAGGACGGTAGACGTCGCAGGCCACCAGCAGCGGGTTCTTGTGCTGGCGCGTCTTGAGCATATTGGCCAGCTTGCCGGTAAACGTCGTCTTACCAGAGCCCTGCAGACCCGACATCAGGATGATGGCCGGACGGTTCTCCAGCTTCAGTTCGGCAGCCTTGCCACCCATCAGTTCCGTCGCAACCTTGTAGTTCACGTCGGCGTCGAGCAGTGCGCGGCGCACGTCCTTCAGCGTCTCAGCAACGTTTATCTCGGTGATTTTCCCTTCACCTTTCAGTATTTTGAACGACCGTTCCAGCCGTTCGCTTAAGTTCTCAAACATAATACCAGTTTTAAATGAGGCTGCAAAGGTAGTGAAAATCTATTGAAACTGAAAATTAATTAGGTTTTATTTTAACTTTTTTTTCCTCTTATTATTTGGCTGTTTTTTAAAAATGTCGTATATTTGCGCTCAAATAACAGTGATGAACGAACCGAGCATCAACTCTCATAAGGTTATCAACAGGCGGAAATTCGGCACCCTCCGCTGTTTGCGGGAAAAGCTGGTCGCCAACTGGTGCCTGAAACGTTCACGGCTGGTCTATGCCATCGCCTCTCGATACAAGAAGGGCGAAGTGCGCATCAACATCGCCATGCGGTGTCGCGACGACAGCAGTCAGGACTGGGGGCACGCCTGGGTGACCTGCGACGGGAAGCTCCTTTGGGAGCGAAAGACCGCCATCATAGAAAAGCCCAAGACGATGATAGCCGACACGGGGAAGTTCATTTACTGGGTACTAAACTGAAAAGCTATGGCTAACCTATATTTAACACACAAATGCAAACGCGGCTGTCCATTCTGTTTCGCACGGAAGGTACTGAAAGCGGCCGACGACGTCAACGAGATCCTGACGTTGGAGGAGATAGAGAAGTTCCTTGACCATTTCAAGTGCGAGATCAGGGACATTGGCCTGCTGGGCGGTGAACCCTTCCAGTATCCGCGGCTGATAGACGTCATCGAACTGCTGAAATCGCGCCACATACACGCTAAGATCTTCACCAGCGCCACCGACCCCCTGCCGGAAGGACTGGAGGACTTCGACAACTCGTGTGGCCACATCAACTTCGTCGTCAACGTCGGCGATCGCAGCACCTATAACGACCGGCAGTTTGCCAATCTGGAACACTTCTTCAGCAAGTTCCACCTGGCATCGGCGCTGTCATACACCATCTTCGACCTGGAGAAAGACAACCCGGAGTTTCTGTTCGACATGATCGACCGCTACCAGCTGGTGCGCAACATCAGGACGGGCATCGCACTGCCTATCTACAAAGGTGGCAACCAGTATATCGACCTCGACGACTATAAGCGAGCAGGCGAATACTTCTGCAAGTGTTCGGAACAGGCTGCCAAGCGCCACATCACCATGTCGATGGACTGCGGCTTCCAGGCCTGTATGTTCGACGACAAGCAGATAGGCCGACTGACGCGTCTGGGAGCCGGCATCGGCTTCATGTGCGGCGCCGCCCTCGACATCGGCCCGGGTCTGCAGGCCTGGAACTGCTTCCCTCTGTTCCAGCTGGGACGCGTCAACGCCCTCGACGCCAAGAACATGGCCGAACTCAAGGACATGCTCAACGCAAAACTGGAGGAGACGCTGGGCAGCCAGCCCGGCGTGCGCCGCGAGTGTGCCGTCTGCGACCTGTTCCGCCGCCAGCTGTGCGAAGGCGGCTGTAAGAGTTTCAAATCCGTCAATTCATAATACCACAATATGGAAATCAGTAAGAACGTCACATGGAAGCCGTTAGGCGAGAAGATTGTTGCCGTCAAAGTCGACAGCGGGGAGTATTACACGATGAACGAAGTGTCCTCCCTCATCTGGCGAGGCATCAACGACGGTAAGACCGTCGACGAGATTGCCGTCCTCATCAGTCAGGAATACGACAACGACGATACCGAATCTATCAAGAAAGATATAGAAGAACAAATTAGTGAGTGGAAACAAGAATTATTAATCCTTTAATCAAGTAGCGTATGGAAAGAAAAGCTTACATGAAGCCTGCCACCAACAAGCACGCTTCTATGGATGTGGTACAAGGTTCCGGCCTGTACTACACCTCGCTGTACTATTCTTTGTACACCGTAACGCTGTACTACACCTATTATTATTATCGCTAAGCGACAATAATGGGGAAGAACTTCTCTGTAAGCATTAAGGTTGCAGGTGTCTTTATCCGGTTTACGTCAGACTTGGATATAGACATCTGCCATCTTAAGATGCTTTTCAAACATCACGTCATCGAGACAGCTGACGACACCCTGCCCTGTCATGAAGTCAATATCGTGGGAACGACCGAGCGCGTCATTCCCAGTGATGCCCGTCTGGTATGGAAGGGTTACTACCATGCCGTCGGACACCGAGGCGACCACGGCAGCGACGTCAAGAAATACGTCTCGGCCGACGGCTCCACGGAGTATTTCGAGTCGAGAGGCGGCGAATGTATTGTCAACGACCTGGCAGCCGGCAAGACCACCTGTCACATGGTGCTGAAGCAGAAACGGCTGTCGAAAGCGAACATCCGCTCCAACATCGACGCCATCGTGATGCTGCTCACGCATGTCATCATGGCCTACCACCGCCGCTATACCCTGCACGCCTCAGCCGTCGTCTGGCGCGGGCGGGCAATCGTCTTCACAGGACGTAGCGGCCAGGGCAAGAGTACACTCTGCACCGACCTGGTGGCACAGGGGGCCGGCTTTCTTGGCGACGACATCGTGTTTCTCTATATGGACGGCGGACAGCCACGGGTAGCCTCGCTGCTGTTCGATGCCAAACTCTTTGAGAGCAGCAAGACCGACAAGGACTTTGTCGACATCCTGAAGCGATACGACTGCGAGAAGATTGACAGCGCACCGCTACAGGCTATTGCCGAGATAGAACAAACCAAAGACGGCCCTTCTGCCGTCAAGGTCAATCCCAACGAAGAACGCCTGCTCGACGTGCTGCTGACATCAGCCAACAACATTGCCCTGCAGTACGACCACAACGACTGGCTGTCGCTGTGCACCTGTATCATGCAGGAGTACCGGCTCCACACCTTCTGCTTCGGCGACAGGAAATTGCTGAACAAGCAGGTGCTTGACAGCTTCTTCGACTCACAAGCATAACAGCATGAAAAACGGTCGGTCCTTCAGGCAGCACATCAGGAACAGATGGGTGAAACTCAAGGCGAAACTCATGCTGCCGTTGAGACGCACCGACCTGGCCGGAGCGCTCACCATCGAACTGACCAACCACTGCACGTTGGCCTGCACCTGCTGTCCCAACGGTCGCGACAGCAGCCATTGCCGATCAAAGCATACGCTGGCGAAGGACGACTTCGAACCATTGCTGAAGCAGATTGACATACCCTTCAGCCATGTCTTCCTCCATCTGCACGGTGAGCCGTTCCTCAACAAGGACCTGCCGGCGATGGTGGAACTGCTCGTCAAGAGAGGCGTCAGCAAGTTCACCGTTTTCAGCAATGCCTACCGCCCCTCTCTCGACATTCTCAGCCAGATGCTCGACAAGCTCGGCGACAGCGAGCTGGAGCTGTGCTTCTCGGCTGAGCTTTACGACAAGCAGACCTACGAGCGGCTGCGCCATCCCGGGAATTTCGAGACCGTCTGGCAGTCGCTGGAGGAGATTGACCGTCTGACGGCGTCGCACGACCAGCGCTTTTCGCTCATCAGCATCATCGACAGTCAGGCGATAGCAACCCTTAGCACCGCCGTTCCGGAGCTGTTCCGACGGCTGCGACAGCTGAAGGACATCCACTTCAGCAGTGCCTTCCCCTGGCCACACCTGCCTGAGACCGGTGACATTGCCGGCCATCTCAGCAGCAGGCGAGCCGTCTGCAGCCAGATCTGGCAACTGCCCGTCATCCTGGCGTCCGGCGAGGTCAGCATGTGTAGCAGCGACTACCGTGGCGAGTGCATCGTCGGCTCATTGTGGGAACATACCTACAGCCATCTGATGAACAACAGGAAGGCACGTCTGTTCCGGCGGCACATAGCCACCCGTCGTGCCGACCGCAACACCATCTGCGAGGCATGTCTGATAGACCGTCTCAACATCTTCTCAAAAACCGTACGCAGGAAGTTCATTGAAGAAGCCAAGCCTGCCACTCTGGAGAAGTATTTTGCCACCTATAATAAATACTTTGCCATCGATGGACAATAGATACGGAAAACTAAAGAACGAACTGGAAGTGCTGAGTCTGGTGTGGCACAATGCCAAGGGGCAGCATCTCCGACTGACGACAGCCATGCTGCTGGAGATCGTCATCGGCCTGTTTCCGCCATTGGCCATCTATCTGCTCCAAAGAGCGGTAGGACTGAAAGCTACCAATATCGAAGCCCTGCTCACCCGCGAGAACATCATCCTGGTTCTGGCCGTCTTCCTGGTCTATATCGTCCTGACCAAGCTGTCGCGCATACTCACGGCCTACGCAATGGCAGAGGTGGAGTACGGCCTGCGGACGGCCTTCGTCGCGGCGCTCAAGCGGAAATCCTACAGCGAAGTCAACAACCGCATGGGTCTGCAGTCGTCGAATGGCCTGACACAGGAGACGTCGATGGCCAGCAGCCTCATACCAATGGTCTACCGCTCCTTCATCCGCGCCACCTGCACCATCCTGGCCTTCTGCGTGCTGCTGTTGCTGCTGTCGCCGCAGTTCTTCCTGGTGGTGCTGTTCCTATCGGCAGCAGTGCTGCTGTCGGTGACCTTCCTGCGCAGCCGCATCAAGCATATCCACCAGGAACTCTACAACCGCATCAGCTCGCTCTACCAGCTGTTTGCCGAGTGGGTCAACGGCTACCGCATCTTCCGCGTCTACGGCACGCTGGAGTTTGCCGTGAACCGTATGCAGGAGGTGTTCCAAGCCATCCGCAGCACCTCGCGGCGGCTCGCCTTGATAGCCAATTGCCAATCGGTCGTTGGCGAGATGCTCACCTACAGCGTGGCAGCAGCCATCATCCTTCTGATGCCTGCCAACGACGGTGTCATCGACCTGGGAATCCTCATCTCCTACCCTACCGCCGTACTGTTTATCCGCGGCGAGGCCATGATGGTTATCGGCGGCTACCAGCAGCTAGCCAACACCGAGAGCAGCATCCGACGGCTGTTCAAGGTCATCAAGGGCGACGACAGCGAAGACACGTCACCCCTGCAGGTGGGCCATGTGGCAAGCATCACCTTCGACAACGTGACGTATGCCTACCATACCGACGACGTCGACCACGAGATACTGAAAGATGCCTGTCTCAGACTGGACAAAGGACGACTACACGTCATCACAGGCCCCAGCGGCACTGGCAAGACGACGACGCTGAACCTGCTGCTCGGACTGCTGCACCAGCAACAGGGGCACATCAGCATCGCCGAGGACGACAGCGACGACGGCCGCAGCGGCATCGCCCTCGTCGAGCAGGAGCCTTTCTTCTTCGACGGCTCCCTTTACGACAACCTCTGTATGGGGCGCACGACGGTTGACAAGGCCGACGTCATGCACTATCTGGAGGTGCTCCATCTGTCACACCTCTTTCCCACTGAGGACAGCCTGACCAAGCCAATGGAACTGCTGGCACGCAAACTGTCGTCAGGCGAGAAACAGCGACTGGCCTTCATCCGTGCCCTCATCGGCCGGCCGTCGGTACTCATCGTCGACGAGATCACCAGCAACATCGATGCCGACACGTCGCTGCTTATCACGCAGCAACTGAAAGCGATCGCACAACAGATACTGGTTGTGGCCGTCAGCCACGACCCGATGCTCATCGGTGAGGCCGATGACATACATACGCTGGAGGACAAGACCTTCACAACAAGACAACAGACAAAGAAAACCTAAAAATACAGAAGACTATGCCAAATTTAATGCTCACAAACTTTTGCAACTACCATTGCCCCTACTGCTTCGGCATGGATATGATGGCTCCCAAGAAGCAGCGTTCGACGATGACCAGAGAGACTTTTACGGGTATCATCGACTGGCTGGAACGCGAACCCTTCGACCGCGTCATCCATCTCATGGGCGGCGAGCCGACGCTGCACCCCGATATCGAATGGATTGTCGACTACCTGCTGGAACGCGACCTCCACATCACCATCTTCAGCAACATGGCTACGAAGCAGGCGGTGTCGCTGGCCGAGAAGATTTCCATCCTGCCCATCTACTGGGTGGCCAATGTCAACAACCCCGCCAAATGGACACCGGCACAGCGCGACAATATCGAGCACGCCTTGAAGGCGGCAGGCAAGCGGGCTTCGCTCACGTTCAACATCATCCCTGAGGAGCCCAACGAGCTATGGGCCCTCGACCTGATAGAGCGCTTCGACCTCGACCGTAATATTAAGGTGGGATTCGTGCTGCCTACCCTCACCTCGTCGAACATGGCACTGAAGGACACCGAATACGACATCGTGGCACAGCGCGTCGTCGACCTGGTGAAAGCCGGCGAGTATATGGACGTCAGTATCAAGTACGAGTGTGGCGTTCCCTACTGCAGCTTCACCGACGAGCAGCTGGGATTCCTGTGGCGCCACAACTCGAAAATTTCCTCAGGCTGCCAGTCGCGCCTCGACATCACACCAGAGGGAGAGGTGATGTACTGCCTGCCCCTGGCGACGGCCGGCCTGCGCCACTACACGGAGTTCAAGAGCTACCCCGAGTGCCGCACGTGGTTTGAGAACCGCTTCCGGCCCTATCGCATGCTCGGCAACCGCATCGAATGTGCCGACTGTATGCTCAACAATCCGATTGCATGCAACGGTGCCTGTCTGGCAAAAAACATGATTGGTGCCAACAACGTACAGATTGTCGACAAATGAATATTCCCGTGTCCTTGCGACGGCGCAACACCTGGCTGCTACTTGCCGCCGGTCTGATGTTCTGGCTGCTCAACGCGCTGACGTGTATGTTCTCCGACGACTATCCCGTCTCGTTCGGATTCCGCGACTACGGCATTGACCTGACAAAGCCTGTCAGGACTTTTTCTGACGTGGTGGTGTCGCAGTACTACCATTACCTGACACAGCACGGACGCGTATTGACAATAGGCACCGACCAGCTGCTGATGACACTGCGCTGCAAGCCCGTCTTCGACGTGCTCAACACGCTGTTCTTCGTTGCCTTTCTTTATCTGATACAGGTCTTCTCACGTCAGCGCGGCTGGGCTACGGTCCTGCTGGCACTGGCATTGATGTTCGGACTGTTCAGGGCCTTCGGCGAGGTGTTCCTCTGGCAGACGGGCAGCATCAACTACCTGTGGGGCATCGTTCTGAACCTCGTCCTACTCTATGCCCTCTATCGCCACCGCGACAGCAACCGCCTGTGGCCGTCGCTCTGGCTGACGCTTTTCGCCTTCGTGGTCGGCACGTGGCAGGAGAGTTTCTCTATTGGCATCGGCGCCGCACTGGTCATCGGACTGTCCTACAGTCTGTACCGCCGGCAGCAGCAGCACATCGTCCCCTGGCTGGCTACCATCGCCTATCTGGCAGGCATCCTGTTCTATGTCGCCTCACCAGGCACGCAGGAACGGGCCACCATCGCCGGTCTCGACCTGATGTCGGCTGTCGTGGGACTGGGCGGCGGCATCCTCTATGTTCTGGCTGGCCAGCGCATCTTCTGGATACTCGTCGTGACACTGTTTGTCCGCTTCCGCAAGAACCGCGAGGGTCTGAAAGACTTTGTCCGCGACAACTGGTTCTTCCTGACGGCCATTCTCTTCCAGATGCTGTTCCTGATGTTTGTCGGCAAGACGGCCGAACCGCGGGCGTTCTTTGGCATCGAGTCGTTCTCGCTCATCCTGCTGTTCAAGGCACTGCCCCCGCTTTCCGACCGTATCGGCATCGCGGCAGGCATCGTCTTTCTGGCCGTCTATGCGCTGGTTGTCCATCTCACATGGAACAACTACCGCGCCATGCAGGACTTCTATGCCGAACTCGACCGCAGCGACGGACTCGTTTTCTTCGACATCCCCCAATACACCCGCACAGACAGGCACTACCTCGGCTCGTCGCTGCTCATCAACCACCAGCGTTCGCTGTTTAATGCCGAAGCCGCCTATTACGGCAAGGACTTTATCATGGTGCTGCCCAAGCGTCTGTATCAGGAGCTGTATCTCACGTCATCGTTCATCTGTCCTGAAAACCGTACGGCCCCGTGGCAGTACACCACTCCCGAGCTGAACTTCATCGTTGTGCCCCTGAAACGTGACGGACGTCTCCCACAATCGAAATATGGCTGCGAGATTGTTACCTTCCCTTCAGGCCGCTATGCCCTGATGAATAAACCCAAACGATACCTCAAGAGACATGCAGACCGAGAATAAGCCCACCGAAACCGACAGACAGGCCGACGACCTGGCTCGCACGCTGCTCGTCCTGAACAACTACGACTGGCTGAAGGACGAGGCCAAAGCCGTTGGCGTAGAGATTATCCCCATCAAGGGCATCGACCTCTTACAGACAGTCTATGCCGAACATCTCGACCGCTTCGTGCGCGACATCGACCTGCTCTGCACCAGCGAGGCCGACTGCCGCCGACTGGTGGAACGGCTCTGCCAGGAGGAATACCGACTGGAGTTCCCGTTCTCGATGCGCCCCGAGGTGTTAGCAGCCAAGCAGAAGGTGTCGCTGCTGTCGTGCAGCATGACGAAGGTGAATGTCGATATCCACACAGCCTTCGTCACCAAGAAGTTCTTTGCTAAGACTATCGGAGCCTTCAATGCCGATGCGCTCACGCGCTGTCGCAAAGGTCACATGGAGGCGACCGACCGCTGGCTCTTCCTGGCTCAACACGCCGCCTTCCACCTCTTCAGCGACGGTAAGTGGACGCGCGACCTCATGGTGCTCCTCCTTCCCCTAGACGGCACACAGCACATTACACTCACCGAAAAGGCAACTTTATATGGTTTCAGACGCGTCATGGCAGCAGCCCTGTGTCATGTCTGTAAAGGACTGCCAAAACAAGGACAGGCTGCACTTGCGGCCTTGAAGCCTACAGCCTCTGAGCAACGTTTCCTTTCATTTGTCCGTCATTTCGACCGTCCCTTTTCACGCCATGCTTTCGACCGTCTTATCGCTGCCTACTGGGAGTTTGTCTTTATTGACCGTCGCATAGCTCGCCTCTCAGCATGGCTGAGACTGATATTCCCCGATAAAGGTATGCTGTCAAACATCTATAAGATTAAGAGGCCGGTGTCTGTTCTGATGTTCTACCCTCTCAATATTCTCATAGTTGGCCTCACCAGCCTCGTATTCTTGTCTGTTTACTGTTCCGTAACAACCCTTTCTCGCAAATCAATATGAGAAACAGCCTGTCCGTTGCCGTTATCAATACTCTGTCGTATCTTCCCCTACGCATGCTTTACTTGGTAGCCGACGGGCTTTTATATCCGCTGACTCGTTATCTCATACGCTATCGGCGAACGGTGGTGGAGAATAATCTGGCGCTAGCCTTTCCCGAAAAGAGCGACGAAGAGCGACTGAAAATGGAAAAGACCTTCTACCATCATCTCTGCGACTTATTGGTGGAAATCATCCGTATGCGTCGTATGAGTATCGACGAGCTACAGAGGCGATTCCAATGGAAGAATCTCGACACGGTCGTGCAAGTATGTGTAAGCGAAAAGAAGACCGTTCTGTGCTACTTTGCCCACTATGGACAATGGGAATGGGCGATTGGAAGTATGACACCTGATCAAGCGGTACGTCCGCTGTATATCTACAGCAAATTACATAACGACAGCCTGAACCGCTGGATGCAGGACTGTCGTTCAAGATTCGGTAACACCCCCGTTGGTATGCAGGATACTTCCAAAACCATTGGAGAGCTGCAACAGAAACAGACTGCAAGTATAGTTATCGCTATTGCCGACCAACTGCCAAAAGAGCAATATGTCCGCCATTTCCATCGCTTTATGGGCATCAAGACCAAGGTTCTTACAGGCACCGAGCAACTCATCAGGAAATACGACATGAACGTGTTCTATTGTCGTGTAGAACGCATCAAACGAGGTTACTACACCTGTACTGCCGAACGGATGACAGCCGCTGAAGCATCCTCTAGCCATGACTGGCCTTATACCGATGCCTATTTCGACCGGCTTCAACAACAAGTGTACCAACGGCCAGAACTGTGGCTATGGTCACACAACAGATGGCGCCGATAAAAAATCCAAGCCCCTGGTATCACTTCACCAGAACTTTTTGCCCGTTGACGATATAGATGTCTTGACTCTTCATGGCAGAGGAATATACTCTAGTGCCTTGAAGGGTGAAGACACCTTTAGCATGGGGGGCTGATTCCGCTACTGTCTGAATAGCATCCGGTTGTTCTGACGCATCGGTACAGGTGAGAGCGATGTGGTCAAAAAAGAGGTGGGGAGCACTGGCCGAACCCACATTGGCAGCGTTGTAACCAATGGAGATTTTCCCATGTGTTTCTTCAGTTAGGCGAAAAGTGGTCGTGGCTGTCTGCCAAGCTCCGGCAGCAACGTTGACAGCAGAAGTATAAGGAATGCCATCGTCAGTGATAAACCCCGTAAGACTACTGGCATATTCTTTACCAGTGTTGGTGTTATAGACAGGAACAGTGAGAGTATAAGATCCTGACGGAAGTGTTACATCCTGATAGTAGTTGCAGTTAGGGGCCGACCATACGCCAAAGATGCCCAGGCAACGGCCAGTATTTCCTCCATCGGGATTCTTTGTCGGTGCCCCTTTTTGATTTCCCCTGAAAACGTTAGACGAACCATAGGCGAAGACACCCCCACCCTGTGCGGAGTTAGCATAGCCCCTTTCGTCGGTAACGCCGCTCTCGCCTGCCGTCCACCCTGTGACGGGCTGCATACTATAGACGGCACCAGCCGACATATCCTTGCCATAGCCGTAAATGTCGGTCGTCACGACAGGTCCCTCACTGAAGTCGGCGTTTCTGATATATGTGGCGGTGACATCCTTCTGGGTGGGCTTCTGAACGCGCACGGTCTTGACCTTCCCGTTCTCTAACCAGACGCGAATGGTCTCATCTTTCTTTATGACGCAGTCGTTGAGTACCACATTCAGGATGGAGATACTAACGGTGGCATCGGCTGTAGCAGTGATGTAGGCAGACGTGGCATCGATGAGCTGAGCCGTGACATGGCTACCTGACACGAGGACAGACAAGGGCTGTGCCACGGAGTGGTTCTCAGCGAGGCTGAACGTCACTGTTGCCTTGCTGTTATCGATAGTAGTAGGCTCATAGAAAACTGGAGCTGCACCTTGGAACTGGAAGTCCTTCAACTGGGCGTTTTCCTCACCCTTAAAGTTGCTGACGAGGAAATAGCTGCGGTCGGCATCGGGGGCGATGACGCCATTCCATCCTGCAGGCAGCTGATCCTTCAGCGGCAGCAGACGGTGGGTCAGTTCACGGGTCTGCTGGGCATTGACATTACTGTAATAGACGAGATGGCGTGCGTCGACGATGTGGCCCTTCCTCACGGTGCGCGAGGTATTGCTATACATGGGATAGAGTTTCGAGGTGAAGATGGAGTTGTTGGCACTGCGGTGGCCAAAGCCTATCTTCTTGCCATTATTAGCAGAGACGACGCCCAGGGCGTTATCGATATTCACCCAGCTGCTCTCAAAGGTGGTGAGGGTGTTGCCGTCGAGCTGTGTGCTGACTGTCTCTCCGTCCTTGTCATAATAGAGGGTGCGCTTGAGTTTCATCAGCTCGTCGGTAGAGATGGCGAGCAGACAGTCTGGGCAACGACCTTCAGCTGCTCGATAGCGGCAGGACGGTAGACGTCGCAGGCCACCAGCAGCGGGTTCTTGTGCTGGCGCGTCTTCAGCATATTGGCCAGTTTACCTGTGAACGTCGTCTTACCAGAGCCCTGCAGACCCGACATCAGGATGATGGCCGGACGGTTCTCCAGCTTCAGTTCGGCAGCCTTGCCACCCATCAGTTCCGTCCACCGTGTCTGTGAAGTTTTTGGCAACCTTGTAGTTCACGTCGGCGTCGAGCAGTGCGCGGCGCACGTCCTTCAGCGTCTCAGCAACGTTTATTTCGGTGATTTTTCCCTCACCTTTCAGTATTTTGAACGACCGTTCCAGCCGTTCGCTTAAGTTCTCAAACATCTAATTCTTTGACTTATTTTATTAATAACCTTTTGAACTTTTTGCCATCATTCTGACACGCCAAACTGCTGACGGGTCTGAATCAGGTGGCAAAAGTACAACAAAAAAACGAGACTCCCAAACAAAGAGCCTCGTTTTAAGTGTTTTTAGTGACAAAATCACTTGAATGTTACCTTCTCGCCACCGATGATGTAAACACCGGCCGGCAACAGCGTCTTGGCATCAGCCAGCTTCACCTGCTTCAGCAGAACTTTGCCACTCAGGTCGTAGACATCGACAACGGCAGCCTCGCCAGCCGTCAACGTCTGCACGCCTGTCACCTCAGAGAAGCTCCTGACGTGCTTAATCTCCAGACTGGTTGCCGTTGACGAGCGTGTCTCCCAGTTAAAGCCACAACGAGTGGGCAGGAAGCGCTGGTTGGCGGTAGTACGTATCAGCACGCTCTCCAGCACCTCAACATTCTGCTGGGCGGGAATGCCATAGTAACCGTCAAGCGCACGGGACTCCCAACCGCTGCTGAACGTCACCTGGTTGCCCATAGCGTCGGCCATACGCACAACGTCGGCATCACTACTGAGGCGAGTAGCGCCGTCGTTCCTGACACTCAGATTCTTGGCTGTGGGAGAGAACACGAGGTAGGGCATTCCTGCCTCTATACCTTCTGACGTACACTCCGTGAAATAAAGGCACAGCTTGCTTCCCTCCTGTCCTATGCCGGCCAATTTCTCCACCTTGATGCCGGGTACGGCCTGAGTCAGCTGCTCGGCACTGACCGACATCGGCAGGCAAAGTGTGTTGTAACCTGCAAAGAGATAACGGCTCAGACGAACGGTCTGACCGGCATCCGTCATCTTACTGACATCTAACTTTACGGTCTCTGCCGAAAGTCTTTTCACTTGGTTCTGGCCTACTGCACACTGGCTCCCCATAACGGTCAATGCCACCAAAGAAAGTATAAAATGCTTCATAGTAATAATGTTTTTAATATGTTAGCTATTATTTGTGGACAAAAATACAAAAAAAACTGGTATCCTCCAACAAAATTAACAAAAAATTTGATCCAGGACTACGTCATGGGCGTCGACGGGCACCACAGCCACCCGCTGGAAGGGGAAACAGACACCAATTAATCGAGGTACGAGGTGCGAGGTGCGAGGTGCGAGGTGTTCCGCCAGAAAGCGGTCGTAGTAGCCACGGCCACGGCCCAGGCGATGACCGGCGGCATCGAAGGCAACGCCGGGAACGAGCGCCACATCTATCTGCTCGTAGTCCACGAAAGGCTCGCCCACGGGTTCCAGAATATGGAAGGCACCTTCGCTGAGGTCGGCCTGCGACGTATAGCGGCGCAGCTCCATTGTCTCGTCGCCGGTCACCTTGGGCAGCACCACCGTCCGTCCTTCTGCTACCAGACGGTCTATAAGCGGCCGGACATCGACCTCATCGGGCAATGGCCAGTAGACCATCACCACCCTACTCTCACCTATCTGCTGCCACAGTTTCTCGACAATCTCAGCCGACCACCCGGCCATCTTGTCGGCGTGCTGTCGTTTAGCCTCACGCATCTGCTCGCGCAACAGCGGCTTCGTCAGCGCCCCCGCCCCACGGGCAGAGAACTCACAGCCGCAATACTGCTGATTGTAGAATCCGAACTCCTTCAGCAACTGGTTGCGCCGCTCCTGCAGTCCGCCCTTCCGCCAGTTCTGTGCCCAGAAAATGGTGCCAGGCACCGTTTCCTCTGCCTGTCTCCCTGCTCGTTCTATCTGCTCCAGACTCTTCCAGCGGCTTGAGGCCAGCGTCGTTGCGAAATACTTGAAGCCCAACTCCTGCGCCTTGCGCGCCGTCCGCGTCAGCCGTAATGTGAAACACTGCTCACAGCGCAGTCCCCGCTCCGGCTCACTGCTATAGTCATAGTCTTCGTACCTCGCACCTCGCACCTCGCACCTCGACACCCCATCTCGCCACTCCTCGTGGTTGTAGTCGCCGTCAACCCACTGGATGCCGAGCCCCTCAGCATGGCGCTTGCTCTCCTGCTTACGAATCTCATACTCCTCGCGAGGCCAGATGTTCGGGTTATAATAATATATGGTGGGGCGCACCCCGTTCGCCAGCAGCCATTCCACGATGGCCGACGAACAGGGAGCACAGCAGGCATGCAACAGCACCTCCGTACAACCCTCAGGAATCTTTATCGCAGGTTCTTTCATTAGGCATATTCCAGTATCATATCTGCATTGATACCTAATTTCGAATGCAGTCGTTTTGCTATAGGCATAGTGATACGCCTCTTTCCACTAAGTATCTGACTGAACACAGACTCGTTGATACCAAGAAATTGAGCTCCTTCCTTTTGCTTCATATTACGAGCGTAAAAGTAGTCCTCAATCGATCTGATTAATGGAGTTTTCTCACGAAGAGGCATAATATCCATGTATTCATCCTCATACATCGCCATCAACTTGCTCAATTCTGAGATTTGTCGAGTGTACTCGTTATCCATCTCAGGTTCAAGCATTCCCTTAACTGTTGCTTCAGAGATTAAGGCCTCCACAATAGCCTTCGTCTCGTCATACTCCTGCCTTGTTGTCAGTTTATTTTTCTTCATCAAGCAATTCTTTGTTAGCAATTATCATCTTTATACTATTTGTGTGCAAAGATACCACTTTCTTTGCAATTCTGCAAATTATTTTGCTGTTTTGTAAGGTCAAAGGGTAAAATTGGTTATTTCACCAGTCGACTGGGTTCTTTAAGAAGCCTCATGTCATATACAATTTCTTGACAAACCAATAAGACAGCGATGGCGCTCCTTTACGCCGTTTATACTGCGAGATATCCACTTCGTCAACGATGTTCTCATACTGTACGAAGTCCTCTCCCACGTCAGGCCACCGGTCCCTTTTCACCCGTTGCACACATCCATCCATCGCTTGTGTCAGCTCCTCAAATGTTTTCATCGGCATTCTCGCAAGTCACTCACGCCCAAACCATCCCATATACCATAGGTACATCAACAGACGAAATTTTCAATCGCCCCATCCCATTATTTACATAATTCATGCATGATGGAATAGATTCTCCATTCTGGCTGTATTGATTCTATTTGGGTTATGAAAAACATTTTCTACTTTTCGAAATAAGGAATGACGTTCCTGGTCATTATAGTAACTAATAGAAATTGGAGTCTGGGGGGAAATCCTTTCAGCAAGAAAATTGAAATATGTTTTATCAGAGTCTCCCATAGAATGGCCTAATATCAAGATTTTTTCAACATTATCGTCGTTTATAGTTTGAAGGAATTCGATTAACATTTCCATTCCCTCTTCGTTTTTTTTCTTGAAATCTCTAAGCAATGTGATATAGACATCTTTAATATTTTCAGGATTAGCTCCACAGGTAATTATCTCATTAGTAGAATATTCATCAAAAACAACACTTCTTTCTATATATTCTTCTAAAGCTCCATGTCCAAAAATAGGCATCATATCGTCATTGTTACACAAATTATGATGTATATAACATATATGAGAAGAAGGAATATTATATGTGGTTTCAAGAATATTTGTATAATTAAAGGTCAAATAATAGTCTTCATTTGACAACTCAAATTTCCTCTCAACGTTCCGATTTACTAAAGTATCATGAACCCACTCTCTAAACAACAATCCAATGTCAATAAAAAGCCCATCACATGCATTTTCCAATGAAGTATCCAAATCAAGTGCCCTTTCTGGATTCTGTCTTGCATGATTAATTAATCTGCGAGCGTTTTTTATAACACTACGATTAACATTGAAATTGATCAAGTTGTTTTCGAAATCCTTCCACAAGAAAGATGGATTTCCTTCGCCAAACATTGACCCAATTCGATGAAACATATCGTGGTGGTATTCACAGACATATTGCAGGAAATCAGAATACCGACTCTGCAACCCATGACTTATATCAAACCCATTTCCTATAATATAGAACTTACTCATATCGTTACATATCTTGCTAATAATTAATTGTGGAATCGTTTTCCGCAGTGGTAAAAGAAGCAGTTTCTGCCGCTGTGACCAGCCCCCATGAGTTACTTCAAAACCACTTTTCGTCCGCCAGCGATATATATACCCTTCGGTAGTCCCTCAAAGGTTGTCACGTTTCGGCGCACCTTGCGACCACTCATGTCGTAGATGTCGAATGTCGCAGACTCCGTCACTTCATGGATGCTGCTTGGCATTGTTACAGTTAGTTTGCCATTCTTGTATCTCAACTCATAGTTGCAGGCCTCGCCACCACTGACAGTAATAACATAATCTCCGGATGGCGAATTTTTGGTTGCCGTTGTCATCGCCACAGGTTTCTTCAGCAAAACACTCTCAGAATCCTGCAGTTTCCAGCCTTCGTAGACCAGTTCGAACTGTGGATTCTCCTCCCCCTGCTCACGCTCAACATCCTTCACACTTACCTTCAACGGTGCTTTGGTAATGGTTAGAGTACCGTTTATGTAACTCACATTGAAATTCTTCACACTTCCTTGTTTTGCAAAAATGGTGTAAGTACCCACTTCACTACCAACTGTTGCTTCACAACTTATCTCTGGCGTGCCATCAAGTTCAGCGCCGCTCACTTCGTACCCAAATACTGGGTTCTCGTCACCATACTCACGACTATAGCTCTTTGCCATTATCGCTACAGCGTCGGCCTGCAACACAATCAGCTTACCATCAGTACAAGTAATGGCGTAGTTCTGAGCTTCAGCATTAATCACCTTAACGGTATACTCACCGGGAGCACTACTCCAAGTAGCCTCACAACTGACTGTCGGCTGCTTTGTCAGTACATCTTTTGTCTCGTTGTTCTTGAATCCTTCATAAGTCAGGTTAAACTCCGGATTCTCCTCGCCCTGCTTCTTTGTATATGTTCCTGCTTTTATCGTAAGTGGAGCCTTCGTAATAGTTAGTGTTCCGTTGACATATGTATCGTTGTAGTTCTTTACACCACCTTTTGTTATCACGATGTCGTAAGTACCAACTGCCGATGTTGCCGTTGCGGAACACTCAATCACAGGTTCACCATCCAATTCAGTTCCTTCGGTGGTGAACTCAAAAAAAGGATTATCCTCACCGTATTCGCGAGTATAATTCTTCGCAATTATTACCACAGCATCAGCATCCATTACTATCAGTTTACCATCCACATAGCTAATTTCATAGTTCTGTGCCTCAGCTCCAGAAACCATGACGGCATACTCACCTGGCGCACTTGATACGTTGGCGTTGCAAGTCACTATGGGCTGTTTTGTTAACACAGTCTCAGTTTCACCGTTCTTGAAACCTGCATATTCCAAGACGAACTGTGGATTATCTTCCCCCTGTTTCCTTGTGTAAATTCCTACTTTGATGGTTAGCGGAGCCTTGGTAATGGTCAACTTACCCCCTACGAAGGTTACGTTGTAGTTCTTCACAGTACCCTTATTAACGGAAATGTCGTAAGTTCCAACGTCTGAATCCACCATTGCTGAACAACTGATTTCAGGTGTACCATCCAGCGTTCCGCCTTCCACGGTATACTCAAACGTAGGATTAGACTGGCCATACTGACGGCTCACGTTCTTTACCGTCACAGTAATGGGGGCTGCTTCCGTAATAATCAACGTACCTTTCTTATAACTGATGTCGTAGTTCTGTGCCTCCGCACCGCTGACATTCACTTCATACATTCCCGGTATACTACTCGACGTTGCCGTAGTTGTCAGCGTAGGCATCTTAGTCAATACTGCCTCCGTCTCATTATTCTTAAAGCCCTCGTATTTAGCAACAAAATCAGGGAACTGTTGTCCTTGAGTAATCGTATAATCACCTGCAGAAATCTTCAGCGCAGCCTTTTCGATAGTTACTGTCAGTGATACAGGAGTCACAATATCCTTATTGGAATTGTCCACAACTTTATAGTATATGGTATAAGTCTTGGCATCCTTACCCGCTGGAATGTCAGAACTATAATTAGTCCCATCTGTCGAATACAGCATGGTTCCTGTAGACGTTGTACCTTTAGAGATTAGATCTTGCGAGATACCGCTATAGACCAAATCAGTCTTAATCGATGGAGGCGTTATCTGTATGGAAACAATACTAACGTTATAGGCAGACTCATTTATTTTTAAACCAGATCCGTCTTTCTTTGCAATCTTTATCGCTTTCAAATAACCGGTTTTGGTCTCACTGCTTATTTCTGCAGCTGCCTTCAGTGACAGACTGATTAATGAGCCGCTATTACCTGAGAATTCTTCATTCTTAACAGAAGAGAGTAACAGTCGGTAATACCCCGTCTTTTTCTTGATTGTCAAAGAATGAGAATCTGCCGCCCTGCTTAACGTATAGACATAATCGTCTCCTTGTTTTTCCAAATCGATGCCTTCAGGCAGATATAAATCTGCCTGAAGGGCGGTATATTGTGCATCAGGATTACTCAAAGCAATATTGAGTGTCGCTGTTCCTCCTGCTGAGATGGAAAAACTCTCCACTTGCAGTTTGTCCTCAGCAAAGCTGCTGGTAACCCATGTCAACAACAATATAAATATAAATGATATCCTTCTCATATTACTTCATCACTTTATTTCCGTCAATGATGTAGATCCCCTTGGGCTGCTTGTCGAATTTCTCTGCAGAACCAGCCATTTTTTGTCCCTTCAGATTGTAGATACCCTTCTGTGTCTTTACAGCTGTAGCCATATTGTCAATAGCAGTTGTACCATTTCCTGCGACCGCAGATATCTTCACACCATTGGCATCACCCAAACAAATGTTTGTCACTTGGCCATCACCAATTCTTAGTAGGGCGTGTTTACCAGCAGCGAGTGTCTTGCCGTTCATATTATAGGCAAGAAATAAGTAGTCGTTTTTCGACAACCATGCACCAGCCTGTTCAAATCCCTTTAAGTCATCAAGGGTTGTGATTTCCGTATTTTCTGGTACATTCACCTGAACTTGTAAGCCACCAAGAGCCACAGGACTTTCTGCATAGAGTATACCATCCTCAATAGAATAAACTGCCTCAGGTGCTTCGCCTCTCGTTCTTGCAGAAGCAATGTCAGAATCAAGGATCGTTTTGATGATGCCCTGCACGTCTAGGATATTGATAATCTTGTCATCATTCACGTCAGCTGCACACTTCACGAATGCCTTTGGTTTCTTTCCAAGGATATAGTTCACCTCATACACAACATCAAATACATCCACTTCGTTATTACCTGTCACATCGCCAAGTTTAGCTGTCAAAGGCGTCACTGCAACCACATTCGAGGGTTGGAACTCCTGAAGATCTGTGCTTTGCACCTTATACTTATAATAATAAGTGGTGCCAGGCGTGATATCATAGTCCGTAAAATGTGTATCTGTAGCATCAATAACCACATCATTCACACGTACAGAATCTGCAGGATTTGATGTATAGCGGTAAACATTGAATCCAAGCACATCCGTCATGTCTGTCTTAAGTTCATTCCAATCCAATTCCACACGGCCAAGCCCAGCCTCACCGCTAAAGCCCGTACTTTGCGAACCTGCTGACTGCACATTCACATTAAAGCGTGTTTTCTCGTATGGGCACTCAAAGAATTCATCATCCTCAGCCCCATAGACATAGATACGATTCACACCATCACTCTGCGTTTTACCAGTAATAGTTACGTATGCCGTATAGATAGTGCCCTCAGCATTCCAACTACCATCCTCTGCCACAACATTTTGGGTAAAAGGCTCACGAACGCCAAATGAAATCTGAGGAATCTTTTCCTTGTTCATCGGACGATTGAAATAGACTTCAAACTTATGCTTACCTACACCAAGAGGATCCAATTCTTCGTATTCATCTTGTGCATCTTTTCCGTTCACTAGAATCTTCCAAACAATGCCATGGGCTTCCTTAACAGGTTCTTTTAGCATGTTGCTTAGATCCACCTGTCCATACGTAGATGCATTCCCAATTTCTTTTATGAATGGTCGAAGTAAGTCCTCACGCGTTGTACCCAGATAAGAAGGTCTCTCGTTCTTATCTATATGAGGCTTGTCATAAGGAGCAGGTTCCGTTTGTGCTGAAAAGTAGAAATATTTACCTTCATCCGGATCATACATATAATTATTAAAATAGTTGCTTTCAGCCAAACCACTCCAAGCAGGAATCATATTCCAAAGAGCACCACCCATATTATTGACATAGTTACAATATGTTCTAATTAAAACTCCGTCACGCGGTGACAGGTTGTCAAAATCCTCTAAATGGGGATTGTTAATTATATTACACCTTTCACCAGCCGGGCGTATATATACACAATTCTTAAATACGCAATCAAAAGCCTTCACATTAATGTGTATGAGATTTGCATATTCAAAAATACAGTATGAAAACATAAGGTATCCTGTTGCGAATCCTCCCCATAAACTATAATCATTACCACTTTTCGTAAATATTATTGGTTTTTGAGGGGTGCCATTAGCTATTATATTCCCTTCATCAGACAGTCCTATACTTGCACCATTTTCAAATTGTATTTTTGTTCCTGGCTCTATAGTCAATGTTACCCCATCGACAATTCCCAAAGTACCTGTAATTAAATAGTTCTTATCGGCTGTTAAAGTTGTATTCTCTGTAATTAGCCCTTTTAATTTTACTACATTATTAACAGATTGAATATATTCAATCTGACAAGGCGTTTCCATACCATCGGCATTCACTGTGAGTTTCATTTTAATACGAGTTCCATCTGCAATAGAGTTTGTCAATTGTATTATGATAGGATTCTTACTTTCATTCCGTCCATAATAGGAAGGCGAGTATCCAAAATCCACATCATTACTTGTAATTGTGACAAGATCTTTATAAGCGTCATCTACTGTCAAATTCAATTTGATGTTTGAAGCATTCTTCCACGTATTCCTTATCGTGGGGAATAATTTGATAGTTTCTCCAGCATCAAAGTGTTCATCTCCATTACCTTCAGAATCATCAATCCTTAGAGCAACAAAATCAATGCCAGTTCCCCTCTCCAAACTGTTATCCATTATCTTTGCGAAATCACACCCCAAATGAATCAAATCACCAAAAAGCATCTCTCTGTTTCCATAGTCTTTAACCATCTGTAAGGCTGAAATAGAACCAGCCACCAATGGAGATGCCATTGATGTTCCATTCAACGAGCGATAGTCTCCATCAGTAAAAGTGCTAATGATTGAAACGCCTGGGGCTTTAATCTCATAGTTTCTTCCATCGACTCCATCCCTCGAAAAAAAAGGACCGTCAGGATCATAGTTTGTAAATCGAGCAAGTTTTCCGTCTTGGTTAATTGCTTGTACTCCTATTACACAATAATACGCTGCAGGGTATATAGTTCCTGGGTGTATCGGATCGGAGTTGTCATATATGCTTTTTTCGTTATTACCTGCTGAAGCAACTAAAATTGATTTCTGAAATGCCTTATCTAATGCATCTTTCATGGTTGATGAAAGATCTGGCCCACTACCAAATGACATATTAATGATATCAGCTCCATTTTCTGCTGCATAGACAATACCGCGAGCTGCTGTAGCAATATCACCACTTCCATCTGAATTTAGAACCTTAACAGGCATAATATAAGCAAAAGGATTAGCTCCCACAACACCCAATTCATTATTACATGCTGCAGCAATGCCAGCCACGTGAGTTCCATGACCATTATCATCGGATACGTCCATGTAGTTTTCGATGAAATTCCATCCATGAGTATCATCAACAAATCCATTTTCATCTTCATCTTGGGCCGAACTTCCTTCACCTTCTTTGGGATTAGTCCAGATGTTATCTTTCAAATCTGGGTGGTTTATATCTACACCTGTATCGACAATTGCGATAATAGGTCTGCGTTTATTAACCAAAGGAAGGCTCCACATGGCACTGATATTCAAATACCCAATACCCCATTGTTGGGCGTAAAGTGGATTTTGAGTAGGATTACTGCAAATCTCGCCTTCTGCGTCCTCAAGCATATATACCTTGTAATTGGGCTCGGCATATTCTACTTCATCCAACTTTCTTAACTTTTCGACCAATTGCATTGTAGATTCCCTATTCTGCTTTTCTAGCTTTATGAAGTATAGTTGGCTCAAATCTCTCTCTTCCACAATTTGGCCATTCATTGCACGGGTCTTTCTTCTCGCTTTATTAGGATTCTCATTGGGCAAAAGCTTATCCATCGTCCCCACACCGAATTCTTTCAATATAGCATCAACAGCTTTATTGTTAACAGAGCTGAACAAACCTCGCGTCTTGCTAACTTTAACAGGACTCTCGTCCTTGAACTTCACCAATACTTGCCCAGGCACAAAATCATTCCACCCAGCTCGTTGATCAATTTTGTAAACTTCATCCTCGTTGTCATTCGAAACTTGCGAGAATGCCGGCATTGTCCCCACCACCAGCAGAGTCAAGCCCAAAAGGTAACGATTTGTTTTCATATACCAAGAATATTGTTTAATGTGTCATAATTTAGAGAATCCCCTTTATAAGTGATGCAAAGTAAATGATTAAAATTTACGTTTGTTGCATAAGTAATTAAGTCATCTTTCAAAGATCGGATTACTGTTTCCAAATTATTAAATAATTCGTTGACTACGATAAAGCAACCATATTGATATGGGTGTTCATCCCATACGTCTTTGTGCATATACATAAACAACTTTTCAAGATCATTTTTAATCTTAGTTTTATCAAGATACTTTTTCCTCTTTATTTCACATGCAATGATATGATTCCCAATATAGGCTTGTGAATCATGGAGAACTAAATCAGGTTCTTTTGATTCGCATTTTAAAGCCTTCAATTGTTCAAAATTCCCTATATTGGATATTTTCTTTCCTATTTCTGCATCCAATCGCTGTGGAAATTTGTAGCAACATAATAGATTTTGCCATTGTCTATATAGCTCATAGGCAAATGTTCTTTCTAAATATTGGTTATTTCCCTCTTCTGTTTTTTCGGACTGAGCAGATTTTTCATCGTTATTCTCTTTTTTTTCTTTTATAACATCAATATTAAAAATGAGATAACTCATATTTACATAACTAATTGCTTGAAAAAAAAGTAGTAAATGAACTTTCTCTTCATCTGAAGCATTGATTTTGATAAATTGTTTGGCAATCTCATTCAGAGAATATACACCCCCTTGGTTGCTTAAACAACAACCAACCTGAGGAATAGAATTATACTCAAACATTGTTTCATTATTTTGGCCTGATAACACCCCGGATTCGGCATTTAATAGTTATTTCATGTTCTGCTTATGATACAAAAAAGGCGTAGGTGTCTGTTCTTCTGCCCATCCTGGAGCCTTAGGCCTTCGCATTGCCCTTCCCACACAGGATGAACAACGCACTTAGCCCACGCCAGAACGAACTATATAAAAGGTATATAGAAACGATCCACGCAGACGTCTCGCTGTCATCTGCCTGCTGTGATGATAGGAATTTGCGAGATTCACGAGTCACAACGACAGACGTCCGAAAACGTCTTTCTCATACATAAGACCGCCCGCCGCCCACAAGTGAGCTAGCTTGCGATGCCGCAAAGATAGGCATTATTTCTGAAAGTTGCAAGTAATTGGGCAAAAAAAACGAAGCGCCGAGCTTCGGAGGAGGTTTTTATTTCAAATTCAGCACCAAAACGAGGAAAAAATATTCTTTTGTTGCAATTCATAGGAAATAGGGTGTGGAAGGAACACTATCCCAACGAGCCGTACGGCACACAAAAAAAGAAGTCCGCAGGGACTTCTTAAACCTTAATTATTTGTCGTGCATATTTTGCGCATGACACGCATCAACAATGATGATGGTGTCATCCTCTATGGTGTAGATATCATGGCAGGGAATAAACCTCCTTTACCATCTGATGAAGAAGCTGACGTGCCGTTTCCAAATCCATTGTTTCTGTATCTGGCACAGAAACAACGTTGTTTTCTGATTCATCGTACTTCATAACCAATTGATTTATTAACGTCGGCAAAGATAAGCATTTTTTCTCAAACGACGTGCGTTGTGAGCCAAAAATTTTCTTTTTTATTAATCCCTGCATTCTTGCTCAGGAATGTTGATAGTACTTGGCATCGTTCTCAGTAAAACAGCAGACGATAATCTCTCCTTGATAGCTATTCCGCAGATGCTCGTTCAGTACCCGTTGGGCTATCTGCGCCGCCTCATCCTTCGGGAAACCGTAGACTCCCGTACTGACACACGAGAAGGCGATGCTCTGCAGTCCGTTCTCCTCTGCCAGCCTCATCGCCGTATCATAACACGAAGCCAACAGCTCCCGCTCGTTATTGTTCCCGCCATACCACACAGGTCCGACGGTATGGATGACCTTCTTACAGGGCAGGTTGTACGCATCCGTCATCTTGCTCTCTCCCGTCGGGCATCCGCCCAGCGTCCTACACTCCCTCAGCAGCCCAGGTCCCGCCGCACGATGGATGGCGCCGTCCACGCCTCCCCCGCCCAGCAGCGACCTGTTCGCCGCATTCACAATGGCATCCACCTTCAGTGTGGTGATGTCGCCAACGATAATCTTTATTCCTTTCATGTTTTTATTGTCTTACGATGGCAAATGTACACAAATAAACTGAAGACTGCAAATTTTTTATTGATTACCGTCTGCCGAAAGCGCCGAAGCCTTGGGGCTGGGGGGCTTTCTCGGGCTCGCCGAAGAAGGAGGCCTCAGCGTCCTTGTCGTCGAGCTTGAAGACCATGAACTTCGGGGCCTTTTCTGTGCAGGGAGCCCAGGCGCCGCCCTTCGGACCGTTGGGGTCGCCGTACTTGACGAAGTTGGTCCATGCGGTCAGCATCTTCTCGGAGAGGTCCCAGTCGCCCTTCGTCCAGGGACGCCAGCAGTGCTTCAGCGACTTGAATACGAACCAGAGGTCGCTGGAGTGGAAGGCACCGCGCAGACGTTGGGTGACCTCGGGATGCGAACCGTCGTCGGGCAGCGGACGGGCGAACTGATAAGCCCAGGCCTTGCCGCCCTTCTGCTGACGCACCTTGCAGAACTCGGCGATATTGGGGGCCATGTTGCCCATGTCGTTCAGCGTGAAGCCGATCATATAAGGTACATCGGCCAACGTGCCCTCGCGGGTGGCATCGTCGAAGCTCTTCTTGCTGACATAGCCGTCAATCATCGGCATGAAGGGCAGTCCGCGACGCATGAAGGCCATAGGTCCGCTGGGCTGCTGCCCGTCGTCATTAATCTGATAGTAAAGCGTCGGCAGTGCGAAGACAGTCTCTGTCGATGCCTGGCGCATCTTCTGCAGGTCGGTCAGTCCGGCCCAGTCGAACACTTTCTTGGCGTTGGCCTCGGCCTCCTCAACGCTTCCACCACTATAGCGGCCACCCGTCGGGTTGCCGTTGGCATCGGGGATGGTGAGACCCTGGGCACTCATAATGACAGCCTTGTGGAACAGGCCGCGGGCCAGGGGCGACTCACAGAGGGTGCGCACACTGCCGCCTCCGGCACTCTGTCCGAAGATGGTCACGTTGCCCGGGTCGCCGCCAAACTGAGCGATGTTCTTCTTGATCCACTTCAGGGCTTCTATCTGGTCGAGAATGCCGTAGTTGCCCGACACATGATGGGGACTTTCCTCCTTCAGGGCAGGATGCGTCAGGAATCCGAAGACGCCCAGACGGTAGTTGATGCTGACGAGCACCACATCCTTGGCACCCCACTCCTGTCCGTCGAACTCAGGCTCTGAGCCGAAGCCCTCGCGATAGCCGCCACCGTGAATCCACAGGGCGACGGGCAGTTTCTTGTTGACTTGTCCTGGAGCTTTCGTCCATACATTCAGATACAGACAGTCCTCGCTGAAGGCGGCCTCCTTGCCATAGCCCCACTCGGTGTAATAGCCACCCGTGTACTGAATGGCCTGATAGCTGGGACGGCCGAAAGTGTCGCAGATCTTCACGCCTTTCCAGGGCACGATGGGCTGCGGTTCCTTCCAGCGGTTCTCGCGGATGGGAGGTGCGGCATAGGGGATGCCACGATAGACAAACACGTCGGGATGGTCATCGGCCAGAACGCCCTGAACCTGACCACCTTCAATCGTCAACACGGGGTTCTCTGCAGCACCTGCAGACACAGCTACCATGAGCAGAAGCGGTAATAAGATTTTCTTCATAGTTGGTTGATATTAATAGTTATTGGTCCTTCAATTCTTCTACATTCCTCGCGCTTTCCAGATGCGCTCCTTGGCGGCATTGATCTCCTGGAACTTCTTCTCGGCGGCACGGCGCACGTCCTCGCCGAGGGCGGCCACCTTGTCGGGATGGTGTTCGAGGGCCAGCTTACGGTAGGCCTTCTTCACCTCGTCGTCAGTAGCGTCAGGCGATACGCCAAGCACCTTGTAGGCCGACTCCAGGTCGTCGTGCCCCATGTTGAGCATAGAGTCAACCTCGTCGGCAGACAGTCCCATCCACGAGGTGCACTCCTTCAGGGCAACCACCTCCGCAGGGTCTATCCGACCGTCGGCCTGAGCTATCATCACCAGGAAGTTGAGCAGCTGCAGGCGCTGCGAGTACTCCATCTGGCGGTTAATCTGCAGACAACAGTCGTTGACGGTCCGCTTGAAGCGATTCCACCCCTGACGCTGCTGTTCCTCGAAGAGTTTCTTCATAATGTCGTTGCCCTGCGCCACGGCTACATCGCCAAAATTCTGGCGCAGCATGCCGCGCACCACTTCCATCTCAGAGTGCATGGCACGCCCGTCGGCCTTGATGATATACGAGGCCAGCACCAGCAGCGCAAAGAGGAAGCTGTTGCGGTCGCCCTGAGCCTGCTGCTGTTGATACATTGTGTCGCGCTCCGAGCCATAGCCAAAGGTTCCAGAGTTACCGGGTGTGTTTACCGAGTCGAGTCCCGACTCAAAGAACGAGCCTATCAGATAGCCTGCCAAAGCGCCCAACGGTCCTCCGGCCATCCATCCGATAATGCCACCAATCCATTTTCCTGCTGCCATTTTTCCTTATACTGTTTTTATCACTGCCAATAAATCCTGCTGTATCACGCCATTCGAGGCGACGACGCTGTTACCCTGCGTAAAATCATCAGAGCCGGCATAGTCCGTCACCTTGCCGCCTGCCTCCATAACAATCAGGCTGCCTGCCATATAGTCCCACTGTCCGATGTACTGTTCGGCATAGCCATCAAGCCTGCCGGCGGCCACATGACAGAGTGCCATAGCTGCAGAACCACATGCCCGGATACTGCCGACATTTCCATAGAATGCATCTATCAGACGCTTGATTGTAGGCTTATAAGCCGCACTGTTATAAGGCAGCTGAAGGCACAAAAGGGCGTCCTGTATCTTCTGACTGCTGACATGCAGAGGCTTTCCGTTGAGCTGCGCTCCCCCACCCTTCCAGGCATAGAAGCACTCGTCGGCACAGACCTCATAGACCACACCGGCCAAAATTTCCTTCCCCTGCAGCAGTGCAATGCTGACGGCATAGGGGGCATACTGATGAATGAAGTTCGTCGTACCGTCAAGAGGGTCTACCACCCAGAGCATCTGCTCCGTATCATGCCCGGCAAGTCCCTCCTCGGTGATGAATCCCGCCTCAGGCAGCAATTCACGCAAGGCACCGACGATTAGCCGTTCCGACCCTTTATCCACATACGACACATAGTCGTGGGCATGTTTCAGCTCCACACGCTCCAGGGTGAACTTCCGTCGTTCCTCCCTGATATAAGCTCCCGCCTGCCGTGCAATCTCGCACACGGCAAGCGTACATTTCTCCAAGTCAATCATTACTGCTTTCGTTTACGAAGATTTTGCTGCAAATATCGCTATTAGTCTTGCCATGGAAATACATATCATGTAAATATCTCGATTACAAAGATACAACTCTCAGATGCGAGCAATATCGGCTTCCGACATACCCGTCAGTTCCGCTATCTCGGCTATACCGAAGCCTTTCGACTTCAGCTTTCGGGCCATCTCAGTCTTTACTTTCTTCGCACCTATCTTCTCACCTTCGGCACGGCCTTTTTCCATACCTATCTTCTCGCCTTTTTCCAGGCCTTTTTCCATGCCTATCTTCTCGCCTTTCTTGCGTCCCTTGATTTCAGCCTCCATCAGCTGCGTGCGCATCACGTCGGTATCGCGCACCAAGGTGTCGAGGTCGCGCTCATAGCGCCGGCGCTCGGCGTCGCTCATCATGAGCAGGTCCAGCCGCTGACGCGCCTCCTGCAGTCCGGGAGCCGTCGTGTCGGGGCGTATGCGTTCGTTCTTCAGGTAGTCCATCCACTCCTCCAGGTAGCCGTCTATCTTCTCCTTGTCGAACACGTTCACGCGGATAACGAAGTACTCGGGGAACACCTGGTCGGGCGACAGCACGTGCAGGTCGTCGCGTTCGTAGTCCGTCAGCTTCAGACTGTCGTTGGTGTGAACACCCTGCAGCCGCGTCTGGCCGTGGTACAGGTAGTCCTCGCCCTCACCCAGGTTGAAATACAGGATGTTGATGCTGAACACCTTCTTCACATTCTCGTAGCGCTGTCCACTGCTCATGTGCTCGGTGATGGTCTTCGCCACACCGTAGATCATGCGCTGCAGGTAGTCGTGCTCGCGTGTCTGCTGTATCTCCACCAGGATAATCTCGCCCTTCGAGTTCTTGGCCTTGATGTCCACGCGGTTGTACTTATCGTCCTTCGTCTCCTTGTTCGACTCCGTGTCCAGCAGTTCGACGATGGTCACCTTGTCCTTCACCAGCACTGAGATGAGTCCCTCGAAGATGGCGAAGTCGGCCTTGTTGCGAAGCATATACTTCGCAGCCCAGTCAAAGCGGATGTATCGGTTCATTGCCATAGCTTTTACAGTTTTGCTTGCAAATTTAGATATTTTTTTCGAAATTACAGGCATGTCGGGAAGAAAATGTGAACAAATTGCCCTGAAAAGTCACTTTCCCCCAGACAATCATGATGTTTCAGCCCTCCTTTCCGCGTCTTTTCGGACAGGAATCGGGGCCATCTGGCAGTACCCCTCGACGGGCAACGAGCACCAGGTAGGCAAGGACTACCCCCCCGAGGAGCAGGCATGGAACCGTCTGGCCACATACGTCAACGCCGCCCAGGCCCTCGCAACGAGAAAAGCCGGAAACACAATGCTTCCGGCTTTTTTTGCGTTTGAGGGTGCCACGGTGCCACAATGCCTATGTACACTTGGTGGGCACCCTGTTTTTGAGGGTGCCACGGGTGCCACGAGGGTGCCACTTTGTCAGTCGTCTGCGACGATGAAACGCAACCGAGCCAAAGCGGCAGCTGAACGCGAGCGGCTTGTAGACGCACAAATTCTCTCGAGAATTCAGAACTTTAGCGGTTGGAAAGCATGACGACAAGCCTGTCTTGAAGCAGATTCTCTCGAGAATTCGGGAAATACTGGCATACTTTTTGCTCTTAGGAACCTGTTGTTTTTAAATTATAATCGTATGAAAAGCATGAATAAAGTAAGGATGCATTATCGCCACCGCCGTGAGTGGAAATGGAAGTTGGTTACCATCAGCGAAATAGCCGAATGGATAAAGCATGGCAAGTATCGGGCTCGCGTAGAGGCTGCCCGGGGGCTGAAGGAAATAGCTATGGAGGGCGGCATGGCCAGTGGCCCGATTGTGACAGAGGAACTGCCGCTAATCATGCCCGCCAAGGGTGAGCGGGAAATGTACACGGGACTGGTGCTGCTGTCGTTCCATGTTGACGAGGGCGTGGCGAAGCTGGAGCAGTTGCGCCAGCGCGTGAATCTCTGGCCCCAGACGCTGCTGTCGTTCGTGGGTGCCACCGGGCGGTCGCTGGAGGTGCTCATTCCGTATAGGCTGACGGGTGGCGGGCTGCCTTCAGACAAGCCACAGGCCCTTCTGTTCCACCAGTATGCATATAAGCGGGCGGCAGAGTTTGCCTACGGTTCAACGGGTGTCAAGCCTGAAGAGGTAATGCACGACGGCTCGGAGTCGTTCCGCATATCTTTTGACGAGTCCGTCTATTTTCAGCCTGATGCCACCGCCATCGATATGGAACAGCCCACGAAGCCGCTGACGGACGAGACGGCACTGCCGGCGGACAAGTCTGCAGAAGTGAAGCTCGATATGGAGGTGCTGCCAGGTTATACCCGCCGCGAGATGGACGCCACGAAGTACAACTTCATCTGCCGCGAGCTGGCTTACGGAAAGAGGCAGGACAAGGAGAGCTACCTGATGGCGCTTGCTGCCGCCTGCCGCAAGGCCGGCATCGACAAGGAACTGGCCATCAAGGAGACCATCAGCATGGGGATGTTCTTCGGCAAGGACGTCCTGGTGCGCTCCAGTTTCAACACGGCCTATGAGTGTCATCCGCTGGGACGCACCAACCCGATAGAGCGGTCGCTGATGCACCAGCTGCTGCTGAAGGACTTTCTGAGCAACCGCTATATGTTCCGCCGCAACAGCGTGACGGGCGACCTGGAGTATCAGGAGAAGCACCGTTATATGCTATTGTGGAAACCGCTGACCGAAGAGGCCCGCAACGACATCAACAACGCGGCCATCGAGGAGGGCATCAAGGTGTGGCCGAAGGACTTGGAGCGCGTCATCGTCTCTGAGAAGACCGACACGTATGACCCTGTACGCGAATGGATTAGCAAGCTGCCTCAATGGGACGGCCGCGACCGTCTGGGCGAACTGGCCGACCGTGTCAGGACGCAGACACCCGGCTGGCGCGACAACTTCAAGATCTGGATGCGCTCGATGGTGAGCCAGTGGCGGGCAGGACGCGACGCGATGTACGGAGCACAGATGGTGCTGATGCTCGTCGGCGGACAGGGCACGCGAAAGTCGACCTTCATGCGGATGCTGCTGCCCCGCGAGCTGTCGCCGTTCTACATCGACCGCATCGACTTTGCCAACAAGAAAGAGGCACTGCGCGCACTGAGCCGTTTCCTGCTCATCAACATCGACGAGTACGACCAGATATCGAAGGCGCAGACGGCCTTCTTGAAACACCTCATCCAGCGTACCGACGTGAAGGAGCGCAAGCTCTACTCTACCACCTTCGAGCAGAGCCAGCGCTATGCTGCCTTCTGCGCCACCACCAACTCACTCGTACCACTGAAGGACGAGAGCGGCAGCCGACGCTACATGGTGGTCGAGGTCGACGGCATGATTGACACCGACACGCAGGGCGAGCGCGCTATCGACTACCCTCAGCTCTATGCGCAGATTGTGCAGGAGATAGAGCAGGGCGAGGAGTACGCCTTCACGGGTGAGCGCGAACAGCAGATCATTGCTCAGAATGCCGACTACTACGAGACGCCAAACGTGGTGAGCCTGTTCGAGGACTTATTCCGTCAACCACAGGTGGGTGATGAGGTACTTCTGAAGAGTCCGACAGAACTGCTTACCTACATCAAGGACAAGAAGAAACTGAATGTAGTGACGCAGGCAAACGCCACTCTCTTAGGCAGTTATCTGCACAGAAAAGGCTTCGCCAAGGGTAAGGGCCGACAGAAACGGCGCTATGAAGTGGCACTCACAATGTAGCACCCTCGTGGCACCCGTGTCACCCTCGGAAACAGGGTGTACGCCCTTTGTATATCGGCATTGTGGCACCGTGACACCCTCAAATACAGAAAACCGTAATATATGAAATACAAAATCGTAGAAGAAACAAAACCGACGCTGAAGACCTTCGGCAAGTATAAGGCAAAGGCCATACACAACGGCGAAGTAGACAGTCAGAAAATCATCACAGAGACGGCCGAACGTTTAGGTCTCTCCGAAGGCAATGTGCTCAGCGTCATGATGGGCCTCTCGTCCGTCATCAACCGCCACCTGCGCAACGGTGACAAGGTGCGCCTCGACTCCTGGGGGCTGATGAAACTTGAGATAGAAAGCGACAAGGTGGACCGTCCCGAAGACTTCCGCCCCAAGAAGCACATACGCGGCGTCCGTCTCCACTTCCTGCCTAAGAGTGAGAAGGGCAAGCCCGAACTCTATCAGAACGTCAACTTTAAGCTGGAACAGTAATTTGTTTTGTTTTTAATGAAACATTGTCCACTGTCTTTATAGTTTTTTTCTTATCTTTGCAGCGCATTAATCAACGAAAAGATGATGAAGAAGATTTTTATTTCCTTATTGCTTCTGCTGATGTTCACAGCAGCGACACAGGCACAAGAGAAACGACAAGGGAAAGACTTTGTGAAGGGTGCTGACGTGGGATTCCTGCAAGGTCAGGAGCGGCGCGGCGTAGTATTCCACGACCGCAACGGCCGTGAGCGCGAGTGCTTGGAACTGCTGAAGAACGACTATCAGCTGTCGGCCATCCGTATGCGTGTCTGGGTGAATCCGCGGAGCGGCGACTGCGACAAGTTCGCACTGCTGGCTATGGCCAAACGCGTCAAAGCGCAGGGCATGGACCTGATGGTAGACTTCCACTACAGCGACTCATGGGCCGACCCTGCCAAGCAGCCCATCCCGAAGGCGTGGCTCGGCCACTCCTTTGAACAGATGAAACAGGACCTGCGACAGCATACCATCGACGTGCTCACACTGCTCCGCGACAACGGCATCACGCCACGATGGGTACAGGTGGGCAACGAGACTACCAACGGCATGCTGTGGAGCGTGAGGACCAATGAGCGCGGCTGGGAACTGAAGGACTCGTTGGGCAACTCCATCATCACGCATAGCATGGGCCATATCAAGACCGAACCGCAGCACTATGCAGGATTCATCCGTACTGGTTACGATGCTGTGAAGGAGGTCTTCCCCGAAGCCATCGTCATCGTGCATCTGGACCGGGGCCACCGTCAGAGCCTCTACGACCACAACCTTGACACCATCCTGAAGTACGGTGGCAAGTTCGACATGGTGGGCATGTCGCTCTACCCCTACTGGGCCATGGACGGCCACCCCGAACTGAAGGCCGACGACATCATCACCGACTGCATCAAGAACATCCGCCACGTCAGCGAGAAGTACCAGTGCGACGTGATGATTGTCGAGACGGGCTACGAGGTGGACGAGCAACATCCGGAGAAAATGGAGGAGGGACGCCGCCAGCTGGCTCGCGTCATCCGCGAAGCCCGCAACGAGACTGGCGGTCACTGCCGTGGCGTGTTCTATTGGGAACCGCAGTGTCTGCCTGGCGGTTATAAGCTCGGCGCCTTCGACAGCAAGGCCACGCCGACGGCTATCATGGACGGCTTTATAGAGAAGAACTACAAATAAACCTAAAGAGGTTTTCGTGTGGCCTCAAGCAATTTTCTTGCGATCGGCCAAAAACATGCCGAGGAGGATAAAGACGGTGCCTAACAGGAACCAGAGGGTAATCTGCTCGTTGAGTATCCACCAGGCAAAGACGATGGTGGTAAGAGGATTGAAATAGACCCAGTTGGTGGCGACAACGGTTCCTAACTGACGGATAACCCAGTTCCAAACGAGGAAACAGATCAGAGAGGCAATGATGCCAAGGAAAAAGATGTTGAAAAGGATTGAGAAATTGAAGGTTTGGAAAACAGAAGGATCTGCCTCTTCTGGTCTTAGAAGATAATAGGGAATCATCGTGAGAAGACCGTAAAAGAATACCTTACGCGTAATGAATACCGTTGAATACCGCTCAAGGGCGGGTTTCATTAAGATGCTGTAGACAGCCCAGCAGAGACAGGCGCCGAAAGCCAGCATGTCGCCAAGCGGCGACAGATGGAGCACGATGCGCCCGTTGAGCACGACAACAGCCATGCCCAGAAAGGCCAGCAGCGACCCGACTACCTGCACGCGCGAGACTGGCTCACTTTGGCGATAGAACAGAGCTATCAGCAACATGGCAAACAGGGGACAGGAGCAGACAATCAGCGACGTGTTAGTGGCGGTGGTGTAGAGCATCGCCGCATTCTCAGCCAAGAAATAGACGGAGCCGCCCGTGATGCCGAGTGTCACCATCAGCAGTTCATCCTTCAATGACGAGCAGAAGAGACGGAACGAAGAAGAGTGCATCAGCACATCCCAACACGCCAGCAGGAAGTAGGCTATGATGAAACGAAGTGTAAAGATTTGGGCAGGCGTCAGACCTGCCTGAAGCAGCATCTTTGTGAACACGAAAGTGCTGCCCCAAATAGCTACCACGACAAACGCCACAAGGTGATATTTCAGTCTATGTATTAGTTCCACGGCGGCAAAATTACACATTTTTTTCAAGAAGACCAACTCCTACGCGGTATTTAACGATTACTTAGTAATATGCAAAAGAAAATAACGACCAAGGTCGAGCGGAGTCTTAGCTGCAAGGGGTGGCTATCTGACATTCCATGAAGCAGGCTAAAGAAAAAGGCAAGGACTCTGTCGGGAATCCTTGCCTGAGATGAAACCTACTTCTTGATCTCAATGTCGCTCTTGACGTTGTTGCGAATCTTCGTCAGATATGCCTTCATGCCGGCGGCATCCTTGTTGTCGATGATTTCCAACAGTTCCTTCAGTTCGGTGCGAATCTGCGAGACCTGGTCGTGGGTGTAGGGGTTGAACAGGATTTCCTGCAGCAGGTAGTCGTCCTCGTTGAGCACGCCCTTGGCAATACGCATGTGGCGCTTGAAGGTGGTGCCCGGCGCGTCCTGATGCTTCATGACGGCGGCGAAGACGAAGGTCGAGACGAAAGGAATAGACAACGAGTAGGCCACCGTGCGGTCGTGCTCGTCGAAGGTGTACTCATAGATGTTCAGTCCTAACTTCTGATAGAGGTCCTTGAAGAAGATGCGGCCCATGTAGTCGCCCTCGCTGATGATGATGGCGTTCTCCTCGGAGAGCTGCTGCAGGTTGGCGAAGGTGGGGCCGAACATCGGGTGCGTAGAGACGTAACGCATTCCCGTCTGTTCGTAGAACTCCTTCAGGTCGGTCTTCACCGAGGCGATGTCGCTGATGATGCACTCCTTCGGAAGGTACGGGAGTACCTCCTTGAAGACGGGGATGGTGTACTTCAGCGTGACGGCGTTGATGAGCAGTTCAGGTTTGAAGTCCTGTATCTCCTCGTAGGTCGTAAAACGCTGACAGTTATAGGTGAACCGCATGCGCTTCGGGTCGCGCTCGAAGACGGCTACCTCGTGGTCGAAACTCAGCAGGTCGATGAAGAAGCTTCCCATCTTGCCTGCGCCCATGACTAATATTTTCATATTACTTATTGATGATTTCTATCTGCTGACGCACGCTCTCCTCGTGGATGCTCTCGAAGACCTTGGCAACGAACTCGGGTGACATACCCGTGAGCGAGCCCTGCACGCCACGCTTCTCCAGAATCTCGTTGTAGCGCGATGCCTGCAACACGGTCATATTATGTTCCTTCTTATAATAGCCAATCTCGCGGCAGACGCTCATACGCTTTGCCAGCAGTTCCATCAGCTGGTTGTCGAGTTCGTCAATCTGTTTACGCAGCTGGGTGATGCCTTCTGTAGACACATGTTCATCGCGGATGATAAGGAGTCCGAGGATATAGTCGAGCACGTCGGGTGTCACCTGCTGTTTGGCGTCGCTCCATGCCTTGTCGGGTTCGCAGTGGCTCTCTACTATCAGACCATCGAAGCCCAGGTCCATGGCCTGCTGACAGAGCGGTGCTATGAGTTCACGCCGGCCGCCGATGTGCGAGGGGTCGCAGATGATGGGCAGTTCGGGTATGCGACGGTGCAGTTCGATGGGAATCTGCCACATCGGTGCATTACGGTAGATTTTCTGCTCGAAGCTGGAAAAGCCTCGGTGGATGGCTCCTAAGCGCTTGATGCCCGCCTGGTTCAGACGCTCCATAGCGCCTATCCACAACTCCAGGTCGGGGTTGACGGGGTTTTTCACGAAGACGGGAATGTCGACGCCCTTCAGTGCGTCGGCCAGTGCCTGCATGGCAAAGGGGTTAGCCGTGGTGCGGGCACCAATCCACAGGATGTCCATGCCGTACTTCAGTGCCAATTCCACGTGCTCGGGTGTAGCCACCTCGGTGGAGATGAGCATGTGAGTCTCGTCCTTCACCCGCTTCATCCAGGGCAGTGCTTTTTCGCCGTGGCCTTCGAAGCCACCAGGTTTGGTACGGGGTTTCCACACGCCGGCGCGGAAGTTATGACAGCCTTTCATGGCCAGCTGTCGGGCGGTATTCATCACTTGCTCCTCAGTCTCTGCCGAACAGGGTCCGGCAATGACGAACGGGCGTTCGTTGTCACTCGGTAAATTCAATGGCTGTAAGTCTAATTCCATAAGGACTCTCCCCCGCCCCCTCCCTGTGAGGGAGGGGAGTAGAATGCTTGTCGGGGGTATTCTACTGATATTGTTTATTTATTTATGATTTTTCTGCCGTAAGAAGTTACCACTCCCTTCCTCACAGGGAGGGCGGGAGAAGGGTCTTCTTTATCCGTTCTAATGCTTCTTGGATTTTCTCTTCCTTTGCACACAGCGAGATGCGGATGTAGCGCTCGCCATTGCGGCCAAAGATGAAGCCTGGTGTGATGAAGACACGAGCCTCGTGGAGCACGCGCTCCGTCAAATCCTCCACATTCTTGATGCTGTCAGGGATACGTCCCCAGAGGAACATACCCACTTGTTGCGGGTCGTAGGTACAGCCCAGCACGTCCATGATCTGCTCGGCGTACTGTCGGCGGCGGGCGTAGGTGTCGACGTTGAACTGCTGATGCCAGGCCTCGTCGTTCCTATAGGCTTCGGCAGCCGCGAGCTGTATGCCACGGAACGTGCCGCTTTCGATGTTCGACTGCACCTTCAGAATCCACTGTATGAACTGCGGGTTCGAGGCACAGAGGCCGACACGCCAGCCGGGCATGTTGTGACTCTTCGACATGGAGTTCAGTTCTATACAGCACTCCTTGGCACCGGGCACCTGAAGGATGCTCATCGGCCGTTCTCTGTTGAGGATGAAGCTGTAGGGGTTGTCGTTGACGATGACCAGCCCATGCTTCAAGGCAAACTGCACCAGCTGCTCGTAGGTTTCCATACGGGCGGGAGCCCCGGTGGGCATGTGCGGATAGTTGACCCAAAGGAGGCGGCACGGCTTTGAAGCATGCTTCACTATCTGCTCAAGTTGACCGAAGTCAGGCTGCCAGCCGTTATGTTCCTCCAAGTCGTAGGTCACCGGCACAGCTCCGAGGATCTTGTTCAGCGAGGTGTACGTAGGATAGCCCGGGTCAGGTACCAGCACGTTGTCGCCAGGATTGACGAAGGCCAGCGTGACATGCAGGATGCCTTCTTTAGAGCCTATCAGCGGCAGTATCTCCGACTTTGGGTCGAGGTCTACGTCGTACCAGCGTTTGTAGAAGTCGGCCATGGCCTGACGCAGCTCTGGCGTTCCCTGTGTGGGCTGATAGCCGTGAGCCGTCGGATTGTGAGCCACCTCGCAGAGTTTCTCTATCGTCTGCTCCGAAGGTGGCATATCAGGACTGCCGATAGCCAGGCTGATGATGTCCTTGCCCTCGGCATTGAGTTGAGCCACCTCCTTCAGTTTGCGGCTGAAATAGTATTCCTGTACCGATGAAAGTCTGTCGGCAGGTTCAATTCGTTTGCTTTCCATCTTTGTATTCTCCTAAAATCTTTAAGTCTTTGGTCAGTGGGATAATGGCGTCTATCGACTGGCGGTAGCGCGTCAGGTCGTCGTACATCACGTCGACATAGAAGAGGTACTCCCATTCGCGCCCGATGATGGGCAACGATTGGATCTTCGTCAGGTTGATGTGATAGAACGAGAGAATAGCCAGCACGTGAGCCAGACTACCCTGTTCGTGAGGCAGCGAGAAGACGATGCTCGCCTTGTCGGCCTTCGTCAGCGGGCGTAGCATATCAGCCTTGTTAGGATTCGACACCACGAGGAATCGGGTGAAGTTATGCTTATTGTCCTCGATGTGGTCTTCCAGCACCTTCAGGCCATAGAGCCGTGCGGCCTCAGCGTGGCAGATGGCCGCCCATCCATGGCGCTGTCCCTCGCTGATCATCTTGGCCGAACCTGCCGTGTCCTCAGCCTCCACATTCTTCATTTGCGGGTGCTGGGCCAGGAATTGCCGGCACTGCATGAGTGCCACGGGGTGAGAGTGTACCTCCTGGATGGTGTCCCAGTCATCGTCTGGCAGACAGCATATACTGTGAGTGATATGCAGTTTGTGCTCGCCGACGATGGTGGTGCCCGAGTCGCGCAACAGTTCATAGTTATGCAACAACGAGCCCGCAATGGTGTTTTCTATCGCCAGCATTCCGATGGCCGTCGGGTCCTGCTTGATAGTAGCAAAAACCTCCTCGAACGTTGAGCAACAGACAAGCTGTATCTGCTCACCCTCGAAGTAGAGGTGGGCGGCAATGTCGTGGAACGACCCTATCAGTCCCTGTATCGCTATTCTCTTCATTTGCCTTCTTCAATTAAAAACCCCACTTTCACGTATGTGAAGCGGGGTTGGATTTTTTCTATTTCTTATCATTGAACTTTATACGCAACGACCCGCTTCACAATTGCTTGCAAAGTAAAAGTAATAGCCGTAAAAATAAGCGTTATGGTTCAACATTTTGCCTACTATTTTATTGATTCGTCTGCAAAAGTATAACTTTTTCCTGATTCTCGCAAATATTTTGCAAGAAATTTTCCGTTTGTAGTGTATTTTTATCACAACGGCCTTACAGAAAAACGTTACGGCCGCTCGTGAAAACGTAGCGGCCGTTCAGACTTGTTACAGTCCCAAGGGGTTGACAGCCGAATAGGCTTGCTTCACTCGCTGCTCTATACCCTCGGCAGAGTATTCGCCACTGACGTCGGCCATCTGCTGCGGATCAAGCTCCAGCACCGTCTGCATATCCTGCTCGGCACCGGCCTTGTCGCCCAAGTCCAGGCGTAGTCGACCACGTTCGCGAAAGGCGTCAATCTGGAAGGGGTTCACCTCTATCACCTTGTCGTAGACGCGGATGGCTTCCTGAGCCTGACCTTTCGCAGCCTCGACACGCGCTTTCAGCAGCAGCACATCCTCATGGTCGCCGACATGCTCCAACAGCCAGTCGGCATCAGTCTCGGCACTCGCCGCGTCACCCATCACGAGCAGCGTCTGTCCGCGCAGGAGGTAAGCCTCGGCATAGTCCTCCTTCAGACTGATGGCCTTAGTCAGCATGGCGATGGCACCGACGGGGTTCTGCTGTCCTTTCAGGGCCTCGGCATAAAGGAAGTAAGGTTCGGCGTTCTCAGGTTCCAGCGTCGTCGCCTGCTGGCAGACAGTCTCCATCGTCGCGTAGTCTTCCTGCATATAGGCCACCTGCGCCATCCGTATCTGTATCTGAGCATTCTCAGGTTCGGCATCGCCTAACGTCCTCAGTTCGTTCATGGCAGCATCGAGATTGCCCTGCCGCAACAGCACCTGCGACAGGTAGTCGTGTACCTCCAAGTCGTCGTGTACCTTCAGAGCCTCCGTGAAACAGCGCACAGCATAGTCTGCCTGTCCCATCTTCATGGCCTTCACGCCATCATACTTCAGCAGATCGAACTTCTTAGCCTCCTGCTCTTGCTTCTCCTCCTCTGGCGACAACTGTCTGCCGCCGAATAACGTACTAAAGAATCCCATAATACTTTTAGTTTTGTTGCGTTGCTTTCTGCTGTGTCTCCACAGGGTTCGAGTAGATACCGAGGAAGATGTCGCGCAGGACGTCGGGCTCGGCAATGTCAAACTCCTGCAGTTTCTGCATGTGCTGCAGGAAGCGGCCGCGCTCCTCGGTGGTATAGCGGTCGGCATAGTGCTGCTGACCGTAGCGCAGGTCGTGAGCGATGTAGTTGTTAGGACGCAGACGGTAGGCGGCGTTGATACGGCTGTCCAGCAGATGCGCCACAGCCCGGTGATAGTCGCCGGTGGTCAGGCCGTCGAAGGGCAGCAAGTCCTGCTCGGTCACCTGGGGGCAGAACGAGAAATGGACGCGTCCCTTGGGTTGGGCAATGCCCGTGAGGATGCTGTTCAGGTCTTCGCCGGGCTTCTTGACATAGCGGCTGAAGCGCGACTCATACAGTTCGAGCGCCTTGAGCACGTCGCACGACTCCCACTCGTAGCTGACTGAGACGGGGATGATATGGAGTTCGGAGAGTGCCCGTATCTTGTCGTCGGGACAGCTCATGCAGAACATCTTGATGATACCCTGGTCGGTCTGGTCGCAACCATCCTTCGTGCGGCCATTGCGCTGGGCAATCCACAGGCTCTGGCCCTTCTGGGTGAGCACGTAGCGGATGTAGTCGCTCAGATGACGCGACGAGAGGTAGAAGTCGCGCATCGTACCGCCACGCTCTACGCGGAACATCTTGTTGCACTTACCGATGTCGATGACCAGCGGCGACGACATGAGGTTGGCACCGAAGGTTATCTCGGTGGTCTCATGACCGTTCTTGTAGAGGATGTACTGCAGCAGGCAGGCATCGAGCATGATGTCACGGTGGTTGCTGACGAAGAGATACTTCTTCTGCGGGTCGAGCTGTTCCACGCCGTCGTAGGTGAACTCGGTGGTAGAACGCCGGATGACCTGCTCGTTGACACAACGCATGACTTCAAGCTGGAAGTCGCGGATGGTCTTGAACGAGAGCATCATCTGCCTGACGTCAGCAGGGTTGTGGCCGGGATAGACGTAGGTGCAGAGCAACCCAAAGAAGTTGCTATCGACAATGCGCTGCATCGCAGCGGGTATTTCTTCGTCGTAATAGGGACGAATATCGTCAAAGTTATTCATATTCCAATTCTTCATTTGTTTCAATCCTTCAATTCTCTAAGCCATGCGAGGAACTCAGCAAACCAGTGCGACGCCTCCTCGGAGGTTTTGCTCCAGGTGGTGCCGAAACCATGCCCGCCCGTACGATACTGTATATAGCGGTGGCTGACGTGGTGGGCTGTCAAGGCAGAGTCCATCAGTTCCGAATTGCGGTAGTCGACGATAGGGTCATCGACGCAATTCATGAGGAACACCGGTGGCATGTCATCCGTCACATGCTTCTCCAATGAGAGGCTGTCGCGCAGCTGGCGGGAGTGTTTGCGCCACTCGCCGAGCAGTCCACGGCGCGAACGCTTATGGACGCAGGGATGCGACATCGTGACCACGGGATAGCAGGGGGCGATGAAGTCGGGACGCAGTTCGCCACGCCCGAAGATGGCCGCCGAGAGCGACAGATGGCCCCCGGCCGAGAAGCCCATGACACCCACACGGCGGTAGCCTTTCTGCCGCACCTGGCGCATGGCTTCCTGCACGTCGTTGAGGGGCATAGGGTGCTGATGACCGGGGATGACGAGTCGCGAGTGGGTGATAAAGGGCACCACCCCACCCGTACGGTAGCGCAGCACGTAGGCGGCAATACCGTTCTGGGTCAGTGAACGTGCCACGCTGTCGCCCTCCACCTCGTCGTCGAGCCAGAAGTAGCTGCCGCCAGGACAGACGATGATGGCCGTCTCAGAGGTCGTGCCAACCGGCAGGAACTCTTTGAGGTTAATGGCCTGCGCACCAACAGCCAACAACCAACAGCCAACAGCCAACAGCCAGTGTTTCATGCGCCCAAAACGGCTTTTACACGCTCCGGGTCGAGCTGATGGTACTTATGCTGCAGGTCGGCATCGAAGTCTACCTCGAAGTATTCCTCGTCGTAGAACGACAGCTTGGAGTTGGTATCGGGGGCGCACTCTATATAGACCATTGTGGCAGGGTCAATACCCTTGGCTTCGCAAATCTGGTCGGCCAGCTTGCGACCGGCGTAGGTAATACTGGTACCAGGGTTCTCCTGGTAAAGTTCGGTGACGACGACGTATGTCTTGCCGTCGTGCTGACGGATTTTCAGGCCGCAGCTGGAGGGCTCATCCCAGGTGCCGCGGAACTCGAAGATCTCGTCGTAGTATTCTTTGGGGACTTTCATTTTTACGAATTAACGATTAAACGATTTAACGATTAAACGAATTAACGACTAAACGATTAAACATTAACATTGCGCTTCGAGCGGTCCACCTTGTGACCGAAGGTCTGGTTGCGCAGGCGGCGGTCGGGCTGACGGTAGGTGCCCTCGTTCATCTCGCGCAGGGCGACGTTGCAGAACAGGTTGAACATCTTCTGCTCCTGCGTCTCGTTCTTGTAGAACGACTGCCAGGCGTAGTCGTAGACGTTCTGCAGCTGCTCGGGCGTCATGTGCTTGGGCTGGAACACCACCTGACCGGCGTTATAGTGGTTCCAGTCAAAGTCGAAGATACGGCCCTGACGCAGCAGGTCGTCGTAGATCTTGGTGTGGGGGAACGGTGTCAGCACGGTGAACTCCGCCAGGTCGAGGTCTATCTCGCCTAAGAAGTCGATGAGCCGCTTGCAGTCGTCCTCGGTCTGGTTGTCGAGTCCCAAGAGGATAGTACCTTCAACACCAATGCCGTGGTCATGGTAGCGCTTCACGCGTTCCTTAATATAGTCTGAGGTGTCATAGACGGCCTGGTAGACATACCAGGCACCGGCGTCGTAGGCCAGCTGCAGCACCTCGTCGTCGTCCTCAATGGTGTGGCTTATCCACTTCTTCTTCAGCGGGGCGATGGCGCGGAAGAGTTCTTTCTCCCACTCCTTGTTCTGAGCCAGCGAATTGTCGACGATGAACAAGCGGTTGTTGTCGATGGCCGCCATATCCTCGACCACCTTGTCGATGGGACGCGGACGGAACTTTCGACCGCCGAGATAGCTGACGGCACAGGGATAGCAGCTGAAACGGCAACCGCGTGAGGCATGGAAGAGGTCTACCATCTGCACGCCCTTGTGATTGTAGAGTTCACGCTTATAGAGGTCGCGGCGGCAGGGACCGACGCTCTCGATGGGCGGCAGCTGTCCCATATAGTTATAGACTTTCTTCAGCTCGCCGCGTACGAAGTCCTGCATGACGCCGTCCATACGTCCCTCACTCTCGCCGAGGAACAGCGAGTCGACGTGGTTCACCATCTCCTCAGCATGGAGCATCGACGAGATGCCGCCGGCCATGACCAGCTTGCCACGCTTGTGATACTCCTCGGCAATCTCCCAGCCGCGCTTTACCTGGGTGGAGAGCATCATGGACAATGCCACGATGTCGCACTCCTCGTTGAAGTCGATGGGTTCAACATTCTCGTCGGTGAACGACACATCGACGTAGTCGGGCAGCGTGCCCGCAAAAGCCACCGGTCCGTGAGGCGGCAGGTTGAAAGTCGTCTGCCCGGGGAGTTTCTTCCACTTCGGGTAGATTAGTTTCATCTTAATTCTTTCCATACGTATGATTATATAAGTTGTTGATTTTCTCTACCAATTTGTTCTGCCCTATCAGGGCCTCAACAGTGTTCACAGCCGTCAGCGGCACACCGCAGATGCCGTGCAGGTTGACGTTCTGTCCCGTCAGCAACAGGTTCTTGACTTTCGTCCAGATGGGCAGCTGCGATAGCATGATGTTCTGACAATCCTTGACGATGCCGTAGAGTGCGCCGTCGGGCTGTCCGTAGTAGTCGCGAATGGTCAGCGGACTCGATGACCACACATTTTCTACCGCATGGCCGAATCCAGGGTACAGCTGTTCCATACGGCTGAAGATACGGTCGACATGGTGCTGCTTCCACAGTTCGTAGTCCTCGCCCCGGCGGCCGACGGTGGTATGTTCCCACTGCTTGACGGCACTGAAGGGCATCAGACAGTTGATTATCATCTTCGTGGCCCACGGCCCCTGGTTGTGTTCCGGCGGTGTCATATACATGAAGCCGTGGGGCCACGCCTCGTCCGTCGGGTCATACGTGCCGTGCTGCCACACGTGGCCGTATCCATCCTGGAAGTAGCAGGTGTGGTTGATATAGGGGAAGACGCCGTCGCGCAACTTGATGTAAACCGAGAAGGCCGAGTAGCTGTTGGGGATGCTGGCCACTCGCTGGCGGTACGATTTCGGGAAAGCTCCGGCGTCAGCGATGGTTATGAGCTGTTGCGGATGGATAGCCGAGATATAACAGTCGGCACTGTAGCTGACGCCCTTGTCGGTAGTAACACCCGTACAGCGGCGTTCGCTGTCGATGTGCAGACGCGTGACGCGCTGTCCTGTGACGACCTGCCCCCCACCCTGCGTGATGACATCTACCAAGGCGTCAGCCATCTGCTGGCTGCTGCCGACGAAGCGGTCTTGTCCGCTGATATACAACACGTTGATCAGGGCGTGGATATAAGCTGGCGTATGACCAGCCACACCGCCGTACATAGGGTTCATATAGGCCAGCACGTCGCGCAGCCGCTCATCCTTAATATAGTAGGCAATAAGGTCGCTTGCCGACCACAGGAACTTCTCGCTGTGACTGAAAAGGTCGTCCTTACCCGTGCGGAGATAAAAGAAGTCCACCTCGTCGGCCAGTTGGTAAAGTGCCTCCACATACCGTCGCACGTTGTCGGCTTCGTCGGGAAACCTCTGTGCAAAGTATTCTGTGAAGGCTTCGCGTCCCTCTGGCACGCGGTAGGTGTCCTCTCCCATGATGATGCTGTCCATACAGTCGGCATCGCAGGGAAGCAGTTCTAGCCTGCTGTCAATGCCTAAATAGTGACAGATTTTCCGGACGCTGCCCTCCGGCCGCAAGCCGCCGAGCATGTGCATTCCCGTGTCGAACGAGACGCCTGCCCTCTTGAAGGTCTGCAATCCGCCTCCCGCCGTGGTATTCTTCTCTACGACTGTCACACTGTAGCCCTCCTTTGCCAGGAGTGCGCCAGTGAAGAGTCCTCCGAGTCCTCCACCGATGATGATGATTGTCTGTCTGTTCATGTGTTAGCTTTTATGATGTCGTTAAAGATGCGTTCCGATGTCAGCAGTTCCGAACAAGTGACGACGGTGCCGACGAGTACACCCAGGATGCCGTGCGAGTTGATGTTCTGTCCTGTCAGCAACAGGTTGGGTATTTTTGTACGGTGCTGCACACGGGCGGCAGGGCCTAAGTTGATGTCCTTGGCGATGCCGTACATCGAGCCGCCCTCCGTACCGGTATAGTCGCGGTAGGTCAGTGGCGTTGATGTTTCATAGCCGGCCAGCCCCTCACGCAGCAACGGGAAGTCACGGCATACAGCGGCGATAAGCCGTTCAGCCCGTTCGTGCTTCATCTGTTCGTAGTCCTCGCCACGATGCCCGATGCGCGTGCCCTGCCAGCGGCTCACCTCGTCCCACTGCATATAGCTCAGGATAACGCCCCCCTCAGCCCACTGTTGCTGTTCGCGGCTGCAAAAGTGCATATAGAGGTAGCCTTTCGGCCAATCTTCAGAGGTATAGCGCTCACAGTCCCACGGCGACGGCTGGTGATAGCCGTAGAAGTTGTAGTTCATATAGGGCACGGTCTGCGGTTTGAAGCGCAGGTAGACGCTGAAGCCGCCGACAGTTTCGGGCAGCGACTGTACACGGCGGCGGTAGGCGGGACGCAGCAGCGACGAGTCGCACATCTCCACTAACCGCGCAGGGTGTACGGCGGCGATGACGATGTCGGCGGGATAGTAGGTCTCGTCGGCCGTTACGACGCCGACGGCCTTCGTGTCGTCGCAGTCGATATGTGTCACCTGCTTGCGGCAAAGCACCTGTCCGCCGCCATCCCTGATGGAGCGCACCAGCGAGGCGGCTATCTTGTCGCTGCCGCCGACAATGCGGAAGGCACTCTGGTTGTAGAAGTCGGTGATGAAGGCGTGGGTAGAGAACGGTGTCTTGTCGCGCTCGGCAGCATAGAGGGGCAGACTGCCCACCAGGACGTCGCGCAGCAGCGGGTCGCCGATGACCTCGCCCAGCACGTCGTTCATACTGCGCAGCTGGTACTCGGTGTTCAGCGGCGTGGTGTCGCTGTCGGCCACTCGCAGGGAGTGTAGCGACGAGGCCTGTGCCACCTGTTCTACGAGGTCGAAGTAGCGGTTCAGCCCGTCGCGTTCATGGGGGAAGTCCCTGGCCAGCGTCTCGATGAACGGCTCGCGGCCGTTGGCAATGCGGAACAGCTGTCCCTGAAGCGAGATGATGTCATAGCCCGCAGGGTTGAGACGGCTTAGGCTGATGTCGTCCATCACACCGAGATAGTGCAGCAGGCGTTCCAAGACCTGACCGCGGTCGGCAGAGCCGATGAAGTGCATGCCTGTCTCGAACTTCACGCCGCGACGGGTGAAGCACTGCAGACAGCCGCCCGGCTGCGTGCCCTGTTCCAGCACGGTGACGTCGTAGCCCGCCCGGCTGAGTATCAAGCCGCACGACAGGCCTCCCAAGCCACTGCCAATGATGACAACCCTATGTGATTTACTATTTGACAATTTCGATTTACTATTTATTGACGATTTAACCGGTTATTACCTTATAATAATTCTCGAGTTTGCGGTAGGGCGCCCAGTAGGCGTCGGTCTCTATCCGCTGACATATCTCATCGTAGTGCGTCTGATAGTAGTGGCGCATCCCGCGGGTGAACTGCAATAGCGGCGACTGGCCGACAGACATACGACGGCCCACCTCGACATCGATACGTCCACGGCGCAATAGGAAGTCGCGCTTGGGCAACACATGGCCCACGCCGTGCAGAAAGACGGGCAGAATGTCGGCACCAAGCTGTTGTGCTAAATAGAAGGCGCCCTTATGGAAACGCAGGATGGAGCAGTCCTCCGAGCGAGTTCCCTCGGGGAACACACAGATGCTGTAGCCGCGCTCGTAGAGACCGCGCAACTGTTCTACGTGGTTCTCTATACCATTGCTCACGGGGTAGTATTCGGCACGGTGGATGACCATACCGTAGAAGGGATTGTGCCACACCCAGTCGTTGGTGAGGAATACGATTTTCGGCGTGAGCATCATCAGGCACATCAGGTCGAGGTGCGACTGGTGGTTGCTCACCACGACAGCCGGTTTCTCGAAGGTCTCGCCTACCCTGTTCTCCAAATAGAACTTCACACCAGGCACGCGGCGGATGACGAAGTCGGACAGGCGCTGCAGCAGGCGGTGATACTTCAAACGGTGCTCCTCCGTGTCCTTGCCAATATGGAAATACAGCCACGTGTAGGGCAGCACGAAGAGATACATACAGACGAGGAAGAAGCCCATGGCAAACAGCGACCGCAGCACCCGTCCTAACGTAATGGGGAGTTTTTGGGCCACCTCGCACTTCGTACCTCGCACCTCGCACCTCGCACCTCGTACCTCGTACCTCGCACCTCGCACCAGCCACCGGAACACCATCGGCGGCAGGTAGTAGGCCATGAGCACCACCGTACCCATGCCGATGATGGTAATCTCTGCCAACGAGTGCAAGGCCGGATGGCGGGCCAGAATCAGCGTACCGATGCCGATAAACATGATGACAGCCGAGAGGATGACGCTGCGGCGATAGCTCTGCAGACGGTGTCTGCCTGTGGCGTGCTCGTAGACCAGTCCCTCGGTGATAAAGATGGTATAGTCATCGCCCTGACCGAAGATGAAGGTAGCCAGGATGATGTTGACGATGTTGAACTGGATGCCCAACAGCTGCATAAGTCCTAAAATCCACAGCCAGCTGACGGCCAGCGGCAGGAACGACAGCAGGGCCAGCTCCAACCGGCGGAACGACAGCCAGAGGAAGACGAAGACGACGAAACCGCAGACAAAGCTGACGTAGTTGAACGAGTCTTGCAGAATCTCTACCAGCTGCGCCCCGACGTTCTTGGCATTGATAAGATGCTGTCCGCCTAAGAACTGGCTGACAGGGGCGAAGTAATCGGCCTGTTGCGGCTGCAGCCTGCCGGTCATCAGCGTCAGGAAGGGTTCAAAGGCGCCGTCGGCAAAACCCTGACGGCTGGCCTCTGCCAGCAGACTGTCGGCCAGTCCCGCATGGCGCTGACAGAAGTCGTTCCACAGCTGCAGACGCTGCTCCTGGGTGTCAGCCGAAGGCATCATGTCGGCCATCTCCGCCGGCATGTCTTCCGAGAGCTGTGCCAGCAGTTCCAGGTCCTGCCGCTGCTGGTCGGTCATGTAGTTGATGTGGCGCAGGTCGCTGTCGAACGAGGTCTGCAGGCTGAAGTAGCCGAGGACGAGGGTAAGGATGAGAAGGAGAGGGAGGAGGAGGTTTCGAGGTGCGAGGTGCGAGGTACGAGGTGCGAGATTTCGAGGTACGAGGTGCGAGGTACGAGGTGCGAGATTACCTTGCCACAGATTATTCCGCAGCAGAGTATTCTCGTACCTCGTACCTCGTACCTCGCACCTCGATTCTCCCGAATCCCGTACCTCGCGCTTCAAGAATACCGGCATCACCACCAGCACAAACAGGATGGTACCGACGAGCATCAGTGCGCCGAAGAGTCCTAAGTCGCGGAGTGCGGCGGCGTCGAGCCACAACAGACAGAGGAAGGCACTGACGGTGGTGACATTGCCGATAAGCAGTGGCGGCACCATGTCGCGCAGCGTCTGACTGCCGTCGCCGGTCTCGCGCAGGTGGTCGAGATAGTGCAGGGGATAGTTGACGGCAATGCCGATGATGACGCTGCCAATGCCGATGACGATGATGGAGATGCTGTCGCGCAACAGCGACATGCCGGCAATGGCGAAGAGCCAGCCGAAGCCTAATGAGGCCGCTATCCACAGCAGTTCGTACAGACGGCGGTAATGCCACAGCAACAGCGCGAGGATGAGCACCACGGAGATGGCGACGGCCAGCATCGAGTCGTGCTTGATCTGGGTGGCATTGCTGACGGCTATCAGGGGTCCGCCGACGGCTGACACCTTGACAGAGGGGCAGTCGCTGGCGGTGCGAGCCATCGCCTCGTCGAGCATCGCCGAGAGTTCGGCGTTATGTGCGGTCTCGCTTGTGCCGTATGGCGATGTCAGGAATGCCAGACCGTGACGGCCGTCGGCAGTAAAGACATAGCCCTCGTCGACGGCAAAATGGCTGCTGCGTCCCAGCTGCTGCAGACGCCCCATCACGGGTGCAAACAGCTGCAGCGGGTCGTTGGCCAGCGTCATTGTGGCCATGCCGCCGGTAGGCAACAGTAGCAGTTGCTTGTCGGCCGCAAGTTGCTCGGCCACATAGCCGGGCTGTGCCAGCAGCGAGTCCATACGCTGGTAGTCGGTCGGCATGAGATAGTAGGGAGCATGCTCGCTGACAAAGGTCAGCACGTCGAGCATCTGGGTCTCGTCGACGGTCACTTGCAGGTCGCTGACCGTCTGCGCCGTGTCGACAGCCTCGAAATGCTGCCCGAAGGTGTCCATCGCCTGTTTCACCGAGTCCTTCTGCCCCGTGAAGACGACGACGATGCGGCTCTGGCTCGACAGCTGTTCGACGGCCTCGCGGTAGTCCTGCTGCTCCTCGCCCTGAGGCAGGAAGCGTGCAATGTCTTCTTCGAAACTGATGCGGAGGGCCAAGGTCAGCATAACGGCCAGCAAGAGGGCCAATCCCCCACCCGTCCACCAGCGGTGGGCGGAAAGGAATGTGTATATGCCGAAAAATACCTTGACCATCTATTTTCTAACTTTTCAATTTTCTAATTCTCCTCAACAGCGCCTTTGGCCATCCATAGAAAACAGCTACGACGCAAAACGCCGTATTCAACAGCGAGATGCGTCCGAAGTCGGCCAACGGCCGGAAGTGTGTGACACGCTCACCCTCAGGCGGATAGTACACCCTAACGGGCACCGACACCAGCTTGACACCTGCCCATGCGGCAAAGACCAGCAACTCCAGTTCGGCCTCGTAGCGCGACGTGATGAAATGTACGCCCGACAGCCGTCTGAGCGGATAGAGGCGGTAGCCCGTCTGCGTATCGGGCAGACTGACGCCCGTCTGCACCTTGAACCAGAAGTTTGAGAACTTATTGGCAAAGGTGTTGCCGCCAGGCATATTCTCGGCCTGCAGGTTGCGGGCGCCGACGATGAGGGCCTCGGGATGCTCCACTAACGCCTCAACGAACTGTGGAATGTCTTCGGGCATGTGCTGGCCGTCACTGTCGAGCGTAATAGCGTACTCGTAGCCTCGGTTGATGGCGTGCTTGAAACCCATGAGCAGGGCGTGACCCTTGCCGCGGTTCTCGGCGTAGTCCACCACCTGCAGCGGCAGGTCCTTCAGCTCGTCCAGGCGCTGGCGCGTGTCGTCAGTACAGCCGTCGACCACCACCACGATATGTTCTGTCAGCGCAGCCACGCGCCGCACCACGTCGCAGATGGTCCCCGCGTTGTTGTACGTAGGAATCACCACGCAGACCTTGCGGTCGTTCATCACCTGCCTGACACTCTCCATCTCCTTACTACTTACTCCCTTTACTCCTTACTACTTACTCCTTACTACTTGAACACCAAAGAATACTTCGTCAACAACTGCTCACCGGCCATGATGGTGCCCTTGGCCTTACATTCCGTCGTCGTGTCGTCAACCGACGTAAAGTCCACGACGATGTCAGGCGTCTCGACGGGCGAGATGGGCGCCACAAACTTCAGGTTCACAATCTTGCTCAACGACAGACGGCGTCCGCAGCGGTCGCCCAACAGCTCGCCTATCATCTGCACGATGCAGACGCCGGGCGTGATGGGGTTGCCAGGGAAGTGGGCCTGGTAGATGGTGTGACTGGCATTGAGCCTGACGGCCACCTTATCGAGTGTTCCGCCCGTGACGGTGAACATACTATCTTTCAGTATCATCTATTTGCTTAAAACTGTATCTTAGTTTATACTTCGTATTCGTCAGCACCACCGTACCGTCCTCCTCGACCGTCACCTGGCGCCTACCTCGTACCTCGCACCCCGTACCTCGTGTCTCGTTAAACAGCGCCTTCAGGTCGCCGCGCACGATGCGGCGGATATACCAGCGGTCCATCTGAGGCATCACGTTCTGCAGTTTCACCTTGCGGCGGTCGGCAGAGAGGGTAAAGTCCATAGCGTGGATGCCGAACTCGTTGACAATCGCCCCACGGCTCTCGCCCACCGAGTCGGTCTTAATGATGCAGATGCCCGTCAGTTCGGCACCGCGGGCATTTATCTGAACAGCATACTGCTGACGACCCGACAGCGGCAGCAGCCAATCGGCCGCTTCAGCCAACAGGGCCACCGTCAGCAGACTACTGAGCAGCAAACATCTTCGTATCAATACGGCCATTGGTCTTTACGTCTTTCAGGGTAATCACCGTCGTATCGCCCGACGGCTCAGTCATCTCCACCTGCGTCACCATCTGCTGCTGCGCACTGAAGTGCAGGCGTATCTCTTTAAACATTTTCTTCATCTCCTTACGTTTCGGCGTCAGCTGGGCAACCCACTCGTCGCCACCACTGTACATCGTGCAGCCGAAATCTGCTGACGACGTCAGGCTCTTGCCCGTCACCGAGTTCATCATCATCTCAGCAATGCTCTGGAAGAGGCGGCTCTGGCGGATGTCTATGGTCTGCGTGTTGCGGGCCGACTTGATGTACACCTTCTCGCCGTTGATGACGAACGTGTACTGATAAGGCTGCTGGTACTCCCAGCGCAGTCGTCCGCCATCGGCCATGAAGAGCATACGCCCCGACGACGTCATCTTGTCGTTCAGGAAGCGCAGCGTCTTCACCTGCGTAAACCGGCATTCAAGCGTCGTGATGCCTGCCGCCGAGCGGTTAATGCGCTCTATCAGCTGCCGCTGCCTGGCTGCATCAACTTTCTTCAGGCTCTGAGCCTGTGCCGTCAGCGTCAGCAGCAGACACAGCAAAAGCCCTGTTATCTTCTTCATAGACAGTTTTTTCTTAATTAAGAGGGTGCAAAGGTAATGTTTTTTTTGCGATATTCAAAAAATTTGCGTGTTTTTGTGCCGTCTTTTGAGATTTATAAACATCTACCAAAAAACCGCAACAAATATTTTGGATGCAAAATTTTCCAATCAGCCCCTCCACTTGGCGATTATGTTGCCATTACCTCTCACTTCACACCTCTCACCTCTCACTTCTAACTTCTAACCTCTCACTTCTCCCTATGGATAGCTCTACCTCGCACCGAACAACAGAACCAGAATCTGGTAACGGCGACGGCTTCGCCTGTCAACAGAAACCATAGGTGACACCTCTTACACCTGGCACTTAACTCACTGAATTTCAACGTGGTTTTTCCGTAAGGTGGTCGCACCAATAGTCACACCAGTGGTCGCACCTGAACCTGAACAACGTCACGGCCTCTGAGAAAAATTTCACGGCGTGAAATTTTTACGAGAGGCCGTGAAATTTTTACGAGAGGCCGTGAGATTTTTACGAGAGGCCGTGAGATTTTTCCGACTCAGGTGCCATGGTTGGTGTCACCTCTGGTGCGACCACTGGTGCGACTACCACCACCTAAAAAGTACACTGGAAATCAAGTTGTTAAGTGCCAGGTGTAAGAGGTGTGGGTCATTGATAAATTGTTTGATGGCGACGCCTCAGAATGCCTTGACCGTGCAGCCGAACATGAGCCAGCGGCCCGGCTGGGGAACGTTGCCGTAGTCTACATAGCGATGGTTCAACAGGTTGTTGACCTCAACATAGAAGGTACAGGGATGGAGGCGCCAGTCTATACGGCCGTCGACGAGGGAGTAAGGGTGGTAAGCCTGCACCTCGCCCTGGGTGTCGGTATATGTGCCGGTGCGGTCCTGGAAGCGGTAGTCCAGCGTCAGTGCAAGACGCTCCGACAGTTGCAGCCGCGACCGGGCCGTCAACTTATGGCGCAGATACTCCAAGGCATATCGCGACTGCAGATAATCGGCCTCGTCCTTGCTCTGGTGCAGGTGGCAATAGGCCACGGCAATGGTGAGCGACGGCAGACGGACATCGACGCTGGCTTCCTGACCAAAGGTGTTGACACGGGTGTGGTTGACACTCTGCCAGACGGCTTCAGAGGCACGGGTGTCCATCACCCAGTCGATGAGGTTACGGGCGTGGTGATGGAAGAGGGAAGCCTTGGCCGTGAGGACGGGCGACTGGTATTGCACGCCGCCCTCAACGGCACGCAGTTCCTCGGGCTTGAGGAACTTATCGGCCTTGTGGCCTCCCACACTGTAGTAGAGTTCCGTGAACGACGGCATACGCAGCGACGAATTATAGGAGGCATAGACCTTCACATGGCGGCTAAGGCGCCAAGCGGCATCGATGCCGGGATAGAGTGTGAAGGGCATTTCGTTCCACGTGTTCTTGACGGCCATAAAGCCTGCCGACAGCGTCAACTGGCGGAAGAGAAGATTATGCTCCAAGTGGAACGACAGGTTGGAGCGATTCAGTCCCGACACATAGTTTCCATCAGGATTGTGCAGCGGTTCGCCAAGGGCACTGCTGACAATATCTTCGTTGCGGAACTCGGCTCCCAAGGCTGTTCGTCCCAAGAGCCAGTCGAAGTGGCCGTTCAGGTTGATGCCAAACACATCGGTGCGATGGTGGTTGAAAGGAACGGGCACTTCCTGGCCGCGTATCAGTTCGAATCGGTCGTAGCCGCGATTCCAGTAGACAGCAGGACGGATGCCCTTAACATCGCCCTGTAAGGCTGCAAAGAGCTTGGTGGTATGCTCGTACTGCTCGTCGTACTTGGCACTGTAGAACGTGTTCGAACCGTAGCCTTTGGCAGAGAGGCCGGCATGCCACTTCAGCCGGACATCGTCGCTGGCATAACTGCCCTGATAGAAAGCCTTACCGCCAGTGTAGTCGCTATTCAGCGCCCCGGAACGGGCCCGCTGATAGCCGTCGGAACGGGTGTAGGAGCCACTGACGCCCTGCTGAGCCATCGCTGCACTGACGGCAGCCGACAGATAGCCGAAGGAGCCTCCTTCGAGACGGGCGTTAAGACCGTGGGAAGCATTCGTGACGATGTTCACCGCGCCGACGAGCGACGAGGTGCCATAGACACGGGCCGCCGGCCCTTCGAGCACCTCGATGCGCACAATATCGGCAAGGTCGCAGGGCAGGTCGAAGGCGTTATGCCCCGTCTGCGGGTCGCAGATATTGATGCCATTGAGCAAGACGGCAATCTGTTCGCTGCTACCGCCCCTGATGCCGACATCCGTCTGCGCACCGATAGGGCCGCGCTGGCGCACGTCGATGCCGCAGGCCATCTTCAGCAAGTCGTTAATACTTTGTACTGGCGCCGCCTGAATGTCTTCGCGCGACAGTACAGTGACCATTCTCACTGCTTGCCCAACGGCAAGCGGAGCGCGTGAGCCCGTGACTTCCACGTCGTCGAGCGTTGCCTCCTTGTCGGCAGTCTGGGTGCTGTCGCTCTGCTGCTCATCGGTGCTGACATGGCGGTGGGCAGCCGTAGCCGACTCCAGTGTCGCCACACTCAACACGCCGATGGTGACGACGCGTCCCAGACAGGCAAAGAGTGCCCACCCTTTCCGCGTAAACTGGCGGAAACGGATGGCTTTGCGCTGGTTGAATAATGATTTGTACATAATTATTTATTAAGAGGTAAAAATCTCCCCTGTTTATTTCGCTATCAGTACGCAGCCGGCCATGATGAGCAGGACTCCCGCCCAACGGATGAGGGGCACCTGTTCGTGGAAGACGAGGATGGCAGCAAACATACCGAAGATATAGCTGAGCGACACCATCGGATAGGCCATTGAAAACGGAAAGGTCTTGATGATATAAAGCCACAGGGCGGTAGCACAGGCATAGCAGATACCACAGCCGAGGAACCACCAGTTGGTGAGGTTACGCTCTAAGAAGTCGAGCGTCCACGAGAACGCCCCCATGCGCTGCAAAGCCAGTTTCAGGAGTACCTGTCCACTACAAAGCAGGATGGACTGAACGATGGATATAAGCAGCAGGCGCATGGTGTCAGACTGTTTTCAGTGTGACGAAAGTCACGTTGAGGTTATCGCTATGGTTGACGAAAAGCACACGACCGGCACGGCCCTGACTCAGCAGATGGGCGGCAGCATAGACACCGAGTCCTGAAACGGTATAGCTCTCACCAAAGAGGCGCTTGTATTCGAACGTTTCTACTCCTGGCATCTGCTGAGCCACCTCGCGGTATAGCTGGTCGTTCTGAGGCACGCCATTGGTTCCCAGCATCAACAGGTCGGCGGGAGCAAACGGCTGCTGAACACCCCTGACGGACATGCTCACCTCTTCTATCTCGCAGAGGGCATCGGCAGGGTCGGTGGTGAGCATCATGGCTACCGACGTCTCGCCGGCGGCAACCTGTCCGGGCTGTCCGACATAGCCGGCACGCTGCAGGATGCTGAAGTAGGAGGGCGTCATCTCGTCGTTGCCCGTCACTAAAGCCGTCTGTATGTCGCCTAAGCGCAGCTGGGTGAAAGCGTCGAGCAAGGCGGAGTCGAAGGACACGCTCTTATGGCTATAGGTGGTGTTGTAGCCGTGCAGGTGGTCGTGGATGGAGATGAGCGACGAGATGGTGTTATGGGTAGACTGCATAAAGTAGGTGGGCTTGAGCATCTCCTCACCTTCACGGCAAAGCTGGTCGAGGAAGAGTTCGGTATTCTCGATACAGCCTAAGCCTGTGCCGGTAATGACGGCATCGGGCTGCTGCACACCGCTGTCGTGCATCACCTTCTGTGCCGTCACCAAGGCGCGCTTCAGAATCTTACCCATACGGCGCGACTCCAAAGGGTTCAGCCAGTCACGGAAGTTTGGGTCCAGACTGCGGACGTAGGGTTCGGTATGCTCAACGGGAGCGGTCATCCACGCTTCGGAGAGCGGCTGCTGCATAGAAATCTGTGTGGCGGCCTTAATATAAACTCTTATATCACTCATATCACTCATAACGCTCATTAGACTTTAGAGATAATGATGCTGGAGTCGTTGCCGCCGAAGCCAAAGGAGTTGCACATCACATGGCACAACGGGCGCAGCGGCGTCGTATCGGTAGCCGGGACGATACCGTCGGCCATCGGCTTACTCCAGCCGTAGTTGGCGGGGACAATCTGGTGCTGAAGGGCCAGCAGACAGATGGTGGTCTCGACGGAGCCGGAGGCACTGGTGGTGTGACCCGTCATACCCTTGGTTGACGACACCTGCGGCATCTGTTCGCCAAAGAGGCGCTTCAAAGCCTGACTCTCGCTGACGTCGTTGTTGGGAGTGCCGGTGCCGTGGGCATTGACGTAGGCAATGTCCTGGGGCTGAAGACCGGCCATACGGAGGGCTTTCTGCATAGCGAGGAAAGCGCCTTCGCCGTCGTCGCTGGAGGCCGTCTGGTGGAAGGCGTCGCAGGCGTTGCCATAGCCGCTAAGTTCTGCCAGGACGGTAGCGCCACGCTGACGTGCGGACGACAAGGTCTCGATGACCAGGAAGGCGGCACCCTCGCCGAGGTTCAGTCCTGCACGGGTATCGTCGAAAGGCCGGCACTGCTCATGGTCGAGAATCATGAGCGAGTTGAAGCCGTTAAGATGGAACTTCGTGATGCACTCCGAACCACCGGCAACAGCTATCTGCGTCTGTCCGCTGCGGATGAGGTTGGCGCCAAGGATGATGGCGTTGGCTGCCGACGAGCAGGCCGTGGAGATGCTGGTACACATCGAGAACAGCTGTCCGTAGCGGCGGGCTATCAGTTCGGTGGTTGCACCACAGTCGTGGGTGCGGATGTAGTCGTTGCGCGAGTCGTTCTCCAAGTAGTCTAAGTAATACTGCTCGCTCTTGTCCATACCGCCCACGGTAGTGCCATTGACAAAGGCGACGGCATCGCCCCTGTCCTGAAGCCCGGCCTGAGCCAGTGCCTCGTCCATAGCTATCATACCCATCAGGGCAGTACGGGTGGTCGGTTCAGACGTAATGCCCAGGCGCTGCTTCATCTCGTCGTCGCTCAGCTTCACCTCGCCCACAGGAAACTCGCGATGAGCGGTTTTCAGATAGTGTAACGGGGCAATACCCGTACGCTGGCAGCACAGGGCATCCAAAGTCTCTGTCTTGCCGATGCCAATAGCTGAGACGATGCCGGCTCCGGTAATCACAATCGGTTCCATCCGTTCTGTCTTCAATCTTATTTAGTACGGTTAGCCTTGACAAACTCTGCCATCGTATTGATAGACTTGAAGATTTCCTTGCCTGCCGAGGGGTCCTTAATCTTAATGCCGTAGTTCTTCTCCATCATGACGATGAGTTCCAAGGCGTCGATAGAGTCGAGGCCCAGACCTTCGCCGAAGAGAGGGGCATCGTTCTCGATGTCCTCGGGCTGTACGTCCTCAAGGTTCAACACTTCAATAATCTGTTTCTTCAGTTCTAATACTAAATCTTCCATTGTATTTACTGTTTATTATTCTTTGATGATTAATTCCAAATAAGCTTCAAACTGGTCGTCCTGCTCACAATCGACCCAGCCGCTAATGGCACTGCGGGTGGTGCCGTCGTGGAAAGCGGCCTCTACGGTCTGACGCATCAGCTGTTCGTCGCGGTGGGCCAGCAGGTAGAAAGCTGTCTCACCGTAATAGTGGTTGCGGATGGCAATCTCGCCCGTCACGATGTTGGGCAGGGTGTAGACGAAGATGGAGGGACTGGGGAAATAGTCGTCCGCCTGCTCAATGGTCTGCTGGTACTTACGGTCGTTACAGACGGAGCCGCTGCGCCCGAAGAGGATGACGGCACGGTCGTCGCTGTCGGCATGGCGGTCGCCGGCAGCCTGTAGCAGCAGCTCGGTGGCCAGAAAGCCCAGCTTCGACAGTTCGTCCATCTTGAAGAACTTAGGATAGTCGTTCACATGCGCACGGTAGACCTCGGTCAACAGCGCAGCCCCCCGGGCCTCTGTGGTCAACGTTTCTCCGTTGACCACCACGCCCGTCGGCGTTATCTTCACCCATCCTGCGACAGTCATTGGGCACCTCCTTTCTTGAACAGCATGGCGGCATTGCACCCGCCAAAGCCCGACAACAGTTTCAGGAACGACTGCTTCGTGGTGGCAGCATGCTGGCCGGAGACACGGACACGATGGGACACGCCCAACTCCTCGTAGCCACGGGTGCCAAGGATACAGCCGTCGTCGACAGCTGCCATCGACAGGATGGTCTCCAAGACACCGGCTGCCCCCATGGTATGACCGTAATAGCCTTTCAGTGAGTTGACGGGGACGTCGAGCAGACCGGCACGGTCGATGGCTGCAGACTCCATCTCGTCGTTATACATCGTCGACGTGCCGTGGACATTGATGAACGCCAGTTCGTCGGCTGGTGTATCGCCCAGGGCGGCACGGATGGCGCGGTAGCTCCCCTCACCCTTCGGCGACGGACCGGAAATATGGAAGGCGTCGTTGCGGACAGCGCCACGGACGGCAAACCATTCAATTCTCTCTTCTCTCTCCTCTCTCCTCTCTCCTCTTTCCTCAATTCTCTCTCCTCTCTCCTCTCTCCTCTCTCCTCTTTTTTCACTCCTCTCATAAATGACGGTTGCGGCGGCCTCGCCGAGATTCAGTCCTAACCGCTCGATGTCGAACGGACGGCACTCCATAGGTGACAGGGCCTTGAACGAGCCGAAGCCGCTGATGATGAAACGCGACTGCACGTCGGCACCGCAGACGACGGCGACGTCGCAGGCGCCACTCTCTATCAGGCGCATGGCGGTAATCTGAGCCGACAGGCCACTGATACAGGCATTGCTGACTACCAACGGTTGGCGGTTGAAACCGAAATAGGCGGCAACGACACGGGCGGCAACGCCAGGCAGCACGCGATCGGCGGGGAACTGCTGCGAACGGGAGTCGAGCAGTTCGACATTGCCTTTCGTGGTAGACAGTACGAAGAGCACGCGGTCGGAGTGGACATCGATGTCGGTCTGCGCCAAAGCGCGGCCAACGGACTGGATGACGATGCGCTCGAAGCGCGTATAGCCGTCCAACGGCTCTACCCTACCCCAGTCGAAAAGCGAGGCTGTAAACGCCTCGGGCAAGTCCATCGTACCCGCAGGATAGCTGCGAAGCATACTACGCCCCTGCTTCACGGCGGCATAGTTCTCAGCCGTCGTGACGCCTAATGGCGAGTAGATGTTATCAGCTATCTTTCGTATCATCTTATCAATTGTGAATTGTCAATTATGAATTATCAACTCCCCACATCTTCTTCCACGCGACGTAGAAGTCGGGGTTAGCCCATACGAGCTGGTAGTTCTTATCCATAAACACCTGGACAGAGCGGCCCGTAGCCATCAGCTCCTCGGTCTCAGGATTGTAGATTTCGTAGTCGAACACAATCTTGGCAGCCTCCGTAGGCCGGTAGATGATGTCGATGCGAGGACGCATACCGTAGGTGATAGGCTTGCGGTAATGGAACTGCATATCGACCAGCGGCGCATAGTAACCGAAGTCGGCAATACGCAGGTATTCCAACTGGTACTTACGCCCGAACTCCTCGCGGGCATCCTCGAAATACAGCATATAGGAGCCGTGCCAGACGACGTTCATTGAGTCGACCTCGCTGAAACGCACGTCGAACACCTTCGAGGCTCGTAATTCTTTTGTCTTCTCCATATTCCCTTGCTCCTTTTACTCCTTGGCCTCAATATCGCTCAACGCTATCTTCATCTCAGCCGTCACGATGGTCTCGTCGCCAACCTTCACGGTGGCATTGACGAGTGTCAGCCGCATCACCTCCAGCATCACCGAAATGGATGTGGTCAGCGTCTCGCCGACATGGGCCGTACGCAGAATCTGCAGGTTCTTGACACTACCGATGAAACCCAATCGCACGCGTTCCTTATATATATATTGGTTGATATAGCCCATGCGGGCAGCACACGTCTGAGCAATGTTCTCCACCAGGGCACACGGATTAAGCACGCCACCGTCCTCAATAAAGAGGTTGTCGGGACGCACCGTCAGCTGGGTGGTGGTGACCACCTCGTCGCAATGCATCAGGCGGTCTATCATCACAAACGGCGGACGCTGTGGTAACAGTGTCAGCACATCAATCGTTTCAAGGTTCATCTCCTTCATGACTCCAAAATTCATAATAGTTAAACCACTGCTCAGGGTGCAACCGCAGAACGGTCTCCACCTCACGGGCGAAGTTCTGTGCCAGACTGGCAGCACGCTCCTGACGACTCTTGCCCTGTGTAGCCTCCACCCGACGGATGTAGCACTTGTAGCGATGCGCCGACACCTTCATCACGAGGATGGTCATCGTGGGGACACCACGCTGCAGGGCCATGGCAAACGGGCCATACGGGAAACGGGCCTTGGCTCCCAAGAAGTCGCACTCCACAGAACGCGGCGAGCCGAAGATGCGGTCAGCGGGTATGCTGACAATCTCGCCCGAAGCCAACGCATCGTTCAACAAGAAGATATGCGACATGTCCTCACTGACGGGAATCATGCGGATATTGTTCTTTGACAACAGCCTGTTACGGTTCTCCATCACGGCCCTGGCCTCACCAGAGTAAACCAGCGCATTGTAGCGCTTCTCAGTAGCCTCGAAGGCATAGCCCGCCAACTCATAATTGCCGACATGACAGCTCAGAATCATAAAACCGGACTGACTGTGGCAGAGTTCGAGGAAGGCATCGTTGCCGTCGAGTTCGAACTCAAAACGCTGACCGGCGTATGTGGCAAAGCGGTCGAGGATAATCTGGCCGAAGCGATAGTGATTCAGATAGACATTGCGGAACGACTTCCATACGCCAAAACCGTGGCGCCGACGAAAATAGTGGTACATGACTATATAGCCACGATGGGCAAACAGCATGTAGAACGGTATAACGAAGATGGCCATTCCCAGGTAGACGAACCGCAGGTTCAGATACTTGAAAAACCATATCAGCGAGCGGTGCATCCATGGCATACCCTGAGTGCTACCGCGCCACGCCTCGTGCTCCAGTTGCTCCACCTTTAGCCTACCTTGCTCTGGATATAGTCGCAGAACTGGTTCAGCGTCTTCACGCTGGCCATTTCCTCAGGCTTAATCTTAAAGCCAAACTTCTTCTCAACGATGACGACAATGTCGACAAAGTCAAGACTGTCGATACCGAGGTCTTCTTTCAGCTGGGCCTCGGGGGCAATCTTTTCTTCTTCAATCTCCAAGTCCTCAATGAGGAACTCCCTTACTTTCTCTTCAATTTCTGTTCTTTCCATTATCTAAATTCTAAATTCAAAATTCTAAATTCACACCTCGTACCTCGTACCTCGCACCTCGAAAATCTCAGCGCTTCTTGCACACCAAAACAGAGTGCCCCTGACCTAAGTGGTCGTGAATGGTCTCTACTTCAAGACCGGCCTGACGGATGATACGCACCATATCGTCTGTGTTGTACATCTTCGAGTTGCCATTGGCCAGTGCCGTAAAGTAAAGGCTGGTCATGGTCAAGCAGAAAGCGGCTGGCTCAAAGCGCTGACGATCCCACAGCGTTTCCATAATGTAGACGCGACTGTCCTTGTCCATAATCTTGGCAGCACGCTCAAGGATACTCTGAATCTCGTCCTCTCCGAAACAGTCGAGGAACTGACTCATCCAGATAGCATCGTAATGCTTGTTCGTCGGAAACGAGTTCGAGCGGTCAAGCAGGTCGGTCCCGAAAGCATCAATACGCTCGGCACCCGGCTTGCCTGCCGTCTGCTGTTCCATCATCTCCACCTGCTGCGGCAGGTCCATGACGGTGACGAAGACGTCAGGGTCGTAACCCACGCACTGCAAAGCCCAACGGCCTGTATTGCCGCCCACGTCCAAGAGCGTCTTGGGCTTGTTGGCAAACACGACCTCCAAAGCCTGCTGGAACGAGCTGTCGCTATAGAAATGGTCAAAGCCGAACCAACTCTTCTGCACCTGCTCAGGCAGCTGCGAGAGTCCTTCGTAGATGGTAGGCCAGTCGCCGAAATGCTTTAACCCGGCGGGCTTGCCTTCACGCAAGGCCTCCTCTAAATGGAACCAGCCCTCGTAGTTGACGTCGTGATTAAAGTCGATGTTCACCCGGGTGGCGGGGTCGTTGATGAGGAACCAACCAGTCTTGGCCAACGTAAAACGCTCACTGTCCTTATCGACAAGTACCGTGCCGATACACAGCGAAGCCTCCATCAGCACCTTCACGGCATAGACAGACAAGCCGGTCTGCTCTGCCACTTCAGCAATGGTCATGCCCTCGTCGCTGTCGCGTAACATATCAAGGATACCAAACTTCAGCATCAAGCGCGAAGCCTGAAATACAATGGGACCCCAGGCTATCCACTCGGCTCGTGCCTGAGCCTCGCGTGCCGACAGGTGCTCCTTCGTATAAGCCTTTTCCAAGGCAGGTGATAAATTCATAAAACGTTGAATTATTACTTGTTGTCTTCTTTGAGCGTGCAAAGGTACAACAATTTTCCCGAATAGTTGCAAATTCTACGAACTTTTGTGATTTTTTCTTGTGTAATCATCATAAAATGTGTACCTTTGCACCCGTTTTTGAATTGAGAATCGATGAAATATGCATTAGTAACAGGCGGCTCCCGAGGCATCGGCAAGGCTGTCGCCCGGAAATTGGCCAGTCAAGGATGGCCGGTATTGATTAACTACCGCAGCAACCATGAGGCAGCACAAGCTACACTCGACGAGATTGTGGCTGAGGGCGGCCAGGCAGAGCTGCTGCCGTTTGACGTGGCTGACCCCGCTCAGACAGATGCCGCAATGGAACAGTGGGAGGCCGCTCACCCTGACGACCATATTGCCGTGCTGGTGAACAACGCCGGCATACGTCGCGACAACGTGATGTTCATGATGTCGGACGATGACTGGCACACCGTGCTCGACACCACGATGAACGGATTCTTCTACATCACACGCCGGCTGCTGAAACACATGATGCCACGCAAACGCGGTGGCCGTATCATCAACATGGCATCGCTCTCAGGGCTGAAGGGACTGCCCGGACAGACGAACTACTCGGCAGCTAAAGCGGCACTGATAGGTGCTACGAAAGCGCTGGCGCAGGAGGTAGCAGCACGTGGCGTTACGGTGAACGCCGTCGCCCCAGGATTCATCGCTACCGACATGACAGCCGACTTAGACGAGGCAGAACTGAAGAAGCTGATTCCTGCCGGACGGTTCGGACGCCCGGAGGAGGTGGCGGCCCTGGTGGCTTTCTTAGCATCGGACGAGGCTGCCTACATCACGGGGCAAGCCATCTCAATTAACGGAGGATTGTACACTTGAAGAATAAAGAATTATGAGAAGAGTAGTGGTGACAGGCATGGGCATCTGGTCGTGCTTGGGAACGAACTTAGAGGAGGTTAAACAATCATTATACGAAGGACGCTCAGGCATCGGCATCGAACAGGAGCGCATCACTTACGGCTATCAGTCGGCACTGACGGGTATCGTGCAGAAGCCCGAACTGAAAAAGCTGCTGCACCGCCGACTCCGTGCAGGACTGTCGGAAGAGGCAGAATATGCCTACATGGCTGCACGTGAGTGTTTCGAACAGGCTGGCGTCGACGAGGAGTTCCTGCTGAACAACGAGATTGGCGTCATCTTCGGCAACGACTCGTCAGCAAAACCCGTCATCGAGGCTGCCAACATCATGGCCGAGAAGCACGACTCCGAACTTCTTGGCTCAGGACTCATCTTCCAGTCGATGAACTCAACGGTGAACATGAACCTGAGCACCATCTTCCACCTGCGCGGCGTGAACTTCACGATTTCATCGGCCTGCGCCAGCGGCTCACACTCTATCGGCATTGGCTACCTGCTCATCAAGCAAGGACTGCAAGACCGTGTGCTCGTAGGCGGTGCCCAGGAAACGAACTTCTACTCGATGGCGACGTTCGACGCCCTTGGGGCTTTCTCGAAGCGTATGGACGAGCCAACGAAAGCCAGCCGCCCCTTCGACCGCGATCGTGACGGACTGATTCCCTCAGGCGGTGCTGCGGCCTTGCTGTTAGAGGACTACGACAGTGCCGTGGCTCGCGGTGCCAACATCATTGCCGAAGTGACTGGCTACGGATTCTCATCGAACGGCGGCGGCATCTCACAGCCCAGCGACGACGGCAGCGTACTGGCAATGAACCGCGCACTGGCTGACGCTGGCGTGACGGTTGACGACATCGACTACGTCAACGCCCACGCCACATCAACGCCACAGGGCGACCAGTTTGAGGCTATTGCCCTGAACCGTATGTTCAACGGCAAGCGTGCGCTCATCTCGTCGACAAAGGGCATGACGGGTCACGAATGCTGGATGGCCGGTGCCTCTGAAGCCGTCTACAGCATCCTGATGATGAAGAACAGCTTTGTGGCACCTAACATCAACTTCGAGAATCCCGACGAGTACAGCGCTCCGCTGAACCTCGCCACGAAGACGGTGGACATGGAAATCAACACCGTACTGTCTAACTCCTTCGGCTTCGGCGGAACAAATTCGGCACTGGTACTTAAGAACTGGAAATAGCACAAATAAAAAGGCAGTCTTTCGTTGTCGAAGACTGCCTTTTTATATTTGTTGGTGTAAGAATAATTAAAAGTTTACACCGGCACCAAAGAACAGGGAGACGTGCTGGGCCTCCTCCACCCACACCTTATCCGTTTTCTGCTTCTGGTCAATCAAACCGACATTCGCACCCAAGCTGATGTTGAAATGTCCAAACGAGACGCTGACACCATCGCGCAGGCCGAAATCCATGTCCTTACTGGTAAAGCCGTATGAACCATAGACGCCGGCGAAAGGCTGCAGTACGACCTTGTCGCCTAAATAGATATGGTAGCTCACGGCCAGAGGCACGAGGACAGAGTGGTTGTGGATAGTATAGCGCGGACCGTCGTCCCAACGCTCACGCCCCGACGAGTAATAATGGCCGTCACGGTAGTAGCTGCGGTCGTAGTACCTGTTGTCATAGTGGCCGTAAACCTCGTAATGCCAGCGGTCGCCCTCGCGGAGACGCGTTCCCATATCCATATAATAGGCGCCGGTCTCGATGTAGAAGGGAACCTTCGCCACCTTAAAATCAAGATGAACTCCGCCGACGGCAGTCAGCAACGCCAAGGGGCGATCCAGATTGGCATATTCACTGGCACCAATGCCGACGCGTATGCCGACATGGGCTTTCGGGGCGTCCTGCTTGGCGGCGTTAAAACGAGCACTCGCGGGCATCGCCACCGTCAAGGCTGCCATCATCAAAAACTCAGCTATTTTCTTCATACAATGATATTATATATAGTTTCGGCTGCAAAGTTACGAAAAAAGTCTGTAACAAAAGACGAATTTTCGAAGATTAACGCAGAACTATCGAAAAATAAAGGCAAGACGGGGGAAAACGAGGAAGTTCAGTTTTAGGCCGAAAGCAAATATGGGAGGAATAAAGAAGTAATTAGGTCTCTTATCCGTAACCCGCGAGACGGTCTTGGGAGCCAGTTAAACTTCGTTAATCGGATAGGCAATATGGGGCATAACGACGCACCTCTCACCACCCGTTTCTGATTCCGCAAACTGCTATATTTTGCATAGCGATGGAACCAAGAAAAGATAGTAGTTTTGCAGCCGGAATTTAAAAACGAGTAAGAAGGGAGGCGTCCCTTCACACCCTATACCGCCCCGCATCGCCCTTCTGCCTCAACGCCATGCGCCGTTCCGTGGGCGTCTGCTTGCGTTCCCGACGGATGACGACACAGAAATTCGTGTGCGAGCCGAAACCCGAACGACGGGCCACCTCCGCAAGCGGCAGGTCGGTGTAGCGTAGCAGGTCGTCGACCAGCCGCAACTGGTAGGCCATGCGGAAGTCTGGTCCCGACATGCCCGTCAGGATGAAGATGAGCGCATCCAAGTCCTCCGTATCGCTTCCGAACGACCAAGTAGCCACCTCTCTGCACTCAGCGTTCCAACTTTCCGATGAAGATGCCACCTCTCCGCACTCCGCGACCTCATCATATTGCATACAATCGCCTCAAAATCTCCAAATTCTTCCGTCCAATCCGCGTCAGACCGTCCAAATTTTATCTTTTTTGAAACTTTCACAGCATATTGCCTTATAATTTGCGGAAAAATTGTACCTTTGCATCGTGTTTCTTCGGAGGCACGATGTTTTATTTGCTCAAATTTCCTGGTCGAATCACCACCTCGCAACGGAGTAGAGAGCAAAACCTAATATACATTTGGAGTGTACGCATAGAGTGTAGACTTCTCCATAGTATATTAGGGGCTTGTGGTGAGCCTGACCAGGAATATGGCGGGTCTGCACTCTTTCTGTACCCAAGATTTTGTGCAGATGCCATACCAGAGATAAGGCAATATTGCACAACTATTAATAATTAATGTTTATGAACAAAAAGATTTTTTGGAATTTGCTGACCTTTATGATGGTCGCAATGTTGAGTGTTTGTTTCGTATCTTGTGGTGGTGATGACGATGACAAACAGGGAAGTATTCCCGACACAAACCCATCGTCAATAATTGGTTCTTGGGTAAAAATTTATGAGAAAGAAATCAAGTACACTCTAACAAACGGGAACTGGGTAAAAACCAGTGAAAATGAGGAGAACGGAAATGGGCAATCAGCTTTGTACTTTGGAGCCGACGGCATGTACTGCAAAATGTATCTCAACTATGATGGTAGTTGGAAGAAGGGGACAATGTCGTCTTATAGCATTCATGGCAACAATCTCATCATATCAAGTTCATCTACGATGTCGCCATCGACTAAATCTAGAACTTTTAGTATTAGCGGCACTGTTTTGGAGATTATAGAAACTGAACTTGATGGATATGAAAAAGAAGAAGAAATTGAGCGATACAGGAAAATATGAAACAACATTCCACTGGAATCAAAAGGAACAATAACTCGTCTTGATAAGAAAAGTGCGGGAACCCGCGTCGACATCCTCGGCAAACGGTTCCCGCTCTTTGTTTCTCCACAATTTACTATTTCAGTTTTTCCAGCAGCTCGGAATACTTCAGGATGGGGATGCCCGCATGTTCCTTGAGGTCTGTGAGGTCCTTGTCACCGCTGACAATGTAATCTACAGGGACGCTCTCGGCCATCGAAAGGAGATAGAGGTCTTTCTGGTCGCGGATGTCGGACTTGGCCTCGACGGTGATGTCGGTGATGAAGCAGACGTCATAGACCATTTCGAAGAAGTAGTAGCGCGTCTCGGCAGAAATGAGTTTGTCGAACTTTTCGCGGGCTATGACACGGCGGATTTCGTCAAGTTCCTACTCGCTGACATATACCTCCACGTCGTGGCGGCACAGCACGTCGGCCAGCGATGAGAGCCGCTTGCCTATCATGAACGAAATCCACAGGTTGGTGTCGAACAGAATCTTCATTTTCCGTAACGTACTGCGTTGACCTCTGCCTGAATTTCCTCGTCGGTCATCTGCGGAGTCTTCGGGCAGGATTCGATGAACCTTTCGACGGACGTGCGACGGCGGCGCATCGTCCAGCCCATGCGCTTTGCAAGCGTCTCGACGAAGGCAGCGTCCTGAATGGGGATAGTCAATACCAAATCTTCCATAACTCTTCTTTGTTTTATGATTTACGTCGGCAAAGTTACAACTTTTCCGCGAACTTTTGTCGCCTCCGTCCGAAAAACTTCCGATATTTAACGTTGATTTTCATCTTCGTTTTCTCGCCTCGGCATAAAAACACGTTTTTCTGCTCTCGGCTTAGCGAAAACACTCTGAAAGGCATTGCAAGGTTTTCCGCCCTTTGTTTCTCCACATTTATATATTATAGGCCGTCCGTCGTGGCGGTCTTTTTCTTGTGGCATCCCCGGCTTACGCCAGCCCCTTAACGAAGGGGCTTCAAAGGTAAAGAAGATAGACGAGCAGCGAGAGCGTGAGCGTAGAGCCGAGGTGTATGCAACAAGAACACCGAGTATCACGACCGCATCGTGAGCCTTGTGAACAGCAACGCAGATGCTGAGTTCCGAGGGGCTATAGACCGTCCTCGTTATCTTCTGGGCCCTGTCTACCGTACCCAGGCTGGCCATCCGCTGCCAGTATTCACAGGCACGCGAGCGTACCGTCTCGTCATAGCGGGACATCGCATCCCCGAAAAGGTCCTGCTCGTCGCGATGCTCGGAGAGCCAGTTCAGGCAGAACAAAACGCTTTCACAGGCTCAAAACCACGGAAACAGGGGCCTACAGACCATTTTATACTGCCAAATCACCCCGAAATTCATGAAAAATTGTTCAGCGGTGCTCTCACTGATAGACAACAGCACAACCATTCCCATCTACAAGTACGGATTCACAGGCGACTGGCGCAAGGAACCTATATGGAAGTAGGTACAATTTTGCTTATAGATTTTGGTGGATTCAAAATAAATGATTACCTTTGCACCCGATGTTGGGCCATAAAACGGCTGGTGGTTCTTCATCGGGTGTTCATTGAAAGCAATTTGTAGCAGAACATGGAATTGAGTACGGTCTCCAATTCGTAACCCTCAAAAACCTCAATCCCCCAAACTGCCTTTAAATAAAGAAAGATTGCGAATTCTTACAAAGTAACGAAAAAACGAGAGAAATGCCAAATTTATTTAAGTAAAAGGAGAATGCGTTTCTTTTTTCAATGGTATTATCTACCATGCTTATCTGCTCTTGTGGCAGCAATGCCACCAAGAGCGAGATTTGAGGGCGTGAACAACTACTGCCACAGCGCATACGACTGGAGCGCAGCCGAGAGTAATCCTTCCATTATGGGAGTGGAGATGGGCGAAGATACCGACTCTGCCTATCAGGTGGTGTTCCGCAGTTATACGGGGGCAATGGTACACTTTTATGTCGACAAGGCCAATGGCACGACCAGAATGGTGGAATCCGTCCCTGCCCTTCATGTCGAGGAAGAGGCCGGAACCATTAATCTGCTTGATTACATAGATAAAAATGAATAAAGCAATGCATTGGATGGCCTGCGCCATCCTCGCTATAGGTTTTCTGGGTTCGTGTACCATCCAAGAGATTTTCAGCGACGCTGTGGAGTCCAGTGCTTACAGTGGATTACAGAAAGCGCAGAAGCCGAAAGGAACGCATCCTAGTGCCAAACAACAGGCGAAGGAGGCCGAGAGACTAAAGCAGGAGGGCAAATGCCCCTCCTGCCGAGGCATGGGTAAGACCCCTGACGGTCGCTATACCTGCACCGCCTGCAATGGCACGGGGAAGTATACATCTAATAATTAGCATTTTAACCCCTATAGAAATATGAAAAAATCAAAAGTATGGATGATGGCTGCCGTCTGGCTGACGAGTCTGACGGCTGGCCATGCACAGGAGGCAGAGACGTTCAGCATAGCGACGCTGAACGTGGACGGTCTGCCGCAGAAGATTTTAGTCGCCAAGGTGAACCCCGACGGCCCCGGCGGCGGTGGCAGCGTCAGGATAGGACGCTACCTGCAGAAGCGAGGCTACGACCTGGTGATGATGCAGGAGGACTTCAACTACCACGAGGAGTTGACCGTCCCCTTGGAGGACGACTATCAGGCGGACGCCTGGAGCGGCGACGTGGGAGTGGATGGTCGCCAGATAGACTTCCTGCACTTGCAGAACCACCGCTTCGGGTGCGACGGCTTGATGGGCACGTGGAAGAGCGGCATCACGCTGACCGCTACGATCCGCACCCCCTGGACGGCCAACTTCGGCAAGTTCAGCCATGCGCTCGACGAGATGGTTACCAAGGGCTTCCGCCGCTACGAACTGACACTGCGCGGCGGACAGCAGATAGTGGTCTATAACATGCACATGGATGCCGACGACACAGCCGACGAGCGCGAGGGCAAGGACAGCCTGGACCGCGATGCACGCCTGAAGCAGTGGAGCCAGTTGCGTGAGGACATCCTCGCCCGCTTGGACACGCGCCCCGTCATCGTCGTGGGCGACCTGAACAGTTACTACTGCCGCGACCAGATCAAGAAGAATTTCATCGACGCGATAGAGGCCACGGGACGTGCCAAGGTGTACGACGCATGGGTGGAACTGCAGAACAGCGGGAAGTATCCCGACCCGGTCGAGGGCATCGTGTGCTGTGAGGCTGACGGAAATATCCTCGAGAGCGGTGAGGGTCTCGACAAGGTGCTGTATGTGAATCCTACTGACGGCACCGCGATTCATGCCGTCAGTTATCAACTCGACACCGTGGGCTATCTGCACGACGGCAAGATGCTGGGCGACCACTATCCCGTGGCTGTCACCTTCCAGACGGGCGACCGAAAGACAACGGGCATAACGACTACGAATGACACGAATTTAACGAATTCTGACAATACGTGGTACGACCTTCAGGGGCGCCGCGCCGACGGCCATGCACGCGGCATCGTGATTGAGCGCGACGGAGAGAAGACACATAAACGGATCATCAAATGACTACAGGCATGAGAAAACTGATACTTTCAGCCCTGCTGACGGCAGGCGTCGGCCTGAGTGCTACGGCGCAGAACAGCTATAAGATACTGTCGGAATGTGACACCACCGTGAAGGCCAGGATAGAACGGGTGACACTGGGCTCACGCGACGTGCGCCACTTCGTCTATGAATACCCGTCGAAGGATGGCGACGGACAGCCCGTCACCATCAGCGGCATCGTCATGGTGCCTGCCGACATTGCCAACGGCACGACACCCTGCGACGGCATCATCCTCTTCAACCACCACACCATCGGCGGACCAGAGCAGGCTCCCTCGCAGGGTGAACTCGACGTGCCCAGCGGCATACTGGCCAATCCCCTGAAGCCCAACTACATCATCGTCATGAGTGACTACATCGGCTACGGCTCGTCCATCGACCACCAGACGGCCTACCTCTGCGGCGACACCAATGCCCGCAACTGTCTTGACGGACTGCTGGCTGCCCGCCAGTTGCTTGACGACAAGCAGATTCCGCAGGGACGCTTCCTCTTCAACATGGGCTACTCGCAGGGCGGCACCGAGAGCATGTACATCGCCAAACTGCGCGACATGGAATACAAGGACCGCGGCATCACCTTCGACAAGACTTTTTCGGGTGGCGGCATGCTCGACTGTGAGGAGGCTTACTCAGCATACGTCGATAAAGACCAGTGCGACGACATCAACGATGTAGCCATGTTCCTCATCTCTGTCAACGAAAACTGTCATCTGGGCATCGACTATCACGACCTCTTCAAGGAGCCGCTGGCGTCCCACGTGCAGGAAGTCATCGAGACAAAGAGCAAGAGTGTATTCTCCAGGATTGGCGTGTCTGACCTCGACTCGCTCCACAAGCTCCTGCAGCCCGCCTATATGGACTGGCGCAGTGATGAATACAAGGCACTGAAGGCCAAGCTTGCAGAAATAAAAATCACCAACGGATGGGAACCAGACACTACGCAGCGCTACTTCATCGAGCACAGCCGCCACGACAATTATGTACCCGTCAAGTGCGCACGTGCCATCATCCCGTGGATGAAGAGCAAAGGCTTCACACCTAGTCTGGTGCCCGGAAAGACGAATTTGCAGACCAACACCATTGTCTTTAAGTTGAAGCATCAGCCTTCGGCAGCAGTCTGGTTTGTCCAGACCATGGCCGCCGTACAGGCATGGCCCGTCCTCTATTACGAGGGCGAGCAGAACCGCTACTATCACAATGTTGTCAAGGACCTCAACCTGATGAAGGTGGTCAAGTTCCTCGAGAGTTTGGGCATAGACTTACGCAAGATGTTCAACACTTCCGAGGCACGTGCTTTCGTGGCTGCTCCCCGCAGAGCCAGTTTCTTCGACCTGCTACAACAGATACAGGACGCGCTGGCCAAAGTTGACCTCACCATCTACGACGTAATAGAGATGATTCTCGATGCTGGCATTACACCAGAGGACATCATGGCGGTGTATAATTACATCAAAAATACCGATGCCCCGTCAGCCCGGGAGACCGTCTCCATCGGTGAGCACGTGGAGGCTCCCGTCTATCTGCTGCGGCAGTATGAGCAGACGCTGGCCGACTGGCTCCTGCTAGGAGGTGTCGATGTGAGATACGACCAGTGGGGATGGGAATAATCATACAGAATAGGGAACGATGAAGAGACACGTGCAGACCTTCTTCCGCCATCCTTTCTGGAGTGACTGGCGTACCATCACGGCTGTCTATGCGCTGATTCCCATCATTATTGGCCTGATGAAATGGACGAAGGAGAATGATACCTACCAGATTTACAAGTCGGTATTCTGGAACACCATCAACCAACTGCCGCTCTATGAGTTTTATGACTATCTGAAGGGCATGACCGGCTTCGTCATCTGGTATGTCACTGCTCCTTGGAAGCGTGGACGTTGGAATCTGGTTCTGCTCATCTACGCATTCATCTTCACCTCGCTCTGCACAAGCGACATTTTCTTCCCACGCATCATCTGGAAACAGCAGCTAGAGCCCTACGCCTTGAAGGCTCTGCCAACAGCTATCATTTGGTTTTACCTGATTTACGAGATGAACACCAAAGACTACAAGAGTGTGAGCCTGGTCGAAAAAAAATCCAGACGGGAATAGAAGTTTCCCGTCTGGATTTGATTTATCGCTTGTTGATCGATTTAGCGCGAACCGGCCCAGTTGAAACCGATTGTAGCAAAGAAGATACCTGTATGGATGCTATAATCTTTATTACCCTCATACCAGTTCTTCAAGCCAATATCATAGCCTAAGTCAAGAGTCAGACGGCCGAAGTTCATACCGCAACCAAAACGGACACCATAGTCGAAACGGTCATCGTTCCAATCATTGTCTTTATCAACATCTTCGCAGTTATAAGAGAACCAGGGACCGAGGAACGGATTGATGAACAGGTTGGGAGCCACGTTAATATGATAGCTGGCTGTCAACGGCAGCTGAACGCAATGTGCGTCAACGTCCTTTGTCTTGCCTCTGTATTCATACGAATAGCCCTGATTCTGATAATACAGACCAAGTCCCAAGAAGATGGGTACTGGAGCCACCTGGAAGTCAAGGCCAAAGCCGCCGGTCGGGAACCACAATCCCTTAATGTCGTCGGTATTATCACCAGTCAGCGTACTAGCGGTAACACCGCCACGGATACCCATGTGGAAGCGGTCGGGCACACGATTGTTGTCCTTCTTGCGGAACTGTGCATTGGCAGTCGTTGCTGTCAGTAGCATGGCAGCTGCAAGCATCATCATGATTTTTTTCATAATTCTAACTTTTTAAAGGTTAATGAATAAGCCTCAAATCCGCAACCTATAGGGTTTAGTGGGATTTTGCTTGCAAAGCGACAAAATTCATTTTATTGTACATATTTCTTGCACAACAGAAATGTC